>NZ_CAMLDC010000009.1 GCF_946478805.1 uncultured Fluviicola sp. | reverse complement strand
ACTACTGGTGGAACCCCAACTCAGACATATACTCCGGAATATCCAATAGGAACTCCTGTTTTTGTGGTAATCAAATTGAATGCATCAACTTCACCAATATCTGCGAGTATTTTTGTGAATGCTGTACCAGGAGCTGCTGAGCCGGCACCTACAGTAACTAATACTTCAGGAACAGCAACGTTTACTGCATTTGCTTCAATCTTCATGCGTCAGGCTGGAAATGGAACATCAGGAACTGGAAATCTTCAAATTGATGAAATCCGTGCAGGTTCAACTTGGGCCTCAGTTACTCCAGCTGGTTTGGCTCCATGTAACACAACCAACACCATTAACGTTTCAGTTTGTGAAAGCTACACGGTTCCTTCTAATGATGAAACCTATTTCACTTCAGGAACCTATCACGATACCATTCCAAATGCAGCTTTGTGTGATAGTATTATTACAATCAACCTGACAATTAAACACAATACAACCAATACGATTTCTCCTACAGCTTGTGGATCTTACACGGTTCCTTCAGGTGACGAGATGTACTCGATTTCCGGGACATACATGGATACGATTCCAAATGCGGCAGGATGTGACAGTATTTTGACGATTAACCTGACAATCGCAGGTTCGATCACTTACTACGAGGATTTTGATTTGGATGGATTCGGTAATGCGGCAGTTTCTCAAACAGGTTGCGCACCAATCCCGGGATATGTTATCAACAATACGGATTGCGATGATACGAATAATGCAATCACCACAGGATCTACTTTCTACGCAGATACCGATGGGGATGGATTAGGAAATCCTGCTGTTTCACAAGTTGCATGTTCTGCACCAACAAACTATGTTTCAAACAGCAATGATTGCGACGATTCCAATATGGCAATCGGTATCGCAATGACTTATTACCAGGATCTGGATGGCGACGGGTACGGAAATGCAGCAGTTTCGCAGACTATCTGCACACCTCCTGCAAATTACGTATTGGATAATACAGACTGTAATGATAATAACAATGCAGCTCATCCGGGAGCGACTGAAATTCCAAATAATGGAATTGACGAAGATTGCAACGGTTCTGATTTGAATACCTTGGGTGCAACATTGGCGATGTACCAGTTTACAGGGAATGATTGTATGGCTCCGGTAGTTGGAGTAACAGCTCAACCTGCGAATGCAACTTTTGGTGTATACGGAACGGATACTTCATTGATATGTTCCCAAGCAGCAAATGTGTTCAACTATTCCAACTTGAATACCACAAGCACTGTAAATCTGACAAAATATTTCAATTTCACTATTACTCCAGCAAACTGCTACGGATTGGATTTGAACCGTATTATCTTTAAACATAAAACGAGTGCATCCGGTTTGACTCCAACGGTTCACCTGCGTTCAAGCCTGGATAATTTCGCGACTGATATTGCTACAAAACAATTGCCGAACAGTAACCTGAAAACAGATACCATTAATTTGGGAGCTGCTTTTGATAATGTGACCGGTGCAATCGAATTCAGATGGTACATTACTGAAATCGGGGCAGCAACTTCTACTTACCGCCATGATGATGTTACTGTGATCGGTAATATCAATGCATTGCCGACTCAAACATATTACGCTGATGCGGATAGTGATAGTTTTGGAGATCCAACAGCTTCAATTACTGCTTGTTCCGCTCCGGCCGGTTATGTTACTGACAATACCGATTGTAATGATACGAATGCAGAGGAGTTCCCGGGAGCCATTTGGTATGCAGATACGGATAATGATGGATTAGGAGACAATGGTGCTTCTCAGGTTTCTTGTACACAACCAACGGGTTATGTTTCGGACAATACAGACTGTGACGATACAGATAATCAGATTGGAAGTATCGTCATGTATTATGTGGATGGTGACAATGACGGATTCGGTGATGCAACTGATTTAGGAACGAATTCATGTACTCCGATAGCAGGATCAGTTACAAATGCAGATGATTGTGATGATACGGATAATCAAGTAAATCCTAATGCTACTGAAGTATGTGATGGATTTGACAATAACTGTGACGGGAATATCGATGAAGGTTTATTGCAGGTCATCTATTACGAAGATGCGGATAATGATACCTATGGAGATGCAACTTCTTCTGTGACTGATTGTACACAACCGGTTGGGTATGTTGCAAATAGCACTGACTGTGATGATACAAATGCAGCAATTCATCCTGGAGCAACAGATAACACTGGAAACGGTGTAGATGAAAATTGTGACGGAGTCGACGGTGTATTGGGAATCGAAGAATCAATCCTGGCTCACTTGAATGTCTATCCAAACCCCGGAACAAGTACTGTGGTATTGAATATGACAGAAGGATGGGCTGATTTCCAAGTGACTTTTGTAGGCATTGATGGAAAAGAAATCGCCTTGGCTTCTACTCAGATTTCTGTAAACGAATTGAAATTCAACACAAGTACTTTGGTTTCAGGAGTTTACTTCATTCGATTGACTTCCGATGCAGGAACTGCTTTGGTTCGTTGGGTGAAAAACTAAGAGAATAAAAATAAGACATGAAGGGCTGTCTCAGACGAGGCGGCCCTTTTTTTATTCGTCGCAAAATAGGAAGGAGGGCAAAGTTGGACTCAATCTCTTTGTGCGCGTTCATTCTTTTGCGGTTAAAATATTTTCGCTCCTCAATGCTCGCTTTTCAGTAACTTTGCAGGAATGGAACATATCATTTACAATGTTACGGTAAGTCTTGATCCGACCATTGAACAGGATTGGGTGAACTGGATGCGAACGGTGCATATTCCCGAAGTAATGGCAACCGGTTGCTTTTTGGAAAGTCGCATGTCCAAGATGAATAACGAGGAAGATGGGGCATGCACGTATGCGATGACGTATGTAGCATATAGTCAGGATCATTTGGATGATTATCAAAAGAATCACGCTGCTCGTTTGCAGGTTGATCATAAAAGCAAGTACGAAGGTCGTTTTGCTGCTTTCAGAAGCACATTGAACGTCATTCAACACTTTACACATGAACGTTAGAGCGAAAAAACATTTAGGACAACATTTCCTGAAGGATAAAGGCATTTGCAAAAAAATTGCAGAACAGTTCAAGCACCACCAAGGAGTGAAAACTGCCATTGAAATTGGTCCGGGAATGGGTGCTTTGACAGAGTATCTGTTGCAGGACGAAGAAACCGAATTGTATGTAATGGACGTGGACACAGAATCCATCGACTACCTGAAAATTCATTATCCCCAATTGGATGGGCGTATCACGTTCGGAGATTTCCTGAAAATTGACCCGACAACTATCGTTGGAGACAAACCTTTCGCAGTGGTGGGAAATTTTCCATACAATATTTCATCTCAAATCTTGTTCAAATGCATTGACTTCAAGGATTCGATTCCTGAGATAATGGGAATGTTCCAGAAAGAAGTGGCGCAACGTGTAGCCGA
This sequence comes from uncultured Fluviicola sp., assembly GCF_946478805.1. Next base: position 176,949 of record NZ_CAMLDC010000009.1, on the reverse strand, counting down.
AAAACCCGGGACAAAAACCTACGGGATCCTGAGTGTTTTGTTACAAGCCTATTACGATATTGAATATTGTTTCACGGTAGATGAGCATGTTTTCGATCCACCACCCAAGGTGAAATCGGGGGTGATCCGTTGTACAAGAAACAGCAGGGAGAAATTGCCCTGTGATGAAAAACTATTCAAGCAAGTGGTTAAAATGTCGTTCAACCAGCGGCGTAAGACCATTCGCAATTCAATCAAGGCTCTGCTTCCCGAAGCTTACGAAGAGAATCCGATGCTTCAGTTAAGACCGGAACGATTAGGTGTAGAGGAGTTTATTGAGTTGACGAATTGGGTGGAAAAACACCGCACGAACGTGTAACAAGCTACTGATCTGATCTTCATGCGAAGCTGCATTCCTTTGTTTTTGCAGTATAATGCGAAATGATCATTGATCAGATTGATTGCCACAAAAAAGGAAAACGAAGAAGATTAAATCTATTTAACATTTCCGGTTGAACCTGTGCTTTCTCCCTGTTTTCAAGGGTTTACTAACAAAACACTCCTTTAAACAGGCGATACTGTGAATAAGTAATTGTTACCATTCATCCTTTTCTCTTTACTCCTCTGAAAATTCGATTATTTTTGTGCGAATTTCAAAAATTACTTTGCAATGTCACAAGAGAAAACAAGATACTCAGATAGTGAATTGGAAGAATTCCGTCAATTGATCAACGATAAGTTGAAAGAGGCTTATGATGACTATGATATGTTAAAGGCATCCTTGTCCAATAACAATCATGGTACAGACGATACGGGAAGAACTTTCAATATGATGGAGGATGGATCAGAGACCTTATCTCGTGAAGAAGTGGCTCAGTTGGCAGCTCGTCAAGAGAAGTTCATCGAGAACCTGAAAAACGCATTGATCCGTATTGAGAACAAAACTTACGGTATTTGCCGTGTAACGGGTAAATTGATCCAAAAGGAGCGTTTAATGTTAGTACCTCATGCTACATTGAGCATCGAAGCTAAAAACATGCAAAACAAATAAGTTGAAGAAACAACTCTATATCGTTTTAATAACGGTATTCTGCATATTGCTCCTGGATCAGATAATGAAAATCTGGGTCAAAACCACGTTTGATTATGCAGGAGAAAATAGTACAATGCCTGTATTTGGGTCCTGGTTTCGATTATTGTACATCGAAAATCAGGGAATGGCTTTCGGAACCACCTTTGGAGCAAGTATCTGGGCCAAGTTGGGACTAAGTATTTTCCGCATATTTGCCAGTGGGGCAATTGCTTATTACTTCATCAAACAATGGCGTAAAGGAGCTAAAACCGAGTTCCTCCTTGCAATTGGATTGGTTTTCGCAGGTGCAACAGGAAACCTGATTGATTCCATGTTCTACGATTTCATTTTTGACTATGATCCATGTATCGGGTTCAATCACCTGGAAGGATCGGGAATTTGGTCCGATTGTGGAATAATGGGTAAGCAGGAAACACGCCACACAGGATTTTTAATGGGTAATGTGGTGGATATGTTCCAGTTCACTGTAGAATGGCCTTCCTGGGTTCCTTGGTATGATAAAAACGGGGACAACCAGATTTTCCCGGCTATCTGGAACGTAGCGGACGGCGCAATCAGCATTGGAGTGATCATGATTATTATCAGGCAGCGAAAATACTTTCCCAAGGAGAAAAAAACAAAGACTAGTTCGGTTGCTACCGAAGAAAATATTCAGGGAACGGAAGAGTAATCTTCCGTTTTTGTGTTTTTATCTGATTTATGAACGAAGCTTGAACGCTTTTTATAATAAATTCAACACCTTCTCCACATCTTCAGGGGCATCAATATTTGGTGTTTCAATTTCCGTTTCTACGACATGGATTGAATAGCCATTGTACAACCAACGCAATTGCTCCAAGGATTCGATTTGCTCCAGTTGTGTTTCTTCCAATTCGCTCAGTTGAAGCAATATTTCCGAGCGGTAAGCATACAATCCGATATGTCTTAAGAAAGGGTAAATTTCCAAAGGTTCTCCTTTTGCATTGGCAAAATTCGGGATTGGACTGCGGGAAAAGTACAATGCGCTTTGATCCTTGTCGATCACCACTTTGATGCGATTTGGATTCAGAATATCCTCCATTCCAATTTTCCTGGAGGCAAGTGTGGCAATTTGTACTTCCGGATCGGTAAATGCCTGCAGAAGTTGATCCAACTGTCTTGCATCCACCAAAGGCTCATCTCCCTGGATATTGATCACGACATCGTATTGCTCGGAGAGACTCCGAACGATTTCCGCACAGCGATCCGTTCCGGTGGGATGTTTGGAATCCGTCATCATAACTTTTCCACCAAAACTTTCTACTGTATCAACGATGCGTACATCATCCGTTGCTACTATCAAATCCGTTAACAAAGATGATTTCACAGCACCTTCCACTACACGTTGAATCATGGTTTTGCCTTTCAAATCGATGAGTGGTTTTCCCGGGAAGCGGGAAGATCCGTAACGAGCTGGAATGATGCCTAAAATGCGCATGGTTTAGTATTTGAGTTGTAAAAATACAATCAAAATACAATCAAAATGCAAGATGACTTTTTGTTTCCTAATTTTAACCACTTAGAATGAAGGGCAAAGATATTCGCCTTGAATTTTGTACACCCTGTTTCTTTGTAGTTAAACTACAATTCACCATTCGGAATTCACAATTCATAATTAACTTTACAACATGAAATATCTATTTGTCGGTTTAGGAAATCCAGGTTCGAAGTACGAAGAAACGCGTCATAACATCGGGTTTAAGGTTGTTGAGGCATTGGCAAAGGAATTGGGCGGAACCTTTTCCTTACAAAAAACAGCTGAAGTGGCAGAAGTGAAATTCAAAGGAAGAACCCTGATCTTGGTGAAACCGACCACTTACATGAATCTTTCCGGTAAGGCTGTGAATTATTACCTGCAACAGGAAAAAATCTCCAGGGAAAACCTGGTGGTGGTTACGGATGATCTGGCACTTCCGTTCGGAAAACTGCGTATGAAGGGAAAAGGTTCGGATGGCGGACATAACGGACTGAAGGATATTCAGGCAACTTTGAATACCACCGAGTATTGTCGCTTGCGTTTCGGTGTTGGAGCCGATTTCCACAAAGGCCAGCAAGTGGATTATGTATTGGGTGAATGGAGCACAGAAGAGCGTGAAACCCTGAACGAGCGAATCGCTGTTGCCACAGAGTTCCTGAAGAGTTATGCCTCGATAGGAATTCAATTGACCATGACAAATTGGAACGGAAAGTAAGTTCTGATAATCAGATTATTAACTTCGTCTTCACTATTAAATCTTCGCAATTCGCCTTTTTTGGGAATTTTGAATTGAAACTATGAATACCTTTGCAAGTGCAAATAAATACCATTTGTGCAAAAAACTATGCAATACATAAGACTCACGAGAAGTGACGATTTTACAAAGAAACTCTCCCAACAGGTAGATGATTATCTGAAAAAAAACAACCTGAAACGTTACGGTAATTGGCGGATGCTATTGAAAGTTCCATTGATGTTTTCATTGTTCTTACTTCCTTATTTTTTAATGGTTTTCGGAGTAATTGAAAATCATTGGCTGATGTTCTTCATGACCATGATTATGGGTGTGGGAATGGCAGGAATCGGACTTTCCATCATGCATGACGCCAATCACGGGGCATTCTCAAAATACAAATGGCTTAATAAGATCATGAGTTTCTCGATGGAGATTCTCGGTGGATTCAATTTGAACTGGCGTATTCAGCATAACGTATTACATCACAGTTTTACGAATGTGCACGACATGGATGAAGACATCGATTCAATCGGATTACTTCGATTTTCCCCGAATAAGCCACATAAAAAGGTTCACCGTTTCCAGGTGTATTACGCTTGGTTCTTTTACGGTTTGATGACTTTATCCTGGATGACAAACAAGGATTTCATGCAATTGAGCCGCTACAGTAAAGAAGGTTTGTTGGAAGCTCAAAATACAACATTCCGAAAAGCCTTGATCCAGTTGATCTTCTCAAAATTGCTTTATTACATTTACATCATTGCGATTCCATTATTGGTGATGGACGTTACCTGGTGGCAGGTAGTGATCGGATTTTTGGTGATGCATTTCATTTGCGGGATCATTTTGGCATTTGTGTTCCAGGTGGCGCATGTTATGCCCGAAACAGAATTCATGACAAAAGAAGGCTATACAGAAAAGAATGATGATATATCCTGGGCAAAACATCAATTGATGACAACAGCAAATTTTGAGAATTGGAATCCGTTGTTGACATGGTATGTCGGTGGATTGAATTACCAGATTGAACATCATCTGTTCCCGGATATTTCACATATTCATTATCCTAAGATTTCGAAAATTGTGAAGAAGACTGCCAAAGAATATGGTATTCAATATAATTATCACCGAACCTTTGGTGCGGCAATCTTCCATCATTTGAGATTATTGAAAGAGTTGGGAAAAGCATAATCTGTCTGAATTATAAAATTAGAATTAGGCACGCGATTTATCGCGTGCCTAATTTTTTATACGTTTTTTGGGATCACCTGAATTCGAGGGATTTCTTAACTTTAAGAAAGAAAGATGAATTATGGGACACGATCACGCACATCATCATGAAGTGACATTGACCAGGGTCAATAGTGCATTTGTCATTGCAATCATTCTCAACCTATTATTTGTAGTCGTAGAAGCAATTGTCGGGATTGCGATCGATTCACTTTCCGTTCTATCGGATGCCGGACATAATTTATCCGATGTTGGAACCCTGGCACTTTCACTTTTGGCATTCAAGCTTATGAAAATCAAGTCTACCAACAGGTATACCTACGGTTATCGTAAAACATCTATTTTGGTTGCCTTATTCAATTCCATGCTCTTACTACTTGCAATCGGTGTCATTGTTTACGGGGCAGTGGATCATTTATTCCATCCACAGATCATTCCGGGTCTAACTGTTTCAATCGTTGCCGGAATTGGAATTGTAATCAATTTTTCGACAGCGCTTTTTTTTCACCGCAATAAAGAAAAAGACATCAATGTGAAAAGTGCCTATTTGCATTTGTTGGCTGACGCGTTGGTTTCGGCCGGATTGGTTATCGGCGGAATCGTCATTTATTACACGCATTTATATTGGCTAGACAGTGTTTTTAGCTTGATTATCGCCACGATTATTTTGTTCAGTACCTGGAAATTAATGAAAGAAAGCTTGCGACTTTCCCTGGATGGAGTTCCTAGTGATATTCACCTGGAAGAGGTGATAGCGTTGATCCGGAAAGTGAAAGGAGTGAAGGAGGTGCATCATGTGCATATTTGGCCATTGAGCTCTACCGAGAATGCGATGACCGCTCATTTGGTACTGGAAGAAACAGTGCAGTGCGAACAGGAAGCCTCCATTAAACAGGAGCTGCGACACCAGCTTGAGCATCAGAATATCCAACACGTGACCTTGGAAACCGAACGGGGAGACTGCAGGAATGAATCTTGCTAGAACGCCCTATTTTACTGAGCGAACAGATACAACCTGTCCCGTCATTGCGGGATGTCTATCTGTCTTTTAAAATTGGTTGGGCTGTAAAAACAAAAACCCTCCCGTGATTTCGAGAGGGCTTCGCAGCGTGTAGGTTATTCTATTTCTTTAAGATCAATTGTCTGGTAACTACTCCTTCAGTTGAAAGAACTTTCACCCAATAAATTCCGTCAGCTAAATCTGCCAAATTCAAAGTGAAGTCAGCGCTTGTATTTTGTTGTGTAAGCAATATTTGTCCGTTTGAAGCATAAACAATCGCTTCTGAGTTCAGGACGTTTGTTTCGACAAACACAAGTTTTGAAGCCGGATTCGGATACATTACATATTCAAAAACATCGTTTTCAGCCAATCCTAAACATGGGTCGGAAACGACTACAAGCGTGTCTTCATCGATACAACCATTGTTATTTGAAACGGTTAAAGTGAAAGAACCAGCCTGCGATACTGATATATTTTGTGTCGTAGCACCATTGCTCCAGCTATAGTTGGTAAATCCTGCCGGACCGTTCAAATTGACCGGGAAATGATTGACACAAACGATCATGTCCGCTCCTAAGTCGATGGAAGGCAGAGCAAACAACGTCAAAGCAATCGTATCCATGTCAACGCATCCGTTTGCATCTGTTCCGGTTACGATATAAGAACCTGCGGTTGCCGCATTGAAAGGAGTTCCATTTGTGATCCCATTGTTCCACGAAAGATTGGAAGCACCTGTTGCCGTGAATGTAATTGAAGTTCCGGTACAAACGCTCTGATCCGAACCTGCGTCCACAATCGGAAGGGTATTTACCATTACAGTCAATGTATCGGCATTTTCACATCCGAATGCATCTGTAGCTGTTGCAATGTAATCCATAGTCGCTGTCGGGAAGAAGTCGACACCATCCTGAACGCTGTTATTCCATGAAATTGTTTCGGAACTTGCAGCACTTAAGTTTACGGTATCACCAATGCAAATTGTTATATCAGAACCGGCTGCAATACTTGGCAAGGTCAATATTTGAATAGTTTCAGCCAAAGTAGTATCTGCGCAAGCAAGAGTGGAATTTGAAACAAACACGCGGTAATTTCCAGCCAAAGTCACATCCAGTGAGTTTCCGGTTTCACCTGCAATGACTTGGTCATCTTTCAACCATTGAACTGCACTTTGTGCGTTCCCCGGAATTGTTAAAGTAACTTGATCACCTGCACAAATGGAATCTGTCGGAACACTGATAGTAGCTCCTGCCAGCTCCACACAAGTATTGATGTCAAAAATGGAAAGGGTAGAACTTATCTCGTTTGCAAGGATCACGATATCATGTCCCGTTGGTGAATCTTCTTTCTTGATGATGATAATTCCTTCTGCACCGCGATCCGGACCGCTGTTTGCTCCAACAGAACGGTTGTTGTAATACCCGACATAAACCGGAGCACTCGGAATATCTACATTGAACAACATCACTCCGCCAACGCGTTCCATAGAAACGAATAAGTAGTGATTTCCATTGATAATTGCAGTAGTGACGCCTTCAGGCTCAGGACCCTTATCATCCGACCGATTTTTAGCTACTGCAGTTCCGGAACTATTACTTGCATTGAACAGACCGTTCAAAGTCGGGTGATTTGCCGTGATTTGCTCGATCAGGTCTTTTGAATCGAAAACCAAAGCTCCGGTCTGGGCATTCCAAATGGAGAATGAACGTGTCCCGAAAACGTGTATGTCATCGATATCTCCATCATTATCAGTATCACCGCTTGCATTGGTCACGTTGATCCGACCAAGGAATTGATTGTGTTTCAGGATATTCTGATCCGGAATGGAAGCATCTAGTGAAGTTGCCGATAAACGCGCCACTTCCGTGATAGCAGTGTATTCACGTGCATCTCCTTCGTTTGCCGAGAAAATATATTCCGCTCCGTCAATAGTAGCATGAGCCAAGGCATCCGGCATGAATAATCCCTTAACCGGTACGGAGCCAATGAAAATACCTGCAGTTTGGTCGGAAGCATCCAATCCGCTGTTGCCGTTTGCATAGTTCATTGTTCCCAATGGACGAATTGCACTTACAGTTCCTGCAGAGATATCAATCACCGCCATTGCATTGTTTTCCTGTAATGAAACGTAAGCTGTTGAATTGTCTTCTGAAAGGGTAATGTATTCCGGTTCGAAATCTTGTGCTGCTGAACTTCCTGGTCCGAAGATGCGGATTCCCTGGGAACGCAAAACTGCTTCTTGACCATTGAATGACTGGAAATTTACCATCGTAACGTTTGCAGCAGTTAAAGCTGGATAGCCGCCTGTAACATCAATAATTCCAACCGAACCTTCAGGATCGATCGAATAATCTGACTTAGGTTCTCCTTCGCAAGCGACCAACACTTTCGTGTAATCATTGTTGAATGTGATCATGTCGGGCATAGCACCAACCGGAACTTGGGAAATGAACACTCCATTTTCATCCAGGAAAACAATGTTTCCATTGAGTTGTGGATTTGCATTCTCCACTGCACAAGCAACAACACCGTTGTGCACCGTTAATGAATTGATGTTTCCGTAAGGCGTGATTGAAATTGAATTGATTAAAGAGGGAGTTGCAGGATTCGAAAGGTCTACGATATCCACTTTTGCACCGACAGAGTTTGCAATGTATAATTTATCTGTTGTAGGGTCAAAAGCAACAATTTCCGCAGAATTGGTTCCTTCCGCACCATTGGAAAAACTTGAAAGCAGGTTTAGCTTCAATTCGTTATTTGGAGTTGGAGCCTGGTAATCATTGTCCTTGATATAAATGATCTGGAATGAATTCGTGCCGATTGTCGCATTGTATAAAGATTTCATTTTCAGGATGATCTTCTCTGTTCTCTCTGCCAATATATCGTCAATGATAGTTAATGGGACAGTTTGCGTTCCCGTGAAATTTGCCGGGATAACAATGGTGTCCTCTGATAAGGTAAAATCGCTTGTTTGAGTGGCATCCGTGTAAACCGAGTAGCTCAAAACGATCGTTGCCGGATAAGCATTCGGTGAAGCAGAAGTAAGGGACACATTCACAGTTCCCGCATTTTCCACAAAGTTTTGAGTAATTGCTGAAAAAGCAACCGTTCCAGGTGTTGCTGCAAATAAACTGACCGAAGAAAGATTGTCTAAGGTCGGCGTTCCAACCGACCAAGAACGCTGACCAGACCACAGCGCAGTTTGGGTATTAAATAATCCCGTGGCACGAATGGATTGGTCGCTTCCCGGATCTCCTGCGAAAAAAGAGTTTGATTGAAGTTTTCCTCCGTTATAGATGTCGTTAACAGGCAGTTGGTATCCGTCTGCACCTGCATTTAAAACGGCGGTTCCAAGTGCAGTTCCGTAGAACAATGCATCTACCGGAATAGTTGAACCGGTTAAAGAAGCTACCGGTAAATTAAAGACAGCGACTCCATCACCGTTTGATCCACCATTTCCGACAACTCCACTGCCTGCAGCCCCGAATCCGTCTCCGGCAGTTGTTGCGGTATTAATTACCCGGATTTGAGTTCCGGTTGGAGCCATGGAACTTCCACCTACATATACCACTTGCCCCGTGGTTACCGATCCGGTATTTATTTGAAAAGCGTAAGTGATAGCACCACCTTCGATCCATCCGTTCACGGTAGCCGCCGAGTTATTACAAACAACCGTATAAGGTGTCGTTGCGAAATTGATATTGCCGGTTGCAACCAATTCAATCCATTCAAATGGGGAATCGGTTCCGCTGGGATTTGGTAGAATTTCCGAGATTACGAGTCCCGGATTTTGAGCGATACCGGATAAGCTCATCAAAACGGTTCCGATAAAGAGTATTGTTTTTTTCATTGCTGTATAAACTTTCAACAAAGTTCCGTTCAGCATGTAATCAGAAATGGGGAAAAAAATGACTTTTTCGGCAAGAATACGTTGCGGAATTGTGAATCAATTAAAATTTAAATGAAGAAAATGGTGTGATTGAACATGTTAATTTCAAACAACATTAATTATTCTTTAATGCCTCTTATTGAAATTGTGAGAGATTTGATGAATCATGAATTTGAGAATTTTCAAATTCGAGTGTTCGCAAAGAAGCGAACAGATTTACAAATAACCATTTGATAATTAGTTAATTAAATTTTTAATGAAAATAAAACTCATTGATTCCATGTCTTCGAAATAATTGCTGCCACACTTAAATCGAGGGGATTGGTAATTTTGATATTTTCATCATTTCCGGGAATCAGGTGAATGCGGGCTCCAATTGCTTCCACAACACTTGCATCGTCTGTGAAGGTAGTTGCGTATTTTTGCTCATAAGCCTTTTTGATCAGCTTTGCTTCGAATACCTGCGGAGTTTGGACAATGCGGTAATGATCCCTTTGTACAGTTGCATTGGTTTGGCCATCTACAATGCGAAGTGTTTCCTTCAGGGGAATCACTGGAATCACAGCACGGTGGTTTTTAACCTCAAGAAGCAACTGATTTAAAACCGGTTTACCTACAAAAGGCCGAACACCGTCATGAACAGCAATCCACTCACCGGTTGCTTTCTCCAATGCATTTTTAATGGAATCAAATCGCTCTTCGCCTCCCGAAACAACTTCGTGCCTGATCTGAAAATCATGTTTCCGGCACATTTCCTCCCAATCTTTAAGGTAATCAATGGGAAGGGTGACAATCAATTCGGCATTAATGTCAAATGAATGGATCCGTTCGATAGTATGCATCAGAATGGGTTTGTCATTCAATAACAGGAATTGTTTTGGTATGGAACCTCCCATTCGTTTTCCAATTCCCCCGGCAGTAATAATGAATGTCAGCATGATTTTAAATATAATAACAATACTGTAGGGGCGAGATGCATCGTGTCCCTACAGTAAATTTTCGTCAATAAAAAAGGCCTCCGAACGAAGACCTTTTAAATATAGTAAAATCACCAATTATTTCAATTGATTCGGATCTTTTTCAGCTTGATTGTTGAATTTGCGTTGCCAGTTCAACCAGTAAAACAATCCAATGAATCCAAGAACGATAATTGAATAATTAAAGAGATCCCCAATGTTGTCATAAAACCATGCACCATTTAGGATTTTTCCGAGTGTCCACCAAAAACTATTCATCTGTTCTCTTTTTAATTGGGACAAAGTAAATAAATAATTTGTTGATAAGTATGGATTTCAGTGAAAAAAATTCAATTTTTCGTGATTTAGAATGGTTTTAAATTTAATTGGCAAAAATTGAACCCGTTTTTTGTTTCCCAAAGCAAGAAGAAACTGTAACTTTGCACTATAAAATTTAATAATATGTACCCACCAGAACTCGTACAACCAATGAAGGAAGACCTTACAAGTGTGGGCTTTCAACAACTCGTATCAGCATCAGAAGTAGATGCGACAATTCCAACTAGCAAAGGTGTTGCCTTGGTAGTTGTAAATTCTGTTTGCGGATGTGCAGCAGGAAACTTAAGACCAGGAGTGAAAAAATCTTTGGAAATAGCAGGAAAAAAACCGGATCATTTATTGACGGTTTTTGCCGGTGTTGATTCTGAAGCTACACAACAAGCTCGTAAGTATTTTTTACCATTTCCTCCATCTTCGCCATCCGTGGCTTTATTTAAAGACGGAAAATTGGTTCATTTCCTGGAAAGACACAATATCGAAGGAGTTACTGCAGCTATGATCGCTGAGAACCTAGAAGCAGCCTACGACGAATTTTGTTAATCAAGACTTAAAGACATCAGACTGAAGACCAAAGACAGATAGTTGTCTCTGGTCTTTTGTCTTTAGTCTAAAAGCAAAGCGATCTTACTATGTTTATCGACACTCACACACATCTTTACTCCGAACAATTCAACGAAGACCGAACGGAAATGATCCTGCGCGCAATTGCAGCAGGAGTTGGACGCATGTATATGCCCAATATCGATTTGAATTCGGTGGAAGGAATGCATGCTTTGGAACAACAATTTCCGGAAAATTGCTTTGCAATGATGGGGCTTCATCCGTGTTCGGTGGACGATAATTGGGAATTGGTACTGGCTAAGATGAAAATCTTGCTGGAAAAAAGACCCTACGTGGCTATCGGGGAAATTGGAATCGACCTTTATTGGGATAAGACTTTTGTTGAAGAGCAAAAGGAAGCTTTCAGGACCCAGATCAACTGGGCCAAAGAACTTCAGGTTCCAATCGTAATCCACGCCCGTGATTCCTTTCCGGAAATTTACGAAGTGCTGGACCGGGAAAATGATGAACGCCTGAAAGGAATTTTTCATTGTTTCACAGGAAATGAGCAGGACGTTAAGAAGATCCTGGATTACAAAGGTTTCCTATTTGGAATTGGCGGAGTGGTGACCTACAAGAAATCGGATCTGCCTGAAACATTGAAGAACATCCCGTTGGAAAAATTAGTATTGGAAACGGATGCGCCCTATCTCGCACCGACTCCTTTCCGCGGGAAAAGAAACGAAAGTGGGTATATCGTCCATACAGCTGAAAAGATAGCTGAAATCTTGACTCTGCCACTCAGCAAGTTACAGGAAGTGACTACTCAGAATGCTTTGGGTTTATTTCATCCGTAAAAAGATTAGCATCTCTGGGATAATTTATCGAAAAAGATTTTATCTTCGGAAGATAACTTCGTTTTATGCGTCCGATTTTAACCGTTTTTCTCCTCTTTTCATCTCTTTCCATCTTTGCTCAAAAAAAGCAAAAGGTGCTTCACACGAATGTGAAGACATTCCGGATGAGGTTCGCAACAGACAATCCGATTACGGTCAGGAGCTGGACGATCGCCCCCGAAGTGAAGCCGGATGTTTTGGAAACGTCTGAAAACGAAGTGATCTTTGTTACAGACGTGGATTCGATGGTGATCAAAGTGGATAAAAAGCATCCTGTCCGCGATTTTATTGTATTATACCAAAATAAAGACACCTGTCTTACACGTGTTAAATTTGTGGAAAGTCCTGATTATATCGGGAAGTTGAAACAAGCGAATAAATACAATACTTCCGACTCCAGATCAGTTCCTGAATTTACGTATCAGGATATGAACGACCCGAATTTGGTAGCTCTGCGTAAAAAATACAACCTGGATTCAATTGCAGGTGATGCAGGAGAGATCAACCAGATCATCAACCTGATGCATTGGATCCATAACCTGGTAAAACACGACGGACAGCACGGAAATCCGGAGAATAAAAATGCAGATGATATGATCCAGGTTTGCAAAGATGGTTCACGTGGATTGAACTGCCGCGGTTTGGCGATTTCCCTGAATGAATGCTACCTCGCAATGGGTTTCAAATCGCGCTACATCACCTGCATGCCAAAAGAATTGGAGTTTGATGATTGTCACGTGATCAATATGGTTTATTCCGAATGGCTGAAAAAATGGGTTTACATGGATCCGACCAATAACGCGTATGTGATGGATGAAAAGGGAGTACTTCTAAGTATCGAAGAAGTGCGGCAGCGGTTGATTGATGGTAGAACTGTCATTGTAAATCCCGATGCGAATTGGAATAATGAGCAATTGGTATGGGTTCAAGGTTATTTGGACTATTACATGGCCAAAAACCTCTATCGTTTGGAATGCCCGGTTTCCAGTGAATACAATTATGAAACGAAACTTCCGGGAAAAAGTACTGTTTATGTGCAATTATTGCCACTTGATGGTCTCAATCAAAGTCCGCAAAAGACAGATCATGTAAACAAGGATGTAAATTTCACAATGACCAATTACGTAACCAACAATCCGAAGTTGTTTTGGAAAGCTCCTAAATTGACTGAGCGGAATGCAGCGGAATAAACTTCTTCCTTGAAGCTTGTTTTTTCGGTATTTTCAGTGAACTTTGCCTCACACAATTAGATACGCATGAAGACAACGCCACACGTACTGGTTATTTATACAGGAGGAACAATTGGAATGGTGAATGATCCGTTAACAGGTTCCCTGACTGCCTTTGACTTTGGCGATGTTTACAAGCACATTCCGGAGTTGGCGCGTTTGAATGTTCAGCTGACAACACACGCATTCCCACATCCGATCGATTCTTCAGAGATGAATCCGTCTTGGTGGAAAGAAATGGCTGAATTGGTTTTCACAAAATACAATGACTTTGATGGATTTGTGATTCTTCATGGTTCGGATACAATGGCTTTTTCAGCTTCGGCTTTGAGTTTCATGCTCCAGGGATTGAAAAAACCGGTCATTTTTACGGGATCTCAACTTCCGATAGGAACAATCCGTACAGATGGGAAAGAGAATTTGGTCACCGCCATTGAAATTGCTGCTGCTAAAAATGAAAATGGAACTTCCCGGATCCAGGAAGTGGCTATTTATTTTGAATATTCTTTGTATCGTGGAAACCGCACATCCAAAGTATCCGCCTCTTCTTTTGAAGCATTTCGTTCACCGAATTTGCGTCCCCTGGCTGTTGCAGGAGTTCACATTGATTACACGGGCGGAACATTCGAATCATCGAAAGAATTGGAATTATTTACCGCTTTCGATTCTTCGGTGGCCCTCATTAAGTTCTTCCCGGGAATCAATTGGAATATTTACGAATCCCTTTTTGACACCAAAAAAACCAAGGCAATCATCCTGGAAACCTACGGTTCAGGAAATGCTCCTTCCGATAAACAGTTCCATTCCTTGTTATTGAATTACCTGCAAGCAGGAGGAATCGTACTGAATATCACGCAATGTTCCACCGGAAGAGTGGAGCAGGGGAAATACGAAACCAGCTCCTTCTTCGAGAAGAACGGCGTGCTTTCCGGCTTTGACCTGACAACCGAAGCAGCAGTGACCAAAACCATGTATGCTTTAGGAAAAAGTGTCGGAAATGTAGAAGCTGCGAAAGTGATTTTGAAGAAATCAGTTGCAGGTGAAGTGACGGTCTAACCTAGGCAAAACAATTTATTCCTTTTGAATGTTAATGCCTGTATTTCTTCCGGAGCAATTTGATTTTTAATTTAATATTGTCGTAGATAATCCCTAGAATCAATGAAGCTGATCCGATGAACAAAACATGCAGACCAATTCCTGAATAGAAAATTCCACCGATGATTCCGCCAATAAAAAAGAAACTGATGATGGTTAAGCGCAATTTGACCGAAGCAATCAATTTTTTCCTTGTTTCTTCTTCCCGATAAAAAAACAATTGAGAGAGTTCAATTCCTAAATCGGTAAAGAGTCCTGTGAGATGCGTTGTTCTAACTGTGGCGTTGGAAATTCGGGTAACCAGAGAATTTTGTAAACCCATTGCAAAAAGCAGGCTGAATGCGATGAGGTTTGGATTTGCAATCACTAAATCCCCTCCAAAAACAGCTATTAGAATCAAGATTAAGCACTCTATGGATGTGGGAACAATGTAGACATAGTTTTCATTTTTTCTGGAAATGACTTCCACTAGAAAACTGGAAGAAAATGAACCGAGGAAAAAGAAAAAGATATATAGAAAGTAAATGAAGCCTTCCCAAAATTTCAATTTGAAAACTTCATCTACGAAAAAAGCAAAGTGCCCGGTTACGTTCGTAGTCAGTTTTGCAACAGCTAAGAAACCGGCAACATTCACTATACCAGCTACAAAAGATAGCAAGGATGCAATTTGCAAGTTATGTTTTGCTGTTCTTTTTTTACCTTGATGTATAAACATGGAGTGTTCATTTGTGATGAGCCGAATGTACGGAAGATCTTTGATTTAGAACACAATCGAAATCCGGTCATTAAGCGTGCTTTCATGTTCCTTCCACTCGAAAGAAAATCTTTCGGTTTAGCCAATAAAAAAATCCCAGACTTTGATAAGCCTGGGATTTTTATGCAGAGAGGAAGAGATTCGAACTCTCGATACAGTTACCCGTATACTACCTTTCCAGGGTAGCTCCTTCAACCACTCGGACACCTCTCTATTTTAGTGGAGTGCAAAAATACATATTTTCTTTGAATCTAGATATTACTTGTCACATACTTTAATCGAATTCCATTTGGAATGATGTAAATTTCTAGCTGTGCTTGTTTATTTGGCTCTACTTTAACAATCCAGAAACAGTATTTGAATCAGCAGATCAAGTCTACAATATTCCAAGATACTAAAACAGTTGGGGGTTGAAACATTTCCGCTTAAACCATTTTACAAAGTTTTGTATATTTGATAAAATCACTCTCATGAATTATCCTTTAAACCTAGTCCTATTTTTTCTTTTATTATCCGTTCCGATTCATGCACAGGTTCTTTCACCTGCAATTAAACTTACAGCCTCTTCAAGACATGTAAATGATGCTTACGGAAATACGGTATCAAAGGATGGAGATTTTGCTGCAGTTGGTTCTGTTTATGACGATAATTTAGGAGAGGATGCAGGGACTGTTTATATTTATAAAAATCAACCGGATGGAACTTGGCAAGAGACTCAAATTCTAACAGCTTCAGACGGAATGGCGGGTGACTATTTTGGAAGATATGTAGCTCTTAGCGGTAATTATCTTCTTGTTGGAAGTTCTTATGCCGATGTCCTCGGTGTTAACAATTCTGTAATCGAGAATGCTGGTGCAGTATATGTATTCGAAAAAAATCAGAACGATATTTGGATAGAAGTTGTCAAGCTGACGGCAATTGATCCGCATACTGATGATAATTTCGCAGAAGTAGCTTTATATGGTCGCTATGCCGTTGTGGGGGCATCTTATAATAGTTATGACACTGCGGGCAGCAACTTTATTTTAAATGCCGGAGCAGCTTATATTTTTGAACGAACGGATGGAGGACAGTGGTTGCAATTGCAAAAGATAACAGCTTCAGATAGGAGTCATGGGGCACATTTTTCTCGCGTTGCCATTTACAATCACCAGTTGGTTGTTGGAGCATATGGAGCGAATACAAATGCAGAAAATCAAGATCCACTTTATAATGCAGGGGCAGTTTATTTTTTTGAACGAAATTTGTCTGGCACTTGGGAAGAGATCCAGAAATTAACACCATCGCAGCGACATGCGAATGATGCATTCGGTCAATCGGTAGCGATATCTGCCAATCATATTCTTACCGGAGCACATCTGGAAGCAGATGATTTGAACGGAAATAATCTGTTAACAGATGCCGGTGCAGCTTACCTATTTGAACGGAATACAAACAATGACTGGATTCAGATACAAAAAATGTCGGCTCCTGACAGGCAGCAGCAAGATATTTTTGGCTATTCAGTAGCACTTGACGGGTCGTATGCGCTGGTTGGTTCTCTTTACAACAACTTGAATGCAACTGGTGGTAATTCTATGGATAATGCTGGCGCAGCCTATCTCTACGAAAACAATGGAAATACGAACTGGACATTCATCCAGAAAATAGTTGCCCCGGACCGATCTCCTTACGACAACTTTAGTATCTCTCTGGAAATGGAAGGAGCAACGATTTTGATTGGAGCGACAACAGAAGACGAAGATAGTAATGGACAAAACACATTGCAGAGCGCAGGTTCTGCTTATTTCTTCGAGATCGTGAATCCTCTAGGAATAGAAGAACAAAAAGATTTGCTTGTGCTCATTTATCCGAATCCTACAGAAGGTCTTATACATATTGCAAGTACTGTTCTTTCCGGTAGTATGACGGTTAAATTGAAAGATATATCAGGTAAGCAGCTAGATGAAACAAACTATTCTTCACTGGAAAATATTGATTATCAAATAAAACAGCCCGCCGGAATTTATTTTATTGAAATCAATTCAGAACAGGCTACTGTCATTAAGAAAGTCGTTATTCGATAATTTACCAATCAATACTCCTTATACCCGTATTCCATTCACTGCAAGGAGTATGCACAATATTGGGAATGGATCGGAAAACGCAATGAAGACCGTTATCAAAGTACTGTTTCTCACGGTAAAAATTACGACGCCAAAAACATGATGCATACTTTTCGGCTACTTCACATGGCTGAACAAAATTTACCCAACTTCGCCCTTTAATCGACTCACTTCTTTCTGAAGCTCATGAACCCGATCCAGCAGATGTTTGATGGTTTCCAGGCCTTCCAGGTTAATCTCCAGTTCGTAATGCATATGCATGTACTTCTCGAGATCGGAGAGTTGTTCAAAAGTGATAAAAACCGTTTCATCCGAGCGAATCAACTCAATTAAACCGTATTCATCCAACTTGTACACGAATGAAGTTTCAATGTTGTAATAAACACAGCATTGCTCAATGGATATCTTATTTATTGTTTCCATGTTCAGTTGTTTTTTCGTTCTTTCGAAAGTTGTTCTACCAATTCTTTTTCCTTCGCTGTCAAGCCGGTTGGTATCCGGATCTGGTAAGTCACATACAAATCCCCGAATTCACCCTCCTTTTTATATACCGGGAACCCTTTTCCTTTCAGCCTGACTTTCGTACCATTCTGGGTTTCAGGAGCTATGGTCATTTTCACTTTTCCACCCAGCGTATCAATGATTTCTTCTCCACCCAGCAGGGATTTATAGAGATCCAGGGGCACATTCGCATACAAGTCGTTTCCTTTGCGCGTAAATGCGGTGTTGTTTTTTATTTCAAAGGTGATATACAAGTCGCCGTTAGGGCCACCATTCGCACCGGGAGCACCGTGTCCGGCAAGTTTTATTTCCTGTCCGTTTTCAATTCCGGCAGGTACGGTGATGCGAATGTTTTTCCCATTGACCGTAAAGGTTTGTTTTTGGGTTTTATATGCATCTGTTAAAGTCAACTGAACGGATGCTCGAAAGTCCTGGCCTTTGAACTTTGCCTGTCTGCCACTTCCACGATTGCCAAACATCGAAGAAAAAAAATCAGAATAGTCGCCCCCATCACCGGAAAAGTATTCGCCCTCTCCAAATGGATTTTCGGAACCACCGAATGGATTGCCCTGTTGGTATGCACCGGATGATTTTTGCTGTCTTTTAGCTTGTTCGAATTGCTCCGCGTGCTTCCAGTCTTTTCCATATTGGTCGTATTTCTTCCTGCTCTCAGGATCCCCCAGGACTTCGTTTGCCTCATTGATCTGCTGAAACAGTTTCCCGGCTTCCGGGTTGTTGGGGTTCAGATCGGGATGATGCTTGCGGGCTAATTTCCGATACGCTTTCTTGATTTCATCTGCAGTTGCATTTTTGCCGACACCTAAAATTTTATAATAATCAATGTAATCCATTTTACCAAGGCTTGTTGGGTTAAATTAATGTTTAAATGGGTATTATGCAAGAGATGTATTTTTCTGAAAAAAAGAAATGTAGATTCTTCAACTCCGGCATTCACGAAATCTGTGATTTTCATAAGGGATTCCCAAAATTGTATAACAATAATGGCAAATAAGGTACTCATCTTTGGTTTTCAAACAACTTGGTGATGAGACGATATACTATTTTCTTTTTAACACTGTTCCTTTACCCGATAGCAGGGTTTACGCAACCGAAAAAACAACAGGCAGACAGTTTACCAGCTCCATATGCCACAAAGTCAACTCGTAACCCTTGCAAGGTGATCGGATGGGACAATCAAACTCCTGTTGCGCCAAAAGGTTTTGCAGTTGAAAAATATGCAGATGGATTTGAGAATCCCCGTTGGATGTGTGTTACCCCAAATGGGGATGTACTGGTAGCTGAAACAAACGCCAATCATTCTTTTATTGAACAGGTCGGAGGGACACTCATAGGTGCAAACAAATCAAATAATTTAAAACATAGCGCTGACCGCATTTCACTATTGCGCGATACGAACAAGGATGGAATTCCCGACCGGAAGGACACCTTGCTTACGGGGTTGAATCAACCTTTTGGAATGTTGATAATCGGGAATTGGCTCTATGTAGGAAATACGGATGCATTGGTCCGTTATCCCTATAAAGCCGGACAGACTAAAATTTCTGCTGAACCTGAAAAGATCATAGATCTTCCTGCCGGAGACAAGAATCGGCATTGGACAAGAAATATCATTACCAACTCGGATAGTTCGAAAATCTATATCGCTGTCGGATCCGGGAGTAACGTTGCAGAGAACGGAATTGACAAGGAATTGTTACGCGCCGACATTTTGGAGATCAACCCGGATGGATCGGATCTCAAAGTATATGCTTCAGGGCTGAGAAATCCTGTAGGAATGGGGTGGGCACCAGGTACTAAAACACTTTGGACCGCTGTAAATGAGCGGGATGAACTCGGTGACGAACTGGTTCCTGATTACCTCACCAGTGTCCAGAAAGGTGGATTTTATGGATGGCCTTATTGTTATTTCGGTCAGCATATCGATCCTCGAGTCGAAGAAACACAACCCGAATTGGTGAAAAAAACGATAGTACCTGATGTTCCGTTGGGATCCCATACGGCTTCATTGGGTTTGGCATTTTACACGGCACATGCATTTCCTAAAAAATACCAGGGCGGTGTTTTTGTTTCACAACATGGTTCGTGGAACCGTTCGGTGTTGTCGGGATATAAAGTTGTTTTCATTCCTTTTGTGAAAGGAAAACCATCCGGAAAACCGGAAGATTTTTTAACCGGATTCATTGCCGACCTAGAAAAGAATGAAGTACACGGGAGACCTGTAGGGTTAACCTTATTGCCCGATGGTTCGCTTCTGGTAGCGGATGATGTGACAAATACTATCTGGAGAGTTCGCGCTAAGTAATCAGAACGAATGAAAAACGAAGGCCTCTTATTCCTAATAGCAATGAGTTGTGCCTGCATGGTGTCCGCACAGGAAGATTCTGTCAAATCTTTACAGGAGGTGACAGTAAATGCTTATCCTTCAAAACCCTTGCTTTTGCATGCTGCATCCAGTGTGTCTATTATCGGGCAAGAGCAAATGCGGGATTATACCAATCAATCACTTGTACCGGTCTTGAATTCAGTACCCGGTGTGCGAATGGAAGAACGATCTCCGGGCAGTTATCGTTTATCCGTCAGAGGTAGTTTGTTGCGTTCACCATTTGGCATCCGGAATGTAAAAGTTTATTTGGGTGAATTCCCTTTGACAGATGCAGGAGGAAATACCTATCTAAACCTGATCAATGCAAGCAGTATTCATTCCATTCAAATTATCAAAGGACCTGAAGGCAGCATGTTCGGTGCGAATACAGGTGGTGTGATTCTCCTTGATCCGGAAAATGGTTCGGATTCGGCAACAGTGAAAGCTTCCATAAGAACTGGTTCATACAGACTCTTTGACGAGCAAGTAAGTCTCAATAAGAACTGGAAGCGCTATTCCTTAAGCATCGACCAATCTTACCAGCGGTCGCAAGGTTATCGGGAAAACAGTGCATTCCAACGAAACTACCTGCAGACTGTACAAAAATGGAATTATAAAAAAGGAAGCGTGAAGTTGCTACTGCTAGGATCGCAGCTTCATTATGAAACACCGGGCGGACTTACTCTATCACAAGTAGAATCAGACCCCCGGCAGGCAAGACCGGCAACCGCAACCTTACCTGGAGCAAGCGAACAAAAAGCGGGTATTTACAACGTAACCGGTTATGCAGGGATTTCCAATGAATTTCATTTTTCGCCCACGTTCAAACACGTGCTTACCTTGTTTGGAAGTTACACCGATTTTAAAAATCCATTCATTACGAATTATGAAACACGAAAAGAACAGTCTTCAGGGCTTCGGACTTATTTTGAATGGGGGAAAAAATTAACGGTTCTGAATTGGAAATGGGATATCGGGGTTGAGTGGCAGCAAACAAAAAGCCGGGTTTCCAATTATGATAACGAATCGGGGAATCGGGGAGAACTGCAAACATCTGATGACCTGAAGGTATCGCAAAACGTCGTATTCAGTCAGTTTTCGATTTTGATAGTTGATCGTTTGGGACTCGAAGCTGCACTTAGCCTGAATAATTATCAGTATCGTTTTAAGAACACCTTTCCGGGTTTCCAGGATGCGTTTACAAGAAAAGGATTGAATCCGCAGTTAATGCCACGCATGGGAATTTCGTACCGTATCATCGGTCATTTGGTTTGGCGGGCATCGGTCAGTAAAGGGTATTCTCCTCCTACTTTGGCGGAAATCCGGCCATCGGACAATTCAATCTATAATGGGTTGCAATCGGAATACGGGTGGAATTATGAGACCGGGTTCCGGTTTATTAGCATGAATCATCGGTGGGCAGCTGATATCGCGGTATTTAAATTCGATCTGCGTCAGGCTATTGTCAGAAGGGTGAACGACGACGGAACAGAATATTTTGTGAATGCAGGTGGCACAAACCAACTGGGTATTGAATTTCAATTCTCCGGGGAACTTGTCAAACAGCGTCCGCAAGGCTTTATACGGGGATTGGATTTTCAAAACAGCTATACTTATTTTGATTTCACTTTTAGCGATTACTCCAATGACCTGGTTTCTTACTCGGGAAACAAATTAACGGGCGTTCCGAAGTTTGTAAATGTGAGCAGCCTGAAATTTTATTTTCCGTACCGGTTTAACTTATTCCTTTCCTATAATTACACTGATAAAATCCCATTGAACGATGGAAATTCTGCATATGCATCTGCCTATCAGTTACTCGGATCAAAACTGAATTGGGAGTATAGACCTAAAAACAAGCTTAACATCCAAGTATTTGTCGGAGTGGAAAACATCCTGAATGTTTCTTATAGTTTAGGGAATGATTTGAATGCAGTTGGGGGAAGGTACTATAATCCTTCACCCGGTCGAACTTGCTATTTTGGTATTCAGTTGAGGATTTGAATCCTAAGCCAACTCAATTACATGTTTTGGTCTCAATCCATTGGGGATGATCCGGATCTCCAGTTGTGTGTGCTTGTTTGGTTCCACTTGAACAATGAGTTTGTCGGATTTGTCCTGTTTAGCACCGATTTCCACTTCATAAGTTCCGGGGTCCAATGCGATAAAAGCAGTCTTCCCGGAATCAATCTTTCCCTTTTGTTCACCATTGATAAAGATCGCACTGGCAATCAAGCGATTTTGCATCTGTTTTTGTCTCATAAAATGAATCCCGCTTTTATTGAAGTGATCCGTATCGAGGAGTGAAGAAGAACTGGTTGCCGGATTTTTCCGGTTACGGATTAATTTAAGAATGAACATCAATAACAATAACGGAAGCAAGAGACTCAGAAAAGAAAGCAGTCCGACAATAGAAATCGGGTATTTATCTCCCGGATTCGGCGCAATCAGTTCGATCCAAAACCGGGTAGGATAAGATTCCAGGAACAAAGACCCAATTGAAAGAATCAATGCTGCAAAGATGTAGACGTAGATGAGAACGCGCATGTTAGAGGTAATTTGGAACTAAGATAAAAAGATTGTCAAATTGAAGACTAACACTTCGTAAACTCACTGCATTTGCGGAAAATGAAAATTTGAGAAATCTGCTGTTGCTAATTTGCCGCTAAAATCACATCATCTCTTCTTTCGCCAATCTGTTGTCTCCACATGGCGTAGTACAAGCCCTTTTCATCCAACAATTCGCTGTGTTTCCCGGTTTCGATAATGACTCCTTTTTCCAGCACGAAAATGCGGTCTGCATGCATGATAGTTGATAAACGGTGCGCGATCAGAACAGTAATGTGTTCTTTTTTATCTGTGATTTCGCGAATCGTATTTGAAATTGCTTCTTCCGTCAAGGAATCCAAAGCAGAAGTTGCTTCGTCGAAAACCATCAAACGCGGATGACGCAATAAAGCACGGGCAATCGACAAACGTTGTTTTTCACCACCACTCAATTTCATTCCGCCTTCTCCGATTACCGTATCAACACCGTTTTCGCTGCGTGCGATGAGGTTCGTACAAGATGCTTTTCTTAATGCTTCGTCGATTTCTTCGTCCGTTGCATCCGGTTTTACAAATAGAAGATTTTCCTTGATCGTTCCGGAGAACAATTGTGTGTCTTGTGTCACAAAGCCTAATTGCTGTTGTAGTTCTTCGGTGTCAATGGATTTGCTGCTGACACCATTGTAAGTGATTTCCCCTGTTGGAGCGTTGTATAAACCAACCAGTAATTTCACGAGCGTACTTTTCCCCGAACCGCTTGGTCCGACAAAAGCAATCGTTTCTCCTTTGTTCACTTCGAATGAAATAGAGCTCAAGGCATCGTAATTAGCACTTTTATGACGGAAACCTACATTGTGAAAAGCTAATTTTTGAATTGCATTCAATCTCGTCGGTGAGGCTGGTTTTTCTTCAATTGGTGTATTGATGATCTTTTCAAAGTTATTCAAAGATGCTTCTGCCTCACGATAGGAAATAATCACGTTTCCTACCTCCTGCAAAGGCCCGAAAATGAAAAAGGAATAGAATTGTAAAGTCATAATCTGACCCAAAGTCAATACATCTCGGAATAACAAATACATCAGGAAGAACATGATGGATTGGCGCATGAAATTCACGAAAGTTCCCTGGATAAAGGAGATGCTCCGGATCTGGCGTACCTTTTTCAACTCCAATTGAAGGATTTTCCGTGTGGTGTCATTCAGGCGTTCTGTTTCCTGTGTTGCCAGTCCTAAACTTTTTATCAGTTCGATGTTGCGCAAACTTTCAGTAGTACTTCCTGCCAATTGATTCGTTTCCTTCACAATGGTAGTCTGTACTTTCTTAATTCTTTTTGACAGTTTGTTTGTAATGAAGCTTAGTAATAAAGCAGAGCCAAGATAAACAAGAATCAACCCGGGGTGAACACTTAAAGCGTATACGACTACGAAAACCAACCCAACCAACGAAGTGAAGAGAATATTCACGAAGCTCATGATGAACCGCTCGTTGTCAATGCGTACTTTTTGAAGGATGTTGAGTGTTTCACCACTGCGTTTGTCCTCAAATTCATTGAAAGGAATCTGCAAGGTGTGTTTCAAGCCATCCATGTAAATGTCGGCACCCACTTTTTGGATGGTCAAATTCACGGTATAATCCTGGAATGCTTTTGCGATACGGCTTACCATGGCCGCTCCGATAGCTAAGCCGATAAATGAACCGACTCCGACAAGAAAATCCCTCTGAATGAAGTCTTCTTTATGATTTGCAAATTTGTCGAGGATTCTCCCGAAGATGTAAGGGTCTAAAAGCGAGAAAATCTGGTTGATACTGGCTAGTATCATGGAAAGGAAAACGAGTCCTTTGTAACGTTTTAAATAGGATACGAGTATTTTCATGTAAATCTAAAATTGGTGTTTTTTTCCTGAAGAATGAATGTTTATTGAAAAAATAATGAGTCTGAATTGTTAATTCAACAGGAGATGTAAAAGTAATAAAAGTTAGGGAATTAGAAAGAGTAAAACTTTGGATAAATCAAAACTCCATCCGATAACTCAAGATCGGGATCAAAGGTGTTTGGTACCAATACTTCACCTCTCCGGTTTTGTTATTGAAATATTGACCACCCACATTTTTTCTATTGGTCGTGTTCTGAATGTCAAGCGCTATAGTGCTTGTAATCCTTTTGTAGTTGCGTTTCAAACTTAGGCGGATATCCAATCGGTAGTAATCGGGCATTCTTTTCTGATAGGTTTGCGATGTGACATATTTTGTTTCACCCGCCGCTATGGATGCGTTCAGATCAATAGGAGTGTAACGGAAGCCTCCAACATATATGGATTTGATATTGAAACCAACGGTTCTGCTTTTCGCCTTGTTTTTCAAATTCCATTCTTTTCCTATGGTTAATGAAGTAGCATAATTGGTGTTGAACCTCGTATCATACCAGGCTCCGTCGGCCGCTTTGTATTTGGATTCATACAAGGATGCGGATAGCAAATAATAGAGATTTTTGAACAGGAACCGCTCATAAGTCAGCTCAACACCATAGTTTCTTCCAAGTCCGGAATTACTCAGCGATTCTGAAGGAAACCCGTCCGTAGCGTTTAAGATCGAATAGGTACTTGTGGGATCTTTACTGATCGGGATACCGAACAGATGCTGGTAATATACTTCTGTTTTGATGTGCTCGTGTTCGTTCAGGACGAAATCGTATCCGACAACAACGTGATGCGCCTTACTTAACTTTAGATTCCGGTTCGGAAGTGTGGTTACTCCGTTTTCCGTGCGCTCCACAAAGTAAACACCGATCGGCTGCAGCTGGCTGTGTAAACCATAGCCAAAAGTAAGGTGATGTTTTGGATGAAGATCATAACGCAGGGATGCCCTCGGTTCAAACGAACTGGTGTTATTCAGGAGTAGCTGAAAGGAATGGATTCCCAGATTCGCTGTCAGTTTTTCAGTGATGTGTGCATTCCATTGAAAGAACAGTTGCACGGTTTCAGTTCCGCCTTTTTCATTGATCTGTTCCAATAAAACGGTCGAATCACCCATATCGCTTTGTTTCAGACTGTATCCCAAATGATTCAGGATAAAACCTGTTCGGATGTTGTTCTTTGCGTTGATTTTTTGAGTGTAAGTGCTCGAAAGCGTCAGTTTATTCTGCACAAATCGCTGCTCGTACTCTCGTGTAAGGGAAGAATAATCAAAACCCAGCCGATCCTGTTTGTACCCATTTTCAGTTCCGGAAAACACCAAAGCCGTTTTCAAGTACGATCTGTTGCTGAATAATTTGGTGTTCGTGATCCCAACTGCTCCTGTATTGCTGTAAAAATTCGTATTCAATCGGAGAAAGTCATCTTCCTGCCAGCGAATAGAATCTTTTTCAGCTGTAGTTGTCTGATAGCTCAGTCCGCCAAAGCCAAATACAGTGAATTTCCCCAGTTTTTTGGTTGGAAGGTAAAAATTGAAAGACAAATCCTGGAAATTGGTATTTGCATCTCCAATCGGGATTCCGATTTTACCCAACACATTTAGGGTTGAATAGCGGTAATTGATGAGGTAAGACCCTTCATATCCTTTTTTGAAAGGACCTTCGGTCGCCACATCCATTCCCAGGATCCCGAGTTGCACGGTATATTCGCGCTTTTCATTGTTTCCCTTTCTCAATCGCAGGTCAAATACGCCGGAAAGTGCATTCCCGTATTCTGCCGCGAACGCCCCGGTTGAAAAATCAGAATTACTCAACAACTGCGCACTTAAAATAGAGATTCCACCACCGGCTGTTCCCACATTCGAAAAGTGGTTCGGATTTGGAATTTCTACACCCTCCATTCGCCATAAAAGCCCGTTTGGTGAATTTCCGCGAATTGAAATATGATTGTTACCGTCACCTGCAACTACAACTCCAGCAAAAGAGGTTGCCATTCGGGCCGGATCATTCACTGCAGCTGCGAACTTTTGTGTCTCTTCAACGGAAAATGTCCGGGTACTCACGGTGGAAAGTTCATTCAACGGTTTGTTTTTATCCGTTTTGGCAGTGATTACAACCTCGTTTATTTTTTTCAGGTCTTCTTCCATGTTGATGGTCAGCACCAATTCCTTTCCGGCATTCACTGTGACATTCTGCATGACAACAGGTTTGTAATCGAAAGCTGTGATTTCAATGGTTCTGCTTCCAACCGGAACATGCAGCAGGCTGAACTTGCCATTCTCGTCTGCTATGGCACGGATTACGGAATCCAGTCCGGTTATCTGAATGACCGCGCCCGGAATGGAAGACAGGGAGATATTGTCGACAACTGTGCCACGCACCGTTTGTGTTTGGGATAAACAGGTGTTGACAATAAAACAAAGCAATCCGGTTACGAAGAATTTCGTTATTTTTCTTGACATGATTTTGGAATATTAAAAGAGAAGAAATTCTGTTAAGAAGAATGATCAAACTTCCCCCTTGGGAGGGGGAATGAGGGGGAGGATGTTTTCCCTGATGAATGGAATTATTTAGATATGGATTACAGAGCCTGAACCGCTGGTATTCGTATTGACAATTGGATTTCCTTTATATCTGATATCTCCGCTTCCGGAAATAGTCGCTTTCAGCTGATCCACTGCCCATACTGAGATAGATCCCGAACCGCTGATCTTGGTATCTGAATTATTCGCAGGCAGATTGTCCATTTCAACATTTCCTGATCCGCTAATGGAAACTTTTTGGTTTGTTACCGCTCCACCTGAACAAGTAATATTCCCCGAACCGCTGATAGTTACCTTTAATTCACCTGTGTGAACTGAAGCCAATGAGATGTTTCCGGAACCGCTTACATTGAGTTCCATGCCTGTCGTTAAAATATCGGAAGATGCTTCCATGTTCCCGCTTCCGCTGATATCCATCGCACGGAGATCCGGCGAGTGAACCCTGATTTTAATTCCATTGTGTTTACGAATCCATCTATCGGCCCCGATTTTCAATTCTTCCCCGTCAATCTCGGTTGTAAGGACATCCAATACATTTTGTTGTGCCGAAATTTCAACGAAATAAATGGAGTCCTGTACGTAATTCACATCCCCGTCAATAGATAATGAAATTTTATTGAAACCACTCACATTACGTGTTTCGGTAACCGTTTCACCTTTTCCTTTAATGGAATTAAACAGGTTCTTTTTACAAGATGTGAACGATACTGCAAGGATCAGAACCATCGGAATAATCGACTTTGAATTTTTCATAAAGACTTTATTTTGTTAGTTGTATCTATGACAACTGAGACCGGGTTTACCCCTATGTCAGAATGAAAAAAGCTTTAGATCCGCTCTTTAAAAAAACCGCAAAGCCAGTTTGGCACCAATCCACAAATGATTGGAGAAACTGCCGTCAAGGGAACTTTCAAGTGTCCGCTGACTGATTTTGCTCCAGATCGGATCTGTTTCCGGATTTGTACTTTCGGAATTGTACCAATTCAAAGTTGGTCCGGCGGCAATGCTGAAGTTCTTTCCGAAACGGTATTCAATCCCGATAAAACTTTTCGTCAGCATATTGTAGCTAAAGGCAGTATTGTTCAGGTACAAGTGTTGAGCCGTAAGGTCCAGGTCCAAATACCATTTTCTTCCTAATCGAATGGCAGATCCAACTCCATAACCAAAAGTCCACAAAGAAGGTCCTTTGCCAATTTGCACTCCACCGATGAGTATATTGTGGAATGCATCAACCCCGGTTCTGAAACTCAGTGTGGTCAGTAAATTTTCATCGGCGGCAATCTCCACTTTATGATATCCTTTTTTTACAAAACTTAGAAATCCGACGGGTATTCCGGTAATGGAATCGGCTATATTCAGAAAACCAAGCTGAGAACCCCGCACGTATTCTGCCCGGTTGACTAACCCGGAGAATTGGACCCCATGGATTACACGGGCTGAGTTGACTAATCCCGAAAGCTGAATCCCGTAAATACTATCACCGTAATTTGCAATCCCGGCAATCTGACCTCCAAACACATTCCCGGAATGATTATAAATTCCAGCTATCTGAACTCCTTTCGTGCAGGAACGGTCCAGATTCAGAATTCCCCCGACCTGGATAGCGGTGACTGTATCCCTGACCAGATTGGCAATTCCAGCCACCTGGATATGTTTCACCTTTCCCCGGTCGAGATTGACCAGTCCGGCAACCTGAACCCCATTCACATCTTTTCCAACGGTATTTACCAAACCTCCAACCTGCACTCCGGATGATGCACCTGAAACCAGGTTGGCTAAGCCACCGATTTGCACATATTTCACGTTTCCGTAATCGAAATTGACCAAACCGCCCAGTTCAAAAACGTCTATTCCTTTGGAGGAGCCGACCAGCAAATTGAACGAGAATTTATTCACCGTATTTACAGAAAGCAGTCGGTTGGTACTAATTGGCGGAAACAATGAAAAGGAAACATTCGTGAACAAGGTATCGGAAATATTTCTCAGGTTTGCGCGGTGCTCTCTGAATCGTTTCCAAAATGGATTTGCAGCCGATATAGTATCCGGAACCAGTGTTTCCGGTGGTTTTACGGAGTCAATGGAAAGTGTTACACGTATGGAATCGTCCATCAGGACACTTACCGGGGTTGATTTTGGCTGCAGGTAGATGACCAGCGTATTCTGCTGTTTGGATACAATCACAACAGTTGTATCCTTAAAATCTTCCTTCGCCACAGAAATGGAAAGGACATCAGCAGTCTTGGGAAAGGACATGTTGAAATAACCGTATTCATCAGTAAGGGCGGATTGCTTACTTTGCCGGAGGTAAACACTTGATTCCACTACTTCCGTAGAATCTTCCGCATTCAGGATATACCCGTTCAAAATCACATTGGATTTGCTTGCTACATGATTATCCGGCTTCGGCTTGACTGCAGATTTGCAATTCACAATGACGTATTTCCCTTTCAGTTTACAGGTACAGTTTCCATTGTCAAACAGCGTATTCAAAACGATGCGAAGTGGCTGTTTTTCAAACCTGACAGCAATACGCTGTTTATCGTCGAAACCGGTATACGAGAAAACAACCCCTGTTTGAATGGAGATTTGTTTAAACAATTCTTCAAAAGAATAAGTACCTGAACGGACAGTCACGCTTTTCTCCAGGTAAGGAGTTTGGGCGTTTGAATGAGAAACCGCAATGCAGCAAAGAAAAATAGTGGAAAAAAATCGGATTATTGTATGCATGCCATTCCTTTAATCAGGTATTCATTCTCTTTTTGCCGGAGGATGGTCACTTCGAGCGTCTGAGAAATAACCATTAATACAGTGTCCAGATCTTCATTCAGGAACTCGGTTGTGATCCGGCAATTCTTCAACTCCGGATTATCAATTCGAATATTCACTTTATAGGTATTGTTGAGAAGCGCAACCACGTCCTCCAATCGTTGATTATCAAGCAGAATTGTTTTATGCTGTGTTTTCAGATTCTCTATGATGAAATCCAATTTCAGATCACCACTGGAGATAACGTAATGGGCGCTTTCATTTGCGTGAAGTGTGAGCAACATTCCTTTGTTATCATAGATCATTACAACTCCTTCATCCACATGGACATAAATTGTGTCGTCGGTGGTCTTAACATCGAATTTTGTCCCCAGATCCTTGATGTGTATGGGTCCGGCATCAATGATAAACGGGAGTTTCTGACTGTGTTTCACGGAGAAATAACCGGAACCCTTCAAGGTTAACGAACGATTTTTCTTTCCGTAACCTTCCGACAATTCCAGGCTTGAGTGTGCTGCCAGTTGGATATCTGTTCCATCAGTCAGTTCAATATTCTTTTTTTCTTTCCCTGCAGTAAAAACGGTTCTTTCCCCGTTCGAATTCATCAAATAGAGAACCGTACCAAAAGAAATGATGAGTATTGCAGCAACTGCAGAAATCCATCCGACAGGAAGTTTCCGAACCGGAGCTTGTTTCAGCTGTCCTTGAACAGCGCTCCATGCATGATCAGTCGAAACAGCTTTTTCCACTAAACCGAACGCTAAGGCACTTTGGTCGAAATAGGTACTGTTCTCCTTTGATTCGGCAATCCAATCCTCCAGGAACATTGCTTCTTCCGGGTTTGCTTCACCGGTAAGGAATTTGCCGATCAGCGCATCCATGTCATGTATTGTTTTCATACTGCTTGACTAAAAAAAAGGATGAGCAATGGCAGATAGTCTCTCAACTCCTCGCGTACAATCTTAAGGGCTTTTCCCATTTGGTTTTCTACTGTTTTCACCGATAAACCCAATTGATCGGCAATTTCCTGGTAACGCAGCTGTTCGAAACGGCTCATTCTGAAAATGCGTCCGCATTGTTCCGGCATCGTTTCCACTGCAAGCTGGATTCGTTCGTTCAATTCGTTGGCTTGTACAGGATCGGAAGCATCTTCGTGAACGGCTGCTGCTTTCCAGTCTTCGGCATATGAATTACGCACTTTGAAATGTTTGATCTTATTCAGGCAGGCATTCTGGACGGCCTTGTATAAAACTGCCCGGATAGAGGCATGGATATCCAATTGTGTCCGTTTTTCCCAAAGAGAAACGAAAACTTGCTGTACAACGTCCTCTGCTTCATCCGAATCCTTCAGAAATGTGCTGCCATACCGGACCAGCGGTTTATAATAATCGCGAAATACCATTTCAAATGTCTTTAAATCTCCTGTCACAACTTGTGTTATCACTTGTTCTTCTTCCACCTTCGTGTATTTCACAAGGCTAAAGTTATCATCTTTTATCTTAAGACAACTGAGATCGGATTTACCCCTATCGGGATGGATATTTTTTTTGAAATGGCCTGATTTCAAAGATAATTGAAGTAGAATAACATAAAAAAACCTTCCTTCCAATGCTTTCACATCGAAAAGAAGGTTCTGTTTATTATTAGGGTGTAACTCAAACTTAGTGATCAGCCACAACAGCTTTCGCGCCTTTTTTGTAACGGATCAGGAATACGACAGGAATACAGATCAGGATCAGGCAAGCAACCATGAAGAATCCGTGGTTATAACTCACCAACATCTGCTGCCGGGTCATTAATCCTTCCATTTGGCGATTGGCCATTTCAGTGGCCTGAACCGTATCAAATCCTTTTGAGAGGAAATTCTGTGTCAATAATTGAATGCGTTCGGATACGGCATCGCTGTACTGGTTGATATACCCGATCATATTTCCGCGTACCAAGGCATTGGTGTTCGTCAGGTACACATTGATCAGAGCAATTCCAACTGATCCACCCAATTGACGGATCATGTTCGCCAGTCCGATTGCTTGTGGCATATCCTTCGGATTCAATCCTTGAACCGCCAAAGAAAGGATCGGAGACATCATGAACGCCATACCGAAACCGCGCAATACGAACGGTAAATAGAAATTTCCTTCCGAAGAATCGGGTGAAGAGAATGCCAACATCATCACGAATGTAAAAGTCATTCCAATTCCGAAGAGAATCACCGTTTTCGGGTTCATACCACCTCCCAGCAAGCGCCCGACCAATGGCATGGCGACGGCCGTACAAAGCGCTCCGGGAATCATGAACATACCCGTTTGTGTGGCTGTCCAACCCAGTGAAATCTGCACGAATAATGGGAAAATGAACACCGTTCCGAAAAGCATTAACCCGAGCAGGAAGTTCATGATAGAACCCATGATCATGTTGTAGTTCTTATACAGGCGGATGTTCACCGCAGGATAATCGATGCGTAACTCCCGAATGATGAATGCCGCCAAACTCGCCACTGCAATAATGGTCATTGCAGTGATTTCATGACTTTCAAACCAATCGTCAGCTGTTCCTTCTTCCAAAACGTATTGGATCGAACCTACCGAAACAACCAGGAACAGGATTCCCCACCAGTCGATCTTCCTGGGCTTGACGGCTCCGGGTCGATTGGTCACATAGCGGAAACTTAAAATAGTTGCAGTAATACCAATTGGAATATTCACGAAGAAAATCCAATGCCAGGAGAAATTATCGGTAATGTAACCACCAAGAGTTGGCCCGAAGGTTGGCCCGAGGATTAGTCCCATCCCGAAAATAGCATTCGCTGTAGAGATTTTTTCCGGAGGGAAAGCTCCGATGATAATGGATTGTGCTGTTGAAAGCAAACCACCACCACCTAAACCTTGCACGAATCGCCAGAAAACAAGTGTCCAAAGATTGGTGGAAAGACCACACATCATGGACGCTACCGTAAAGATCACAACGGAGCCGGTAAAGTAATTTCTACGACCGAAGAAGTCGCTGAGCATACTCGTCAGTGGAATGATGATCACGTTTGAAATAGCATAAGCTGTTACAACCCAAGCAATTTCTGTTGTTGTTGCGCCTACGTTACCACTGATCTCACGTAATGAAACGTTTACAATGGTTGTATCGAGTAACTCGAGAATGGCACAACTGATTGCCGTGATAACCAAGATCCACTTTTCTGCTCCCGTCGGATAAACGATAGGGGTTTTTAAAGCTGGAGCTCCTGTCATTATTTAACTTTTACAGATACATATGCGCTTAATCCCGGGAAAAGGATTTTCAATTCTTCTTTCGTCAAATGATCAATCGTAATTTTTACAGGAACGCGTTGAACGATTTTCACGAAGTTTCCGGTTGCATTATCAGGAGGCAATAAGGAGAATTTTGCTCCTGTTGCCCCTACGAATGAATTCAATTTACCGGACAACTTGATGTGAGGATATGCATCGATCTTGATTTCAACCGGCTGACCGATCCGCATGTTTTCCAATTGCGTTTCCTTGAAGTTTGCACTTACCCAAAGACTTGAGTTGTCAATTGCAGAACAAACCGACTGACCTGTTGAAACATACTGTCCCACTTCGATGCTTCTTTTAGAAACAATTCCATCACATGGAGCTTCGATGGTAGCGTAATCCAATTGGGTGACTGCCAATTTCAATTCTGCTTCGCGTTGACGGATCAATGCTTCAGCCAAAGAGATCAATGATACCTGACCTAAAGCCTGGGATCTCACTCCGGCAGATTGGGATTGGGATACTTTCAATTGTTTCAAAGCAGCATCATATGTAGCTTGTGCCACTTCCAATTCTGAATTACTGTTATCCAATTCTGCTTGCGTTGAAGCTTTTGCAGCGAACATGTTCTTTGTACGTTTGTTGTCTTCTTTTGCTTTATTCAATTTTGCTTTCGCAGAGTTGATTGTTTCTTGGGTAGACTCTGTTGTAAACATAGCCGCACTTGCATTTTGGTTCGAAGCTGTCGCGTTGCTCTTTACGGCATTCAGATTCGCTTTTGCATTTTCCAATGCAGCTTCCGCCTGAGCTACTTTTGCCTTGTATTCCGTATCGTCGATGATTACCAGCAATTGTCCTTTTTTCACTTCCTGGTTGTCTTCAAACAAGACTTCCTTAACATATCCCGTAATTGAGGTACGGACAGGAATGATGTTTGCGTCCAGTTGAGCATTATCGGTTGATTGCGTTTTTCCGCCCATCATGAAAATCACGATTCCCACGACAACTGCGATTACGATACCTCCAACTACGAATTTCATTTTGGAGCCTTTTCCTTTTTTCTCTTTTTTGTTTTCCTTTTCCATGAGTGTTTTAATTAAAATTTGATTGAACCTGATGTTGCGTTGATTGTTGAAATGGCATTCATTCGTCTGATTTCGTGAACTTTCTTGTTGAGTTTAGCCTGAAGTTCAGCATTTAATTGCGACAAATAATTTACGACGGTGATTTTACCATTTTCCATTTGTGCGGTTGCCGTTGATGTGACACTGTGTCTTTTTTCAATAATGACATCGTCTTTCTCGATCATTTGAGCTAGTGCATTTAATTGAGCCGATTGGGTATTCAAGGAAGACTCAATGTTGAACAAGAAAGCTTCTTTTTGAATGTCAATCAGGCTTTTGTTCAGTTCCACTTTCGTTTTTTCTCTTTTCAATCCGTATAAAGAACTGATATTCCAACGAACTGTCAGGTTCGCACTTCCGAAGAAACGCAATTCCTGGTTGATGAAGTTCGGACC
Source organism: uncultured Fluviicola sp. (assembly GCF_946478805.1). The sequence continues at coordinate 142,200 of NZ_CAMLDC010000009.1, read as the reverse complement.
GGGACGACCGTAGTTTCCGGCAGCTCCAACCGTTACTTTCGGAATTGCATTGACATTGATCTGTTTGAAACGCGCATCCAGCAACTTCGCTTGAAGATCGAAAATTTTCATTTCCGGTCGTTGGATCTCAATTCGAGCAGCGGTTCCACCGATTGGAGTTTCTGCAAGTACCGTGTTTTCATCGACAGGTTTACCGATGTAAAGTGTCATTGTTTTGTAAAGCCCTTCCAACTGGAATTTGGATTCAATGATGTTCTGGTCGGTTTTCAGGATTTCAGCCTCCAACTCATCCAATGAACTGGATAGTACCAATCCATTGTCGACACCGGCCTTCATGTTTTTAGCCCTGTTTGACAAATCTTCCTTGTAAAGCTCAAGGATGCGTAGATTTTCGCGACCTAAAAGCACATTGACGTACAATTGATTTACTCGCTCAACCAATTTGTAAAGTTCCACCTCGTTTTGTTGGATTGTCAATTCGGAACTCAACTGTTCTACGTTTCGTTGCGATTTTGTTAGTCCACCATCGATGATTGTCTGCTCCAAACTTAAGGATGTCAAATAAGCATCGTGAGGGAATTTCAAGTTCATTCCGGGGAAATTGAATTGAACAACTTCCGTATTGTAAGTCGCTTGTCCTAAGAATGAAAGTTTAGGAAGCCAGTTTTCACGGATTCCTTTTTCATTTTGTTCTGTTTGTTGTAGGGTGATTTCGTTCTGTTTGATTAATGGGTAGTTTTTCTTTGACCAGGAAATGCACGAGTCCAGTGAAATGGAGTTTTGCGAAAACCCAATTCCTGCTGTGGCAATGCTTAGTACTGTAAGTAATTTGCGCATAATTGTTTGTGTTATTGAAATTTGAAGGAAATGAACTCTTTGACGGATTGTTTGATTTTGTCTTTTGCTTCACCATTCCAGTCATATCCGTGTTTTTTCAGCATCAGCTTATAGAGTGGGGATGCCAGAAAGGGGTAAGCACAGAGTGAATGAAGATTGACCATGAATAGAACAGGATCGAAAGGTTTCAATTCACCCTTCTCAAATGCTTCTTCCAGGCATGGGATCAATAAAGACTTTTGTTGTTTCATATGTTTCACTTTTTCGTGGAACATATCCGGGTTAATGGAAATCTCCTTGATGATGAACATGGACATTTGCGGGTATTCGGTAAAGAATTCGAACATATTGTCAACATACCGCATCAAACGGTCCTTTATCGGCATTGATTTATCTCCGATAACAGTCATTTGAGAGAAATATTTTTCCAATGCTCCGTCAAAAACAGCGTCAAATAATTTCTCCTTACTTCGAAAATAATAGTGGAGCAATGCTTTGTTTATTCCCGCTGTATTTGCGATATCCTGCATTCGTGCACCATAAAGACCATACTTCATAAAAACCTCTTTGGCAGCCTCCAAGATTTTTTCTTCCGTCGTTGAATCCTTTAATCCCATAGTTTAATTATTAAGTTTAACCATATGGTTAAACCGTTTTGCAAAAGTAAACAGTTGATTTTATATTGCAAGCATTTTTGTGAAAAAAAATCTTAATTTTTTTTGTTTCGACCGGTGATTGCGCTAAATTTTATGGCCTGGAAAGGATTATTTATAAGGAAAGTTGCCCCATTAGACGAAAGCAACTTCTACCAATAGTGAAATTGCTTAAATTTACATCATGAATAACTTCGAGATTACAACTCCGACAACAATTGTCTTTGGAAAAGACCAATTGACAAGGGTTTCTCAACTGATCAAAACACAGGCGGTTGATGGAAAAGTGATTGTTTTATATGGTGGCGGTTCCATTGAGAAATCGGGCTTTTTAGACAAGGTAAAGGCTGAATTGAGCGATTTGGAATTGCACTTTTTTAAAGGAATCGAAGCAAATCCGGAATTCACCACCTTGATGAAAGCTGTGGAATATATCCGGGAACACCGGATCGGTTATATGTTGGCAGTTGGTGGCGGATCTGTAATCGACGGTGCGAAATTCATTTCCGGAGCGGTAAATTATGCCGGTGATCCATGGGATGTATTGACACAAGTTCCTGGATCGGTTTTTACATCTGCGATTCCTTTCGGGTGTATTCTCACGATCCCTGCAACAGGATCCGAATCCAATTCCGGTGCGGTAATCAGTCGTTCCGAATTGAAAGAAAAACGGACGATGGGCGGACCATTGTTCTTCCCGAAGTTTGCCTTATTGGATCCAACTTTTGTTGCGACTTTGCCAAAGCGTCAGATTGCCAACGGAGTGATTGATGCATATACACATACAATGGAACAATACCTGACTTTTAAAGGAGAGAACCTATTGCAGGAACGTTATGCAGAAGGAATTCTTTCCACATTGATTGAAATCGGGGAAAAGGTTTTGGAAAACCCGGCTGATTATGAATTGGCTGCGAACCTGATGTGGTGCGCCAACCAGGCATTGAACGGCGTTTTGCGTTGCGGTGTAACTACCGATTGGGCAACACACATGATCGGTCACGAATTGACTGCTTTGCATGGAATCGATCATGCACAATCGTTGGCGATTATTGCTCCGAGATTATACGAAGTGAAATTCGAAAGCAAAAAAGCAAAATTGGCACAATACGGAAGACGGGTTTGGAACCTGGAAGGTTCGGATGACCAGGTTGCCAGAAAAGCGATTGCAAAAACAGAAGAATTTTTCCACAAATTGAGTGTGAAAACGCGGATTTCAGAATATACGAAAGACTATCATGAAACAGCTAAAATTGTGCATGACCGGTTTGTTCAGCGTGGCTGGTTAGGACTTGGAGAGAATAAGGATTTAACTCCGAAGGAGGCAGAATATATTGTTAATCAAGCGATTTAATGGGACTTTCAAACAGATATACCATTCGTAGGGAAGCAACTCCGGCTTTGTTGGATTTATTAACCCAAACAACCTTAGGTACAAATGGTGCGCGCTATAAACATCTGGACACACCTACGCGCATACACGAAGCAGATAATCCCTTGTTTATTTCTTTGGAAAGAGATGGAAAAGTGCAAGGAAATCTGACCTTATGTGATCGCGGAAAACAATGGTATGTACGTTATTTTGCATTTTCGAATCAGAAACAAGCTTCTAAAAATGTGAACCGCGTTCCTAAAAGCAATTCCCGCTTAAAAATGGAAATGGCGAGTTTCTTCGATGAAGTTTTTGATGGAAAACTGGGAGAAGCACCGGATGCCTTTTACGCCTATATCGACCCGGCAAATGACCGCAGTAAATGGATGTCCGAACAATTCGGATTCCGGACGGAGGCACAATTGATCTCCCAGTCATTCAGTCGCACCAAACCACGCAGTGTTGCACATGTTCGACTAATCGAATCGGAAGAACTCATTAATGAATGTTTGGCCAAAGTATCTGGTTCTCATGCTTATTTTATAGAGCATCACGCAAAAAAAGGCCCGTTTTATGGTTACTTTAATCAAGTTGGAGAAATAACGGGATTTGTTAAAGTCACCAAAGCCAATTGGGTCATTGAACGCTTACCGGGACTTTTGGGTGGAATCTTCACCAAGTTAATCACTATCACACCGGGTATTAGACGAATCGTAAAACCTAAAAATCACAGTTTCCTGGTTCCCGAATCACTTTGGGTAAAAGACAATGATCCGGGCGTGCTTTCTGCTTTGTTGGAAGGAATCCTGGCGGCTGAAAAAGTGAATATGATGCTGTGGTTTGTTGACAGGCGAGAATCACTTTGGAGAGAAAGCCGCCATTATGTGGATTGGGGATTATTCCATAAAATGACTCCGCAACCCATCGTGGATGTCGTAGTTTTGCGTAAGAACCCGCTCAAGATGGATGAGTTGCGATCGAAACCGATTTTTGTGGCCGGTTGGGATATGGTTTAGGTTAGAAAAACCGCTATCTGCACACATTATTTTTCCCCGCAAATGCATAAATTATTTGCGCGCCTACCGGTCGCGCTTAACTGCATAAGCTAAAGGCATCCGGTAGGTGCCTTTTTTAATTTGCGTATTTGTGGGAATTAAAAAACCTAATTTTAGAGGGTAATTCCCCAAAAAATCCTTAAATTCAAATCACGACAAAATAAAGCCCTCGTTTGTTTGTTAAGCAAGGAACGAAGACGTAACTTTGTATATTGAACTCTGATTTTATGCATCCTTATAAAGCAGGACCTTTATTGGAACAAATCACAATCCCTCAGGATTTAAGGGATAAGATGACTGTGGAGCAATTGCCACAAGTAGCTGATGAATTGCGTCAATACATCATAGATGTTATTTCTGAAATCGGAAATTCTCACTTTGGTGCAAGTCTGGGTGTTGTAGAATTGACTGTTGCTTTGCATTATGTGTTCAATACACCCGATGACCAGTTGGTTTGGGACGTTGGCCATCAAGCTTACGGACATAAAATCCTGACCGGTCGCAGGGAAGTTTTTCATACAAATAGAACAAAGGGGGGAATCTCCGGATTTCCAAAGCGTTCCGAAAGTGAATACGATACATTCGGTGTTGGTCACTCGTCCACGTCCATTTCCGCTGCTTTGGGAATGGCTGTTGCAAGTCGCTACAAAGGAGAAAAAAATCGCCAGCATATTGCCGTAATCGGTGATGGGGCGATGACAGCCGGAATGGCTTTCGAGGGAATGAATCATGCAGGTTTTGAAAAAGATGCCAATTTATTGGTTGTCCTGAATGACAATTGCATGTCCATCGACCCGAATGTGGGAGCATTGAAAGAATACCTGACAGATATCACGACTTCTCATACTTACAATAAGGTAAAGGATGAGGTGTGGAAATTACTTGGAAAAGTGAGCAAATTCGGACCGGATGCACAATCTGTCGTTTCAAAGATCTCAACTGCTTTAAAAGGATCGATCCTGAAACAAAGTAATTTATTCGAATCACTCAAATTCCGTTATTTCGGTCCGGTGGATGGACACGATGCTATCGGCTTGGCGAAAGTACTGGAAGATCTGAAAGATATTCCGGGACCGAAAATTTTGCATTGCATTACACGCAAAGGAGCCGGATACAAATTCTCTGAAGAAGGAGATCCGACCAAGTGGCACGCACCGGGTATTTTCAATAAGGAAACGGGGGAAATCGTGAAGATTGTTCCAAAATCGCCACAACCTCCGAAATACCAGGATGTATTCGGACATACGATCGTGGAATTGGCCGAGCAAAATGAAAAAGTAATGGGAGTTACTCCTGCGATGCCAACCGGTTGTTCATTGACATTTATGATGGAAGCAATGCCGGATCGCGCATTTGATGTGGGAATTGCCGAACAACACGCAGTGACCTTCTCAGCTGGTTTGGCTACACAAGGATTGATTCCGTTCTGCAATATTTATTCCTCATTCATGCAGCGTGCATACGACCAGGTATTGCATGATGTGGCATTACAAAACCTTCCGGTAGTTTTTTGCCTGGATCGCGGTGGATTGGTTGGAGCTGATGGCGCAACACATCATGGAGCTTACGATATTGCATACATGCGCAGCATTCCGAATATGATTGTTTCCGCACCGATGAATGAAGCGGAGTTGCGTAATTTGATGTTTACGGCACAGGCAGAAAACCACGGACCGTTCTCTATCCGTTATCCACGCGGAAATGGTGTGATGACAGAATGGAAAACGCCGATGAAAGCCATTCCGATCGGAAAAGGTCGAAAAGTGACTAATGGTGAAGACATTGCACTTGTCACAATCGGTCATGTTGGAAACTTTGCCCAGGATGCTATTCAATCATTGAAAGAAACCGGAGCTTCTGTTGCACATTACGATATGCGTTTCGTGAAGCCCTTGGATGAAACCTTGCTACACGAAGTATTTACCAAATTCGATAAAGTGATTACGATTGAAGACGGTTGTATCATGGGTGGGTTCGGCTCTGCAATCATAGAATTCATGGTGGATCACAACTACCATTCAAAAGTGGTTCGCTTAGGTATTCCGGATAAATATGTCCATCACGGAACTCCGGAGCAATTGCATGCGGATTGCGGTTTTGATTCCCTTTCGATAGCCCTGAAAGTGAAAGAAATGTTGAATATTTCGGCTTCGGAAGAACAAACTCCTAAGAGTGAGGTAGGTTAGAAACCAGCTTTACCTTTTTAGCAATTTATTTCTCCTCCAATTCGTCGATAAGCCCTAATTTTGGGGTTCATGTCGAACTTTGTCCTGATAGCAGTTTGTTTTCTTGCCGGTTTTTTACTTCGGAAAACGGGTGTCCTTGCAAAAGGAAGTCATCAGGGAATCAATGTTTGGATTATTTATGTAGCACTTCCGGCGGCGACCCTCAAGTATCTTCCGAGTATCCATAGGTCAACTGATTTATTGATCCCACTGCTTACCCCATTGGTTTGTTGGTTCGGAGCGTGGATTTTGTCGGAGTTGGTTTCGAAACGATTTCATTTCGACCGTAAGACAAAAGCAGCTTTCTGGATTGTGACCGGTTTGGGAAACACTTCCTTTATTGGTTTCCCGCTAATTTCAGCTTATTATGGCGAAAATCAGCTTTCGATAGCAGCGGTAACGGACCAGATGTCTTTTTTCATGTTGGCTGTCTTTGCATCCATTGTTGCGATGCGGGCTTCCGGGTCGGCGAAAGCGGATTTCAAAACAATCAGTCTGAAACTCCTCAAATTCCCTCCTTTCCTGGTAATTATCGCGGCCTTGATTTTACCTCATTTTGTGTCACTCGAACCGATTGCACCTTTGGCTTCAAGCTTGGCCCTGACACTTTCTCCGCTTGCTTTATTTTCTGTGGGTTTGCAGTTCGAACTGGGAAAAATGCGCGATGTATTAAAACCTATTCTGGCAGCTTCAATCTACAAATTGGTTCTTTCACCTTTGATTATCCTCGGATTGGCTTTCATTTTTCATACTGGGGAAATGAATACAAAGATTTCGGTATTTGAAGCTTCCATGGGAACGATGATCAGTGCAGGAATCCTGAATGATCAGTTCGGATTGAATCCGAGATTGAGTAACCTGATTGTGTTTATGACGATACTGCTGTCATTTATTACCAGCGGAATTTGGTTCCTTGTCTTGGAAAGAGTTATTTGAACCTGCCAGATTCTCCCGTAGTTCCGGTTCTTTTTTCATTCACGCTCATATTCCGGTTTCCAAAATTGTAGGCAAAACCAAAGTAAATGGACTGGGAATCGTAAAAATCAATAGTTTGTGTAGCAATTTCGTTGATCTTGACACGTGATCTCATCCGATTTAGATTAAATAAATTGTTCAGACTGAGAGTTAAGGACAGACGTTTATTCATAAAAGTTTTTTTGATTTCGATGAAATAATCCGGACGCATCTTTCTGGATTCAAAATGCTGAACCCAGGGTGAGAGATAAAAAATCGTAAACTCTGCGAAAAACGTTTTTCTTTTATCCAGCGTATAAGCCAGGTTCGTGTAGCATGTCATGCTAAAGTTGGTCAGTTTATTGAATTGGACGGATGCATTGTTGCTATAAGTCGTGCTATAACTCGCCGAAATGTGTGAATTCAGTGACCATCCCTTCAGATCAAAAATTTGGTAGGAGAGACTTAATCCCAGGTAATGAATCACTTCGCTGTTTGCAATGGTCTTGCTTTGAATAAGAGTCATTGAATCAATCAGTACTACCTCGTTGGCACCGTTTTTTCCATAGCTGTAATAAAGCGAGGTCCTCAAATTTTTGAAAGAATGAGCTAAATCAAATGAATGGCTGATACTGGGTTTCAGATAAGGATTCCCTGATGAACGGCTAAAAGTGGACTGGTAAACCAAAAAAGGGTTGAGTTCATTGTAACCCGGTCGGTTGAAATTGCGGTCGTAATTAAATCTCCAGGTAGAATTCTCCGATTGTTTGTACATCAGCAGGAATTGTGGATTGATCTGTACGTAATTGAGTACCGTTCGTTGATTGTTTGTTACCTGATTGCCGGTCGTTTGTGTATATTCCAACCTGGCACCTAGTTGGAAAGACCATTTTTTAAAATCTTTTCCGAGCGTGATATAGGCTGCCTGGATGCTTTCCCGGTATTTAAAACGGTTGCTCAAACTGTCTTCCAATGCGGATGGAGAAATTTGCGTGTTGTAAACGGCGAGAGCATTGTCGTTCCGTGTAAATGATGCACGAATTCCCGTTGTTATATTCAGGTGTTTGCAAGGCAGGGTAAAATCCAATCCACCAGAAAGAAAATCAGCCCCGTTCCGGGTTAAGCTTTGTTGACTTTTCAGGGAGTCTGGAAATAGAAATTTCCGGTACAGATTAGAGAAATTTGTTTCGCTATTTTGAATCCGGTTGCTGTAGTCGATGAGAAAAGAAACTTGTTTCATTAGTGTATCAAATGTATGAGTGAGACTTAGAGTTACAGAATTCAACAGTCCGGCATTACTCACATTTGAGTTGTTATCGTTGGTAGAAATCAACGTGCCGATTTGGTCCGTATAATTCGAAGTCTGTTTTGCCTGATCCTTATCCAAGTTGTATCTACCAACAAAAAGGAAGCCTATTTCTGTTTTTCTGTTCAACTCGTAATTCATTCCTAAACCTGCAGTGTAATACTGACTTTGATACTTTTTTCCAACTTTCTCTTTCCAATTGTCGTTTGGGAATTGAATTTCCTTTTCAGTCGAGTAACCAAAATTTCCAATAGAACCGGAAAGATTCGAATAGAGGCTGAATTTGTTCTTTTTGTAGCCGTAGTTGAATCCGAAATTTCCTCGTGGATAAATTCCTTGTCCATAAGTGCTCCGAACACTTCCGTTGCTCATCCTGCTTTTTGCACCGGTCCTTAGTTTGATATGAATCAGACCGCCGTTTACATTTGCAGCATATTTTAAAGGAATCACTTCCATAATTTCCACATACTGAATATCTTCCGTTGGAATGGAATAGATAAAAGAAATTAATTCCTGACCACCTAATGGAATCAGTTTATCATTTAAAAGCACCTGGCAAGATTTTCCACCGGAAACCATAATGTTATTCCCTTGAATATATACACCGGGTGCAAATTTCAATACATCCACGGCATTGCCACCAGCAAGGATCGGAATGTTTTCCGGGTTGAAAACTACTCGATCAATTTTTTGGATAATGGTTGGTTTGGAAGCAGAAACAGTGACTTCTTCTAATTCGCTTTCTCCCGATAACTTCAGGTTAAAGGAACTAAGTTTGTTTAAAGACAGGATCGTATCGGTTTTGCTAAAAGGAGTTTGTATGATCAACCGAATGGAATCGGCATAGATAGAAAAAAAGCTAAAGCGACCCAACGAATCAGTAAATTTTGTAGCGAGAACAAGCGAATCCTTTTGAATTGTTAGTTTACAGTAAGAGAAAGCCTGATCCTCGCTGTTGGTTATTTTTCCATCTAATTTGTTTTGGGCATTAATTTGACCAACCAGCAAAAAAGCACTTATCAGAAGAAGAAGCCTCATAAATTTAAGCAGTTTAACACAAGTAGTTTTCCTTTAAAACCCATGGAACTTTCATTCGTCGGATTTCAAGATGGAGGTAAACATAACAAATAAAAACAGATAGCGCGAAAAAGTAATATGGTTACATTTAGAAGCTTTGAAAATAGGATCAATCATCTGAAACTAAACTATTGGCGGTTGGGACACTTGTCTTTCACATCAGGCAATTTGTCATTGCTTTGCTCAATCTTCACTAGCCGCTGCTGATTCTCATTAAAGGTTATACTTTTTTAATTGATTCTCCTCGTTGAACTGCACTAACGCTTGTTCAGTTATCAAAAGCTACGCTTTTTCTTCTATTTTTGCAATTCATAGAAAATAACATGAAACGAACAAAAATTGCTGATCTATTAAGTCAACCGAAAGTCGGGGAAACGTATCTTGTGAAGGGTTGGGTGCGCGCATTTCGCAGCAACCGTTTTATTCAATTGAACGACGGATCCACCATCAATAATTTACAGGCTGTAGTTGACTTTGAGAATTTTGATGAGGCAATTTTAAAGAAAATCACAACGGCAGCATCCGTTGGATTGACCGGTGTTGTAATTGAATCACAAGGAAGCGGGCAGGCAATCGAATTGCAGGTTACAGAAATCGAGATCATCGGTGAAGCACATCCGGATGATGTTCAGAAGACTATTCTACAACCAAAAAAACACAGTTTGGAAGTTTTGCGCGAGCAAGCGCATTTGCGTTTCAGAACAAATTTGTTCGGAGCGGTTTTCAGGGTGCGTCATGCTGTGAGCTATGCCATTCACCAATTCTTTAACGATCAAGGGTTCTATTATATCCACACACCTATTATTACAGGTTCGGATGCCGAAGGAGCGGGAGAGATGTTCCGTGTAACAAACCTGGACGCGAAGAATCCACCGTTGAATGAAGACGGATCGGTAAATTATACAGAAGATTTTTTCGGAAAAGCAGTGAATTTAACAGTTTCCGGTCAGCTGGAAGGGGAGTTGGCGGCTTTGGCTTTGGGACAGATCTATACATTCGGACCAACTTTCCGTGCAGAGAATTCAAATACTTCCCGTCATTTGGCTGAATTCTGGATGATTGAACCGGAAGTGGCTTTCAATGATATTCACGACAACATGGATTTGGCTGAGAACATGCTGAAATACATTTGTGATTACGTGATGAAGAATTGTGCGGACGACTTGAAATTCCTGAATGAGCGTGAAGCACAGGAACAACAGTCAAAACCACAAAACGAACGCAATGAATTAGGATTGATCGAACGACTTCAGTTTGTAACGACAAATGATTTCAAACGAATCACTTATACTGAAGCGATTGATGTTCTGATGAACTCGAATCATTACAAGAAGAAAAAATTCAAATACGATGTGAATTGGGGAACTGACCTGCAATCGGAGCATGAACGCTACCTGGTAGAAAAGGAATTCAAACGTCCGGTAATCATTACGGATTATCCTGCGTCGTTCAAAGCATTCTATATGCGTGCAAACGACGGATGTGAGCCAGGTAAAGAAACAGTTGCTGCGATGGACATCTTATTCCCCGGAATCGGTGAAATGGTTGGAGGTTCTCAACGTGAAGAACGCCTGGAAGTACTACAGAAAAAATGTGCTGATTTCGGCATTCATGAAGAAGATCTGTGGTGGTATTTGGATACGCGTCGCTTCGGATCGGTTCCACATGCAGGTTTCGGATTAGGTTTTGAGCGCATGGTGATGTTCGTAACGGGTATGACAAATATCCGGGATGTAATTCCATTCCCGAGAACGCCACAAAATGCAGAATTTTAAGAAGGTTCAATGGGTTAAAAGGTTCAAAAAGTTGAAAAACTGAACCATTGTAGCAAATCATATTTTTTCTTAAATTAAAAAGAAAGATTGACACAGTGGAAGGAATAAGACGTTTTGAAGACCTATTAATTTGGCAAAAAAGTCGTGAGTTTTCAAAAGAGATTCATGCAATTTTCAGATACAAAAAAGAACTTGAAGAAAGGGCTTTGAGTAATCAGATTATTCGCTCGAGCAGTAGTGTTATGGACAACATTGCCGAAGGATTTGAACGTGGAGGTAATAAAGAATTTTTGCAGTATCTTTGGATTTCAAAAGCGAGTGCCGGAGAAAGTAGATCTCAATTATATCGGGCATTAGATTTTGGAATGATTCAAGAAAACGAATTTTTGCAACTAAAAACGAAAGCTGAATTCTTATCCGTTGGAATCTATGGTTTGATTGTACAAATAAAAAAATCAGAACACAGAGGACAAAAATTCAGATAGAAGAATTATTTTGAACTTTTGAACTTTTGAACTTTTGAACTTTTGAACTTTTGAACTTTTGAACTTTTCTTCAGTTTAAAACAATAATTATAATACTCAGAATAAACCATAGATGGCACTAAGGCAACAGCTCACCCAGAAACTGGAACAAAGACTTTCTCCTCAGCAAATTCAATTGATGAAGTTGCTGCAGGTTCCGACTATGGAATTGGACCAACGGATCAAACAGGAGCTGGAAGAAAATCCGGCTTTGGATGAGGGTACTGAGGAAGTGGATGAATACGATAATGATCCGGAAGACGATTACAAGGATGATGAAAACGAATTTGATACTGATTTCGATATCAGTGATTACTTCGACGATGATACACCGGATTACAAAACCCAGGTAAACAATAAAAGCAAGGATGATGAAGAACGGGGTGTTCCACTTTCTGTAGATTCATCGTTCCAGGATAAATTGACGGAGCAATTGCATTTGTTGGATTTGGACGACACTCAATTCCAGATTGCGGATACGATTATTGGAAATCTGGATGAATCAGGCTATCTGAATCGCGAATTGGATGCGATTGTGGATGATCTGGCTTTTTCTTCGAACCTGATGGTTACTGAAGCAGATGTGGAACATGTACTCAAAATCGTTCAGGAATTGGATCCTGCAGGGATTGGTGCCCGAGATTTGAGAGAATGCCTGTTGCTCCAGATTGAGCGGATCCAGGAAGGGAATATCACCTTGTTTACTGCGCGAAAAATACTGGAAGATCATTTCGAGGAGTTTACGAAAAAGCACTACGACAAGATCCAGAAGAAATTAGAAATTGAAGATGAGGATCTGAAAGAAGCAATAGATGCGATCATTCGATTGAACCCCAAACCTGGAGGTTCTTTAAAAGACAATTCAAAAAGCATCCAACAGGTCATCCCGGATTTTATGATTGCGGAATTTGACGGGAAATTGGAGTTGTCCATCAATGGTAGAAATACTCCGGATCTGAAAGTTTCTAAGGAATATGAACAATTGCTCAGAAGTTACGGGGAAGGTGCGAAAACATCTAAATCTGACAAGGATGCACTCTTGTTCGTGAAAACGAAATTAGAAGGGGCAAAATGGTTCATTGATGCGATTCGTCAACGCCAGCAAACATTGTTTACTACGATGCATGCGATTATGATGTACCAGTACCAGTTCTTTCTGACAGGAGATGAAACGAACATGAAACCAATGATTTTGAAAGACATTGCTGAAATTGTAGGTCTCGATATTTCAACAGTTTCTCGTGTTGCGAATTCAAAATATGTCCAGACAGCCTTTGGCGTATATTCCTTGAAGTACTTTTTTTCAGAATCACTTTCAACTGATTCCGGTGAAGAGGTTTCTACAAGGGAAGTCAAGAAAATTTTGACGGATGCCATTGAAGCAGAAAACAAAAAGAAACCTTTAACTGATGAACATTTGGCAAAACTGCTCAACGATAAGGGTTATAATATTGCCAGAAGAACCATTGCAAAATACAGGGAACAATTGAATGTTCCGGTTGCGCGCTTAAGAAAGGAACTGTAATGAAGATTTTCTCCAAGGTTCTTTCATGGGTTTTCTTGCCACTCCTTGCACCGGTTTACGCGATTGCTATTGCTATGTATGTTGAAAGTTGGCAAGCTGATTTTTACCAGGGAGAAAGCCTGTTTTCATTGGATTCGAAAGCAAAAGAATTCTTCATGTACCTTTTCACCTCTTTTTCATTTCTTGCACCGGCATTAACTGTCCTTTTCCTGCAGACACGGGGTTCTGTGAGTTCCGTGATGATGGAAAAAAGAACGGAACGCATTGTCCCTTCCATCATGGTTGTGCTGTTCGGCATTTCCTTATTGACTATTTTGCTTTTAAAAGTCCCGGATTTCCTTCCAGGTGCGCGATTCATATTCGGGTTATCTCTGGGATCACTTATCTCGGTAATCGTTTGCACAATTCTTACGTTTCGTTGGAAAGTTTCCCTTCATGCGACAGGAATGGGTATTCTGACCGGATTCCTATACATGTACTATAGCAAAATGCTGATTTTCCCATTGTGGATCCTGGTTCTTGCATTCATCGCCAGTGGAATTGTGATGTCGGCAAGAATGTATCTGAAACTCCATAGCTTAACCCAGTTGGTAGTTGGGTTCGCAATCGGGTTCGCAGGTCTCGTTTTGGGGATCAAATTCTTCTTTGCCTATTATTAGGATTTAAAGAATCTTTGTTATTATTGTTAAGTTCAACGACAGAAAATAGTGTTTTTTGTTAAATTTGTTTCGCTCGTGACAACCTTTCCAACTTTCAGTTGTCTAGCAGGTACAGAACTTAAAACAAACCGTGTTGAAGAAACTATTTATCCTAACTGGATTCCTTATTTCCGCAACTTTCTCTTTCTCCCAAGAGATTGACTCAAGGATCCTCAAGAACAAAGGCAAAGAAGCCGAAAAGATGTATGAATACAATAAGAATTCATATAATTACCTGCTATTCGAACTGGATCATTCTTATGAGATTGTCTCCAAAACAGCTCTATCGAAAGAACAACGTAATTCGGTAAAAAAAGACATCCCTTTTACAGATGCAGACCTGGTTACTATCGGGACTTCCAATTTCAACTTTTACGATTTCGGGATTAGATTATCCAAGTCGGAAAGACAATACGTTCAGCTTGATAAAGAACGCGTATTGGTTTTTTATGCAATTCCGGAAATCACCAAGGCTTTTACCACAAGCCCTTCAAACACTAAATAGACCTGATCCTTATGAAGAATTTTATTTTTGTGCTACTGGCATTAGTAGCTAATAATGCGTTTTCCCAGCAGACAACCATTCCGATATCTGCCGCAAGCAATAATCAAACATTTAGTACCTGTAATGGGTTTATCATTGATTCCGGAGGCCAAGGTGGTCCGGGATACGGAAACAATGAAACGGTTGTTGTAACGATTTGCCCGGATACTCCCGGAGATATCATTTCCATTGTATTTAATCTGTTCCAGTTGAGTAATACGGATGACAATCCTGCACCCAATATCACCAATGTGGATTACATGGATGTATATGATGGAAACTCGACCGCTGCTCCCACATTGGGAACTTATTCAGGAACTCAATTACAAGGGGTCATCATTATGGCAACAGCCTTGAATCCTACGGGTTGTATCACTTTGAGATTCAGATCAAATACGGTAGGAACAGGAATGTTCACGGCAAGTGCTACTTGTACAACGCCTTGTGCTACGCCAACAGCCGCGGGAGTAATAGTTGGAGGTGAGACATTGGATAGCACACGTGTCTGTGTGGGAGATGTCGTTGACTTTTCCGGGCTTGCTTCATTCGCAGCACCAGGATTTACATTAACAAATTACGAATGGGATTTTATGGATGGAAGTACAGGAGTAGGCTCGACTGTTTCCCATGCTTTTGACACTCCCGGACAATATTTAGTGCAGTTATTCCTTACGGATAACAATGGTTGTGGAAACACGAATCTGATCGATTTACAAGTTTTTGTGGCTACTATTCCATCGTTTATCGGGTTCCCCGGAGATACGACCTTGTGTTTGGGTGAAAATGCTACATTGACGGCGGATCCTGATTTTTACGAAGTACTTTGGAATGGTTTCCCCGGTTCCCAAACAATTGATGACGGGTGTTTACCTGATACTTTATTAGGGGTTTCCCAGGATGTTCAAATTATGCAAACAGGATTTGCGGCCGGGTCAACAATTACCCAATTGAGCGATATCCAAAGTCTGTGTTTGGGATTGGAGCATTCATTCATGGGTGATTTGGTTATCATCGTTGAATGTCCGAATGGCCAAAATCAGATTTTACACCAGCAAGGCGGGGGTGGTACTCAAATCGGGGAACCGAATCCATTGGATAACGTCGACTGCAGTGATCCTACAACACAAGGTATTCCATATACTTATTGTTTTACGCCTACAGCAACTGAAACATGGGTGGATTGGGCAAACAACAATGGTTTTGGTGGAACTATTCCAGCAGGGGATTATGAACCGATTCAACCGTTTACGAATTTGATCGGTTGTCCTTTGAACGGAATCTGGACACTTACAGTAATCGATAACTGGGCTGCTGACGACGGTACATTATTCTCTTTTTCCATCAATTTAGATCCTTCTCTATATCCACCGGTAACGGTTTTCGAACCCCAAATCGGGTTAGGAAGCGATTCTTCTTACTGGGTAATGCCTGCTATTTTCGCAACAATGTCTCCGAATGGAGATGTATTAACTGTTAACCCGACTGCTGCGGGAACATATACCTATACGTATGTGGTTTTGGATAACTATGGTTGTCAGAATGATTCCAGTGTTACAGTTACCGTAAATGCAAACCCGCAGGCAGATGCAGGACCAGACGCTACGATCTGTAATGGAACACCGATTCAATTGGATGGAAATATCGTCGGAGGTAACAACAGTTGTGATTATACCTTCAACCTGGTGGATTCCTGGGGAGACGGATGGAATGGGAATAGTTTGATTGTAATTGTCAATGGGGTAACTTCAACATTTACGATTCCTGGGGGCCTTACGTCTTCATTTAACTTATCGATTCCAAATGGTGCAGCGTTTACTGTTCAGTTTGATGGTGCGGGATCATTTATTAATGAATGTTCATATGAAGTATTGGATGCTGCCGGGGCAGTTGTACTATCTGACGGAACGAATGGGAATGCTTCGACATCTGTTCACAATTTAACCGGGAATTGCTTGGGTAACCTGACGTATGCCTGGACTCCTGCTGCTGCAGTTTCAAATCCGGCTATCCTTGATCCGATGGCTACTGTAAACGGAAACACCACATTGACTTTGTCGGTTTATCCGACAGGACATCCTTTGTGTGTAACAACAGATCAGGTGAATGTGAATATTTCGGCATCTGCAAATCCGGGAACGAATAATACATTGACCATTTGTGCTCAAGGAACACCGACGGATTTATTTCCTCTTTTAGGACCTGGAGCTTCCCCGAATGGAACCTGGAAGAATCCTGCCGGAGCCGCAGTTACGATGCCATACGACCCAATTACAATGAATCCGGGGATTTACACTTACAGCGTTGATTCGAATGGATGTATTTCTTCTGCAACGATTACAGTGACCGAAATTAATCCTACGGTTACAGCGGTTCCAACTGCCTCTAACTGTCATGGAATGCCAAACGGATCAGCAACGTTAACAGCTACAAATGCCACGGAATATTCGTTGGATGGAGGTCCGAATACACCAATTCCAACTCCATTTGTTATCAATGGTTTGTCAGCAAGATCCTACGAAGTAGTCGTATTCAATGTTGGAGGATGCACAGATACGGCTGATTTCATAATCAATGAGCCTCCCGCTTTATCCATTACATCGATAACTCCGGATTTGGTAACATGTTCAGGTGATGCTGCAACATTGACCGCAACCGGAACGGGTGGTTCCACAGCTTATACATTTACATGGTTCACCAATACCGGAATTCAAGGTGTCGGTTCTCCGATTACGGTTAATACGGTTGCAACAACTCAGTATTGTGTCGTATTGTCAGAAGCTTGTGGATCAGCTCCCGATAGTGCTTGTATGATTATAACAGTTCCTCAACCTCTCGACTTGATACTTACACCGGACGATGCTGATGGTTGTTATCCTCATCACGTGATTTTTTCCAACAATACCCCAGGACCTGGAGCACCTTTACTTAGTACCATTGATTTTGGTGATGGAACATCAACTATCACAACCAATGCATTGGATACGTGCTCGCATACCTACGAACACCCGGGAGTTTATACCGTAAGCATTGTATCCATTTCTGATACTGGATGTACCTATTCGAATACCTTTACAAATATGATTACGGTATTTGATAAACCGGATGCCGATTTCAATATTTCTCCTAATCCGACTACGATTTTCGAAACGCACATCCTGCTGAACAACAATAGTTCGACAGATGTGGTTAACTATAGCTGGTCAATTCCGGGTGCAACGCCAAATCAATCGTTCTTTGAGGATGTAAGCGTTGATTTACCGGAAGGAGTTGTTGGAAATTACAATGTTACCTTAATTGTAACAAATGCGAACGGATGTATTGATTCAGTAACTAAGATTGCCCAGGTGTTGAGTGATGTCATTTTATATGCACCGAACACATTTACTCCCGATGGTGATGAATTCAATCAGACGTGGTTTCTGCATATAGATGGAATAGATATCCAACAATTTAATTTGCTGGTATTCAACCGCTGGGGAGAGGTGGTTTGGGAAAGTAATGATCCTAACGGTGCATGGGATGGAACCTACCAGGGAAAAATTGTTCCGAACGGACAATACAACTGGATTTTGGAAACAAAGGAATTAGTCAGCGATAAAAAGTATACCTTTAACGGATATATCAACGTCATGCGTTGATGAAAGTCAATATTTCATTAGATGTTATAAAAAATAATGGTCAATTGATCAGATTATAAAGAAAAGCATTTCTAAAAAACACTTGGTAAAGAGCCAAGTGTTTTTGGATTATGTGATAAATTAGTTAACCGCCTAAATTGTGTTTGTGTGAAAAGGAAAATAGTATTAATAAGCTTATTGCTTTTTCAGGCACTTATTTCTAATGCTCAAACGGTTTCAGATAACTTATCCTGGGTTTCGGGAAGTTCTGTTACATCGGCTTCGAGTCCATCTTTTAATTTTTGTAATGGTCAGGTAACGTATGCTTTTACCTCTTCTATCGGATTCAGTAACATTTCTACTTCGGGTAACCCCACTTATACGACAGGATTAATAACACCGAGCTATATTTTTGACCCCTCATTAAGCATTCCCGTTTCAATTACATTTTCTCAACCGGTTTGTAATTTACGTATTCAATTTACTGATTTGGATGGTGGACAGAATGAGTATTTAAGTGCTATTTCCACTCCTTACAATGGTTTGACAGATGTAATAGGTCATTTTTCTAATCCCGGGAATTCTACACAAGTAAATTCGAATATGGACAATGCACGTGGTTGGGTAGAATGGACTGGGCCGATAACAAACCTGTCATTTAATTACAATCGACCGGGTCCTGCCTGTGGATTGATCATTGATTCTATTATTTTCGAATGTTGCTCGAATCCCTGTCAGAATCCACCAAATCCGGGAACGAATAATACATTGAGTATTTGTTCCCAGGGCGCATCTACGGATTTGTTTCCCTTGTTGGGACCGGGAGCGTCCGCGAACGGAGCATGGACGAATTCAGCAGGTGCAACAGTGAACATGCCTTATAATCCAATTACAATGAATCCGGGAGCATATACTTATACGGTAGATTCCAGCGGATGCATCTCGTCTGCGATTATTACCGTAACGGAAATTAATACGACGGTTGCTGCTGTTACAACGGATGCAACTTGTCCCGGAATACCAAATGGCTCAGCTACTTTAACAGTTACAAACGCAACACAATATTCGTTGAATGGTGGTCCGAATATCCCGATTCCAACACCATTCGTTATAAATGGGTTAGCTGCAGGAACTTATCAGGTTGTAGTCTCCAATGCTACCGGATGTGCAGATACGGAAGATTTCGTAATTAATGAACCATTGATATCGCTGCCACTAATCACTTCCATTTCACCGGATTTGGTTGTGTGCCCGGGAGATGTCTCGACAGTTACCGCCACAGGATCTGGAGGCTCTTTGCCGTATACTTTTACCTGGTTTACGAACAGCGGAGTTGTTGGAACAGGTACAACAATTAATGTAACAACAAATCAAACAACACAATACGGAGTGATTCTGACCGAAGCATGTGGATCAATACCGGACACTGCATTTATGACAATTGTGGTACCACAACCATTGAATCCGATACTGACACCCGATGTTACAGTGGGTTGTTTCCCTCATCATGTAATTTTCTCTAATAATACCGCTGGTCCTGGAAATGTAATAACAAGTACGATTAATTTCGGTGATGGGACGCCAACAATTACAACGAATGGGTTGGATACTTGTTCACATACGTATGAGTCATCCGGATCATACACTGTGAGTATTACTACTGTTTCCGACAGTGGATGTGTCTATTCGAGTACGTTTACGAATATGATTGAAGTTTATGGTCCGACAGCAGATTTTCATATTTCTCCAAATCCAACAACGATTTTTGAAACGAATGTTATGCTGAATAATAATAGTTCAACAGATGTTGTAAATTACAGTTGGCTTATTGAAGGAGGAACGCCGGCAACTGCTTCTTCTGAAAATGTAAACGTTGATTTTCCAGCAGGTATTGTTGGAAATTACAACGTCACGTTGATCGTGACCAATGCAAACGGATGTGTGGATTCAGTAACCAAAATTGTGCAGGTTTTGACGGATGTTATTTTGTATGCACCAAATGCATTTACTCCTGATGGAGATGAATTTAATCAAAACTGGTTCTTGTACGTTGATGGAATAGATATTCAACAATTTAACTTGCAGATATTTAATCGTTGGGGGGAAGTGATTTGGGAAAGTCATGATCCGAAGGCTTATTGGGATGGAACTTATCACGGGAAAATCGTACCTTGCGGAGAATATACTTGGACTCTGGAAACAAGAGAGCTTATAAGCGATAAAAAGTATAGATTTAATGGACATATCAATGTGATTCGCTAAATGAAAGTTGAGATTTTTACGGGTAATCCCATTCAACAAAACGGTTCGATCGTTTATAACGGACAAGGTGACGCGGTAATCATCGATCCGAGTTGTTATGAACGGTATGAACAACAGGAATGGATTGATTTCATTCAGGAAAATAACCTGAAGGTTCATGCAGTGTTGAATACGCATTGTCACATCGATCACATTACCGGGAACGCCTTTTTTGTAAATCATTTTGGGATTCCTCTAATGGCGCATAAGGAAGAGTTATTTACATTGAGTTTTGCGGAACGTTCAGCCCAGATGTATGGATTATCTGCATATGTGCCATCTCCGGAACCGACGGATTATCTGACGGATAACCAGATTTTGATGTTCGGTGATCTGGAACTGAAGGTGATTTTCGGACCGGGACATGCTGTAGGTCATGTTGCCTTTTACAGTGAGTCGGATAACCTGTTGATCGGTGGAGACATCTTGTTCAAAGGAAGTTTTGGTCGCGTGGATTTACCTGGCGGATCGATAGAAGTATTGAAGAAGACGATCCTGGAACGCATATTCACTTTGCCTGACAATACGGTTGTTTATCCGGGACATGGTCCTACAACGACGATTGGAGAAGAGAAACGCACGAATTATATTTTACAGTTTTAAAATAAATTAGTCTAATTAAAAAAAGTGCCTGAGCGAAGTCGAAGGCACCTTTTTGTTTTTATAGAAAAATGATCAGTCTTTACGACTGCACTAACGTTTGTCTGATTCGAATCGAAAGCAGTGCTTTCTCTTATTTCTTTCTAAAATAGATTCTCACCGGAACCCCTTCAAAATCGTACATTTCACGTAAACGATTCTCCAGGAAACGTTTGTAAGAATCCGGGATGTATTGTGGTAAATTACAGAAGAATGCAAATGCAGGAGCATGAGTGGGCAACTGTTGCACGTACTTGATCTTCACATATTTCCCTTTTAAGGATGGCGGTGGATTACTATCGATTATCGGAAGCAGTCGGTCATTCAATTCGGAAGTTGAAATCTTTCGTGTACGATTTGCAAAAACATCCATTGCTTTTTCCAAAGCTTTATGAATCCGCTGTTTCGTAAGCGCAGAAGTAAAGATGATCGGCACATCATTGTAAGGAGCCAAATCGTTTCTTAGGTTCTTTTCATATTCAACAGCAGTCATCGTATCTTTTTCAACTAAATCCCATTTATTGACTAAAACAACCACTCCTTTGTGGTTTTTCTCAATCATGTAATAGATAGTCAAATCCTGTTTTTGGATTCCTTCAGTGGCATCGATCATGAAAATACAGATGTCTGAATCTTCAATAGTACGGACGGAACGCAATACCGAATAGTATTCAATGTCTTCCGTTACTTTCGCTTTCTTCCTGATTCCTGCTGTATCAATCAACATAAAATCAAAGCCAAAAGCTTTATAGCGTGTATCAATAGAATCCCTGGTTGTTCCGGAGATGTCTGTTACAATATTTCGTTCTTCACCGGTAAATGCATTAATCATCGAAGATTTACCAACATTTGGTTTCCCCACAACAGCGATACGAGGTAAATTCGCTTCTTCTTCTCCACGGGGATCTTCCTTGTCAAAGTGTGTGACAACTTCATCCAGGATTTCTCCTGTACCCGAACCGTTCGCAGCAGATAAATCAAATACTTCCCCTAAGCCGAAAGACCAGAATTCGGCAGACATTCCGACACGATCGTTGTTGTCCACTTTATTGGCAATTACCAATACTTTCTTTTTGGATTTGCGTAGAATTTTCGCAACCGTTTCATCCAAATCGACGATTCCGGTTGTGGCATCCACTACAAATAAGATGACATTCGCTTCTTCAATTGCAATTTCAACTTGTTTGCGGATTTCTCCTTCAAAAATATCTTCTGAACCTTTTACGTAACCCCCGGTATCAATTACTGAAAACGGAATCCCGTTCCATTCACCACGGCCATAGATGCGATCGCGCGTCACACCACTTATTTCTTTTACGATGGCGTGATTACTTTCAGTTAAGCGGTTGAACAGGGTGGACTTTCCTACATTCGGGCGTCCTACGATGGCAATAATATTTCCCATTTTTTGTTTTTTAGACGTACTTCACAGCACTGCGTTATAGATAATCCCGGGTATTATTAATACCCGTACTTTTTCAATTTTTGTTCACTGGCTCTCCAATCTTTGTCCACTTTTACAAAGGTCTCCAAGAATACTTTCTGACCCAGGAAAGCTTCCATATCCAAGCGTGATTCGCGGCCAATGCGTTTTAACATATCTCCTTTCTTACCGATCAGGATTCCTTTCTGGGAATCTCTTTCTACAATAATCAATGCACGGATATGTGTGATGTTTTCTGCTTCCTGATACGATTCGATTTCTACCTGGCAAGCGTAAGGGACTTCCTTGTCGCAATGCAAAAAGATCTTTTCGCGGATCATTTCAGAAATAAAGAACCGAACCGGACGATCCGATAATTCATCCTTATCAAAGTATGCAGGACCTTCGGGAGCCAATTGCAAAATACGATCCCAAATGACGTTGATATTGAATTTGTGCAAAGCGGAAGTTGGAATGATTTCCGCATTGGGAACTTTCTCTTTCCAATATTGCACGCGCTCTTCCAATTTCGTTTGGTCAGCCAAATCAATCTTATTCAAGATTAACAGAACCGGAATTTTCAATTTTACAATCCGTTCCAGTGTTTCCTTGTGATTCATTTCATTTTCAGACATGTCTGTGATGAACAACAAAATATCGGCATCCTTGAACGAATTTTCCACATAACTCATCATTGCTTCATGCAATTTGTAAGAGGCATTTACAACTCCCGGAGTATCGGAAAAAACGATTTGATGGTCGTCGCCGTTCACTAATCCATGGATACGGTGACGAGTTGTTTGTGCCTTGGAAGTAACGATGGAAAGCTTTTCACCAACCAATCCGTTCATAAGGGTCGATTTACCAACATTAGGGCTACCAACAATATTTACGAAAGCTGATTTGTGAGACATATACTAGAAATTTGGTGCAAAGGTACGCTTCTTATTCTAAAAAACAGCCGAAACTCGCCAATTCCTAAGTTAATTAATCGAAATTTCACTTCCTGGAAACCGCATTTCGGGTAAAACCTAAAAACCTGTTTATCAATTCATAAACAGGTTTCTTTTCATTCTATCGTTGATTCAGGCTAGAATGGTTTCTCTTTGGAAATCGAGTCGCGGGTATTTTTCTGTATGGCTATGGCCCCAAAAAGAGCGAGTACAAATGAAAATGCAAAGAATCCTTTCTCGCTTCCCCACATATGGGCATTCCACAAACCAACAACCAAAAGTGCAATGGACAAAATGGTGCAAAACCAGCTAATTCCATAATAGAGATCTGTTACCGGAATTCCTTCCAATCGGTCACGCACACTTTTCTGGACACTGATTACCGAAAACAAGGCGAACATAATGACGGTGAAATAGTATCCCTTATCGGATAATTGAAGTTCCTTGTTACCAAAAATGCCGGAGAAATATCCGATTATTCCTGTTCCAAATGCTACCCAACTGGCGGCAATAAATGCAAATGAAGGTTTCTGAGTCATCGTTTTAAGTTTAAAAGTTTTGACAAAGATGCACCTTGCTAATTATTTAGTAAAACGGTTTAGCAATACTTGAAAAGAGTGAGTTGCGATTTTCCGTACAGTTTCTAATAACATGAATTAAAAAAGTTTTTCCAAAAACGCTTGCGGATTAATAAAAAGCACGTATCTTTGCAGTCCAATAACGGAAACGTCTGTTAGGAATAAAGAAGAAATAGCAATAGTTATAAAAGATATATTGCGGGGTGGAGCAGTTGGTAGCTCGTCGGGCTCATAACCCGAAGGTCGCACGTTCGAGTCGTGTCCCCGCTACTAAGAGAAGGATTGTCAGTTTGACGATCCTTTTTTGTTTTATAATTCCAAGAAAGAAAACAGTAGATTGCTCATCAAAGAATGGTTTTAGCCAATTGGTATATTATTTCTATAGTTGACATTACCATTTGATGCTTGTTCAAGCAAGTCTGAATTCTTTACACAAATCAGAACGTAAAACCTTTACGATCTTGAAAAGTATCTTTGTCAATATTAATTAAAATTGCACTCTGCACGGCGTTATGTATGGGGGATAAATACTTTAAATCATGCTTTTACCTTGCTCTTCTTGAATTTTTTGCTTTTATAAAGGCGTGTGAAAATTCTGACTATATTCGCGCCATAAATTTGGATAGTAATAAAATTAATATCCACTAAAACCTGAAACTAAATTATCAAAATAACTTCATAAGTGTTGGGCTTCCTTTTGCGAAGAATTAACACCAATGATTATTTGTTTATTCTAATCTATATGAAAAAAACCACCTTATTGGGAATTCTTCTATTCCCTTTTGCTTTATTTTCTCAAGCACCAACTAAATCATTCACAGAAAAATTGGAAGGGATTACCGCTTCCAAAAAAGAACTGACTAAGCAGGCATCAACAGATAATTCGTCTATTGGCCAAGCCGGCGTAATGACCAATACAGTTTCTTTAGTTACTGTCTCTTCTAGAACAATGAGTTTCCCTATACAGCTTAATTATACGGCAGGTATAAAAGTAGATCAGCAAAGTGGTCCTGTTGGCCTTGGTTGGGTTCTTCCGGTTGGAAGTATTAAACGTGATTTTGGTGCATTTTATCCTGACTATTCTTCCACGTATCATGAAGCTGATATGTATAATACGATAAATGAAGCTGGTGGGCAAGTCCTGAAAGGTAAATTTGCTACAACTAATGGAACGGTTGTTAATCCTTTTTCAAATAATCAATATTTGGGGTTTGATGCCATTGAGAATGATGATTCCAGAGCACAACCTTTAAGTGACCTATATCATATTTCCGTTCCGGGTAAATTATCGAATTCTTTTTACAACTCGGGATTCATTAGCACACCGAATAACCCCAATAAATCCCACGTTTGGTCATTGACAGAAGTAGAAAACTGGAAAATTGCTCATATTGTGAAGACTTACCAAATTGCTCAGGAATTTTCGAGAATCAATGAAGTGAACCTTTTTAGAGATGCAAACAACAATATGACCAAATCTACGAGTTATGCGGCTGCAATAGGTGTTTTACCATACGTGAAGAATGGTTTTGCTAAAATACCCAGTGGATTTTCCGAAGACGCATTTGTTCCGGATGAAGCAGAGCGATATGTTCGTTACGAAGACTTTGAGCAATTCATTATCACGGATGAAAATGGAACGGTTTATGTTTTCGGACGTGCTTTACGTGGACAACGTTATGTTTATAATGACGATCCTTTTTGGAGTAACAAGCATTCGCAGAATGTGGATGATCCGGCGGAGGGGAATTTTTGGAAAATTGACTACATCGCTGAGTGGTTATTGACAGAGATTCATTCTGTTGATTATGTAGATTCCAATGGGAGTCATATTGCCGATGACGGTGATGCCGGAGACTGGATTCGTTTTGAATACACAGATGCTGAAAAAGTGGAAGCAAGTTATTTAGCTGGAATGTGTTCCATCAAACAAGATCAGGTTGTGCCAAAGTACCGAGAATGGTCTTCTTTTTCACAAACCGACCGTGCTTCTTCCCTGATGCATGAATTGGCTTATTTGACAAAGATTGTGACCCCAACGCAGCAAATTGACTTCACAATTTCTGAACGATATGATGTAAACCATGATTACTATACCAAACCTGCAAACCGTGTGGGTAACGATTATTATTATGAAAATCGTAAATACTGCACAGAGCAGGGAAGTATTACCGATTTTGACATTGAATATCCTGTAGAGACAATGAAGTACGATTCAATCAAGATTACGAGTCGATTGGTCAATCCTGAATTATATCCGAATGAAAGCATGAAGATAGGAACCATTAAGTTCAATTATGCTACTAAAGGAAGTGCACAGGAATTGGCTGTTTCCAGTTATTTGATTAGAAATAATAACAAGTTGGAAAAAGTTGTTAGCGGGACATTAGTCGGTGCACCAAGTAAAGCGACTCCATTCGATATCCAAGAATATCAGAATATTGGGGTGGACAAACGAGGAAAAACCACTTTACTTGGATTGGAGTTTTACGGTTCGACTATTTCTGCAGTAGAAAAGAATGAATACAAGTTTGAGTATGGATACAATCCAAGTTTTGATGAATTTCATAAACGAGAGATCATCAGGGCGTATTATTTCCCTTCCTTGAGACAAGGATCGTCTCAATTGAATCAGCCAATTGAATTTTCAAAAGCTGACACACCCATACAGAGCAACTATCCACAGGTTACCTATACTACAAATGGTACTGTTGGTAGTTCGAACCATTCCGGTGTATCACCTTATGATTTTCTGATCAATTTCCCATGCCAGGAAAAATGGTATACGTTGGATGCTTCTACATTAGAGAAAACGGTTTATGCAAATGCTGGGAACTTAACTCCGGCGGGGTATAATTTACTCTCAACATCAGTAACCAATCCGATACTTCCTATACAGGATGTTTATGGATTCTTTTATATTCCGGGATATGCCCCGAGTGCCAATGCCTGGTCACTGACAAAGATTACTTATCCAACAGGTGGTGAAATAACTTTTGAATACGAACCATCTTCGTTTACACCATCCGCAGAATGGAATCTGAAACCTGATAATTTTCCAATAATTTCCAATTACAATGCACTGGCAAAAGTTAGGTCCTTTGTTCAGGATGCACATAATACCGCCGATGCAACTACTTATGCCTCTTTGGGCATGAGCGCGAAAAAATTGACTGCTACTTATGAGGTTTCGTTATACACAAACTATGGAATTCGCTTGAAGAAAAAGACGGTGAGTGATCGTATTAATCCTGCTGTTGTAACCAATTATCAATACGAAAACGGGACTTTTACAGCAATGCCGGCAGAATACGTTCAATCCTTGATTTCCGGGTTCAACCAATTTATTTCCCGAGAAAATCACCGGCATCAAGTCGAGAATTATCATTATTTCAACCCCGTTTTTACTTATGACTTCGAAGAGCGGATGAGTCATCTTTCTCAAACGAATATTGCTTTGGATGATTATACAGCAACCAATTTCTATACTGGCATCAAGGTCCTTATGGCAGACAATTCCTACATCAAAAAAACTTATGGTCCAAGTTATGGAACAAGTATTGATTTTCCGGTCTATAATCTATTTTGTTATCGTTTGCCAAGTGTATCGTGGGGTGCAGGGTTAGTGCTTGCAGGAGACAATATCAACCGTACTCCGATTTCCCTGAAAAGTGAAGAATATTTTGAGACCTTGGCAAATACTCCATATCAAAAAATTGATTATGAATATACAAGATTAACAGCATCTACTCAAAGCCTTAATTTTAAATATAATTTGAGCCCAGGTTCAAACAACTTCGTGAATTTGTGGTTTGTAGGGTGTGAGTTTTTTACACCGGATGGAACGAATGGTATTAAAACGTATAAACCGATTGACAATTTATTTATTACCACCACTTTCAATATCGGTATCCAAACTCCGAATTTACATTCTTATACTAAATGGGGGCAATCCAAAACAGTCATGTCAAAAGAAATAACGAACTACAAAGGTATTATTTCTGAAACTTATCATGATTATGAACAAAATGTAGGTACAGATTGGCGCTTTGTTTTACGTGGGACACGCAAACTGACCATTAATGAACCTTTGAGCTATATTACCCAATACAAGTATGCTTTTGAAGAATATACTGGTATTACTTCCAAATTCACGGATTTGAATTTATACGCGTTACCATGTAGAACTACCTCTTATCTGAACAGCGTAGCTCCAGCCAATACTTTGAGTGCTCAAGTTATGACATATGATATTTCACTGACTGTTCCAAAATCATTGGATACTTATGCTTACGAAACGGTTCCAACAAATGCTGCAACAGGAACTTTTACACCGACAACTTTCAGTACTACTGATCCAAACTGGCGTGTTTCAGAATCAGATGTGTACGAGTACAATCCTGCGGCAATGCCTGTTTCTGCACGTTCGAATCAATTATATACGAAAGCGGTTACTGGAAACGGATTAAATACCTTGAAAGCAAACATCATAGGAACGGAACGCCCTTTTGATGCAACATATACAGGCTTTGAAGATTTTACTGACTTGAAATTAATTGGGGAATGGAATAGTCAAAGTTATTTGAAAGAAGATTGGTTTACAACTGAAATCCAATCTATTGAAACAGTAACAAAAACTATTCTTACTGAGAATGGTACATCATGTGTCCATAACAGTTCGTTTTCAAGTGGTGGATCAGGTTCCGGAACGTTATATTATGCAATTACGACTAATGACATTACCAATTTGAGTCCCGGACAAGCAGTCACTTTCTCATATACTGTGGGAGGAACAACAACTCCGGTTTCGTTAATGATTGAAACTGTGAATCCAACCATTATAACAGACAATAATCAGGCACTCAACTATACAGTATGTTTTACAACTTCTCCACTCCCGAATATCAATTTGATAATTGCTGATTCCAAAATTGTGAAAACGAAAGTAATGCCCCGGCTTTCCAATAGTTATGCAAGAACAGGAAAATACAGCTATAAACTGGCAAGTATACGAACCGCTGGTGAAGCAACAAAGCTGACCCCTGTGCGCCCGGTAAGAATAGCCCCATTGACCATTGTTCCTGAATGTAATGGTTCAAACGTTCCAACAACGTGTTATTGGGATTATCAAACCAGTTTGTGGATTAAATACGATTCGGATATCCCGCCGCTTAATCCGCCAAGTATCCCATCTACTCCATTCAGTGATGATGTAGCGGCAGATGCAATCTACCGAAGAGGGGATATTAGTACTTCGACTGTTACAGGTGTGCGCATCAAATGCAAAGTTTGGAACAGTAGTAAAACTATCGTATTGAACGAATATACATTCTACCCACAAGATTTGAATGGGGCTTGGAAACAATACACGATTGACTTTTCGGTCTTCAAAGGTCCGGAACAATGGGTAGAGGTTTACGTGGAAAACACGATCAATCAGGTAGGTGCAGGAATTATAAATTACAAAGCCGCTTTTGTGGATGATATCATCATTTCTCCAAAAGATTCGAAATACGAATACACCGTAACAAACCATTTAGGGCAACAAACATTCAAGGTAAATAATAACGATGTGTTTGTGCAATCTACCTACGATTCCAAAGGAAGAAATGCGACAACACGGAACCCATACGGAAAAGTTGCTCAGGAGCTCGCTTATTTCGACCAGGCAAACTGGACGACTTCGAATAATTATGTCACCGAAGTGAAATGGGTTGCCAACGGGTTATTCAATACAACACGTTATTTTATGGACGGTTTCGGCAGGGTAAAGCAGGTCCAAAACTCTGACCATGTTCGCAACATGCGTGCCGTTTCTGAGACCAATATTTATGACAATAAAGGGCAAATAACCCGCTCCTACAAACCGTATTATCTCAATCAGTATGGATTGAATCCGAGCTACGATGCCGGTTATGCAGCAAACACCCAAACACTCTATGGTTCAAATTTCGCTTATACGGATATTGGATTTGAACCCAAACCGGAACCAGTTGTTTCAAGTGTGTATGCTCCAAAAAGCAATGCGGAGAATGTAATTGTGAGTTCGCAGCAAGAATACATGAATACCACGGCCTTGAGCCATATCAGCATTTACGGATCGACCACTTTCCCTACAGGAACGTTATTGGTTCATGAAACTACGAATCCGTTGGGTAAAGTTACGCGAACTTATTTGAACCGTTTGGGACAAGTAATTATGGAAGAACATCAGATTGGAATGGATTACAATCAAAATACAGATGGTTCCATTTCGTTCAATACGTATGATTTAGGTTTCGCACAAACCTGGTTCTATTATGACGGAGCAGGAAGAATTGTGGAAACCTATGATCCCGAAAACAAACGAAGCTCTTATTTCTATAATAGTTTGGGTGTGATGGTGAAAACTATTTCTCCTGATAAAGGAATATCTGAGTTACGTTACGACAAATACGGACAAGTACGTTTCATTCGCAATCAGAAGGATATCGATGCGGCAACCGGGAATATCTTCGCAACATCCCAGTTCAAGTACATCAAGTACGATAAATGGGGACAAAATCTGGAAAGCGGGGTAGTTACCGTTGCACCGAATGATTTGGACAATAACCCTGCCAATCCGGGGTTCCCAACAGGGGATTTCTTCAACGATTATACAAAGATCAATGATCAGAACTATCCACAGTCAACAGATAAATTTGTTCAGGTACACATTAAAAATAATTATAACGGAACACGTAAATTTTATACAAGTACTGCTCTTACAAATCAAATCACTTATAGTCAGCATACATTAAGTCCAAGCACCTATTTGTATACGCCTGCCAAAACGGATCAGATTACCAAAAGCTATATGGCCGACGGACAAGGTGCAAAAACTTCCTTCTTATACGATGGTTTGGCCGGGACACATCAAATTGTAACTGCTTACAACGAAATGAACCTGCCGATTGGAAAGGACTATACCAATTCTGTAAACAGCGGTTCCAATTTCAAATGGCGTACTGCGATCGATATTCACGGAAGAGCTGTGACAAACACCAATACCTATAATGCAACGGACCAGCAAGTGTCCAAAAACTATTATGACCCGCTTGGAAATCTCTTGTTGGTTGGTTTGGGTACAACCGGAAACACAAGCGATCCGCATCGGGATTATGTTTCCATTAAAAAGAATATCCGCGAGCAGCTGATCAGTCAGATGAGTAAAAATTACCGTGTAGGATTAACTTACGACGCAGCGGGAAACATTACCAACCAGTATTGGAGCAACGAAAAATTTGAACCGGCAACCGCAAGCTCCACGAAGATCAATCAGTATGCTTATACGTATGATAAGATGAACCGTTTGATCGGTGCCGATTACAAACAAAGCACGATGACGAGCAACCCATTCACTTATTTTGCGACCCTCAACGCCAACATTCCAGGTGATTTTATTTGCACTTTGGATGGCGAAGTGGTAGCAAGTGCTTTTCAACCGCATTTCGACGAGTTTGAACATAATATTGATGCAAATGCGGATGTGACGCGTTCTACTAACTCCATTGCTGCATTAAACGAACTGCAATCTGATTACATGCTGAACAACAAGCAATACAGTGAAATGAGTACCACTGAAATCGACGATTTCTTTACACACTATTTGGCAAATTGTAATATACACCGTTTGACACCAACAGATTTTGAGTATTATGAAGCAGCAAAGGCAAATGATGCAACGCATATTGCATACTTGAATGGTAATCGTACAAATACCCTTTCATTCAAATACATGCGTATTTTGTTAGGCACTATTCCGTGGACTGCTCCGGTGAATTGTATGCCAAACCCAAATGCCACGGCTTACGGTTATTTGCAGAACTTCCCTACTCCTACAGCGGCAAGCAACAGTACCAATTTCGACGAAGCTTTCTGGTACCAGGAGAACGGAAATTTTTATACCTTGAACCGCAACAACAATACAGGACAGAAAACCCAGCAATTATATAGCTATCAAAGCGGTACGAATAAACTGACACAGGCAAGTTTCCAGTTCACCACCGGAACTCCGGATGTATACAATTACACTTACGATGGAAACGGCAACCTGCTCACCGACCCGAAAAATGCAATATCAAGTATTGCCTATTCTTTGTTTGATGAATTGCCTGTTTCCATTACCAATACAAGTGGCCAACACAACTACAGGTACTTTGGAGGTACACGTTCCGTAAAAGAAATTTCGGCTACGGATCGTGAATATTACATAGATGATGTTATCTTAGATCAAAACGGAACGGTGAAAAGCTACCAGACAGCAGCAGGTTATGCAACTCAGGGTGGAACAACAGCAAGCTACTTTTACCAGGTAAAGGACTGGTTGGGTAGTATGCACATTACGATGAGTTCCAACGGAACGGTTCTGAATGCCATGGATTATTATTCCTATGGAAAAGCGATGCCGACCAGGAATACATTTGCTTCTAACCAGGAGGGATATCGTTACCTGTTTACAGGACATGAAAAGGACGGAGAGACCAGTTACCAGTACCACGGAGCGCGTTATTACGATGAGGATTTAGCCAGGTATATGAGTGTGGATCGTTTTGCAATGAAATTCTTCCATCAATCGCCCTATGTGTATGCCGGTAATAATCCAATTAACAATGTAGATATCAACGGCGATTATTCTGAGGAAGTAGCAAAAGGTATGGCAGAACGTGGAGGGGATAATGGGTATACTACAAGGGTTGTTGCTAACCCGAATAAGGAAGGTGATTTCGGAGTGAGTTTTACCAGGGTTCGAAATGAGGGAACTTACCGTAAAACACAATATGATGGAAAGTTTACTGGGATTGGAAAATCTGGATTGACGAGAAATAAGGATGCCTTTATGGGAAACCTTTCAGCTCGGTTAAATTCTCCTGAAGGGCAATCTTATAGAAACGCTGTTGATAAACAGAATACAAATAGAAACGCTGCCATACAGGCCGACAATGTAGCACCTGCCGGAATACAAAGTGTAGGAACTGGAAGAGCCTCTGATGGGCGTTATTATAATGGTTGTATGAGTTGTCACTCTCAGGTTGGAGCCTATGCCGATGATATGGGAAGACTTGGTTGGCATGAGGCGGGAATGGCGTCCTTCCAGGCGGGAATGTTCTTAGGATCAATACCGCTTTCATTACCGGGTGCTGCTATTGGAGCTTCTGCAGAGGCCGGAATTATTGCTGAAGAGGGTGCTACAGGGGGAATTGAAGCTATAGAAATGGGACAGTATAATATTACTAAAACAGTAGCTAATAATCTTCCAACTCGTCCGTACATAAATTCACCTTCAACGATAACAAATATTATGAAATCTGGTAATGGCACTCCAGATGCATTCTTTAAGGGAGGTATGAATTGGAAGGTTCCAGGAGCTTTCAATGGTTCAAATGGTATTTTTGAATTGGGTATGAATCCACAATCAAGAACTATTTATCACTTCTTGTTTAAAACTTTAAAACCATGAAAATGAAATTTAGCATCGAATACGGAAATACCAATGAACAGAGAATACTTACTTATGATCTTGAAGAATGTTCTTTCAATATGCAGCCAATTGTAAACAATATTGATTTTGAACTGATTATAAATAAACTTAGCTTATCCGTTCTCAATAAAAAAATCATACAATTATGGGGGTTTTGTGGGTTAGCTGAAAATATGGAATCATTCTATAATCTTCCGGATTACAAAAAAGGAACTTTAATAGTAGAAGAAAACTTAGAGTACGGATTTGCGTATTCAATTAATGACGATATGGATTATGAATATCCTGTTCAGTTCAATTCTAGAACAGGTTGGGTATGTATCGGAAGCCCTGAGAAGAAGGGGGTTGGAGTTGAGTTTATAACTAATTGTGTAGCTATTATTAATGAGAATAATGAATTAGTATCACTTTGGTTAAAACCTGAAAGATTACCAATGTTTGATAATCACAGATTGTAAATCTATTCAAAAAACGTTGATAGCAGAATACAATTATAAATGTTGCCATACAGACTGACAATGTAGCACCTTGCATGAGTACAAAGTGTAGGAACAGAAAGAGCCTCTGATGGGAGGACTAGCAGCAGAGAAGGAGGGATGATTAACACTATTACTAGATTAGAGTCGGTACTCGGACATATTTTTAGGGATGCGTCAGGACATGTTAATCCTTCAACAGTTGCTTCTCAAAATAGATTTATCAATTTATTTGAAAACGTAGCAAATAACTCCGGCAATCTCAATTCAAATGTTTTAACTAATTTCCAGCGAACAGCTGGTGGATTTCAAGGATACTCTCAGGTTTTTAGAAATGGCCAACAAGTATGGACACATACACTTAATGGAAGAATTATCAATGCAGGTGTAAACGTTATTCCCAAATAAAATGAATTTAGCTTTAGTAAAAGAAATAAACAAACAATATATAGAGGCTGTTAAATGCTATGAAAGTGAGATTGCAGATAATCCTTTAATATCAGCAGATGAATATATCAATTTAGCCTTTCTCTATTGGAGTTTCGCGTTTGAATTATTTGAGTTTGATCTACCAAATAATATTATGAATGATTATAGTGTTATTGGAGGTAACAGATACCAAGAAATATTAAACTTAGGTTTAGACAAATTTCCAAATAACATTGAATTACATTTTTGGAAAAGATATTTTCAGCATATAATCTATGGAGAAGATTTTTCTGAAAACGATTGTAAAGAGCTTCTAGAAAAATTTGGTGTAGAAGAAACTATTGTTCCATATTTTTTCCTCCATCAATTTGATAAGGAGAAATACAGAGAAAAAATAAGCGATTTATTAACCATTTGTAATACAATTCCAACGGCTAAAAATCTCTATATAGAATCTATTGTTAAAAACTAAATGAATTCTTTTATTGATTTTTCAGCATCAGCCCAGTAAAGAACTTTCTATGGGTCGTTGCTTTGGACGCCAAAGTAGGGCTAAAATTTTCGAATAAGGAATGATGGTAAAATTGATTACAATCCGCAACAATATGAACAAAAAAAATAGGACATATTTAAATTCCATTCATCTTCTATTATTGGTTGGCTTTATATTTAATAGTTGTTCGGAACCTCAAAAAAATAATATGATAGAGGATCCTTACTCAGATGAGAGTTCACCGCTAAAATATGTCGATCTTAATAAGAAGAATATTTATATTTTAACTTATGGAACCTCGTTGTCATATCCATCAATCATAGAAATTCCTATAGAAAAAATCAACAGGAAAGTTTTTTCAGAAGTTCGGTATTATAGTTTCGATATTGAAGCCGGGGATAATAACCCCTTTAAAAGAAATGAAAGAGAATTACAAACGTCATATAGGAGTGTATATCGAAATGTAAGGGAATTTGTCATCCCTCTAAAGGTAAAAAACACATCTAATCTAAAAAACATTAGTGTTTTCAATAATAAAGCATATCAAAATAATGTAAAAGAGAATATTTCAGAAAACAATCAATTCAGGTATACTTACTTTATCTATGATCCTGAAATTTCTGTCATGAAATATGTGAATCCTTATGATGGATTTAATAAAGATGAAAAAGAAACTCTTAAATGGATTAGAGATATTGTATCTAAAATTTCTCCATATGAATTACGCTATTGTGATTTAGTGGAGGGTATATCTAATGAGTTAAGTTATTATTTTGATTCAACTAGAGTGAATTCATATCTTTTAAAGGCCGACGATATTTATAGGTAATCTATATGGTAAATCTTATAAAAATTGGGATTTTGTTCCCATTCCTGTTTATCAGTATCAATTCGTGTAAACAAGATGCTGAAAAGCAATCGATAAATCAGCTTGAAATTCCGTTATTTGAATGGAAGGAGATAAATAATCAAACTATTTATGTATCTCACGGAAGCTTAAATGGTAGACTGCCAACTTTGATAGAGCTTTGTCCAAGTGCAGAAGGTCTGAATACGACTTTTACTGAGGGAGAAAGGATTACAATTAACGGTATTGAAAAGACAATCTCTGAATCTTTAACGTTCAACATTCCTCTTACCCCTTTTCCGAAAAAAAAATTAAAAGAACTGAATATAAACACAGTTCAGAAAAAGGATATTAGTGAAAATGCCTATTTTTTTGTTATTCCCGATAACAACTTTATTGTCTTTTTAGATAATAGTAATGTTGGAACAGAAGCTGGGAAAAAAATATTGAGATGGCTTAAGCAAAATTTGTCTAAAATAGATATTTATGAAAACATGAATATCTCAAGATTGGAAAATAACAAAATAAGTGACAGTTTACTTAGAGAACTTCAACAACAATCGTACAAATTAGACGAAAAGATTCATCTAAAGGAGAATTGGTAGCGGGTAGTATATCAAATTATCTACTATTGAAAATGAACAAATTGGTATATGACTTGCGATTTAGAACTTGCTAGTGCATTTGATAGTGTGATCTCTTCAAGCGAGAGTCGAAGAAATTACATTTTTTGAGTTGGTCGAGCAACTGAAAATGGTTCAGTTGATTATAAGTTTAAGAATATTAATTTCAATATAATTTTTGATTCAAATACTTTTAAAAATGCGAAATAAAAATTTTCTCTTATTCCTGACAGTTTTAATTGCTTTGGGTTGTAATCAACCAAGCAATACTGAATCACCCTCGAAAACCAATAGTGTTTGGAAGACAGAGTTTGAAAAAATGGAAGAATATCTACCTAGAAAATTCAATTCAAAAGATTACTTCCTGATATTCAGAATGGGGAGTAATGAATTTTCATCGGAATGTACTATGCTGTGCATACCTAAAAATAAGATCAAAAATAAAACGATTACATGTGATTACTTTAGTATTAATGGTACCATAGATTCCGACATTCAAAAATTAAAGATTCCTACTATTGTGGGACACCAATTAAGCTTGACAAATAAGTTCTATCATTCTGATCTCAATTTGAATAAGTTACAATCGATTGATTTTGCAAAGTTTGATTATTTTATCGACTCAAGACCAAGAGAATACAATGGGGAATGGCATTGTGGTAACTTATATGTTATTAATCCAAATTCTGAAGCCCCTTTACTTTTGAGTAGGGATTCTAGGAAGCTAGAAAGAGATTTTTTTATTTCTCTCTATGAGCAGATTTCTCCATCGGAGTATTTCCAATGCATGGCGCTCACCCGTTCATGTGAGGATCGGCAAGATCTGATTGTTTGGTTGCAAACTCCACAAGCCAATGACAGTCTGAACTTTAAAATTTCGGAAGAATATTGGTACTTGCCAGGTTGGAATAATTAATTGTTTATTAAGGTCAAATGCCAAATAGTTTAATCAAGTTTATGTTGCTGCTTTTAATTTTTTGCATTGGTTGCAAACAAGAAAAAAATGGAGTAGTTAATCATCAATCAGGAGATTTTGAAAGGGAAATCCAGCGGATCGAACCGTTACTTCCTAATTCTGTTTCTAATGACAAGTATGTATTCATTTGGAGGATGGGAAGCATTCAACTTGCAGAATGTGCATCCGTTATTGCGGTGGAAAAAAAGAATCTCAATACGAAGGGAAAAGTATCTTGCCTTTACTTTGTATTTGACTCACCTCGTCCTCAAAACCTGGATGCTGGGATCGTTTCGTCTATTTACGAAATAAATATATCTATTGATGAATTACTCCACATTAACAAAAACCAAAAAGACCTCTACACAATAGATAAGATTGCTTCAAAATATTGTATTGATGAGGGATTCTGTTCTAATTTCTTTTTTGTTAAGGAGTTTCAAGCAACTACATTTATATCAGTGAATTCAGATAAGTATTTAAGTGAAAAAATAGCAAATATCTTTTCACAGATAAATCCGAGGGAACATCTTCAATCTTTGACCTTAATAAATAAATGTATGGATGAAGATTTAATTGACTCCATTTATAAAAGCTATAAAACAAATCAAATTAATGGTAAATACCTGATGAATAATGCTCCAATTTATGAGTGGGATAAGGTCAAATAACAACATGGAGACAAAATAGGTGCCTGC
Organism: uncultured Fluviicola sp.; assembly: GCF_946478805.1. The sequence continues at coordinate 104,124 of NZ_CAMLDC010000009.1, read as the reverse complement.
TTTGGATTCAGCACCGGTTTCGGATAGACCATCCCATTCGAAGCCATTGAATGTGTTTGAAATGGATTGTTTGTCACAAATGGTGCGGATCAGCCTTCCTTGGTAACATATCTGATGAGAAGAAGCTTTTAAATAGCTAGGACTATTATGACAAATCTTATAAAAATTGGGATTTTGTTCCCATTCCTGTTTATCAGTATCAATTCGTGTAAACAAGATGCTGAAAAGCAATCGATAAATCAGCTTGAAATTCCGTTATTTGAATGGAAGGAGATAAATAATCAAACTATTTATGTATCTCACGGAAGCTTAAATGGTAGACTGCCAACTTTGATAGAGCTTTGTCCAAGTGCAGAAGGTCTGAATACGACTTTTACTGAGGGAGAAAGGATTACAATTAACGGTATTGAAAAGACAATCTCTGAATCTTTAACGTTCAACATTCCTCTTACCCCTTTTCCGAAAAAAAAATTAAAAGAACTGAATATAAACACAGTTCAGAAAAAGGATATTAGTGAAAATGCCTATTTTTTTGTTATTCCCGATAACAACTTTATTGTCTTTTTAGATAATAGTAATGTTGGAACAGAAGCTGGGAAAAAAATATTGAGATGGCTGAAAGAAAATGTATCTCAAATGAATATTTACGAAGCTATAAATATTTGGCGATTGGAACATGGAAGGGAACCTTCTGAGGATGTCATTAAGCATCTTAGGAAACAATCTTATATACTTGATGAGCAAATCCATTTAAATAGGGTCTTTGATTGATTCTGGTCAATTGATTTTAATAAGGATAGTTTGAAAGAGATGAACACGGTTTTAAAAATGCGAAATAGTAGTTGGATATTATCCATTTTACTGTTATTTTCTTGTAGTCAGGAAGAGCCAAAAAAAGATCTGAAAATACCTGCTCAACACTCGTTTCTTGTAGAAGTTAAGGGATATTTAAAAGACGTATCTTTTCCCGACTCATCCATATTGATTTGGCGAACCGGAAGTATTGAATGGAGTGAACAAGGGAGTTTATTGGTCGTAAAACCACAAGAGGAACTTAAAAGTTCTAAAATAGACGTAAGCTATTATGAATTTTATGATGGTTTTGAGGATAATGGACTCACTTACTCCAAATATGATTTTTCCTTAAATGGCAATAAAAATCTGTATCACATATTGTCAGAATACATTCATAGTCAAAAGGTTCAAAAGGACTCTGAAAATTTCGATGAAGGGGTTTGTGGAAATCGATTTTGCCTTGAAATGACAGGATTAAATAAATATAAAAATGTCAGCTTTTCATCTGATCTAGCTGTTGTTAGTTGTATTAAGCAACTCATGAGACAAATTAGTGCCAAGGAATATTATCAAAGTCTATCTCTGGAGAAAAACTGTCATGAATTAACTAAAATCAAGGGGAAATTATTTTTTGGAAAGTTCCCGGATTCTGGTTTTCAAATCCCATATTCTACCATTATTCCAACTTTAAGAGGGAAACCCTTAGAAAAGGTAATACTTCCTAGTGGAGAAGTTGTCTATATGAAACCAAAATTTTAGTCAAGCTAATTAAGATATCAATATTGATTGGAATAGCTAATGTTTAAAAGAATAGAACTTTGTAGGAGTTTTATCCCCTAATTTTGTGAGATGAAAAAAATTAGATTAGTACTTATTATTCTGGTTTCATTTGGGGTTCTGTATTTTGCTGGGTCTATTGTATATGCGATAGCAAAAAGCTCAGGGAAAATGAATAATGATTTTTCATACGTGGATCTTGATCTTGATGTTCATCCGGATGATTCCATTTATTTTTCCGAAGGAACGAAATCTAATCTTGTTATCCAGTATACAAGTAAATTCAAACATTATCAGTACTTGTCCTTATATTATTATAAGGATAAGTACAATTTCATTGTCCGGAAATTAACAGATAGTCCTGCGGATTTAAAATCGCTTTTCAAATTACACTTTGCAAAAAGTAAAGCTGATGTATTAGTTACATACAATATGCAGGAAGCCTATCCATTTATTTACAAAATTGATGTAACTCGTCGACATGGTCTAAACAATAATCTAATCATTAATGGCGATCATATTGAAGTATTGAAACACACAAAGGATTCATTATTGATTCATGGGAATATACTGGATCTGGCAATTGGAAAAAAGGAAAGTTATGTGAATGAAATTCTTTATTTGCAAGATGAGACTCTTTTTGGAAAAGCGATAAATACAGAATTGCTTTTGTTCAACCGAGATAACAAACTCTATTTTTATATTCTTTTTCCTGAAGGACAACAAACCGTTCCCAAGGGGATTTTAAAAGAGATAAGATAGATCATCGTATCAACTGCACAAAGCCACTCAACTCAGCTTTTTCATCATCGCAATATCCTTCCAAATTTATTTTGTAGTAATAAACTCCGTCATTGCAAAGTTCACCGTCAGCAGTTTTTCCATCCCATTGGTAATATCCGGTATAATGCCTCGAAACTACCTCATTTCCCCAACGGTTGAAAATCGATAGTGAACAAGTTGAAACTCCCTTTAGTACTTCAGAAGGTTCAAAAAAGTCGTTGATACCATCATCATTAGGGGTAAAGATATTGGGAATTACAAGAGAAGAAATTCCCTCTTCGAATATTTGGTTTTGAACTTCAGTAATAGAAGCAGATCCCGCAATGATCCCTGCTGTAAAATGATAACAGATAAGCGTACAAGTGGCATCCTCCGGATTCACTAAATAAGCATCATCATTCTGAAAAGCAATCATTTTTAAACTATCCGAATTACAATCAGCGCTTCCAAAGGTTGTGAGGCCATATACACCATAGGTTGAAAATCCTACATCCAAAGTGCCAATCTCCTCCACAGAAGACAGTAAGTGGGTGTACCTGTTATAATCAAATCTGATAAGCTTCTTTTCTTCGTCCACCATATAATAATGTCCCTTAAAGAACGTCAGATCTCCCCCCGGTTCGTAACCAATGTTCCCAATTAGGTTTGTTTGGCCTGAAGAAGTATGGATAGTATAAAGTCCTCCATTCGCACGAATTCCCAATAACCATTCCTCATTCAATGCAAGCAATGTATTAAAGCCATCACCTATGGAATCAATGGTGGCAATGTGCACAAACATAAACGGATTGGATTCATCCAGAAGATAGAGATCGTAATAATTAACGAGATACACTTTACCTGAAGGAGTGACCGCCAAGTCTGAAAAACTATTCAGGTAATGAATCTGCTGAGCAGAACAAACTCCCATATCGACCCGATAAACTCCATTGTTAGAACAAATATAACCCTGCATTTGAGCCTGTGTATCGAAAACAAATACAGCAAAAAGAAGGAATATGTAAATGTATTTTTTCAGATGATATGAAGTATATGGTTAAATCTTAGGAATGCAAAGAACGGTATTTTTTCGCTAAAAACACAATCAAAAACCGGAAGTCTGCTTTCGGGATTTATTGGAGATTCGATCGACGAATGATTTATATTCCTGAGTCAACAACAATTTATAAAATGCCATTTTTGAAACGCTATTCCATTATTCTTTAATTACTTTTTTTGTCCAGGAACTAGTTTCGCTTTGAACTTTCAGTAAATAAACCCCGGAAGGAATATTAGAAATATCAAGTGACCCTGTGTTCGACTGTAATATCAATCTTTCTCCTGATGCCGAGTAAAGTTCAGTAATCAGATCCTCTGCAGGCATAGATGAATCGAAGGAAATCGTGATTTTACCTGCACTTGGATTCGGATAAACTGAAAGTGCCTGATCACTTTCAAAATCTTCAATACCCAAATTGATGTTTATCGATTTAAAGATAGTTCCATTTAAGCCACAGGTATAACCGACATTAGCACTTGGAAATGCTATGTCGTTTTGTGCCTTGGGTATGCTCCATTGAAGAGTCCAATTAGCTCCTCCATTAATTGTTCTAAAAATGGCACTTGTATTCCAGGTATCGTTTTGGCTTATGATATATCCGATATCACTACTTGAAAACTTAATATCAACGTAGGAAGTACCAAGAACAACCTGTGGAATCCATGTTGCTCCTCCATTCGTGGTCCTCACAAGAATTGCTTGATTAGCAAATGAATTCTTGCCAACAATATATCCGTTGTTAGGATCCGTAAAATAAATACTACGCAATTGAAAGTCCTCTGAAATACCGCTGTCGTAGTCGTAAGTTGTCGTCCAACTTGCACCTCCATTGGTTGTTTTATGGATATAAGCCTGTGTCCCAACGGCATAACCAGTTGTTGGACTGGTAAAAAACATTTCGAAAACGTGTCCTCCGGTTCCAGGACTTACATCAGTCCAGGAATCTCCTTCATCAATAGATTTGAGAATCACCCCATTTTGACCACATGCATAAACATCTGTACCGTTCACACAAACTGAATAGAACATTTCAGAGGTTCCTGAATTTATCTGAGTCCATCCCATTCCTCCATTGGTAGATTTTAGAATTGTTCCCCCACTACCTACGACGATAATCGTGGTCGGATTAATATATTCGACATCCTTTAGGTCAGTAGTAACTCCGGAAATTTTGTGTGACCAATTCAAACCATTGGTTGTCATTAAAATCTTTCCTCCATTTCCAACAACTATTCCCTTGTTTTCGCTTAAAAAACGTGTTCCATTAAGTTGATTTCCCGTTCCACTGTTTAAGGCCGTAAAAGTTTGTGAAAACCCTGGAAAGAATAAAAAGAATAATGCAAAAATGAGCAGTGATTTTTTCATAGTTGTATTGAATGAATAGCCATAAAGATATTTATTAAATGTTAGTTATTTAGTCTTTAATAAATCTTTTGATTCCTTTTCAGGATACTAAAGTAAGCTTATATTATTAATATCCTCAGCCAACTCCTTGTTCGATACCGGTCGCTCACCCGCCACTAAAAAGAAAAGGTGTAAATGCGCAAGTGTTTACACCTTTTCTTTTTCCCTCAATTCTCACTCTTTACTGTAGTCTACACCTTTTCTTTCAGAGCGAGATCAGAGGGTGAGTGTGTTTGAATGAAGTTATAAATTCAACTCTGGTTTCAAATCTTAGATTACGAAAGTGGTTACGCTTTTCTCTTTCCCTCTAGTCTCTCCCGATAGTTATCGGGACTCACACTCATTCCTGAGCGCTTTTCTTTTAGTGAGAGCATGGAGAATGAGAGCGTGTTGGATTCGAGTTTAACCTCCTGTTTTGGTGCTGACCGGGAAATAAACCTTCTCCAAATGGAAACACTACCACACGCACCAATAAAAGCCCAAAAGACATTCGTCTGCAACAGAGCCATTGTAACAAACTTGATCAAGCAAGATTTGATTAATTGGAAAATGATCAACGCGCTTCAAAACAGGCAGGTTCGTGCCGATGATTATCAGTTGGATATCGGATCAATCATTTTTGAACTGATGAACCTGGAGGATCGGAAAGATGTGGATGAAATCTTTGAGAAATACGTGGAACTATCAAAGCCGATACTGAAGTTATCTACAAGCCAACCAAACCGGAAGATTGATGTGTTGGCTTCTAAAATTTATGACTATTTGAAAGGGATTAGCCAGGAATAAGAAATAACAAAAGAGGGTATCTAAAAAGTCCTGACCCCCTCTTTTTTTAGCTTATTCGTGCCTCCTTTTTGAACATTTTCAAATATGCGACTCCCAGGAAGCAGGTTTTACTTTTTAGACAGATTCATTATCCTAAATCATCAATCAGGTGCGTGATCCTATCTTCGGAAATTAAATGTTACGATAAAAGAAATCGAAAAACCGAATCCGCTTCTCAGTCTTCTATTTGCTGCTTTAATTCCTTTGTCTGAAAATTGTTCCGGATGGTGTTCAGCATCCTTTTTTACAAGCACATAAGAATATAATGCATTAGCACTGACGATTAGATTGATTTCTGAGTCTTCCGGGTCCACGAAGTTGAAATTTATTCCAGTTTGGAAATTCATAAAATCTCGAGAAGGCAATGAATATATTTCAATTACTTCCGGTTCTACCTCAAAATCCACCACATTTTTGAAACTATGCCTAAACCCCACCCCGATACTTGGATTCACGAAATTTTCTGAAAAGAAAGTATACTTCACATCTGAGAAAAGTGATACTCCTCCTGAAAACAAGCCGTATGCCGGTGCAACAAATAATTCCAGTCCTTTTACCGGAGAATGCCCCAATTGCAGTTTTGTAGTTCCTATGCCATTTACATAAACATTATCAAACCCAACACTGAATTTATACTGAGCAATTGAAAATTGAGTAAACAGGACACATATTAATACTAGTTTTTTCTTCATGTTGAATAAATAGTTATTATAATTATCTGTAATAATTTTCTATGTTAACCAATAACCTTATGTATAGACAAAGAAAAAGTGACTTCAAAAATCTTGTGCAAATTGGTCACCGCAATCTAAATAAAACAATTTATTACATAGTTCTTAACGTTTTTTTGACCATTTACTAATAGTAATACGATGTCACTAAAATAGTTGTATGTTATATATATCCTCAGCCAGTTCTTTGTTCGATACCGGTCGTGTCCCCGCTACTAAGAGAAGGATTGTCAGTTTGACGATCCTTTTTTGTTTTATAGGAATCTGTTCTTGATTCCTCCCGAAATTTAACAAATCCAATCGCTTTTCTTTCAGTGTGAGAAAAAAACAGTTATCAATTTCTTTGTTTGATAGAAATTGCTATTCAATTGAGTTTTAAACAGATCCATTTTCAGAATAAAGCAGATAATAAAAATAAGCCGAAACCCCCTATCAGCCTAACATTGCATTCATTTCCGACTCGTATCTTTACCACCAAAAATAAAAACCATGAACAAAGCCATTGCATTAGCAATCGTTGCAACTTTGAGTTGCACCACCTTCGTTTCGGCACAGGCTGAAACAACAACTGCTGTTCCTGCCGGAAAAGAACGCATCAGCCTAGCTGCTATCGAGATCAACGCCACGATGATCGTTCCCAAAGATGTGAAAGCGATCGAAGAAACGTACAGTTACTACATTACGAATGGAAGTAATTTCGTGATTTCTGTAGAGTCAGCATATGACATGACGCTTGAAAAGGCGAAAGCAGAAATTGCTTCAAATCCGGACAAAAAATTGATTGAGACGAAGGCACATTCAGTAATTTATAAGGAAACAATGATGGGGCGCGAGATGGTGCATTTCGAATCATATATTGAGATCGGCGGACAGCTTTACCGTTTCTATGACAAACGAGTTTCTCCATTGACTTTGGAGCAAGTGAAACCGTTATGCGAAGCGGTGGAAACGATTCAGCCCTTTTAATAGGATTTTGCAATTTGCGCCAAATCATTAGAATCGCTATTGGAAGGTTGTCCGCCGCGGCGGACAACCTTTTTTGTTCCTTGGAAATGCTTCACATTAAACTCCTCCTAACAGGAAGAAGAGTAAAAGTGCCAACCCCCTACGTTTGATTACGCGTTTCAATTTTGCCCGGAATGCGGGATTCAGGATATTTTTTAAAATATATTCCATGGAAATAAGTTACATAATCTGATCGACATTTACAAGTTTGGTCATACTTCTACGTAAATCCCTTACGTTCTCTATCACTATTTTTGTATGAAATTAATAAGAATAGGAAAGGATTCTTATTAATTATTCGTAATAAACAAGTTAATAATATATTGAAAATAATTTTATAGTTACCGGCATTTTTGTAAACATTACTTGTATATTTGCCGGTAATTGATCATTTTTATAAAAATGGAAGAAATTGACTGGAATGAGCAAGCCAAGCGGCTTTTAAAGTCAGAATTGGTAAGACGTGGTATCTCTAATGATATTCTCGTCAGTCGATTGGAAAGTATTGGAGTTGAAGAAACAAAATCAAGTGTTGAAAGTAAAATTAGTCGCGGCACATTTAGTGCCGCATTTTTGCTACAATGTTTAAATGCAATTGGATGCAAAAGATTTGTTCCCGAAGTTGAAACACTTGAATTGATTGTTAGTGAGCCAAGAAACATTTATAAAACTAAGTCTAAAACTAAAAAGTCTTGAAATGATTTACAACAAAAAATTAGATGCTAATTTCATCGATATTTCCGATTTCCCTTTCGGTAGAAATAGTATGCAATTTCCTGTCGTGAGTTTGTTTTCGGGAGCAGGAGGACTGGATATTGGTCTTGAAGAAAGCGGATTTCACACCTCTGTTTGTATTGAATATGATGCAGATTGTAGAGAAACCTTACGATACAATCGTCCGGGCTGGAAATTATTTGAGGATGGTTTGAAGTTTGAAAAAGGCCAAATGAGAACACGTATTCCAGGAGATATCCGTGATATAAGTGTTGATGAACTTTTGAAATTTTCTGGTTTGAAAAAAGGCCAAGCAGCTTTGGTTGTTGGCGGTGCTCCTTGCCAACCATTTAGTAACATTGGTAAAAAACTTGGGAGAGATGACGAAAAGAATGGTGATTTATTTTTAGAATTTGTAAGAATTGTAAAAGGTGTTAGTCCTGAAGCATTTGTTTTTGAAAATGTTGTAGGAATTACTCAAGAGAAACATACTGATGTAATCAAATATATGATAGATAAATTCAAAGGTTTAGGCTATGGAATTTCTCATACTATTTTGAACTCAGCGAATTATGGTGTTCCTCAACGAAGAGAACGGTTTTTCTTGATCGGAATTAAAGGAGTTGAAAATCCTGCATTTCCTTTTCCAACACATTTTAAGGATGAGAAACATTATGAAAATTTTGCCGAAAATTTTGAAGTATTTCCAGTAAAAACTTTCAAAAAATGGGTGTCTGTAAATGATGTATTCAAGAAAATACCAAAGAAACAAAAAAATAGGATCGACTATGCTCTAATGAATATTTCTGATAAAGTTGTAGAACGGATGGCTTATATAAAACAAGGTGAAAATTTTAAAGTTTTACCTATGGAAATTCGTCCGAATTGTTGGATAAATGGAAAACATCAAGGCAATGATACTTTTGGAAGAATAATTGCAGATTTACCTTCTTGCACTATAAGAACTGCAGCATATAATCCAACAAAAGGACAGTATATTCATCCTTTTGAAAATCGTGGGTTGAGCACAGTTGAAATGGCTAGTTTGCAATCATTTCCTTTCAATTGGTATTTTCGTTGTAAAGGAAAGGATAAAGTGACTTTGGTTAGTGGTGGTAGACAAATTGGAAATGCCGTTCCACCACTTTTGGCAAGAGCCATTGGAGCTGCAATTAAAAAGCAAATTTGGGTTAAGAAAGCAAAATCTGTGAAAAAGCAATCTGAGCTTGTTCAAGTGAGTTAACTTCAAAAACTTCATCAACTGCGGCTTGGGGAATACTGTGGACTGTTGTGATACTGTGGGTGGCAACAGTTTTTAGTGCTGCCCTATCAGGCTTACCAACTTTTGTTGCTATTGCGTAGTATTTTAATCCTTGTGGATTGATAATCCATTCGCGTGTTTGTAAATGTGTGTAAATTGCTTTCATTAAACTACCCTCATGAGGGATTTGTAATCGGCGATCCGGTCTAAATGATGTTTTTACGGAAACATATCCATGAATATCATCAAAACCACACTTACCTATAAGTTCTTTAAATGTATTTTCAATTTTTTTAATAGCATTCTGGTCTATTTTAGTAATTGGTTCTATACGTCCAATAATTAAATTGACGACTTTTCTATCAATAACTACAAAGTCAGGATTAGAAGAAATTAGTTGTACAGCCGATGATGCAAGAACCTTTTCTCGTAAATCGTGAATAAGGCCAAATAATCTGTCATTATATAAGCGTGAAATATCAAATTGACTAATGTTTGGTGTCAGTAAAGCTAAATTTGCTTTTTCGTTTGCTGCACAAAAGTTCCATGCAGCAATTGCGAGAAGCCATTCATACCAATCACCATGTACATTATTTAGAGCATCTTTAGTGACTGTCCCATCAACTTTAGCAACCTCCTTATCAAACTCTGAAATTAACTCGCTTATAGATTTAGTTGCTATTGGTAAATCACCATTTAGCAATGTACAAAACGCCAAATCTTTAATAACTTGTGACTTGCCCCCTTTTAATGTCCGAATGAATGTCATTTATATTTTTCTCGTTGTTCAATGATTGATTTTTCTATTTCCAATATACAAAGATCTAATTCTAACTTTATTTGTTTACCCCAAAAGCGTAAAACTTTCCAACCATCTTTTACTAGAGTTTGTGTTACTTCCTCATCGCGTTGCATATTTCGTTTTATTTTAGCATACCAAAAGTCTTGATTGCTTTTGTGATCATATTTACGGTTGTCCCAATCTTTACCATGCCAAAATTCACTATCAACAAAAATTGCCAACTTAATTTTTTTAAAAGTCAAGTCTGGTTTACCAAAAACTGTTTTATCATTTTTTCGATATCGATAGCCTTTAGCAAAGAGTGCTGTTGCTAAAGCTACTTCAATTTTTGATCCTGTCGCTTTAACTGCCTGCATATTTTTCCGTCTTTGGTCTTTTGTAAGCCTATCCACATTTTAGATTATATATATAAATATAATTTATCGAATTGATTTAGGAATAACTTTTGAAAACCAGTTCATTAATTATTCGATGACGTTGAATTATTCAAATACATCTTTTTATTGGTAATGTGAAATCAGCTTCTTTTTAAACCGATTTGAGGATTCATTTCTTTTCATCTTAAATAGTTTACGACCTGCCTCACTATTTTTGTATTCAAATAAGATGAATCAAAAAAAACCGTTAATTTCAACCATTACCTTAAACTATTTACAATGAAAACATTAACCCTTGCGTTTGTGCATGGATACAGCGTTACCAATCTGGACACTTACGGAGAAATGCCCTTGCGCCTCATTCAGGAGGCGGGAACTTATGGTTATCAACTCAAAATCGAACACATTCTCCTGGGACGTTACATCAGTTTCAATGACGAAGTGCGTTTGGAAGATATCGCCCGTGCAATGGAACAGGCTGTGCAGGAACAGATGATCCCGACCTTAGCAGCAGGAGAGCGCTTTGCCTGTATAACCCATTCTACCGGCGGACCACTTGTAAGGACGTGGTGGAATGATTACTACAAAGACCAAAAGCGTACCTGCCCGATGAGTCACTTGGTCATGCTTGCCCCAGCAAATCACGGATCGGCGCTTGCTCAATTGGGCAAAAGCCGACTGAGTCGTATCAAATCATGGTTTGATGGAGTGGAGCCCGGACAACGCGTGCTCAATTGGCTGGAATTGGGAAGTGGTGATGCCTGGAAATTGAACAAGGATTGGATCCTGAATGGACAAAAATACATCGGTCCGAATGGAATTTTCCCTTTCTCATTGATCGGACAGGATATCAATCGCAAATTGTATGACCATTTGAATTCCTATACCGGGGAACTGGGAAGCGACGGAGTTGTACGTGTTGCAGCAGCGAATCAGAACAGTCGCTATGTGAAATTGACGCAGGAAACTCCCAAATTGGTAGGTGGCAAGTGGCAAGCTCAAAACCTAGAAATTTCTGACTTTACCGAGGCACCGTCAACTCCTTTCAGAGTCATGACTTACAAATCGCATTCAGGAGAAGAGATGGGAATCATGCGAAGCGCGCTGAAAGATACCAAAGACCAAAAAAGCGCAGAAGTGGTGAACGCTATCTTCCGCTGTATCGGGGTTGCTACAGATGCAGATTACAAGAAGTTGACTGCGGATTTTGCGAAAGAGACTATCAATGTGCAGGACAAAGGTCTGGTGGAAGAAGATAAACAACTCTTCGGAAAGAAATACTATGTGCATGACCGTTATTCCATGATCCTATTCCGGTTGGTGGACTCGGAAGGATATGCAGTAACCGATTTCGACCTGATTCTCACCGGGGAAAATCACGATCCGAATGGCTTACCTTCCGGTTTTTTTGCAGACAGACAGTGTAATGGAATCAATAAGTCCACCGTTACTTATTTCTTCAACTATGATGTGTTGCACGGAAGAAAAGCAATGACCGTAAATGGGTACAAACTGGATGAACTCAAAGGAATCAACAAGCTCGGATTGATAATTCGTCCGAGGCCGGACGATGGATTTATCCGATACCTTCCTTGCGAAATCGTGGCTTCAAAAGAACTTTTTGAAAAGGCATTGCAACCCAATTCAACAACCATGATCGATATCTGCATCCAACGGGTTGTGAGCGACGAAGTATTCCGCTTCGAGAAGGTGACGAATACTTCAGGGGTACAGAAGGTGAGCTTCAAGAAAGTAGCACCAGGAAACGGAATTGTGAAGTAATATTCAAACTTCTCCTTTTAAGAAGAAAGAAGGGGAGAACATAAAAACAAAAAAGCCAGGAGTGTTTTCTCCTGGCTTTTTTCGCTGAATCTTAGCTATTTCTTCTGCATGACTTTCAACAAACGTTGTTCTGCTTTGGATTTGATCGCCTCTGTTTTCTTAAAGGTGTTTCCTTGCGAATCAAGCAAGTATCCCTGGAAACTGTGACTCAGGTAAATCGGGGAAACATTGTTCGTATCGGAGAACGATTGGGAACTATGACAAGAAAAACAATTTGCCAGTGTTCCTACATTGATTTGACTGATATTGGTTTCGAAAGTTTGAGTGAAGGTTTCCATCGTGACATTAGCACAATTCAAACTACCTCGTGCATAACTTCCGGGTGATGCATTTCCGATACCTCCCGATAAACTATCGATCAGTTGTGCCTGCTGCAATGGAGTTTTTCCATCTGTGTTCAGCCAAATCGATCCGTTGTAGAAGTAATTTGCCCATACATCTTTCAATTGTGATTTCACACACCGGTTTATTCCGTCGACATTTTGAAAATCAGCAGGTTCCTGTTGTGAAGTGTTCATGAATGAACCGTCTGAATTGCGAGGAATTCCATACTGGAATAAGTCAAATACTTGATTTGGAGTTTGTCCCAGCATCGTAGAAGAATTATAAACAACCCCGTTAATACCGCTGACAGTGCCTTCTTTGAACAAGAGTTGCTCTGAATCCGAACTTGCGGAATTGGCGTCCCAATCATAATCAGGTGACAGATCATCGTGTTCAAATGTCGCCCAAATGAATTCAGGATGATTTTGAACCACTCCAACCACATGCATTCCGATTAGGGCAACTTCCGTATTTGTGAAAGAAATTCCGTTGTTCGTGGAAAGCGACGCAGTAGTGGTGTAATAATCCGATTGTTTGGAAGCAGGGATTGCTGAGAGCGGAACCCAGGCTACTTTTAATTCAAAAGATCCAACCGGGAACGAAGCAACGTTTTTTGCCGGTAATTGACCGCTTTTAAGTTTCGAAGCAAAACTGAGTCCTGCTGCATACATTTTCTGGTTCATGTGAATTGAATAATAAACCATTGCTCCTGTCCCGTTATTGTAATTCGGGTTTGTCTGCAGTACGGCGCTTGCAAATCCGGCTTGCGCTGTATCCTGGAGTACGACAGATGTTCCACTTGGCACAGAAACCGATCCCATGTGAGAAGTCACTTGTCTCACTTTACCCTGGTTCAGGAACAAGGGATTTCCTCCTTGATCCGGTTTGGTGAGCCACAGGAATTTGTTCCAGGACCACTGATGAAAAATTTGATTTGTTGTACTGGAAGTATCGAATGGACTTCCTATTCCTTCCTGAGGAGCAGGAGTTTGACTGTGTGGGAACCAGCTTGGATTTACCAGGCAAAGCGAATCTGCCGGTTCACTTCCGTTCGAGTAGCCGATTTTATCAACCTTTTCGTCCGTTCCGGAAGTGCAGTTGGTGAGGATTGTCAAACCGATAACGGTTAGTCCACCCAAGAAAAGGGTTAAAGTGTTCTTTTTCATGAATAGTGTTGTTTTTAAGTTGCAACGAAGTTAGAATAAAATTTGAACTGAGATACAGGTATTTTTACCTGTTTCCAATGTGATCGTAAACTTTTCCGAAAGCCGATTGTTTGGGATTAACTAGTAATTTTTGATATTCCAAAGCTTTTAGTTCAGCTTCCAGTTGAGAACGAATACTTGCATATTCGGGATTGTAGGCCAAATTGGTGATTTCTTCTAAATCGGTTTTCATATTGTACAATTCGTACTCTTCAGGATAAGCACCCAAGGCATCAAAATAGTGATTGAACTTCCAATCTTCTGTCCGGATACTTCGTAAGCGATTTGCGGCCTTTACAGCCGAAGGAATACTGGGAGATCCCGCTTTGGTATCATCATATGTGAAGAGAATAGCTTCTTGTACCGGTACATCTTCCTGAAGTAGGGGCGTGAGATCAACTCCTTTTAATCCTGAAGGCGGAGTAGCTCCTGTCAATTGTGCAATGGTTGGCATAAGATCAACCAATGAAGCTAGGTGAAAGGTGTTTTTATGGGATTCCGATTCGTCAGGAGGAAATAAAATGGGATTGGAAATGATAAGTGGAACACGCAACGCTTCTTCATAAGCAACAAAAGCTTTTTGGCGCATACCTCCATGTGCCATTCCCATCTCCCCGTGATCTGCAGTGCGAATAACAATAGCTTGATTTGCAAGAGAATGACCTTGTTCGTCTTCCAGATAAAGTGCTTTCAGGAAAAACCCGATTTCTTTGTCCACCCACTTCAACATATTCCCGTAGAAATTGATGTATTTTGTTTTATCCGAATCGGTTGGCAAAGGCCCAAGTAAACTTGCGGCAGTTACTACCGTCTGTGCTTGTGCCATTGGTTTTTTATTCAACAATAGATCTTCACTAACGGATTTTGGCAGCCCGATATCTCCCTCCAGAAAGTCATTGTTGTAACCGTAGTCAAAACCACTGGGATAACACAATACATCGTGCGGATTTACCAGGGAAACAACCAAACAATAAGGTTGATGATCTCCCTTCGAGCGTCGATGTCTGACTTGTTCTAAAAACTCAACACTTTGCTGGACATATTCCTTGTCATGATTGGCAAATCCACCACCGAAATTTTCCGGTTTTGTGTCTTCTCCTGCATCAGGTGGTAACCAGCCTTTGAAACCATAAAGAGCAACATCGGATGCTGTTAATCCATTTTCTCCCTCTCCTTTGCTCATGTGCCATTTTCCGCGGTATTGCACATCGTATCCATTGGAAATCAGCATACGGGCCACGTTGGGTAATGAATTGTCCAATTGTACTTCTGCAGGAGAAAAATTTCCTCCAAAAGTCAAGGTTTGTGTAACTTGATGTTGGGCCGGATAGGTTCCTGTAAACAAAGTGGCACGACTGGGAGAACACATACAGCTATTGCAATATGCGCGATCAAAACTAAATCCGCGTTGTTTTAGAAAGGTTAAACTTTTTAGATTTTCTTGTTCCCAACCTATTGGAAAATGTTGGGTTGCTCGTTCTTGATCGGTAATAATCAAGATAATGTCCGGCTTCGCCAGACTACTTAGGCGTTCAGTGAAATTCATAGGGTTTATTTTACAGTGAATATTGGTACACCGAATTTGTTCTATTCGATGCAGAATAAAGATAATTAAAAGTAGATACAAATCGATTTATTGGCTCTAAAGATTTAAAATAGATTATTTCAAATCTTTTTTGGCACTAAAATTGTTTTCTTTAACCCATGAAAATAATGGCAATTCTTTTATTTATCTTCTTTCAAACTCCATCAATCTTTGCCCAGCTAGACTGCAAAACTGCAAAACGAGCTGATAATTCGACAGTTAAAAAGTGTTTCCATAAGAAAGGAACCATTTCTACCATTGAAACATGGGATAAAGACAAGCGCGACGGAACCCTGAAAGGTTTCGATAGATCAGGAAAAGAATTGTTTTCGCACAACTTAAGGAATTTCGGGGGGCATGCTTCAGCTCAAATGACTTATTTTCCGAATGGACAAGTGAAAAGTATCTATTACAGTGATGCACCCGACGGAGGTATTCAATACTACCATTCAACAACACAGTTTGATGAGGCTGGAAATCAGATTTCCTTTGACGAGAGTAGCAACCTGGATAAGGTGCATTTGAGGACTCCGGCTCCCCTAAAGTCAACGATCCGGGATACGACCCAACCCAAAGCTCACTGATAGAAATCAATCCGTACTTGAGTTCTTTCGCGGGGAAATCTTGAATTTTTGTCTTTTTTAATAAGTTTTCACGCGTTTTAATCCCGTTTTAATCCAAAATAGCCCCATTTTGTCTAATTTTAAGAATCATCATAAATTGGTTTCTTAGTTAGAACCACAATACCATTTTCATGGGGAATGTTCCGGAGTTAATTATCGATTTGGCATTGATCTTAGGAGCTGCAGCTGTTATGACGATCATTTTTAAAATGTTACGTCAGCCCGTTGTCTTGGGGTACATCATTGCCGGAGTATTGGTCGGGCCCTATTTCAACTTTTTCCCGACAGTTGTCGAATCGGAAGGAATTGAGACTTGGGCAGAAATTGGGGTGATCTTCCTGTTATTCGGTTTGGGGCTCGAGTTCAGTTTCAAAAAATTACTGAAAGTAGGAAATGTGGCGATTATCACCTCACTCATGGGTGTCGGGATGACTTTTTTGATCGGATACAATGTGGGGGTCATTCTTGGTTGGAACATGATGGACAGTTTATTCATGGGGGGAATTCTCAGCATTGCTTCTACTACCATCATTTTCCGTGCGTTCGATGAGTTGGGAGTAAAAAGTCAAAAATTTGCAGGGATTGTATTGGGTGCGCTGATTATCGAAGATTTGGTGGCAGTTGTCCTGATGGTAATCTTGTCTACCGTTTCCATCAGTCGCTCATTTCAAGGGGTAGAGATGATCTACTCCATTATAAAGCTCATTTTCTTCCTTGTTTTGTGGTTCGTTTCGGGAATTTTCTTTCTGCCGACTATTTTCAAACAATTGAAAAAATACCTGAACGATGAAACACTTCTTGTACTTTCATTGGCTCTTTGCTTTTTCATGGTGGTTCTGTCTTCTCAAGCCGGATTTTCACCTGCATTGGGTGCCTTCATCATGGGTTCAATTTTGGCGGAAACCCCAAAAGTGGAAAAGATCGAACATTTGGTGCAGTCGGTGAAAAATTTATTCGGAGCCATTTTCTTTGTTTCTGTGGGGATGTTACTCGACCCGAATATGCTTATCGAATATATCTTACCCATTGCCATTTCAACGGTGGTACTCCTGATAGGAAAACCCATTTTTGCTACGATCGGGTCGCTATTTGCCGGTCAACCGATTAAAGTAGCCGTTCAAACTGGAATGAGTTTGTCCCAAATCGGGGAATTCTCCTTTATCATAGCGACATTGGGGCTTACGCTGAATGTGACAAGCGATTTTTTGTACCCGATTGCAGTAGCCGTTTCGGTAATTACGACATTTACTACGCCGTATATGATCAAGTTTTCAGGAGGTATGTCGGATTGGGTGACCTTGAAAATACCGGTGAAATGGAAGAACCGCCTGTACAGGTATAGTTTGGGAACGCAACAGGTGACAGAAGCAAGCGATTGGAAAAAACTCATTCGTTTTTACCTGATAAACACGCTCATTTTTTCAGTTGTGATCGTCAGTATCATCTTGTTGTCCGATCGTTTCCTGGCTCCCTTTTTCGAGGAAAGTGAATGGAAAAACTTACTTGTTGTAGTCATCACTTTATTGATGATTGCACCGTTTTTGTATGCCTTGGCTTTCAGGCGTGGGCCTTCCCACATTTATGCAAGTATCTGGATGAAGCCGCTTTATCGCGGTCCGCTTTTAGCCTTGATTGTCTTGCGTATTGCATTGGCTATTTTCTTTGTCGGATTTGTATTTGCGAAATACTATTCCCCATTGGCGGCACTTATCGGAGTTTTGGTGAGCGCCTTGTTTTTCGTCACACAAAGACATCGGATCAAGCGATTCTATAGCCGGATCGAATCCAGGTTCCTGTTGAATCTGTACGAACGTGAACGCGCCCAAAAGGAGAAGCAGTACCTTGCTCCATGGGATTCCCATCTTACAACCTTCACATTAGATGCGCGTTCACCCATCATCGGCTTACCTTTAAGTACAATGAAATTGCGCGAGAATTTTGGAATAAACATTGTGATTATTGAACGGGGAGACACCACGATCAATATTCCCCGACAAGAAAGTGTGCTTTACCCGAATGATGTGATTTCGGTTATTGGGACAGACGAACAATTAACTTTATTCAAGAATTACATCACTGTTTCGGAAGCGCAGATAGAATCGAAAGCGGATTCTTCCCAGGTTGGGTTGCATTCATTCTCCATCCCGGAAGATTCGAATCTGGTCGGACAAACGATGCGCCATTCCAGGATGCGTGAAATGTGTAAAGGAATCGTTGTAGGATTGGAACGCGACGACAACCGGATAGTGAATCCGGATCCGGATATCACCTTTGAAGCGGATGATGTTATATGGATTGTTGGTTCGAATAAGCGAATCCAGATTTATTTGCGGGATCTTCTCAAGAATGGCTAGGTTCTCCAAATCGGCTGATGTGGGAATCTTTCGGGATTTCCTGACCGTGAAGCAGGTGTTTAACCAATTCATTCATCAAAAGTGGAGCAAGCATATATCCTTTTGCCCCTAAACCATTTGCAACGCCCATTTTTGGAAATTTCGGATGTCTTCCGAGTAAAGGTCTTCGATCCAAAACGGTTGGACGAACACCGGCATGGTGTTCTAAAACAGTATACGGTTCGCTGGTCAGGGATTTCAGATTTTCTGTAATTGTATGTAACCCTTCTTCAGTCGGTATGGTATTGTCCGTATCCCAAACATAGGTGGATCCTACTTTGAACTGATGGTTCCCCAACGGAAGCAGGAAACATTTACGATTCAATGATTCGTTAGAGTACATTGTTCCGGATTGAATGGTCAGTACCTCGCCTTTTGTCTGTTGCAAAGGTAAATATCCGAAGAGCGGATTGTAAGTTGAGTCTTTTCCTTCGGCGAAAACAATGAATTCGTACTCCCTTCCTTTATAAATACCGGTTTCGGCATTCAGTTCGTCGTGATTGAATGTCTCTTCCGAAAGAATTCCTTTTGATTTGAAGTATTTTTTATTCGCCTGAATGAAACCTTTCGCATCAATATATGAAGCCTGTTTTACGCGGCCGGTTCCGAACGTGTTCTGTTCGAGCGGGAATTCCAGATCTTCTTTCGTTAATTCCTCCATATAATCGGAATATTCCGGAAGCAATTGCTTTTTCTTCCAAAATTCCAATTCCTGTTCGGAAGGAAATAAGCGGCGAATCACCAAAGGATGGAAAAAGGAAGCACCTGTAGTCTGCTCTATTTCAGGGTATTTCCTGTATGCAAAAGGAATGAATTCAGAAACACGCCAACTCAGGGTCATTCTTCTGAATACTAAGGGATTAATGATGCCGGCAGCAACAACCGAAGAAACGTTTTTTCCGTTATCAATGACCTGCACTTCACAACCAGCTTGAAGCAATTCATGTGTCAGGCAAATTCCGGCGACCCCGCATCCTACGACCAATACTTTCATGATACAAAGGTGTGAAAAGGTTCAAAAGGTTCAAAGAAAAGATTCAAAAAGTTGAGAGATCAATTTTTGAACGATTTAACCTCCTTGAACTTTGGAACTTGTTCTATTTTTAAACTTCGTAAACGGAATGAATCGCGGAGTTTTTCGTTGGTAATTCGTGTAATCAGGATATTTTGCCGCTGTAAGTTCTTCTGAAAAGTCAGAGCTTCCTTTGAACAATACCACCAATAGGAGACATCCTGCCATTGACCAGTTGATCCATTCTCCCGTTGCAACGACACTGAAACCATAGAATAACAACCAAACAGTTTGTTCCATTGCGTAATTCGGGTGACGGACCAATTTCCATAAACCGGTATCGACAAATCCTTTTGAGTAGGGACCTAATTCTTCGCCGGCATTGATTCTGCGGTATTTTTCAGTTTGAAAATCGTACTGTTGTTGATCCGCAATATACTCGATGACGATTGCAGCAATAATTGCCAGTGCAATAACCCAATCCCAAATTTGAATGGTATGCGGTGCGGAATCGCCCAAACCGGTCAACGCCGGAAGTGTGAACAGGAAAATAAGAGTGTTTTGATACGAACAGATAAAAAACAAGTTGAACAGCATCCAGACAAAACGGTTATTGAAACCTGGTCTTTTGCGTAATACCTCCCAGCGATAATCCTCTTCTCCGGTCCAGAACTTCCATTGATAAGCTCCTCTTCGGGCAAAATTGTAAGTGAGTCGCGCTCCCCATATAGTCACAACGACCGCCATTAAGACCAAACGTGGAGCAAAATCCCCTACATAGGCAATATGCCAGACGTAATAGATTGGAATAATACTCCAGATTTTGTCGATTTGTGAATTGTTTCTGGTAATCTCTCCAAGCAAAAAACAAATTCCCGTCACAATGGCAAGAACCAGTGCCATATCCGTAAGTACTTCTGATTGAAGTACATTTAATGGAGTTCCGAAATAGAAGGATATCAATGGCACGACCACAAGGGTCAATATCAAAATAAGTATAGTAATTAACATGATTGAAAGTTACTATTTAATTGAAAACGCAAAATATAAAATTCAAAAAAGTTAATTCAAATGAGTAAGAATTTTGAGTTTATTCCGCTACGGCCAGAACTGCTATACTGATTTTAGCTTTTGGAAACTCTTTCTGAAGAATGCGGACACAGGTTTCAAGAGTGGAACCCGTTGTTGCAACATCATCCACAACCACGAGGTGCTTGAGCTTTGTACTCTTTGTTCCTTGTAATTTGAATCGGTCTTGCATATTGTCCCAGCGGGAGGATCTTCCTTTTTTGGTCTGACTTTCCGTGAAAGAAACCCGTTTAAGTAAATCCTTTCGAAGAGTGATACCGCTACTCTCGGCAATTCCTTTACAGATTACTTCCGCTTGGTTATACCCTCGTATAAACTCTTTTTTCGGATGAAGTGGTACAGGAATCAAAGCATCCGCATCCGAAAATCGGTCGAGTCCCTTTATTTTCAAACCCATTTCTTTTCCGAAATGCTTTCCAATTTCCGGATTGTTCTTGTATTTGAGTTCATGAAGAATCTGTTGGGTCGAATTTTGTTGCTTGAATCGCAAAAGGGCATATGTTCCTTCCAATTTGACTCTTCCCCAAAACAATTTGTCCAGGTTGGTAACCTCAGTATAATCTTCAAAATGCGTGTAAACCAACTCGCTCGAACAAATCGGACAAATGGCCAATTTGGATTGATTGAATTCATTTTTGCAGATCAGGCAATTTTGAGGATAGAGAACATGGAGCAAATCGCGCATCCATTTGTTAAAATTCAACGAGAAATTTAGTGACATAGCAGTGTTTATTTGGCTTTGCTTATCTATCAACAACCAGGTGTTAATAGCATACTAAATATAGCAAAAAAAGATATTCAACTTTCACCTAATTTTATAGGAAAGTCCACTGAAAGTCTTAATACACTTGAAGTTGGATGAATCTAGCTAATTCTTCGATGAATTGCAGGTTATGTACTGTGAATATCTTTAGTGGTCATGTTGATAAACTCGCTAAGTGTTCATGTTAAAGGCTTTCAAAGAAGCGGTGTTGAAAACCTCAAACAATTGTGGATTTCTTTAATTGCGAAAGGAAAGAATTATGACAATTTTTGTATGCCCCTTTGAGCTAAAAACTTGTTGAGCACACACAACAAAATTGAAGGGGAAACTAACTGAAATTTGAATACCAACACAAACTGATCCATGGTTGAAAAATGACCATGGCATAGGAATTATTGACTTTAAAAAAACGAAATTAAAAATGGCAAAAGCAGAACCAATCTTATCGGAAAACAAAAACAGATTCGTGTTGTTTCCAATCCAACATGAAGATATTTGGTCTTTTTATAAGAAAGCAGAAGCGAGTTTTTGGACTGCAGAGGAAATTGATTTGTCGCCGGATTTAATTGATTGGGAAACGAAATTGAATGATGATGAGCGCCATTTTGTAAAACACGTACTAGCGTTTTTTGCAGCGTCTGATGGAATTGTAAACGAAAACCTGGCAGAACACTTTTTGGCTGAAGTGCAATACACCGAGGCAAAGTTCTTTTACGGTTTCCAGGTCGCAATGGAGAACATCCATTCAGAGACTTATTCGTTGTTAATTGATACATACATCAAGGATCAAAAAGAGAAAAATCACTTATTCAATGCATTGGATACAATCGATTGCGTTCGCAAGAAAGCAGATTGGGCATTGCGTTGGATCGATAACGGTTCTTTTGCAGAGCGCTTAGTTGCATTCGCTGCTGTGGAAGGAATCTTCTTCTCCGGTTCATTTTGTTCGATTTTCTGGTTGAAAAAACGCGGCTTGATGCCAGGATTATCGTTCTCAAATGAGTTGATCTCTCGTGATGAAGGTCTACATTGTGATTTCGCTTGTTTGTTGTACACGAAACACTTGATAAACCAGCTTTCAAAAGATCAGGTACAGGAAATCATCCTGGATGCTGTTGAGATTGAGAAAGAGTTTGTAACCGATGCATTACCTGTGAAGTTAATAGGAATGAATGCAGAATTGATGGCTCAATACATTGAGTTCGTTGCAGACCGTTTATTGACAGAATTGGGAAATCCGAAAGTGTTCAACACAACAAATCCGTTCGATTTCATGGATATGATTTCGATCCAGGGTAAAACCAATTTCTTCGAAAAACGTGTGGCTGAGTATCAGAAGTCGGGCGTTATGTCGAACAAGGAAGACCAAACATTTAGTTTGGACGAAGAATTTTAATTGATTATATTAATAATACCAATAACAACAACCCAAAATAGAGCGCTATATGTACGTAATTAAAAGAGACGGAAGAAAAGAGGCGGTGAAATTTGACAAAATCACTGCGCGCATCATCAAGATGTGCTACGGGCTTGACCCACTAGTTTCCCCCGAGGCTGTTGCCATGAAGGTCATCGAAGGAATCTACGATGGTGTGACAACAACAGTTTTAGATAATCTGGCCGCTGAGGTTGCAGCTGCTAAGACAATTGATCACCCGGATTATGCTTTGTTGGCATCACGTATTGCAGTGTCCAATTTACATAAGGAGACGAAAAAATCGTTTTCTGAAGTAATGGAAGACCTGTACAAATATGTGGATCCTAAAACAGGTCAACGTGCATCATTGATTGCTGATGATGTGTTTGAAGTGATTCAAAGCAATAAAGAAGTATTGGATTCAAGTATTATTTACGATCGTGACTTCCGCTACGATTACTTTGGATTCAAAACATTGACAAGAAGTTACTTGTTGAGAACAAACGGTGAAATCGCAGAAAGACCACAACAGATGTTGATGCGTGTTGCTGTCGGGATTCACAAACATGATTTGGCACAGGCCATCAAGACGTACAACTTGATGTCCGAAGGATGGTTTACACATGCTACGCCAACATTATTTAATTCAGGTACACCGAAACCTCAAATGTCTTCTTGTTTCTTGTTAACGATGAAGGAAGACAGTATTGAAGGTATTTACGAGACATTGAAATCTTGCGCTCAGATTTCTCAATCGGCTGGTGGTATTGGGTTAGCTCTTCATGATATTCGTGCAACAGGATCATACATTAAAGGAACAAACGGTACATCCAACGGAATCGTTCCGATGTTACGTGTATTCAATGATACGGCTCGTTATGTAGACCAGGGTGGAGGGAAACGTAAAGGTTCTTTCGCAATGTATATTGAACCTTGGCATGCAGACGTATTCGATTTCCTTGACTTGAAAAAGAATACCGGAAAAGAGGAAATGCGTGCCCGCGATTTGTTCTACGCTTTGTGGATTCCGGATTTATTCATGAAACGTGTGGAAGAAAACGGGGATTGGACATTGATGTGTCCACACGAATGCCCGGGACTTTCCGATTCATTTGGAGCTGATTTCGAAGCGTTGTATACTCAATACGAGGGAGAAGGAAAAGGTCGTAAAACAATCAAAGCACAAGATTTGTGGTTTAAAGTATTGGAATCTCAAATTGAGACAGGTACGCCATACATGTTGTACAAAGATGCAGCGAACTCGAAATCGAATCAACAAAATTTAGGAGTGATTAAATCTTCTAACTTGTGTACGGAGATTATCGAATACACTGCACCGGATGAAATCGCTGTTTGTAACCTGGCTTCTTTGGCATTGCCAAAATATGTAACTGAAGACGGAAAATTCGACCACGATAAATTGTTCGAGGTAACGTACCAGGCAACTGTGAACCTGAACCGCATTATTGATGGGAACTTCTACCCGGTAGAAGAGGCTCGTAAATCAAACATGCGCCACCGTCCAATTGGATTAGGAGTTCAAGGATTGGCAGATGCATTCATCATGATGCGTTTCCCATTCGAATCGGAAGAAGCGAAAGCATTGAACCGTGAGATCTTTGAAACGATTTATTACGCGGCAATGACAGCTTCTAAAGATTTGGCTATTGCTGAGGGTCCTTACGAAACATACGCCGGTTCTCCGGTTTCAAAAGGTGTTTTCCAATACGATATGTGGGGTGTTACTCCTACAGATCGTTGGGAATGGGATTTGTTGAAAGAAGAAGTGATGAAACACGGAGTACGTAACTCCTTATTGGTTGCTCCGATGCCAACAGCTTCAACAGCCCAAATTCTTGGAAATAACGAATGTTTTGAGCCTTACACATCCAATATTTATACACGTCGTGTATTGTCAGGTGAGTTCATCATTGTGAATAAGCACTTGTTGAAGGACTTGGTGAAAGAAGGTTTATGGACAAAAGATATGCGTCAGAAATTGATGGCAGCAAATGGTTCTGTTCAAAACATCAACGAGATTCCTCAATACATCAAGGATCTATACAAAACAGCTTGGGAAATTTCTCAAAAAGCAATTATCGAGCAAGCTGCCGATCGTGGAGCATATATTTGTCAATCTCAATCGTTGAATATTTTCATGGAAAATGCAAACTTCGGTAAATTGACTTCCATGCACTTCTACGGTTGGAAAAAAGGATTGAAAACAGGAATGTATTACCTGAGAACAAAAGCTGCAACGGATGCAATCAAGTTTACAGTAGATAAAGCAGTAACGGAAGAGCCGGCAGCAATATCTGCAGCTGAATTGGAAGAACAACAAGCAGCAATTGCATGTTCTTTGGATAATCCGGACAACTGTGAAATGTGTTCGGGGTAGAAACCAGTCATGGATTCTACCAATTCCGAAAGGAATTGCTTTTGGCACAAAGGCAGAACAACATTCGCTGAAAGCAAATGTGTTCAGGATAGAACTTGAAAAGTTCAATCTATTTCAAACAGAAAAATATATCTAGGGACGCGATACTTCGCGTCCCTACGTGTTTTAAAAAATCCGGATTATATACTAGCGTAGCACTTAAAACGTTAGTACTTTAGCATGATGCACGCTTTACGGGTTGGACTTCTATTGCTAAGCAGTATATTTTGTTGGGTTCATAGCTGGACACAGGAAAACGCGTACCGTCAAAAGACTCTGGCAGCAACCACCAATGAGATCCAGCTCGATTCCCTAAGTATCGCACCAAACTCGCTCATAGTGCGCTGTGGTGGTGAAATCATCTTACCATATCAATACCTTATTGATTATGCAAAAGGAACATTCAGGCTGTTTCAACCCTGCTCCGATGAGCTAACGGTGTCGTATCGCGTTTTGCCATTTTCCTTTGGAAAAAGCTATCAGTTAAGAGATACAAACATTATTTACACCCAAAATAAGGGAGATCGGGAAAAATACCTGATCACGCCAACTGTGGAACCTTTGGATCTGATGGGAGCAAACGGTCTTCGGAAATCCGGAAGTATTTCAAGAGGAATCACTTTTGGAAACCGGCAGGATTTGTCCGTAAACTCATCTTTGAATTTGGAATTGTCGGGATATATTGCCCCCAACCTGCAGGTACTTGCTTCCGTAACAGATGATAATTTGCCAATTCAACCCGAAGGAAATACGAATAAGTTGCAAGAATTCGACCAAGTGTTCATCCAACTTTTTAACGACCAATTCAAGCTTACGGCGGGAGATTTTTGGATCAGCAAACCGGATGGATATTTTCTTACCTATAAGAAAAGAGGTCAGGGTCTTACAGGAGAATATTTCTGGAAAAAAGATAAGACAGGAACAATCAGAACCCAGGCCAGCGGAGCATTGTCAAAAGGAAAATTCAACCGGCAAATCATTCAGGGGGTGGAAGGGAATCAAGGACCTTATCGTTTGAGAGGAAATGAAAATGAACCTTACATCATCATTCTTTCCGGTACGGAGCGGGTGTACATTGATGGAAGGCAATTGAGTCGTGGCCAGGAATACGATTATGTCATCGATTACAATAGCTCAGAGCTTACCTTTACAGCTAAAAACCTGATTACGAAGGATATTCGTATCGTGGTGGAATTCCAGTATTCCGACCAAAATTATGCACGCTCACTCTTTCAATTTTCAACCACAGCCCAAAGCAAGAATTTGGATTGGTGGGTCAATGCCTATTCCGAACAAGATGCAAAGAATCAACCCTTGCAACAAAATCTCACCAATCCGCAGAAATTACTGTTGTCAAAAATTGGTGACAGCCTGGAGTTGGCACGTTATTCAGTTATTGATTCGGTAGGTTATTCTGAAAACCTGGTGATGTACCAAATGGTAGATTCCTTAGGTTATGACAGCGTATTGGTAGCATCGGTAAATCAAAGTTTGGCTTATTACAAAGCCCAGTTTTCCTATGTCGGACCTGGAAAGGGAGATTACGTATTTGAAAAATTCAACGCAATAGGTCGTGTATACAAATGGGTGCAACCTGTTGGCGGTGTCTCGGTTGGGGATTACGCTCCGGTTTCTCTTTTGATCACCCCCAAAAAGCAACAATTATTTACGGCTGGAGCAACATACCGATTCAATGAAAAGCTCAAAGTCACCTCCGAACTCGGAATGAGTGGTTATGATTTGAATACGTTCTCTTCGGCCGACCGATTTGATGACCGGGGATATTCCATGCGTACAAAAGTTGAACATACCAATCCTTTTGGAAAAGATTCAATTCCGGTTTGGAGCTGGAAGAAGCAAGCAGAGATTGAGATGTTGGATCCTTATTTCAAACCCATAGAGCAATACAGGACTGTGGAATTTGACCGGGATTGGAATACCCGAAATAGAGGTTATACCGGAAACCAGGTTTTGACCACCTTGGGAACAAGTATAGAGAATAAGAATTATGGGAAAATCGGGATCAATGCCCAGCAGTATAAAATCGGGTCGGATTTTTCCGGACTAAGGACACAACTGCTTACATCCTGGAAACAACGGGGGTTCAATGTCACTATCGATGCCAGTTTTTTGAATGCAAAGAATGAGAATACCAATCAATTCCTACGACATAAAGCAGATATTTCCAAGCAGATCAAAAAGGTGCGGATCGGTTTCAAGGATGACCAGGAATTGAATAGGTTTGTTCAGGGTGATTCCTTGTTGAGTTCTCAGTCTTATAGTTTTTTTGACTACCAGGGATATGTAGCTTTAGGAGATACTTCTTCCGGAGAGTTATTGCTGAGTTACCGGGAACGTGTTGACGGAAGGTCGGACAGCACGCGCTTGCAGAATGCAGCAAAGGCGAGAACACTTCGTGCCGAGTGGACCAAGAATAACTGGAAAAATCAGCGCTTATATATTGTTGCAAACTACCGCGAATTAAAAATCCTGGATACCACCTTGATTACACAAGCACCTGAAAAAACTACAAACGGACGAATCGACCACGATGTCAAATTTTGGAAAGGTGCAGTGAATTTGACCACCTTTTATGAAGTTGGTGCCGGATTGGAACAGAAAAAGGAATTCATTTATATCAAGGTGAACGATGGGCAGGGAGTATACACCTGGAATGATTATAATGCTGATGGGATCAAGGATCTGAATGAGTTTGAGATTGCTGCGTACGCTGACCAGGCAAGTTATATCCGTGTATTCACACCGTCGAATGATTACATCAAGACCTATTCCAATGAATACAACCAATCCTTGACTTTACGTCCGGAACGCGTTTGGTCAAATAGCACCGGAGCGAGAAAATTATTGGCTCGATTTTCCACCCAAACCCGATTCAGGTTGCAACGGAAAACCAATGTGTTCGATGGAGCCAGGGCCTATAATCCTTTCGTAGGGAGTATCAACGATAATTCCTTGATCAGTACGGCAAATGTAATCAAGAACACGCTGTATTTCAATCGGACAAACAATGTTGGGGGGGCTGATTACAGTTATGAAAGTTCAAAGACCAAAACCTTACTTGCAACCGGATTTGATGGAAGAACCAAGGAATCCCATGAGTTTAACGGGCGAATCACTATTCTGAAGAAATTCAGTATTCAATCACAATTTGAGACCGGATTAAAGACCTCTTCCGTGGATTATACTACAGGACGTAATTACCGTCTGCATTATTGGCAGGTCAAGCCATCGTTGATCTATCAACCGACAACCTCTTTCCGTTTCAGTTTGGACGGACGCGTGATCCAGAAAAGGAACGAGGCAAACCTGGGAGGTGAGCAAGCGGATATTTACGACATCGGGTTGACCGGAAAGTTTAACCAGACTCAAAAGGGAAGTTTACAGGGTCAGTTCAATGTGATTCGGATTGCATTTCGGGGAGATTCCAATACTCCTTTGGGTTTTGAGTTATTGGAAGCGTTGAAACCCGGTGTAAACTATGTTTGGAATCTGGGTTATCAGCGATCCCTATCCAAGAACCTTCAAATTTCCATTCAGTACAACGGACGCAAGAGCGAAGGAAACAAAGTCATTCACGCAGGAGGAATGGAGGTGAAGGCATTCTTTTAAAGAATGATGCAATTGTAGGGATGCGACGCATCGCGTCCCTACAATTGCATCCAACAAAAAAGGGCAGAAATCATCTTGATTCCTGCCCTTCACAAATTGTAATCATCAATGCCCCGCTTCCTCTTCCTCTTTCGGGAATCCGGCAATCATTTTCTCATAATCACCTAATAATGCTTCTGCATCGGTTACTTTTCCATGAGCAATATCAGCTGCATTGGAATTTCCATCTTTTTTTGCTTTCTCTTCTTCCGCTTTATACTTCTCAATAGAATTCTTCAAGTTATCTCTTAAATATCCAATGTATTGAGGCATGAACATTTGGGTATACATCCCACCAGTTTTGTACTCACTTTCGAAAATAGGCAAGGTACGTCTTTGAATTTTCGGTTCCTGGCGTGAAGCAAAGAATGTCATTGAATTCATAACCCCCAATTTATCAAAACCTTGTACCACATTTGATTTGAAGATGCGTTCATAATAAGTAATTTGATCAGCATCTCCGTATTTTGCGTAAATCATGGCAACACCTGTTTGCATTTTACTTGAAGGCTCATTTTCCAGATTCTTGCATGCTTCCAAAGCAGCTTTGCTATTCACTTTGGAAAGTTGAACCAAAGCAGCGCTCATCACAGAGTAGGATTTATCTTTTTGTATACTTTCCGTACATAATTGCTCCAATTCAGGTCCTGAAATCATTCCTGCCAATGCAGTGATTGCGGCAACGCGAACGGCAGATACCGAATCTGAACTTGCCATTTGTTTCAAACGGTTGATGGATGCACTTTTGCCGTCAGCACTCATTTTTCCTATTTTCTCAATTGCAGTTGAACGGATATCCCAGAATGAATCCTTCAATGCCTCTTGCGCGATTCTGGTTGCGTCTGTAGAAGTAGATGGAATTTTTTGCAAGGCATTTTTTCTATGAACGTAATGCTTGGAATTGTTCCATTGGAAAGCATACCAGGATGCATCTTTTTTCTCGTCCAATTTGCATAACAACATAGCTTCAGCATCAAAAATCACATTCTTCACGGTTCCTTGAGTCGGAATGGTTACGGTGGTTGATTCGTCATTGAACCACTGACGGGAGGTTGTTGCTCCACGGTCATCGTAAACTGTGATATCAACAGGAAGTTTGAATAAACCGAATTCTTTCTTTTGTTTTTGGTTCACCGTAACGGAAACAGTATTTGCTGTAGCATCCGTAGCATAAGAAACATCCAGGGTCGGATGTCCTTTCCCTTGGTACCACTGATTGAAGAACCAGTTCAGGTCTTCTCCGCTCACTTCTTCAAAAGCAAGTCGTAATTGATGGAATTCTGCCGCCTTGAACTGATTTTGCTTCAAATAGTTTTTCAAGCCTAAGAAGAATGCGTCGTCACCGATGTATTTGCGAAGCATGTGTAAGATACGGCCTCCTTTGTTGTAAGAGTGTCCGTCAAACATATCTTCTCGTGATTTGTAATCGAACCAAACCAGGTCGTGATAACCACCTTGATCCGCTGATGCAAAATAACCGGAAGCTTCCTGTAAGGCTTGGTATTCAGCTTCGTCCAAGCCATGACGGTGTTCATCCCACAAGAATTGGGAATAATTTGCGAAAGATTCGTTCAAAGTTAAGTTTGACCAGGATTCACATGTCACCAAATCACCGAACCAGTGGTGAAATAACTCATGTGCAATCGTGGAATTGTCATTTTCATCCAATAACTCACGTTCCGTTTTGTAAGCGTATTCTCCAAAAATAACGGCTCCAGTATTTTCCATCGCTCCGGAAACATAATCCCGTACAATGATTTGAGAGTATTTGTCCCAAGCGTATTCAACTCCGAGTAATTGTGAGAAAAAGCCGATCATAGCCGGGGTTTCCCCAAAAATTGCCTTTGCATCTTTTTCCCATTGCGGCTCAACATAGTAGTTTACTTCCATACTTGTACCGTCCGGGCGCTTGTAAGTGTCTTTCACCACTTTGAATTCACCTACTCCCATCATGAATAAATAAGGAGCGTGAGGCAGTTCCTGTTTCCAGTAGTCCGTTCTGGTACCATTGGCATTTTTCGTAGAACTCACCAATTTACCGTTCGAAAGAGTTGCATACTTGTCCTCAACGGTAATATAGATTTCTTCTTTTGTTTTGGAATTTGGTGAATCAATGGTTGGGAACCAAACGGAATTGGATTCTGTTTCACCTTGTGTCCAGATCTGAGGCATTTTATTTGGTTCTTCTCCACGTGGATTAATGAAGTAAAGACCTTTATCACTCGTGATTGCATTCGAACCACCTGTTTTGCGCTCGTCCGGCTTCGCGATGTAATCAATAACCACTGTGAAGTTTTCATCATGGGTGTATTTTTTGTCCAGTTGAATCGTTAAGACATCATCCTTGTAAACGTACTGACATGTTTTACCGGTCATGGAAACATTTTTGATCTCCATTCCTTTGGCATCCAGGATCAGTTCATTGGACGCATAGTAATGAGGCTTTGCCTGAAGTGTCTCTTTACCGATCAACCACGATTTCGTCCAATCGAAAGAAACCTCCAGTTTTGTATTGATCAAATCTGTCAATACCGTTCTGGAAGCATGATAAACCTTAGGCTCATCCTGTTTTGACCCGTCAATTTCAGCAGTTACAGTTGACTTTGAGTCGTTACTTTGGCTTGCTGCATGTTCAGTGTCAGAATGTTTAGGTTGACATGCTACCAAGACAAGAGCAACCGCGTAGTATATTTTCTTCATTTCTGGGCGAATATGATTCGTAAATATTTAGAAGAGCAAATATAGGAAACTATGCTTTTTTTGCAACGTTTTTCTAGATGAATGGACAAATAGTTCGTATTATTGTCGCAAAATTCTTACAGATGGAAACAGCAAATTGGACATCGGACGGAGAAGTCCTTCATGCTAACAGAGATGGAGTTCATATCCGTTGGGAAGATCAGCAGTTTTTTACAATCACTTATAAGGGGAAAAAGTTTCGGGGAGAAGTGATGTCGAACCGCATGGAAGAAGGTTTGTTGACCTTGAAATTGAATCACCGTGTTTTTGAAGTGAAGAAAGGTGGTCCTTTGGATGAATTAATAGCTTCCTTGGGGATGGACAAACCGAAATTGCGCAAGCTGAAACAATTGAAAGCTCCCATGCCGGGAAGAGTTGTCAGCGTTGCCGTTACAATCGGTCAATCCATTGAGGTGGGTGATCCATTACTGACCTTGGAAGCGATGAAGATGGAAAACGTACTCAAAGCAGAAGGAATCGGTGTTGTCAAAGCCATTGCCATCAATCCGCAAGATGTAGTGGACAAAGGAGGATTGTTGATCGAATTCGAGTAGTTCCTCAGACCCTTTACGAAAATATTTTGACTAAATAAAAACGGCTCCGAGAGGAGCCGTTAGTCGTATAAATATATGTCTTTTAATTTTTCTGTGGTGTAAAGGCCTTTTGAATAATAGAAGGATAAACCGCTCCGAATTCTTTCATACACCATTCCCTCAAACGCTGAATTTCCTCGGAGTCGGACATCCATTTAATTGCTTTGGACAATTCTTTTTGGAACAACAGTGGGTCAAAACTTACCCGAACCAGGATTTTTTTCGTTAGTTCAAACATGGGGTTTTGTTTAATAATTTCAACTAATATAACGAACCATTTTCTTATTTGGTATTCGGAAAATGTTAAAAGTTATGCACAAAAAAAACGTGTGCCTGTAACAATCAGACACACGCTACTTTATAGCCAATGTTAAATTTTTTATTGGAGGTGCTGCTCAATCACCTGATAAATTTCTTCTGTTGTTTTATCATAAACATAAATTAAGTAGTGCATATTATCAACGTTGTATTGAATTGGCAATTTATACGTGTAATTGACATAGTATTTTTGGTTTGTACCCAGGTCCGATGCTTCCAATACACGACCAAATGCTTTTCCATCAATGCAGTCACGCATAATATCCTTATGAACATACGTTGCATTTCTGGTCAAGTTCGGCATCAATTGGGGTCCGATCAAAGAGTCTTCACAAACATACACCACAATAGCTAAGGGATTAGTAACATTGTTGTCAACTTTGTCCACTTCAACATGGAGAAAACTACCTCTTGTACTAGCAAAATAATTTGCGTGCGATTGAATATTTACGCGAAGAGGTTTATTTAATTCAATGGTAGTTTTTGAAGCCCATGTTCCAGGAGCACTGGTGTTATCCGTGCCATTTAACTGGCGATTAACTGTTCCGTTTGGATTACCGACAAATCCGGTTCCGGGTTTGGAACCAAAATGAATCCCGATTTCATAACCCAGATCGTTATATAACACACTCGGGTAATCGGGAAGTTCTATTTCCTGAAAATTAGATGCTCCAACCGGGCTTGTATGAACTCCTGCTCCGAAAACACGCCCCGGATTTTGTGTTTCTAAGGTGTGCAAAATTGCTGCTGCATTCGGACAGTTGAAACATCGATGGCCTGTAAAATCTTCGATCAATACATTCGTCAATGTATTGGTGTTGGCCGGAAATGTTGGCCATAAGCCCTGCGCAACGTAATAAGCCGAATCGCCATCAGGGTACAATGACCAATCTAAAGTTGAATTCCCTGTTGCTTTCGGTGGATAAGCATTTCTCACCTTATCACAAGAAGCAATTACTGTTGCAAGGATTGCTGTTAATACGATAATTTTTTTCATGTTCTAAACTAATTAATTAGAAACTTTGCGTTAAAGAAACGGTCAATCCATTTGACGCAGGTACAAAACGGCACACACCACCTACACAGAATAGTCCGGCACGTTGTCTACCATAATTCAAAGTTAAGCGAGTTGCATCTTTTATCCAACCAAAAGATCCGATAGCATAATGAACTCTCAAATCCTTGTTTGAATTGCCGTAGTTGTATTGATCCATAAATCCAAGGAACCAATTTGGTGAAATGGTATATTCCAATACCAAGGTTACCCAGTCTCCCTTATCTTTTTCCGTTTGATAGTTGAATGCAGCCATTCGTTTATGTGTGGTAAATAAAGCCTGTAATTCCATTCTCAAGTTGTGCTTCTTATTGATTTTCCACCCTGCTTCCAACACTCCGATATGTGCATTGATAATTCCGTGCGCATCTTCCGTTACTTTCGAAATATCATTATTAATAGCAATGTTAAAATAAGAACCGATCAGGTAGAAACTCTTGTTGAATTTATAGGTCACATTTACATTGATATCCTGCCACAGTAAACTGTCAGACATATCGAAAGGATTTCCTTTATAGGTTACACGAGTAGAATCGCCTGGCAATCCGTATCCTGCCGTATGACGCAAAGGTTTATAGGCCGTTGAATAATTGAAGTTAATTGGAATTCCGTATTTCCCGCCACCTTTTCCTTTAGGAATGGTGTAAAGTATTTCCGCTTGATACGCAATCTCACCTAAAGGTTGGGTCGCATACGGATAAAGAGTTGCCACCAGGTTATAAGTATGAGTTTTGTTCATTGCCGGCAAATAATTGATAAACAAATCTGCCAAACCTTTTGTACGGTCTGAACGGTAACTCATGTTATCAACTGATTTCGCTGATAAGGAGATTCCTAATCCTTTGCGCGAATAGCCCAAATTGATTAAGGCGGCATGCCCTGGATTATAAATGTAACCATTGTCATCACTCGGGTCATTGTCTTTGTGTGTATACTCCCCGTTCAAAGTGAATTTCTTATAGCGTAATCCTATTCGCCCACTGTATGCTGCAACATTTTCAGGAAGGATGTATGTTTCATTGTCATCCTTTTGATACTTACTCATGAAAGCTCCACCAATAGTTACATCTAAACCTGTTGAATCCATTCTTGGGAATAGTTCATTCAAATGCAACTGCAAGTCAACGCCACGTGTGATACCATTGGATTTATCTACTCTTCCTCCTTGAAAAGCATAGCGTTGATTTCCGTAAACGGCTTTCAGTTGCACACCCTTGTATGGCCGCAAAATCACGCGGGCACCATCCATAGCGTTATCATAACCTAAATTCCGATCTTCATATGCTCTGAAAATAGTTCCTGAACCAAATTGTTCATAGAAGTTACCTAAAGTAATATCGATGTAATTATTTGACCAACCTACGTAACGCATTCCAAGACCAGTACCGTCAAAACGATTTGGATACCCGTTAATCCGGGGTAAATATGATTCGAAGCGCACACCTGCTTTAAAATGTGAACCCGAATAAAATACGTTCATATATGAGTTTAGCAAGCCACGTTCGGTTGGTTGGAGTGCACCAATTAATGGATCGGCCTTGAGGTATTGAAAGGTAGCTTCCATATTCCCTGTTATGCTTCCCAATAAATTGGATTGTCCGAATGCAGTAAGCGACCCGGACAATGCACAGATTCCTAAAATCCAGTTTTTCATTGAAGTATAATAAGTAGCTTATTTATTTACTAGTTTTTTGATTTCTTCATACAATTTTTCCTCGTCTCCCGGAGCATAATTGTTATGAGAATAAACGATGTTTCCTTTTTGGTCTACTAAAAATGTGTGAGGAACATTATTCACACCCATTGCACGTTTAAAATCTCCATTCGGATCCATCAAAACCAGGTATTCCCAACCCTTTCCATCTACGTAAACCGGAACTTGGGATTTTGTCTTTTCATCGTCAATCGTTACAGCAACCAGGTTTACACCTGTTTCTTCCTGCCAATCCGGATACAGTTCGTGAATGGTGTTTAATTCGCGTTTGCATGGAGAACACCAGGTTGCCCAAAATGAAATAACAACCGGACCTTTAAAACCAAGCTCAGCGGTGTTAACCGCTTTACCATTCATGTCTACTAATTTTACAGAAGGAAGTTGTTTAACAATTAAGGCTTCGTGATCCTGAGCCATCGATAAGGTAGAAACAATAAGCCCTAGTAATAAGAACGTAATTTTTTTCATAGTTTAAATTTTAGCATGGACAGTTCAAGTTCTGTGCCGAAATTCAAAGATACCTTTTCCTTAACACAATTTTAAACATGTGTTATTCCATACTCTTGTATTCCTAAAAAATGTTAAGCTGACCAATAGAATTGTAATCCTATTAATTCGGTTTTTTAGAAAAACTACACCGTTTAATCCCAAAAAGTAACACTTCAATCAAAAATTAACGATTATATAGGGCAAGGAAGTTGTTTTTTCAATCAAAAAATTGTAATCTTACTGATTAATGTATGAATGTAACCTATTGTTTGAGAAGGAGAACGTTTATATATTTGTGAAAACTGAAAATGTGATTATGAAAAAATTATACTCTCTGACTGCCGTTGTTTTACTTGCTTGCTCTACTAGTTTTGGACAAGTAGAAATCAAACTATGGGATTCCGGCACTCAGGCCGGCACAGGAAATGCCTTAAATGGACAGGAATATGCTTACGTTGTTTCGACGGATGCTTTACATAGTGTAGTCATTAATTTCAAGAATACTTCTGCAAGCACGAAAGTATGGAAGATGGAGCGCTATAGAATCACTGATGCTGCATTGTGGAAAGATAATTTCTGTTGGGGTGCCCCGGGAGATCCATTTGGAATGTGCTATACTTCTACTCAAATGAATACAAACCCATGGTCAAACCCAAATCAATATGATTTGACAGTTAATGCAGGAGAATCTGCAAACCTGATGGCTGATACTGAGACGGATGGTGCAGGTACGGAAAAGTACCGCTTCTATTTAGTAGAAGGATCTACACGCGTTGACTCAGTTGATGTACTTGTTACTTCAGTATTGGGTATTGCTGATCAAAAACAAGAAGAGGTATCTATTTCAGTTTATCCGAATCCGGTAGCAAACAACTTAGTAATTGCTGCAAATGGAGTCGGAGGTTCATTTGATGTGAAGATGACAGATGTACTTGGAAAAGTGGTTTTGAATGAAAGTTCAAATCAGGCAAAAAAGGTATTGGACGTAAGTGACTTCAAAAACGGAGTATACTTGGTATCTGTCTTCAATAGAGGGGAATTGATCCAAACAAGAAGAGTGGTTATTAAGCATTAAGCTTATTCATTTGATACTTATAAAAAAGGGGGCAGTTTTAACTACCTCCTTTTTTTATAGACCCTGTTTACATCTTAAAAAATTTTCATTATGAAATACATAAGTTCAATAGTTATTTGTTTTTTCTGTTTCAATTCCCTTACTCAGGTAGAAATCAAATTATGGGATCAGATGAATCAAAATACTATAGGAAGTTCAATAAATGGAACCGAGTATTTGATTAATCCACCTTTGGATAGTGACCATGCCGTGACCTTTAATTTTAAAAACAAATCAGGAAATTCTAAATCATGGAAAATAGAACGTTTTCGAATAATAGATACTCCAACATGGGAAGACCGTTTGAATTGGGGCGTTGCAAATGATCCTCTTCAGGAACAAGGATATACTCCCGGTCAAATGGCTTCAAATCCATGGACAGTAGCTTACAGCTATACTGTAGATTCAGAAAACTCCCTGAATTTAACCGCGATCACAAATGTTCAAGGATCTGGAACAGAATTATACAGGTATTACTTGATAGAAAACAATGGAGTTAGAATTGATTCAGTGGATTTAAGAGTAACTACTACTTTGGGGGTTTTAGATAAGAAAAAAGAATTCATTTCTATTTTCCCTAACCCGGTTTCAGAGATATTGACTATTCAACAGGAGTCGGACAACCCCCAGGCAGCTTATGAATTTAAGATAACAGATTCACAAGGGAAGGTGATTTTCACAGAATTTATCCATAAGTTGGATCATGTGGATGTCGGAAATTTCAAAAACGGAGTTTATTCTGTTTTAATCTTTAAGGATAAGGAACAGATGCAAACAATTCCCATTGTTATTCTGCACGATTAACTTAATAACCTAGAATTTCCTTTAAATAAGGAATAGATTCCTGAGCAGTACAATTTAAGATTCTAAAATCGTCCGGAACAGAAAGCTTATCTGATGAGGGGTCAACTACAATTTTAAGTGCGTCTTTCGAAATTGAATGAATCAGTCCGGCAGCAGGATAGACTTGCAATGATGTTCCAATTACAATAACAACGTTCGCTTGCTGAATCAATTCTGCGGCCTTGAATAGAAGCGGTACCTCTTCACCAAACCAAACAACATGTGGCCTTAAGGGGAATCCGTCATCACACAGATCTGTCATATTTAATTCATGACCTTCAATTAAATAATACTTCTTCTCTTTATTTGGTCCTGAACTTTTTGCATAACGGATGTTGCCATGCAGATGGAGTACGTTGGTGCTTCCCGCACGTTCGTGTAAGTCATCGATATTTTGTGTAATTATCTGAACATGAAAATATTCTTGAAGATCACTGAAATAATGATGAGCAAGATTTGGTTTTGCGTGTATAACATTCAGTCTTCTTTCGTTATAGAATTTTTGAACGAGGTTAGGGTTATGTTGCCATGCTTCGGGAGTTGCTACTTCCTCAATGGAATAATTTTCCCACAACCCGTCTGCGTCCCTAAAAGTTTTTATCCCGCTTTCCGCACTAATACCTGCCCCCGATAGAATAACAAGGTTATGTTCCATATAGTCTATTTAGCTTTCCAATAGTCAAAGTTAATTGAATCAAGCTTAGGTGGTTAAATAGTTGTTAAGTTATTGCCTTAATGTTAGATTTGGAATTCTAAAACGTTAAGATTATGAAAAAAAACTTACTTGCTCTCTCGGCATTATTTGTGGCAGGAACATCGTTCTCCCAAATAATTGTTTCTGAGAACTTCGAAGGGATTACTGCTCCGGCTATCCCTGCAACATGGTCGCAAACTACTTTAGCTACCGATGGTGGTTTCAAAGGTGGAACTGCGGCATCTCTTTCAAGTCAATCATTCCCCGTTCCAGCAACAAATGCAACAAAAATGTTGGTTACAAATGATGACGGATGTAATTGTAACAAAAGTGCAGACAGATTAATTTCTCCTGTAATTGATTTAAGTACTGCTACAGCTGCGGTTATGGAAGTTGATTTATTCTACGCTGCTGGTACATACCAGGGAGCAACTGAGTCTGGAAAAGTAGAAGTTTCTATTGATGGCGGAACTACTTGGGTAACAGCTCAAACTTTGACAGGATCAAGTAGCTGGCAAAATGTAGGAGTTAACCTTACTCCATATGTAGGAAATGCAAACGTAAAAGTTTCATTTTTATACAATGATAACGGCGGTTGGTTATTTGGTATGGGAATCGACAACTTCGTTGTTCGCCAACCATCTGCGGATGATGCAAAATTCATCTCTGCTTCAGTAAACCGTTACTCTTTAACAAATACAAACAACACGCTTTCCCTTCAAGTTAAAAACGACGGAGCGAATGCGATTACAAGTTTGACGATTGATTGGAACGATGGGACTGCTCATAGTAGTGTTATCTCTACAAACATCGCAGTTGGTGCTACTGCAACAATTACTCACCCAACAGCAGTAACTTATGGTACTGTTGTTGAGAAAACTTTGAATGTTACTATTACAGGTGTTAATGGTAATGCAGATCCAAATCCGGGAAACAACACAGGAAGTAAGCCTTTCAACACGATTAGTGCTAACTCTCAAAAAGTTGTTTTGTTCGAAGAAGGAACAGGTACTTGGTGTGGATGGTGTCCAAGAGGAGCCGTTGCAATGGAATATATGGATAACACATATCCTAACACATTCGCGGGTGTAGCGGTTCACAATGGTGACCCGATGACGTTAACTGCTTATGATAATGCTGCAGATTTCTCTGGATTCCCAGGAGCAAACGTAGACAGAGTACTTTTAGGAGTAGATGTTTCCGATCAGGATTTTGATAGTTATTACCAAGATCGTAAAGATCTAGTTACACCTGCAGGTTTATCTTTGCAGACAGGTGGTTCAGGAAATGCCGTTACAGTTACGGTTAACGCAACTTTCCGTACTGTTTTCGCAGCTTCAAACTACAGACTGGGTGTAATCATTTCCGAGGATAATGTG
This sequence comes from uncultured Fluviicola sp., assembly GCF_946478805.1. Next base: position 64,315 of record NZ_CAMLDC010000009.1, on the reverse strand, counting down.
AAAGGAACAGGTTCAACTTGGGATCAGCACAATTATTATAGTTCTCAAACAAATAATATTGCATTGAACGGTGCAGGGCACAATTGGCAAACTGAGACTGATCCGGTTCCAGCTGCAAACATGGAATACGACCACGTTGGTAGAGCTTTATTGGGTGGCTACAGCGGTCAGACTGGTTCAGTTCCTGCTGTTATCACAGACGGACAAGTAGCAACTTATACATTTAACTATACAGTTCCTGCTACAAGTGTTCGTGCTAACATGCATGCAGTTGCTGTATTGATCGACCAAGCTACAGGTGAAGTAATCAATGCGAAAGAAATTTCTTTGGCAACATTAGGTTTGGCTGAGGCAAAAACAATCAATATGGAAGTTTTCCCTAACCCGGCATCTGACGTTGTAAACGTGAAATTTGAAGGACAAGGTGGAGATTACACAGTTTCAATCATTGATTTGGCAGGACGTACAGTTGCATCGAAAGTTGTTACTGGTGCAGGTTCTACTGCAGTAGCAGTTCCGGTTACAGGTTTGGTAGCAGGAAACTACTTGATATCAATTGCAAATGAGACAGGTTCTTACACACAAAAATTGATGGTGAAGTAATTCACAGATAATTATTTGGGAAAGCCCCGGCATTTATCGCCGGGGCTTTCTTTTTATACGAACTTTTGGTGCTCTTGTAGTAAGATTTATTAACTTTATCCCCCCTTACAATCTTATTTATATGGCAAAAGTTCGCAAACAAGACGCGTTAGATTATCATGCTTCCGGAAGACCGGGAAAAATTGAGGTTGTCCCAACAAAACCTTACGCTTCTCAACGTGACTTATCTTTAGCATACTCTCCCGGAGTGGCTGAGCCATGTTTAAAGATTGCTGAGAATCCGTCAGACGTCTATAAGTACACGAGTAAGGCAAACCTGGTAGCTGTTATTTCTAACGGAACTGCAGTTCTTGGATTAGGAGATATTGGTCCGTTGGCTTCAAAGCCGGTTATGGAAGGAAAGGGACTGCTCTTCAAGATCTTTGCAGATATCGATGTCTTTGACATTGAAATTGACGCAAAAGATCCGGAATTGTTCATTCAAACAGTGAAAGCGATTGCCCCGACTTTCGGAGGAATCAACCTGGAAGATATCAAAGCACCGGAGGCTTTTGAAATAGAACGTCGTTTAAAGGAGGAATTGGATATTCCATTGATGCACGATGATCAACATGGAACCGCTATCATTTCTGCTGCTGCATTATTGAATGCATTGGAGCTTGCCAAAAAGAAAATTGGAAAAGTTAAGATCGTTATTTCAGGAGCCGGAGCTGCTGCAATCTCATGTGCTAAATTGTACATGGCTTTGGGAGCATCGGTGAACAACATCTTTATGTTCGACAGCAAAGGGTTAATTCATGCCGAAAGAACGGATTTGGATGAAATGAAGCGGTTATTTGCTACACACAAGAAAAATTCAAGTCTGGAAGAGTCCTTCAAAGGAGCAGATGTCTTCATCGGCTTGTCGAAAGGAAATATCGTTTCTAAAGATATGATTGCTGCAATGGCTAAAAACCCGATCGTTTTTGCCCTGGCTAATCCGGATCCGGAGATTTCCTATAAGGATGCTATGGCAACCCGCAATGATATTATCATGGCAACCGGGCGTTCCGATCATCCTAATCAAGTGAATAATGTACTTGGATTCCCATTTATCTTTAGAGGAGCTTTGGATGTCAGAGCTACCGGGATCAATGAGGAAATGAAATTGGCAGCGGTAAAGGCAATTGCTAACCTGGCGAAGGAAACAATCCCGGAGGAGGTAATTGAAGCTTACGGGGAAAAACATATTTCTTTTGGAAGGGATCAAATCATCCCGAAACCATTGGACCCCCGTTTGATCTATCATGTCGCACCTGCGGTTGCCCGTGCGGCAATGGAATCCGGAATTGCAAAAAATCCGATTACCGATTGGGATGAGTATGAAATGATTCTCAAAAAGAGATTGGGACTGGATAATAAATTGGTCCGTAACCTTACGACAAAAGCACAGAGCAACCCGAAACGAGTTGTTTTTGCCGAAGCAGATAATGTAAAGATTTTAAAAGCTGCTCAGAATACTTCTGAGGAAGGAATATGCATCCCGATTTTATTGGGAAGAAGAAAATTGATTGAATCGCTGGTTGCAGAATATTCGATTGAAATTCCGAATATGACCATCATCGACCCGAAATCCGATACGGAGAAAATGCGTCGACAAATTTATGGGAAAGCATTCTTCGAGAAACGCAAACGTAAAGGGGTTACGGAGTACGAAGCCATTCAATTGATGCGTGAGCGAAATCATTTTGGTGCCATGATGGTGGAAATGGGTGACGCGGATGCAATGATTTCCGGCTTGACAAGGAATTACAGAGACGTTGTTCGTCCGGCCATTCAGGTAATCGGTTTGCAAAAAGATGTGAAGACAGTTGCAGGAGTTTATATCTTGAATACCAAAAGAGGCCCGATGTTCCTGGCAGATACGACCATCAATATGAATCCTACTGCAGAACAGATTGCGGAAATTACATTCAATGTTGCCCGGACACTCCGAAAACTGAAAGTGACTCCGAAAATTGCATTGTTGAGTTATTCCAATTTTGGTTCGGCTCCTGGTGACGATTCCGAAAAAATGGCTGAAGCAGTGAAAATTTTGCATGAAAACCATCCGACATTGGTCGTTGATGGGGAGGTTCAGGCAAATTTTGCCTTGAATAACGAACTGATGAATGAGAAGTTTTCTTTTTCTCAATTGGCAAATAAAGAGGTGAATACTTTGATTTTCCCGAATCTTTCTTCCGGAAATATCGCATACAAATTGTTGCAGGAGATTACAGAAGGTGACGCAATCGGACCTGTCTTGGTGGGACTGAAAAAATCCATTCATGTATTGCAAATGGGGTCATCAGTTCGCGAAATTGTAAATATGGTAAAAGTGGCAGTCGTTGATGCACAAACAAAGTAATTCATGATAGCACATCTTAACGGACGTTTAATAGAGAAAAACCCTACCAACTTGATTATTGAGTGCGGTGGCGTAGGGTATTTCGTGAAAATATCTCTAAACACCTTTTCGGCAATCGGGAGTGCCGAATCAGTAAAGGTATTGACCCAACAAATTATCAGGGAAGACGCGCATTTGCTATTCGGCTTTGCTACTCCTGAAGAACGCGATGTGTTCAATTTCTTGCTGTCGGTTTCCGGAATCGGACCGAACACCGCCATTTTAATGCTTTCCTCTATGTCACCAAATGAGATTGCAAATGCAATACAAACGGAAGATGTGCGTTCTATACAAGCGATAAAAGGAATTGGAGCAAAAACTGCCCAACGGGTTATTATCGATTTGAAAGATAAGATGTTGAAGGTGGAATGGAATGATGCAACAAATATTTTTGTCGGAAACAATACAAATCGATTTGATGCGTTAACTGCTTTGATTTCTTTAGGTTTTGATAAAAAATCAGCAGAGAAAGCAATTGAAAAAATTGCCACCGGAGATGAATCTGTGGAAGAATTGATTAAAGGGGCACTGAAAATATTATAAACACTTGGAAAAAATTTTGAACGCTAACTACACAAGAGTGATGCAACTGTTTTCGACGGTTGTTTTCTGTTTTGTATCGCTTGTATTCTGGGGGCAAAGTCCACCGGATACAACATTGCCATTTCCTATTAACAATCCGTTGGATCCTACTCAAAATAATCCGCAAACATTTGATTTGGGTGATCCTACCGGTGTAAAGAAAACAATCGTTTTTGATCCGGTTACCGGGAAGTACATCTTTTCGGAAACGATGGGGAACACCAATATGAATTATCGAAATCCATCTATGATGACGCTGGAAGAGTATTTGGAATACGAGCGTCAAAAATCATTGAAGGAAAATTGGAAAGATAAGATCGATCAGCAAACAGAAGAAGACAGAGCACTTGAGTTTCCAATCAAGATCCCGTCCAAAGTATTTACCAGTTTTTTCGGCTCTGATGAAATCACGATTCGTCCACAGGGATCGATCGAGTTGGCATTCGGTGTGAATACATCACGTTATGACAATCCGATTTTACCTGTAAAACAGCGAAAAATCACCCGTTTCGATTTCCAGCAACAAATTCAGATGAACTTGGTTGGACAAATCGGGACAAAACTGAAATTAAGTGCAAGTTACAATACGCAGGCGGCATTTGATTTTGACAATGTTACGAAATTGGGTTATTCGGGGGATGAAGATCAGATCATTCAGCGAATCGAATTGGGAAATGTCAGTTTTCCTTCTTTCGGAGCATTGATTCCTGGATCACAAACTCTATTTGGGGCCTATGCAAAATTGCGTTTCGGAGATTTGACTGTTGATGCGATCGGGGCTTCTTCCAAAGGGAAGAGAACAGAAATCAATATCACGGGGAAAGCGCAAGTTCAACCTTTCGAGGTCACAGCGGATAATTACGAAGCGAATCGTCACTATTTCCTGAATTTATTTTTCCATGACCAATACGACGCTGCAATGTCTCAAATGCCGAATGTGGCTTCCGAAACATATGTGACGAGAATGGAGGTTTGGGTAACCAATAAAATAAACAATACGGAAAACTCGAGAAACATTTTGGCATTCTCGGATTTAGGTGAATCTCAAACACAGAACCTGGTGGGTGCCACCCCGGGACCGGGTCCGGTTGTCGTACCAGGATCTCCGTTGCCGAGCAACTCATCAAATAATTTGTATACCTACGTTACAGGGAATCAGGCTATTCGCGGATTCAACGGTGCTGTTGCGGAATTGTCATCCCAGACTTCTGCTCCCGGACCGTTCCAGCAAGCGGTTGAATATGAAAAAGTAGAAAATGCGAGAAAACTGAGTGAATCGGAATATACCTATAATGCATTATTGGGATTCATTTCCCTGAGCCAGCCTTTAAACAATGATGAGGTGTTGGCTGTAGCTTACGAGTACACTTATAGAGGTCAAACCATGCAAGTGGGTGAATTCTCTACTGATGGTGTTGCTGGTCAGAACGCTTTGATCTTGAAGTTGTTGAAACCGACAATTACGAATCCGACCTTGAGGATTTGGGACTTGATGATGAAAAACGTCTATTCAATCGGTGCTTACCAGGTGGATCAGACGGGATTCAAGTTGAATATTTTTTACAACAACCCGGAAACATCTGTCCTGGCTCCAATTTTACCCTATTCAGGATTGAATGACAAACAAATCATCACCCTGGTCGAAATGGACCGCTTGAATGTCAATAATCAACAGTTTTCGGATGGATTATTCGACTTTGTACCGATCGTGTACAATGGTCAAAAGGCAGAAACCGGTGGTACGATCAATACCAAGAACGGGCGGGTGATGTTCTCAACTACGGAACCTTTCGGTCATATCCTGAAACAAAAGCTGATGGTGAACGGAATGCCCGAAACAATTGCTAACACAATTGCTTATACGGAGCTGTATGATTCGACAAAAACAGCGGCACAACAGGTTCCGAGTAAAAACCGGTTCACATTTAAGGGAGAATACCAATCCTCTGTTACATCAGACATTTCACTAAACGCACTGAACGTTCCGGAAGGAGCTGTGAAAGTTACTGCGGGTGGAATCCCGATGGTGGAAGGAACTGATTATACGGTAGATTATAACTTGGGACGTGTAAAAATCCTGAACACAGGTGTTTTGGAATCGAACACGCCAATCAAGATTTCAATCGAAAGCAACTCAGTCTTTGGTTTTCAATCCAAATCGATGGTCGGAACCCATCTCAATTACCGGTTCAGTAAGGACTTCAATATCGGGGCCACCTGGTTGAGGATGATGGAGCGTCCGGTAACCCAAAAAGTGGATTTTGGAAGTGAGCCATACAAGAACAATGTGATCGGTTTTGACATTAATTATAGAACAGAACTGCCATTCCTGACCAAGTTTATTGATTTATTGCCGGTGCTTTCCACAAAGGAGAAATCCTTCATGACTTTCAAGGGTGAATTTGCCCACTTGATTCCGGGAACTCCCAAAGCGATTTCAAAATCTGGAATTTCATACGTAGATGACTTTGAAGGTAGCCAGAGTACCATTGACCTGAGAACGCAAAGTGCATGGCGCCTTGCTTCCACTCCGCAGGGCCAGACCGATCTGTTCCCCGAAGGTTCCTCCAAAAGCTGGAGTAACGGGTTCAAAAGGTCCAAGATTGCGTGGTACCTGATCGACCCGCTTTTCTATCAGTCCAATAACTTAACACCTCAGCACATCAAGGATGATCCTGCGCAGCTATACGACAGTCGTATGCGCCAGGTTTCCCAGATAGATGTTTTCCCGAACCAGCAGCTTACTTACGGAGCTATTCCGACCATCCAGATTTTGGAATTGGGGTATTATCCGAAAGAGCGTGGAATGTACAATTACGATACAACCGCTACTAATATTAACCCGGACGGTACCTTTTCGAATCCGGAAGATCGTTGGGGAGGAATCATGCGTTCATTGACCACCAATGATTTTGAACAGGCAAACGTGGAATACATCCAATTTTGGATTTTGGATCCTTTCAACGAGGACGCGATGACGGCAACACCGAATTTGACGGGTGGGGATTTATATTTCAACTTAGGAAACGTTTCAGAAGACGTATTGGCGGATTCCAGAAAAAGTTTCGAAAATGGAATTCCACCGTATGCAGGTGCGAATTACCCGGTTGTAATCACTCCTTGGGCGAAAGTATCCACTCAGCAAGTTGTTGTAAATGCATTTGACAATGATCCGAGTTCAAGAGTCAACCAGGATGTCGGAATCGATGGATACAAATCAACGGAAGAGGTTACATCCTACTCAGGATATGTGAACTGGGTTCAAAACTCCTCATTGGATCCCGAGGTGAAAGCCAAAATGATTGCCGACCCTTCAACGGATGATTATAACTTCTACAGGGACGATATCTATGACCAGGAGCAATTGAATATTCTTCAGCGTTATAAAAAGTATAACGGGATGGAAGGAAACTCTGCTACTACGGAAATGTCCAGCGCAATGAATCCTTCCGGGGGAGGTTACCCGACGCAGGCGAGAAATACGCCGGACCTGGAAGATATCAACCAGGATAATAACTTATCTGAGTCTGAAGCATATTTTCAATATAAAGTAAGTTTGCGACCTTCTGATATGGTTGTAGGTAAAAATCACATTACGAGTGTTGTTACTTATTCACCAAAAAATTCCACCAAAACGGAAAAATGGTATCAGTTCAAGGTTCCAATCAAAGAACCGGAGAAAATTATTAATGGGATTCGCGATTTCAGATCGATCCGTTTCTTCCGGATGTTCATGAAAGGGTTTGACGAAGAAGTGATCGTTCGTTTCGCCAAATTGGAATTGGTTCGTGGAGAGTGGAGAAAATACTTATTGGATTTGATGCAACCGGGTGAAATTATCCAGGTCGATCCGAACCTTACGACATTCAATATCGGAGCATTGAACTTTGAGGAAAACAATGAAAAAATTCCGATCGGATACCAGATTCCACCGGGAATTCAACGTGAAATTGACCCGTCTCAGCCACAACAACGCCAGATGAATGAGCAATCTTTGACCTTGGACGTGTGTAATTTGCAGGATGGCGACGCAAGAGCAGCTTATAAGAATGTTCAGTTTGACGTTCGTACTTACAAGAAGTTGAAAATGTATGTTCACGCCGAAGAAGTTACTGCGAATTCGTTGCACGACAAAGACGTGACCTTATTTGTTCGTTTAGGAACAGATTTCGTTGACAACTATTACGAATACGAACTTCCACTGAATTTGACGGCTTGGGGTACGAATAATGCAGATGATGTTTGGCCGGAATCCAACAACATGGAAATTATATTCCAAGACCTGTTGGATTTGAAAAAACGTAGAAATAGTTTACTTGCAGGTGGGGGAGTTGCGGCGAATGTGGAGTATGTCATTACAGATCCGCAAAATGGAGATCGCCGAATAAAAGTAAAAGGAAGTCCGAACTTACAAGGGATCAAAACCATCATGATTGGAGTTCGGAATCCGGGTAAAAATCAACCGTCTCCCTGGTCGGATGATGGACTTGCCAAGTGTGTCCAGGTTTGGGTCAACGAGTTGCGTTTAACGGATTTCGTGGATGATGGAGGTTCCGCTGCAATTGCTCAAATGACAGTTCAGGCAGCTGATTTCGGTAGTTTCTCTTTATCAGGAAATTACTCGGGGATCAATTGGGGAGCAGTTGATTCACGTGTTCAGGAAAGACAACGGAATCAAAAGATCGGGATGGACTTCCAAACAAACATGCAATTGGGTCAATTCCTTGGAAATAGAATCAAACTCTCTGTGCCATTCTTCTATGGCTATTCACTGGGAATCATCAATCCGGAATATGATCCGTTCAACCCGGATATCAAATTGAGTTCTTACGAGGCAGGACAACGAAGAAGTGTCGCAAAAATTGCCCAGGATTATACGGAACGCAAATCGTATAACTTCCAAGGTGTGCGTAAAGAACGCGGAGCAGGCAAAACAGCACATTTTTATGATGTTTCTAATTGGACTCTCGGATATGGGTACAGTGAAAATCTTCACCGTGATTTCAATACCAATTACGACCGGACAAAACAATGGAAAGGGAGCTTGGCTTATGCTTATTCATTTGACAACAAACCATTTGAACCGTTCAAGAAGACCAAGTTCATGCAAAAGTCCAAATGGTGGGGATTGTTGAAAGAAACCAGTATCGGGTATTTGCCAAAAACACTTGGATTTACAAATGATATCCAACGAAATTACAACGAGCGTCAAATCCGCAATACGATTGACACCTCTGCGAGCGCATTCCAGTATAAACCGGTTTATGTCAAGAATTTCCAATGGAATAGAGGCTATCGTTTAGGTTGGGATCTGACTAAGAATCTGAAACTCACATTCAATGCAAACAACCGTGCAATTTTCGATGAGCAGGATGGAGAAGTGAATCGTAGAGGAAACGACACCTTGTATCGCCAATTTAAAGATACGATCCGCAAACAGTTGGGTACATTTGGAAAAACCATGGATTACACCCATGATTATACTTTCTCATACAACGTGCCGTTCAACCTGATTCCGGCTCTGGATTGGTTGACAGGTAATACGAAGTACACAGGAACGTATAACTGGCAGCGTTCACCTTTAGGGCAGGAAAATTACGGGAATATTGTTCAGAATAGCAGAACGGTCAATGCAACGCTTCAGGCAAACATGACCAATTTATATAATAAGATTCCATTCTTTAAGAAGGTGAATACCGGTGGTAATGGAGCTCCACGAACTTTAACCCGACAAAAAGCAGGTGGCGCAGATGAAAATGCAAAACCGGAAGATAAGGGCAAGGAACCTGTTGAGGAATTAAAACCACCGAAACCATTGGAAGAAATGACCAAAAAGGAACGTCGCCAATGGGAACGCAAGAAACGCAAACATGAACGCCAGCAAAAGCGTAAAAAGGAAAATAAGGTAAATCCGGTTGTAGGTTTTGGTGCTCGTTTATTGATGAGTGTGCGAAATGTATCTGCAACGTATAATCAAACAGATGGAACATTATTGCCCGGATACAACCAGCAAGCACGTATGCTAGGATTTAATCCTGCGTTCAGTTCCGGGATGGCCGGTTTCATTTTCGGTCAACAGTCATATTCTGTTACAGGGAAAGAAAACGGGTATAATTTTGCTCAGACAGCAGCAGACAGGAATTGGCTAGTGGATAATCCGGCGTTGAACCGTCAACACTCACTGACGCACAATCAAACTTTCACCGGTCGTGCAACGCTTGAACCGATGAAGGACTTTACCATCGATTTGTCGATGAACCGGACAATGTCTGAGAATACCAATGACTTCTTCAGATACAATGACCTTTCGCAGCAGTTTGAGTCGCAAAGCCGTTTCCAGACAGCCACGCTTTCATACTCTACGATTTCCATCGGAAGTGCGTTTGAGAAATTATCATCCGGTTATGAATCTGCGAACTTCAAGCAGATGAGAGAGACAACCAAGCAGGTTTCCGAACTGTTGGCCAATGGGAATGCAAATTCTTCAGGAACAACAGGTGGTTATCGCGATGGATATAATATTTCCCAGCAAGAGGTTGTGATTGGTGCTTTCCTGTCATCCTATACGAATGGAAAAGTGAACAAGCGTTCTGTCAATCCATTCAACTCGATGCCTTTACCGAACTGGACAGTGAATTACAATGGCTTGGCGAAATTTGAAAAAATGAAGAAGTTGACGAAAAACTTTGTCATTCGCCACGCTTATTCTTCTACAGTGACATTAGGACAAGTTCAGTCAAACCTGAATGCAACATTCGACCAGAACGGCGCAGCAACAGCACGTGATTTGAACAACAATTTCATTGCCGGAAGAAATATTCAAACGGTTACGATTTCAGAGCGTTTCTCTCCGTTGATCGGTTTCGACGCAACATGGAACATCAAGAAACAAGGATTGATCACGAAGTTTGAAATCAAGAAAGACCGTTCGTCTACGCTTTCATTGAACAATAACCAGGTTACTGAAGTGTTAGGAAATGAGATAGTTATCGGTGCGGGTTATAAATTCCCGAAGGTTAGATTGCCATTCAAAATCGGGAAGAACAAACCTGAGAATCCATTGAACATCCGCTTTGACTTTACATTCCGCGATAACCTGACAGTGATCCGTAAGATTGTAGAATCCACGGAACAGGCAACAGCAGGACAGAAAGTGATTTCAATCAAGTCATCGATAGATTACAACATCGGGGCGAATCTGATGGTTCAGTTCTATTACGACCAGGTAATAACGAATCCTAAAATCGCAACATCTTACCCAACGGGGAATATGAGTACGGGGATTCGATTCCGCTTTAACCTGGGAGGTTTGTAAAATGAACATCCGTGCGGCGAAAATAGGGGACGAAGAAGCGATTCATGGGTTGATTTCTGAATTGGCACTTTATGAAAAAGCACCAAATGAGGTTACAAACACAGTTGAAAAATTACGGGTTGATTTATTTGTTGACCGCGTATGCGAAGCTTTGGTAGTGGAAAGTGATACACAGGAAGTTGTTGGATTCGCGCTGTATTATCAATCCTATTCCACTTGGAAAGGAAGATGCCTTTACCTGGAAGATTTCTATGTCAAACCGGATTTTCGCAGAGGTGGAATAGGTTCCAGATTGTTTACGCAAGTTGTTGAAATCGCTAAAAAATGGGATGCAAAACGGATGGATTGGCAAGTCCTCGATTGGAATGAACCTGCCATTGAGTTTTACAGAAAACACCAAGCCGTTTTAGATCCGGAGTGGGTGAATGGCCGTTTATTTTTTTGATTCTAAATTTTAGAATTAAATTCGCCACATGATATTGCGTCCTTTTTTGAGTAATCGCCCCTTGGTCTTGTTACTATTGGTTCCAATTATTGTCGGATTCCAACTCCTGAATGCGCAATTCCATTTTCATAACCTGATTGAGCATGTTGATCTGGGTCTTTGGGGAAAAACAACCCTTTTCAGCTCATGGTGGACGTCCATTATTGCCTCTTCAATTGTGATGGCCAATGCAATCCAGTTGAACTTTCTATTCAATCAGCACGAATTCCTGGATAAGAATAACTACGGACCTTCCTTGTTCTATGTTGTCTTGATGAGTTTTTCCCATTCTTTTTATCAAGTGGATGCCGTGTTGATCTGTCACCTGTTCCTACTTCAATCTTTGCGTTTGTTGTTCCAATTGAAAAGCAACGAGACGAACTTTACTTCCGCATTCAATAGCGCCTTTTTCATTGGTTTATCAGCTTCATTTCTTCCGCCTAGTGCAGCATTGATCATCCCGTTTTGGTTTTCAGCCTGGGCCTTGCATCCATTCAGTTTCAGACAGTGGCTCCTGATGATTATCGGATTTTTAATTCCGATAGGAAATGGTCTGACTTATTGGTGGATTTCAGGACACACGATTTCTACACGAATTCTGCGTCATTCCTCCCTTATTAAATACGAAGATGTATTTTTCTATGGAACTACAGCAACCATAGTGATTCTGTTCTTATTGAGCATTATCGGAATTCAGATCCGGTTGCGGGTAAGTAATATCCGCTTTAAAAAATTGAATCGTGCCCTCGTTTGGATTTTAGTTGGGACACTGCTTTTAGGAGTCACGGAAATCATTATTTATCAACAGTCTGAATGGGTGAGTATGCTCTTCATCCCCTTGAGCTTCTTCTTCACTTTTGCCTTTATTCACCGGATCTGGCAAAAGGTGGCAAGTATCTTTTTTTACCTCACGCTAATTATAGCTGTTGCTAAATTTTTCCTCATTTCATACATGGTTGTCTGACTAGATTGACTAACTTTGTTGCCATTCATGAATTGACGGGCTTCCGTCGCAAAAATAGATCAATGAAATTTGGTGTTGTTACCTTTCCGGGTTCCAATTGTGATGAAGACATGGTATATGTCCTTGAAACAATCATGGGCCAACAAGTAGAACGTTTATGGCATAAAGATACCAGCTTAAAAGGTGTGGATTTTGTAGTACTTCCGGGTGGATTCTCTTATGGAGATTATCTGCGTTCAGGTGCGATTGCAAAACTTTCCCCGATTATGGGTGAAATTATGAATCATGCTGACAAAGGCGGTTACGTGATGGGTATTTGTAATGGTTTCCAGATCTTAACGGAAAGTGGGTTATTACAAGGGGCGTTATTGCACAACAACAATCAAAAGTTCATTTGCAAGAATGTGTATTTGAAACCGGCGACAACCAACAGTGCAATCACGAAAGGATTGGATCCGACAAAAGCATATAAGATTCCGATCGCACACGGAGAAGGAAGATTCTATGCTGCAGAAGATACCATGAAATCCATTTTGGATAATGACCAGGTATTATTTCATTATGTGAATGAAGAAGCACAAGTTTCCGATGCAAGTAATCCGAACGGGTCACTGCACCACATCGCCGGAATTTGCAACCCTGGAAGAAACGTATTTGGGATGATGCCACATCCGGAAAGAGCTGCGGACGGAGCTCTGGCAAATGAAGATGGAAAACGTTTCTTTGAATCAATATTGAAATTCTGTTAATATGCGCATATTATTGTTGGGTTCAGGTGGAAGAGAGCATGCTATAGCTTGGAAAATTGCACAAAGCTCCCATTTAGAGCAGTTGTTTATCGCTCCGGGGAATGCTGGAACCCGACTACATGGAACAAATGTGGATATGTCTGCAATAGACTTTCCGGCAATCAAGACCTTTGTTCTTGCAGAAAATATTAACATGGTCATCGTTGGTCCTGAAGACCCGTTGGTGAAAGGAATCCATGATTTCTTCCTGGCAGATCCCCAATTGAAAAACGTTCCGGTTATCGGGCCGAACAAGGAGGCTGCACAACTGGAAGGAAGCAAGGATTTTGCAAAAGCATTTATGATGCGCCACAATATTCCAACTGCCAAGTATGCTACGTTCACCAAAGACACTTTGGAGCAGGGATATAAATTCCTGGACGGAATGAAAGCCCCATACGTATTGAAAGCGGATGGATTGGCTGCAGGAAAGGGAGTTTTGATTCCTGAAACATTGGCTGAGGCGAAGGATGAGTTGAAAAGCATGCTTGCTGATGCAAAATTCGGTGATGCATCCTCGCGAGTGGTTATCGAACAATTTTTAAAAGGAATCGAATGTTCCGTTTTTGTTTTGACAGACGGAGATTCGTATAAGATACTTCCGGAAGCAAAGGATTATAAACGCATTGGCGAAGGTGATACCGGCTTGAACACCGGGGGAATGGGAGCTGTTTCACCGGTTCCTTTCTGTGACAAAACGTTCATGGACAAGATTGAGAATCAGATCATCATTCCAACTGTAAAGGGGTTGAAAGCTGATGGAATTGTCTACAAAGGATTTATTTTCTTTGGAATCATCAATGTGAAAGGTGAACCGTATGTGATCGAATACAATTGCCGAATGGGTGATCCTGAAACAGAAGTGGTCATGCCCCGTTTAAGATCGGATCTGATTGATTTGTTGGAAGGTGTCGCCACTAACACACTATCCGAATGCGATATCCAATTTGAAGAAAGAAGCGCCTGTACCGTAATGATGGTTTCCGGTGGTTATCCGGATGCCTATGAAAAAGGAAAAGTCATTAACGGAATTAACAGTGTAACGGACAGTTTGGTTTTCCATGCAGGAACTTCAAGCGATGGGCCGGTAGTCTTATCTGATGGAGGTCGTGTTTTGGCTGTGACGTCTTATGGACGAAACCTGGAAGCGGCATTGGAACGCTCTTATTCAAGCATTGAGAAAATTTCTTACGATAACGCGTATTTTAGAAAGGACATCGGATTTGATGTGGTCTGAGTAAAATTTACTAATTTTCTACTTTAAGTAGTTGAATGGATCCTTCCGTCATTATTATTCTTGCATCACTACTATTTTCTGCATATTCTTCAGGAATGGAGATTGCCTTTGTGTCTTCCAATCGGTTGAAGGTGGAATTGGACCGGGGTAAAAACTCCTGGTACAGTAAGCTCTTGAATGTTTTCTACGGGAATGACGGTCACTTTTTAGCAACCCTTCTGATAGCAAACAATGTAGGTATTGTCATTTTCGGAATTTATATGGCTGAAACCCTTGATCCGGTGATTGCTTCATGGGGAATCGAAAAAGAATACCTGGTCGTTCTTTTGCAAACCATCATTTCCACTTTGATTGTCCTGACCTTTGCAGAATTTTTCCCAAAAGTGCTTTTCCAGATCAATCCGAATGGAATTTTCCGCTTGGGATCAGCCCCGATGTGGTTGGTTTATTGGATTTTATATCTGCCCACGAAACTCATTGTCTGGCTGAGCAATGGTTTGCTGCGACTTTTTGGGATTCATGTGGAACAATCGGAAAAAGTGTTCTCAAAAACAGACCTGCAACACTTTGTACAGGACGTGAATGAGCGCATGGAGGATGAAGCTGATCTGGGAAATGAGATTCAGATTCTCCAGAATGCATTGGATTTCTCCAAAATAAAGGCGCGTGATTGCATGGTTCCGAGAATGGAGATCCAAGCCATTGATGTGGAAGAAAGTATTGAGAACTTACTGACGAAATTTGTTGAAACGCGCTTGTCTAAATTGCTGTTGTACCGGGATACCGTAGACAATATTATCGGGTATGCACATTCCTATGAACTGTTCAAAAAACCTGAAACGATCACACAGATTTTGAGACCTATTTCTTTTGTTCCCGAGGCAATGCCAGGGAAAGAGCTGTTGGAACTCTTCACCAAGAAAAGTCAATCCATTGCCGTGGTGGTAGACGAATATGGAGGAACTTCCGGTGTGGTGACGATTGAAGATGTCATTGAACAGATCTTCGGGGAAATCGAAGATGAGCACGACGATGAAACCTGGTTGGAAGAACAGATTGACGAAACAACTTACCGGTTCTCCGGAAGAGCCGAGATTTCCTACCTCAACAGGACTTATGGGTTGAAACTACCCGAATCCGATTCATATGAAACCCTGGGCGGTTTGGTAATTCATCATCTGGAAACCATTCCTCTTGGAGGCGAAGAAGTGGTGATAGGGAAATGGAGCCTGGAGGTCGAAGAAGTGACCGATAGACGGATTGAAATTATCCGATTGACAAAGGAATAATTGAAAATTTAAAATGGAGAATTTATTAAGTAAGAGAATACTTAAAAATCTTTTCAATTCTAAAATTCTCCATTTTCAATTGAATAGCTGACCTGCTCTTTCTCTCCCGGATTCAATCTTCGTATTCCCGCTTTCTCTTCCAGTTTACCGGTCGAATTGACGTCATCTGCCCAGCCCCACCAAGGTTCGATACAGATGAAGGGCGCATCCTGTTTTGTCCAGAAACCAACGGCTGTCCAAGAATCACAGTTCATATGTACGAGTGTTTCCCCATCTATATGTTTCAAACTGACAGACTTGAAATGGGGATTCTTCAGTACGAAAGCATCCGATTCAAAAAGTTCGACGCTCAGGTTCAAGTGGGTCGAAACACCATAATAGTGAGTTTCTCCAGTAAAATAACCTCCCGTCAGATCTTCGCGTTCGAGTTGGATTGCCGTATCAAATTCCAAGAAGTAATTCTCCAAAGCCTCGTCCAATTGAAAAGCAGGATGACCACCAACAGAATAGTACATGGTTTCTTTGCCTGCATTTGTTGTTTCATAAGCGATGGTGATTCCGGATTCCGAAAGTGAAAAGCACACATCAAATACAAAAGAATACGGATAAATATCCATCGATTCAGGTGTTGAAACCAAGCGCAACCGTACACTGCTCTCCGTTTGTTCCACCACCTCAAATTCCTTGTCCCGCGCAAAACCATGTTGAGTCATAGAATAGGATTTCTCATGGAAATTAAAGGAATCATTTACCAATCTTCCAACTATCGGAAATAGGTTTGGAGCCACCCGGTTCCAATGATCGGTTTGTTTGGACCAAAGGATATTTTCGGAGTTTTGGTTTCCCAGAAATAAGAGTTCTGCGCCAAGACTAGAGATATTAGCTTGGAGAGAAGTATTTGTTAATGTGATTATTTTGACCAAAGTTGAAAATTATTGATGGCTTTCGAATTCAGTACAAAATAATAATATATTTGTTAAGAAACTAATTAACTAACGTAGGTCAACTGCCAATCTTTGGGCTAAATCGCCCCTAAAATTATCCATTTTGATATTTCCAATAAATTCATCGACATTAGCGAATTATCTTCTGGAGTATATCTATTAATGATTAAATACAATGAAAATGAATCTACATACATTAAAATTGTTAAGCAGTAGTATTTTGCTTTTGTTCCTATTGTCTTGTAAGAAGAAAGACGACTTTTTATCTTTGAAAACTGGGAAATATCTTATAGAGCACAAGATGATACATCCCAACGGAGATACTGACATTTCTAATTACATAGCATATGGTCCAAAACGAATTAAAGGTGACTATAATTTTGATATTAAATTAACAGATTCTACAAATTTTTGTAGGGCATCATTTTATGCTTCAGAGAAAACCCTTTTAGGATTAAACTTAATCACCTGTTTGTCAGGGTTTTCCACATCGTATAAGATTATATCTTATACTGATTCTAAAGATAATCTGACCATTAATTATACAGCAAACCCTTACTCAGATTCGACATCTGGAACTGTTATTTTCAATTTGATAGAAGAATGAAAAAATTAGCCCATATAGTTATCTGCTGCTTTCTGGTTTGGGGTTGCACAAAAGAAAATGGAAAAAAACCATATGACTTCGCTCTGTATTTTGATTCCAGTGATGAATGGCATTATGAATGGAAGATTTACGAGAAACCAAAAAAAGATAATTATGGTCAAGAAGATTTGGCTTACACAATGAGTTTGGGTTCAAAAAACGGAATCTATCTTGGTGAACATCGAGCCTTGTACAAAACAGATTCGGAAAAATTAATGGGTACATTTTTCATTACACAAGAAAGTACGGCTATATTTTCTGGAAGTCAATCGGGTAATTTCGAAGGGTATTTAACCGTTGAAGGATCTTATAAGAGGCATTTCAGGGAGTTTATTGTAGAAGATGGTACATTCGAGTTTTTTTGGACGAATGCAGAAGTCTACGGAATGCAGGATACTGTTTTGAAAGGGAAATGGACGATGAAACGGAAATAGAAGTATAGTTCACAACTGATTAACAGATTTTAATATTTGGTTTTCAATAAAAAATGCGTATATTTGCATCACATTTAAGGTTAACAACACAAATGAGGGGACGCAAGTCCCCTCTTTTTATCTCATATGATTTCAAAACAAACGGTAAGGGAACTGGCGGAAGAACGAATCAAGGATCGTGATGAACGCTTGTTCATTGTGGAGCTGACAATCAGTTCAACGAATGTAATTCGCTTGGAATTGGATAAGACGGAAGGAAATGTCTCTATCGAAGACTGCATGTCTGTTTCTAGAAATATTGAACACAACCTGGATCGCGAAGATGCTGATTTTGAGTTGAGTGTTTCTTCTGCTGGCTTGGACAAGCCTTTGCGCGTTCATGCCCAATATGTGAAAAATATCGGTCGTGACCTGGATGTAAAACTGAAAACAAAAGAGAAAGTGACGGGAACGTTGATTTCTGTTGACGAAGCCGGATTTGTATTGCAGCGTGAAGAAAAGCAAGCGATTGAAGGTAAAAAGAAAAAGGAACTGGTGGTGATCGAAAACAAGATCGCATTTTCAGATATAAACGAAGCAAAAATTGTTATTTCATTTAAATAAGAAGCTATGAACAGCTTGGAATTAGTAGAATCGTTTTCAGAGTTCAAAGAACTCAAAAGCATCGATAAACAAACGATGCAACACGTATTGGAAGACGTATTTCGTGCGATGTTGAAGAAAAAATTCAACACCGATGAGCATATTGATGTAATTGTAAACATTGATAAAGGAGACGTTCAGATTTTCGTGAACAAAGAAATTGTTGCAGATGGTGAAGTAGAAGATCAGAATACTGAAATCGCTTATTCGGACGCAATTAAAATCGAACCGGATTTCGAAATCGGTGAGGAAGTTTCTGAGGAATTCCGTTTCAATGACTTTGGTCGTAGAAATATCCTGTCTCTTCGTCAGAACCTGATTTCCCGTATTTTGGAATTGGAGAAAGACCATTTGTACAAGAAATACAAAGAGCGTATCGGTGAGATCATCACGGGTGAAGTTTACCAGGTTTGGAAGAAAGAGATCATGGTATTGGATGATGAGAACAATGAGTTGATTCTTCCGAAATCTGAGCAAATTCCTTCTGATTACTTCAAGAAAGGTGAATCTATCCGTGCAGTGGTATCGAAAGTGGATATGCGTAACAGTTCTCCTGTAATTATCCTTTCGCGTATCGCACCGGAATTCCTGGAGCGTTTGTTCGAGTTGGAAGTTCCTGAAGTATTTGACGGTTTGATTACCATTAAACGAATTGTCCGCGAACCGGGAGAAAGAGCAAAAGTGGCAGTTGAATCATACGATGACCGTATCGATCCGGTTGGAGCTTGTGTTGGTATGAAAGGTTCACGTATTCATGGAATCGTTCGTGAGTTGCGCAATGAGAATATCGATGTGATCAACTTCACAAGTAACCCGAAATTGTTTATCCAACGTGCATTGTCCCCTGCAAAAATTACCAATATCGAAATTGATGAGGAAGAGAAACGTGCAAGCGTATTCTTGAAACCGGATCAGGTTTCTTTGGCAATTGGAAAAGGAGGATATAACATTCGTTTGGCCGGGAAACTGACAGGATTTGAAATTGATGTGTTCCGTGATGGCGAGTCCGATAACGAAGATGTGGATTTGGAAGAATTTGCAGACGAAATCGATAGCTGGATCTTGGATGAATTGAAAGCAGTTGGTTGTGATACGGCGAAATCTGTATTGGAATTGACAGTTGCCGATTTAGTTCAACGTACAGACCTGGAAGAAGAAACAATCCAAGAGGTATTGCGTATTCTTCGCTCGGAATTTGAATAAGAATCTACCTGGCTGATGAAGGTTGGGTATTGCAATGACAAATTGCGTAATATGTAGAAAAAAACGAAGTTTTTTAAAATGTAACAAGCGTTAGCGAGTTGCAAAAAACAGAGTTTCACAATAATAAAACGGGTCGAGATTTCGGTCAGGTAAAAAATACCTGACCGATTTTCACCTAAATCTGATCAACACTAACTATCTTTACACAGCAAAACTGTTCATTCCGATAACTATCGGATGGACATTAATTAAAAAGAAGCAAATAATATATGTCTGGTAAAACACAGCGTTTAGGAAAAGCAGCAGGAGAATTGAATGTAGGAATCTCTACGATCGTCGACTTTTTGGCGTCGAAGGGACGAGCTATTGACTCCAATCCAAATACGAAGTTGGATCCGGAGCAGTATGACATGTTGCGTACTCAATTTGCCGCTGACCAAAATTTAAAGGAGCAATCCAAAATGACGGCAGTTAAAAGAGAGAAGCGTGAGACAATTACTTTACGAGATATCAAAGACGAACCAAAAGCTCAAGATGACGAGGATGATTCGGATAATTATCGTAATGATAACAACGCGGTAGAACCGGTAAAAGCAGCACCGGCATCTGTTGTGACTCCACCTGTTGAAACTCCGAAAGCAGAGGAGAAAGTAGAAACAGCTCCTGAACCTGTTGTTGAGAAACCGGCTGAAGAACCGAAACCAAAAGTTGAAGAAGAGCCGGCAGCTCAGTCAAATGATGGTGGAATTCAGGTAATTGGTAGAATCGACTTGGATAAGTTGAATACGAAAACCAGACCGGATAAGCGCAAAAAAGAAGACGGACCAATCGATAAAAGCGATTATCCGAAAGCTGCAGTTGCGCCTGAAAAAGAAGAAGTTAAAGCGAAGGAAACGCCAGCCGCAACTCCTGATGCTCCGAAAGAAATAGAAACAATTCGCGTAGAACGCACCAAATTATCCGGACCTACGGTATTGGGTAAAATTGAATTACCTGTTGAAAAACCAAAATCTGTTGGTTCTTCCCGACCAGGTGATGATCGTAAGAAACGCAAACGCATTAAGAAAGAAGTTCCTAAGACTCCTGGTACGAATCCACAAGGTGGAGGTCAGGGAGGACCGGGTGGACCAGGCGGAAATCGCCCTCCGGGTCAACATAATGGACCGGGCGGAAATCGTCCTGGTGGAGGAAACTTCAACCGTGGAGGAGGAAGCAACTTCAGAAAAGGTGGCCCGGTTGATAAACCGGCAGTTTCTGAACAGGATATCCAAAAAGAAATTAAGGATACACTTGCTCGTTTATCTTCTCAAGGAGGTAAATCAAAAGGATCCAAAAACCGTCGTGCGAAACGTGATGACCGTGCACAACGTCGTGAAATCGAACAATTGGAAGCGGAACTACAAGAAAAAATCTTGAAGTTGACCGAGTTCGTTACCGTGTCTGAATTGGCATCGATGATGAGCATTTCTCCAACTCAGGTTATTTCGGCTTGTATGTCTTTGGGAATCTTTGTTTCCATCAACCAACGTTTGGATGCTGAAACCATTCAGATTGTGGCTGAAGAATTTGGGTTTGAGACAGAATTTGTTTCTGCCGATGTTCAGGAAGCGATTCAGGAAGTAGAAGATAAAGAAGAAGACCTGATTGATCGTCCGCCAATCATTACGGTGATGGGACACGTTGACCACGGTAAGACTTCCTTATTGGATAAAATCCGTAATGCAAATGTAACCGCTGGTGAAGCCGGGGGAATTACACAACATATCGGTGCATACTCAGTTACCTTGAAAGATGGTCGTAAGATGACTTTCCTGGATACACCGGGTCACGAAGCCTTTACAGCGATGCGTGCACGTGGTGCTCAGGTAACAGACGTTGCAATTATCATTGTAGCAGCGGATGATGACGTAATGCCTCAAACAAAAGAAGCAATCTCTCACGCTCAGGCAGCAAACGTACCAATGGTATTTGCAATCAATAAAATTGACAAACCAGGTGCAAATCCGGATAAAATCCGTGAACAACTTTCTGCTATGAATATCTTAGTAGAAGAGTGGGGTGGAAAATACCAGTGTCAGGAAATTTCTGCAAAACAGAATTTGAATATAGATGCATTGTTGGACAAAGTATTGTTAGAGGCAGAGATCCTGCATCTGCGTGCAAATCCAAATAAAAATGCGGTTGGTACAGTAATCGAATCTTCTTTGGATAAAGGAAAAGGATACGTTACAAACATGCTGGTACACGCCGGAACAATGAAAATCGGTGATGTGGTATTGGTAGGTCGTAACTACGGTCGTGTTCGTGCTATGCACGATGAACATGGAGTTGCTTTGAAAGAAGCAGGTCCGGCACAACCGGTATCTGTTTTGGGTATCAATGGTGCACCATCCGCAGGAGATACATTCCATATTATGGATGACGAGCGCGAAGCGAAATCAATTGCTACTAAACGTGAGCAGTTGTATCGTGAGCAAGGTCTTCGTACAAACAAGCACATTACGTTGGATGAAATCGGTCGTCGTTTGGCAATTGGTGATTTCAAGGAATTGAACTTGATTGTAAAAGGTGACGTGGATGGATCTATCGAAGCACTATCCGATTCATTGTTGAGACTTTCTACGGAAGAAATTCAAGTGAATATCGTTCATAAAGGAGTTGGTGCAATTACAGAGGCCGATGTGAATTTAGCTTCTGCATCCGATGCAATCGTTATCGGATTCCAGGTGAGACCATCGGTAGCTGCGCGTAAATTGGCAGAACAGGAACAAATTGATATCCGTCTTTACTCCGTAATCTATAAAGCGATCGACGAGTTGAAAGCTGCGATGGAAGGAATGTTGTCTCCGGACATCGAAGAGAAAGTCTTGGGTACAGCGGAAATCCGCGAAACATTCGAAATCACGAAAGTGGGTACGATTGCAGGATGTTATGTAACAGATGGTCTGATCAAACGCACATCCAAAATCCGTGTTATCCGTGATGGAATTGTAATTCACACCGGACTTCTTGGATCATTGAAACGTTTCAAGGACGATGTGAAAGAAGTGAAAAACAACTACGAATGTGGTTTGAACATTGATAAATTCAATGACATCAAAATCGGTGACTTGGTTGAAGCTTACGAAGAAGTGGAAGTTGCAAGAAAATTGTAATCAGTTCAATTCTAAATAATTGAAAGCCCTGGTATTTAATATCAGGGCTTTTTTGTTTTCAAAAAAAATGATACATTGGGAACTTAAACCATTATTTACTTTTTATGAAAACACTAATTAAATTGGCCGGGATGTTTGCATTGACAGCTACTCTAATTCTTTCCGGCTGTAACAAAGATCATGTATCATCTGTTAAACCTCACAAAACAACCGACAATTCTAAAAGATTGCATTGTTCACCATGGGAAGATGTAGCAGCTAATGACGCAGTTAATGATCTGAATACTGTTGCTCTTTGTAACTCTTCTACCTGTGATGGAACTCAAACATTTTTCCATATAAATGGAACGATTGTAAGAGATTCCGGTGGAAATATCGGTTATTACGATCCTCTTTTAGTCACAGTAGCTGATCAAAACTACATCTGGAGTTACGCCGTAAGTTGGGGTATTGCTCATACACCGACCGGATATTCTCTTAGTCAAATCACTTTCCATACACAAACAACTACTGTTCCAGGAACCAGTATATTAATCAGTACGTTCACATTCGATGTTGTTTATATTCATTGTAGCGGAGGTGGCGGAGGTGGTGAAAGCTAAATTCATCAAGGATCTCTAATAAAAATCGAACCCCGGTTTACTTTAGTAAATCGGGGTTCTTTATTGAATCATTCACACGGTCTTATCAGCGTAAAAGAGACTATTCAATAATCACAAATCTTACTTGATTCAAATGACTGGCATCATTAAGTAAATGTATCAAGTAAGCACCGGCTGACAAACCTTCCCGTTTAAATGAAAAATCGCTACCATTGATAATTACTCGTCGTATCAACTTGCCAGTTGGATCTAAAATTTCTATCCACGTGTTTTGCTGAGGTATTGAAAATTGAATGGTCAATATTTCTGAAACCGGATTAGGGAATAGTTGAATTTCTGTTGCTTTCAGATGTTCATCCAACGAAAGATTCGTAATGCAAATCGTATCTGTAGTGAGATAAGCACAAGTCACACAGATACTCCAATAACATCCGTTTTGCGTTACAACCAATGAACTATCGGAACCTGGTATTTGGACCCCATCCCGAAACCAAAGATTGGTCAGACAATCGTAACTGGTTCGCAATATCGCTCCATCAAAACTCAACGAAACAGGAATGGGATCCCGGACAAAGAAGTGTATTGTATCACTGTTAGTCACACAACCAATCGGATCCACATTATTCGCTACCCAAACATCCTGATCTCCGGCCGGGGTTCCATAATTACCCAAAACGGTTTGATTGGCTGAAAACCATTGTCCATTGCGATACCAGGTATTTGTAGCAGGAAACCAATAAGGAATTGGATACCATCTTAACACCACTAATTCACCACAGCCAACAGTATCGGAGCCTGTTTGAAAAGCCAAATGAATCCGCGGGTTCACTCCGATCTTGAACGGTTGACAAGAATGTAACTGCTCTCCTGAAGGGGTCGTGACGGTTAATGAAAGTTCCGTTGTACTATCGATATTGAACATGTTATTTTGTGTCGTCGCTCCATTGCTCCATTGGTAATCGACCATTCCCGGAGCCCCTCCTATGTTGACCAGGCTGCCTATACAAGCGTAAGGAACATGTAAGATAGGGTCAATGGAAGTCCCTGAGATACTACCGGAAATCGGGTAATAGGGAGAAGGTGCAACAAAAACGTGGATAGTTTGAGTCAAAGTATCTGATCCACCATAACCGCTAACAATCAATTTGACGGAATAAGTTCCGGAACTCGAAAAACGATGAACCACTTGTTCGCCTACGGTGTCAACACTTCCATTGTTGTCAAAGTCCCATGCAGCGTACAAGCAATTTGCACCTGTTGAAAGGAATCCGTATTTCCCGGTTCCTTTGCAGAAAGTGGATGAATCGACAGTAAATAACGCAACCGGAACGGCGCCACCAGGATGCATTCCACAACCGTTTGATTGTAATAAAGTTGGTCGTAATTGCGTCAATGCCGCTTCCATTCTATCGGTTTGACCTTGTGTAAATGACAAGGGACATGAGGTGTAGTCCATATAATTGGGTAAGTCCTGCATATCCCCTGAGAATGGATTGAACCCGGAAGTATCGCTCATCTCCGTAGAACAGGAATTTCCCTGGCAAGTGAAATTATCATTGGAATTGTCGGGAGGTGTATCACAAACATAATCCCCATTCAGCATACAATTGAAGTTGATACATCCGTTACTGAAGGTGTGCTGCAAATTCAAATAATGTCCAACCTCATGTGCCAGTAAAGAAGAATTCAACGCAAAAAAATTATACCGACCAACGATTCCATCAGTTTCTACCATTCCTCCCGGAAAGGTACCATAACCTCCCACACCCGAAGGATTCTGAAATGGATCTGCAGCGATGTTTCCAACAGTCCAGACATTCAGATACAACAACGGATTCCACCTGTTTTGCGTCTTGAATGTCCAATCCTGGACGTAATCGTAATAATTGAGGGTCAGGATTGAAGAATAATCATGTGTAATTCCGGTTGTCGGATTTCCCCAGGGATCAATAGATGCCAAACAGAATTGAATATCAACAACATGGCCGGTCGCATCGAAATACGGTCCTGAATTTTGAAAACGCTGATTCAATTCATCCACTGTCTGGATGATTGTCGCATCCGAAACATTCTCTGGTCCGCCCTGGTGCATGATATGAAAGACGATTGGAATGGTATAAATCGTTTTTTCCTGATTTCCGTGATCGGACGTCAGGAAGTTGTAGAGGAGTTGATTATTCTGATTTTCTTTTTCCCGGTATTCCGGAAAACGTTCTGTCAACTGATTGTGCATACCATCCGTTCCACAATTTCCAGTTTGGGTAAACGCATGTTGTAGGAAGAAACCTGTAAATAAAAGTAAAACTGTTTTCATAAGTAAAGTCTTATTGGTGTAGACTCCAAATAAGAATGGGCAGTTGCACTGATAAAAACCTGATGTGCCAAAAAATGATCTAACGGTAGCATGAGGATTCTTAGAATTCATATTTTTCTGATAGTATTCACTAACATATTAAAATCATGAAAAAATCATTTTTTTGTCTGCAATTATTGGCTTGAGTCTCTTTTCGTGTAAGAAGGCACAGGTCACACCTACCCGTTCCAAAGAATATCTAAAACAGAGTGAAAAACCCGAAAATAATAGTGATAAGACAATACATTGTTTTCCCTGGAGAGATACCGCAGATTATGCTTATCGTTATAATAAAATCGCAACTGACGGTGCCGGATCAATTTTGTATTATCCTGCCTATACAACTGTAACGATTGCGGATCAATATGCCATTTGGAACGATGCTTTGAATCAGGCAAATTCGATTATTCCTACAGGTTATATTATTTCCAGCGTTAACAATTTCAGAACGGAAGTTGCCAGTGGACCATTTTTAGTCTATTTTATCAAATTCGATATCACTTACATCAAATGTGCCGATGGAGGTGGTGGAGAAAACTAAAACGCTCTCACGATAAAAAGACTCTCCATTTTGGAGAGTCTTTTTCCCACTAATTTATAGCCTAACAGTGGTTCAAAATGAACTGAACCAACGAAATCGAGCTAGTTGCTGATATATTATACAGCCAACACAAATGCCAAGAATAGATTCCAAACTTGCGAAAAGGAGAAGAAATCCGCCAATAATGCTTGCTGAAAGAGAATATTCCAGGAATAACAAAAGAGAAAACAACCCTACAAAGACGAAACCTATTGTGGCTGCGAATTTCTTTGGGGCTTCATTTGTAGCTTTATGGCCCAGTTGAAAATAAGTGACCGTTTTTTGAGCTATGTATTTCAAAGGAGATAGCTGGCCAAATCCAAATGCACGTAGCCCAAAATCCGCAAATAGCAAAACTGCGAGATAGGGATTCTGAAAGTACATAGCCGTTGCCGCAATAAGAATAACTTGCATTGCGACTACTCGAATAACAATTTCATTGACCTGTTTGTCATTAACCGGGCAACTTAGACCTACAAGATCTTTCATTAGATATTTGGTTGTGGAGTTAAACGTAAATAGGGTTTCACTTCCGTAAATCCTTTAGGAAATTTGGCAGGGATATCTTCTGTCTTGATTGCCGGAATAACAACTACATCTTCACCTTGTTTCCAATCAGCCGGAGTAGCCACACTATAATTTGCCGTCAATTGCAATGAATCCAAAACGCGCAGGATCTCTTGAAAATTTCGGCCTGTTGAAGCAGGATAGGTAATCATCAATTTAATGGTTTTGTCCGGAGCGATAATGAATAATGAACGAATTGTCAATGTTGCTGATGCATTCGGATGAATCATATCATACAACTCTGCGATACTTCGATCTTCATCTGCAATGATTGGGAACTTGACTTCGGTACCTTGTGTTTCGTTGATGTCCTTAATCCACTCGTGATGCGAATTCACCCCGTCCACGGAAAGTGCGAGCACTTTGGTGTTTCGGGCAATAAACTCAGTAGTCAATTTGGCCGTCTTACCTAATTCCGTAGTGCATACAGGTGTAAAATCTGCAGGATGAGAAAATAAAATACCCCAGGAATCTCCTAAGAATTCGTGAAGATCAATTGTTCCAATACTTGTTTTCGCAGTGAAATTTGGTGCTGTGTCACCGAGTCTTAATGCCATAATGTGTTTTTTTAATTCAATTAATATGTATAATCTATAGAATAAGTAGAGCAAATATAATTCGAAATAATGAAACTTAGTTGGCTTCCTGGAAAATTTTAGTAACTGCTATCCAAATATGCTTAACTTTGTTTCCATGATCGCTCCCGGTTCAAAAGGATGGATTGCCAAATACTTACAACTGATTGAGTCAGGTGAACTGTCTATTGACCTGCAAAAACCGGCTGATCTTACCCGGGCTGAATTCAATCATTACACCCTTTCTCAAACCGGAATTATCTTCGGGTATCCTTCCAAATTATTATTTGGGAAAGATTGGGACATTTCGAAATGGACACATGGCGAACAATTGACCGTTCTTCTTTTCGAATCTTTGTTATTTACACATTACAATATCCAGGGGAAAACAAAATTAAAACCGCAGGAGTTCCTGAATGACCTCAATATTTTTTACAAAAAGCACCGTGTTCAATCGCTCACCTCGGTTCTGACCTTTTTCCTCAAGGAAAGTGCCTCGGAGAAAATAGAGCGCATCCTGGAAAAACGAACGGAGGTTCCAAAGAATCTGACGAACACGAAATCCTGGATGAGCTATTTCAATAATTCATTTATCTATCTGGATGTCATTCTTTTTGAGGATTTCTTGAAAAATAAACGAAACCAAACGCTGGATTATCAAAAGTTGGCACTTTTAGCACTTGGGATCATCTCCATTTCTGCCTATTCGGATGGAGAAATCCAGGATCATGAAAAGAACCTGTTCAATACCTTTTTACTTTCCGCCGATTTGGATTCCGACGAAAAGGAACTGGCAAAATTGCGCTTCAAGCAAGAAATCAACCTGAATGAATTGAAAGCTGAGATGGTCGATTCATGGAATTTCAAACGTTATTTGTTGGACCTTTCAGTGCTGACAATGCATATGAACCAAAATTTCCGGGAAACGGATCTGGAGACATTGATCAAGCTGAAAAGATGGATGTCTTGTTCGGAACGCGACTTGGATGAAGCTATTTATTGCACCGACCAGTTTCTTTTGGAAAACAATCAGAAAGTTTCTTACCTGAGTGATTCGAATTCCATGGAACAAATGATGGACAGTGTTTCCCAGCGTTGGATCAAAATCTTGGGAAGAAATAAAGATAAGCTGGCACAGGAAATCAAGCAAAGTAAAGAATTGGTCTTTCTGATCCGGAAATCTACCTCAGAAGAACTTTCGAAGGAAGAAAAGGAAAAAGTAAAGACCCAATTTATGGATATTGTTAAATCGATGCCTGCCCTGGCGATTTTCCTTTTACCCGGTGGAGCATTGCTTTTACCGATTGTCCTGAAAATCATTCCCAATCTGGTTCCATCTGCATTCAAAGACAATGAACTCGAAGAATGACCGATTATAAAGCGATTTCCCATTTCAAAGGCTTGAATACCTTGCGGTTCATTGCTGCTTTTCTGGTGGTGATCCATCATGCCGAATCCCTTAGAAAGGACCACGAATTGAGTCATTTGAAAGAGTACGGAATTTTCGAAAACGGTCAGCACGCAGTAAGTTTTTTCTTTGTCCTGAGCGGTTTTTTGATTACTTATTTGTTACTGAAAGAACGGGAAGCCAAGAACGATATTTCTATCAGGCAATTCTATATCAAACGTATTTTCCGGATTTGGCCTTTGTACTTTTTAATGGTAATTATCGGTGCGATTATTCAGCCGTATTTCATTGAATGGTTTAATATTCCGTATAAAATGCCCTATACGATTGGTGAAACGTGGTACTACTTCATTTTCTTTATTCCCGGGATGGTGAATTATTTCTTCGGAAGTAACCTGCTGGAACCGCTTTGGTCGATCGGAGTGGAAGAAGTTTTTTACCTCATTTGGGCACCTTTGTTCAAGTGGCTGAAGAAACATGTCCTGAAATTGCTTTTGGGTGTGATTGCTTTCAAATTGGTCTTAATCAGCCTCAATACCTTCGTGATCAATCAATATACCAGTGAGCTTGTACCCGGAGTTTTAAGCTACCTGATCCGTATCCACCAGTTTGAAGCGATGGCTATCGGTGGTTTGGGAGCTTACCTGGTCTTCAATTATGGGAAGCAGATCAACACATCATTCATTTACAGTATTCCTCTACAGGTCGCATTGTATGCCCTGATTCTTGTTTTCATTCTTTTCGGAGCGAATATCCATTCCGGAATCTGGTATTTCTTCTTTGAAAACCCAATTGTTTCTGCTATTGTTCCAAATGCTTTGTTCTTATACCTGATTATTGGAGTTTCTGTAGTAGATAAGAACCTCTTCACGCTGGAAAATCGTGTTTTTTCCTATCTGGGAGAAATTTCCTACGGAATCTACATGTTCCATTTATTGATTCTTTCCCAGATCGTAGAATTGCTTAAAGGCTTTGTTGCAGGTTCCGGAATGTTTTGGGAAAGCTTGTTTTACTACGGTATCTCCATTCCGCTGATAATCGGAGTGTGCGCGCTTTCAAAACGCACGCTGGAGGCTTATTTCGAACGGAAGAAGCAAAAGGTTCTTGGTAAATTAACCGCAAAGAACGCGGTGGTCGCAAATTTTGATAAATAACCCCTTTCGTTCTTTCATTCCTTGCGGTGAAAAATAGAAGTGTCAATTTTTGTGATAAAGGAAATAATAGGCTTCCACATTATCCAGATATGCTCCGTCAAAACCGGCATTCAGTAATTTTTTGGTGTATGAATCGTCATTCCCGTAAATGATCTCCTGCCATTCATCTTTCCAGAATTTCACCCAGATTTCGTCTTTGTATCCGTCGTACTTCTTTTTTAACCAAAGCGGATGATGTACTCCCCAGGTCTTTTTCCAGTAATAGCGATACTTTTCTGCCGAACCGATATTCATATAGGAAATCACCAGGCGTTGTGCACCGTTTAACTTGGTCTTCAGACTTGCAACTTCTCCCGAAGTCAATAAGTCGTCTCCAAAAAACGCATCGATAATTACGACATCAAAATTGGTTTGTTGGATCGCAGAAAGAAAAGTGCCTTTATCTGCATAATTATCAGTGCTGATGAGATACAGGTAATTTTGTGCCTGGGCTAAGGTTTGAATATTGTCCGTGTTTTCATGATGAACAGTTCCCGGAATAGTCTTATAATCGTAATTTGCGTTCACCCTCGGAAAAGCAATGAATTGATCTGCATCTGCAAACTGAAAGGAACTGCTTGTATCTCCATCGTTGTCTACGTAATCGGCCACCATGACTTTCAGTGTCGAGTTGACTTTCCGCAACATTCCCAAGCGATAATCATCGGCAGCGTAATCTCCATTGAAGAATAACTCTTCCACACCATATCCGTCAATTGCCTGGATGAGGCGTGTATTCACTCCTTTTTCCGGATCAATATCGTCAAATAGAATTTCTTCACCATTTTGAGGAATCAGGATAAAATTGGGGTCTTGGGCACGGGCATACTCACTGATGGCAACGATGAAATCCTGCATTTTGGCACCTGCTTTCAAACTCTTCTTTTCCTTGCATGAAAAACCACACAAACCGATTAGAAGGAACAAAACCGTATTTCTCATGTTTTCCGGATATTCTCTATAACGCGCCAAGTAGCTTCTGCCGTATGATCCCATGAAAATAAAGATGCGCGTTGCAAACTTTTTTGAGCCAATTCTGTGTATTTCTGTTCGTCTGAAACTAATTGGATCATTGCTTTGGAAACTTCATCCGTATCAAATGGATTAACATAAATAGCAGCGTTTCCGGCTACTTCCGGCAAACAAGTTAGATTCCCGGAGATAATCGGTATTCCGCAACGCATGGCTTCCACCAATGGAATTCCGAATCCTTCAAAATATGGAATATAAGCAAGCGCAAAGGCTGCACCCATTAATTGATTCAATTCGCTCAAGGAAACATGGCCTGAAAACAGGATCCGTTTTTTCAACTCTTCCGAAACTTCCGGAATAGAAGAGGCTTTGTTTGCCCAAAGACTTTCCCCTACAATCAACAAATCGATATCCGGATTAACTTGTGCGAACTTCTCAAAGGCTTCGATCAGACGTCCCACATTCTTACGAGGATGGATTGCACCAACGAAAATAAAGTATGGCCGACCTTTCGTTTTTTCAGTACGGATTTTCTCGATTTCATCCGAAGACAAAGCAACGAATGACTCGGATGCACCGTTCCATGCAACCGTGATTTTGGAAGGTGAAATCCCGTAAGATTGAATGATGTCTTGTTTGGAATATTCGGAAACAGTCAGGATATGGCTTGCCTTTTTCGCAAATTTCGGAAAGAACTTGCGTAAATACCTTAAAGGGCTCGCCGGAATATCTTCCGGATGGTGTTCGAAATTCAAATCGTGAATTACTCCAACCTGTGGAACGGGAGATTTCAAAGAAAGATACCCATCTGGTGAATAGAACACATCGATTTTGTATTTTTTCAAAGCGCGTTTGATGGATCGTTCGAACCACCAGATAAAGAGGATCGGATGACGTGCGGGAGGAAACAGAACAACGGGAGTGACATTTTTTGCAAAGACAAACTTCGGATCAAAAGCCCGGTCAAAGAAAAACACGAATTCATGCTCCGGATGAGCTTCCACCATGCGTTTCACCACTTCGTAAGTGTACCAACCAAAACCTTCCATTTTGGAAGACAATAAGAAACGAGTGTTTACTCCGATGCGCATGGGCTCGAAGTTACAAACTATTGGGGAAATGATAGAAAAGAAGGTATTAAAAAAGGGTGCCGAAGCACCCTCACAAACAATAAAAATTACTTATCCAGCGATATAGAATGTTAAATCAGCAGGGGAACCTTCCTGTTTTTTAGTGGAAACTCCTCCACCTGTTATGATGGCGTTTTCATCTTTGTAACTGCTTGGCATGTCTGGACTTGTATAATTTAATCTTGGTCTGAAGTAAGTAGTAATGTTATTTATCGTGAAATAACTAAATCCAAAGTAATCGAATGGAGTTGGGTAGCTAACTGGTTGAAAACATCTTACTTCTAAATTCCCATGATAACTTAATGTTTGCGTATAAAAAACAGATGATCCATTACTTAAGCCCCAATTGCAATTGTTCATGTTCTCGTAACTAAAGGTATTAATGTTCCAATATCTATAAGTACTATAAATATTTACGGCTGCAAACCCAAATCCAAAATTAAAGTTGGCCCCATTGAAAGCCGTATAATAAACCAACGATTTACTTTCGTCCGCTCCCAGAGCACATACTTTATAAAACTTTCCTTTTTCACGATTGAACTTAAAATTGTTCCAATTGAAATCAAGTCCGACAGGAGAAGCGGATTCTTTTTCATCAAAAAGAGGTTTCATATCTTTTTCATCCTGATAGGTTGAATTCACCTCCTGCATGCTGATTTTTGTCTGCTCCAGTTTTTCAACATACTTCTTCAAAAATGCTTCATCATCCGAAGAAACTGTTAACAATAAGAACCCATTTTCCGGATTTTCTCCCGGGATTTTAGCAACAGCAGAAAACTTATAATTTGGAGTATCAATTCCATGGTTTTCTGATTGTTCCATTGATTTTTTTGATGTGATTTCTTCTTTTTTACAAGATGTGAAGAACATCAAGGACATTGCCATCAAGACAATTCCACCTTTCAAGGTGATTTGATTTTTCATATGTGATTAAATTAAATTATTAGAGTACAAAGATAATAAATAAAACGGCCAACAGACTAGATAATAATCTTTTTTTGATTAAAAAATCAACTCAGCACCCATTTTGTTAGTTATAACTCAAATTCTAATAATTCACATCTACTTTGTAATGAATAGAATAACTTCTATTATCTTACTCTGAATGAAGACACAATTTCTGACACTTTTTTGCATTTTTTCTTTTCTCTCAGGGAAAGCTCAACTTGGTTTAACAGACTCAACATGTTATAAACCTGGTGGGTCAAAGGAAATCACTTATTTACCGAAATCCGATCCAAAAAAACAGGAAAAATCCAAAAGACCGATTACCTGATCAAAAAGCAAACGGCGAGTTCATTGGTCTTGAATTATATTACGTTGGATCAGTCGTTTACTAGTAACTACGAATCAATTACTAACAATGATTTCACGGACAAATTACTCGGACATTGGCAAGGAGAAGGTGAAAGTTACATCCAAATTGTTCCGATGAGCAGTTTCCGGTTTCAATTGGTTCTTTCGAAGAATAAAGCGGAAGCTGTCGAGAGAGTAGAAGGTTTCCTGGACGAGAAAAATTCCCGGATCATCTTTTATTTGGAACAGGAAGGAGAAGAACTGACGATTTATTTCGAAGCGGGAAAAGAAACCATCTCAATAGCGGGAAAAACCTATTCGAGAAAGTGTTAGCCTATTTTCGGCGTTTTGCCTCAAATTTTTCGTAGTCGCTGTATTTTCTGACGGACTTCGGGTCTAAACCTTCCACGATGACCCCCTGAACATAAACGAATTTCCTGTCTTTTGCCAGGGTGTGTTCAATAACCTGAAATGTTTCCCAATCAGCTTCGGGAACCTGTTTAATGAATTTTCCGTCACTGGTTCCATATTCCCAATAGATGTTCTTCTTATCTTTTCTATAATCCGAACTCGGATTGAATTCGCTGTAAGTCGGGACATCGATGTCCGGAACTTTTCGATAGAAAATAGGACCATAGTTTTCCGGCGGACTGATCAGGTTTTGGGTTTGAATGTATAATTTTCCATCATCTCCCCGAAAAAATTGATGCTCCAGCGGCGTGTAGATGCGCAGGTCATTGTAAACCATCCGGAATTCGCCACCATCAGCCATGGATTCAAAGTAATATTTGTTTGAAATATCCTTGTAGTAACCGTCGCCCAGTTTTTTGAATGTGGGTAAATCAACGGTTTTTCTCAAATCGTAGATAGAATCCGAGTCTAGTACTTCTCCATCGCAATTGGTCCGGAATCGCCTGATGAAAATGGGTGTTTTTACTCTCCCCGTTTCATCCGACCTGTTAAAACATAAATAGTACAGGTTCTTTTCCTTGTCCTGGTATAAGTCATTTCCTACTGATCGAAACTCCAGCGAATCTCTTCCGGCACATCCGCCATAATCGACCAGGTATTCCGCAAGTGGGTAAAATTCCTTATTTTCTTGTGCTGAAACCGGTATAAAGTTCAGAAGGTTTAGAACGGACAAAAGATGGAATAATTTCATGGGTTTTAAGATAAACGTAGCATCCACTAAGTTAGAAAAACTCATCAATCTGTCAAGAAAATTGCTCGTTTCCAAGTTAATCCCCAACTTCTTTTCCAAGAATGACCAATGATTTATCCAAAATATCTAAAATAATAAGCCGGCTTCTTTCCAACTTTTCCTAACTTCGCGGCATCTTAATGAAAATGAAGAATAGCGTTAAATATATTTTACAGAAATTGTTGGGTTTGAATACCTACCTGTATGTCTTTGCGCTATATAAAATCAAAACACTTCGCACGGATAAAAAGGAAAATGACTTTTTCACCTTCTTGTCCTTATTGAAAGATGGTAAAGGAGATGTGCTGGATATTGGTGCAAATTTGGGGATAATGACTGTTCACTTAGCCAATAAGCTTCCGAATACGACGATCCATGCTTTTGAACCGATGCCTGCAAATGTGAGCGTTCTCAAACGGATTATCGCAAAATTCAAACTGAAAACGACCAAAATTCATGAAATCGCTTTGGGTAACGAATCGGGGACAGCTAAAATGGTTCTTCCTGTAAACGGGCAAACAATCATGCAAGGTCTCAGTCACATCAAACACGAAACCATTACAGAATGGAATGAAGGTAAGGAAGTGGACGTGCGATTGGACAAATTGGACAATATCTTAAATGGACAACCCGTTCAGGCAATTAAAATTGATGTGGAGAATTTCGAATATTTTGCGCTAAAAGGTGCAAATCGTATTATCGAATCCAATAAACCGATCATTTACGCTGAACTTTGGGACAATGAAAACAGGTCCAAATGTTTCGAATATTTGCAATCATTCAGTTATTCTATTTTTGTTGGAGAGAACAACCGGATTGTTCCGTTTGATTCTTCCAGGCATCACACACAAAACTTCATTTTCATCGCAGAATAACCACCGCTAATGCAAAAACTGTTTTTAAGAGGATTAGGCATTACGCTGTTGTTGAATTTACTTGTTAAACCTGCTACCATATTCCTGGTGGATATTAAAATGCAGAATGAACTGGGTCTCGATTCATATGGTGTTTTTCAGACCATGCTCAATTTCACCTTCCTGTTTTCGATGTTGTTGGACATGGGAATCACGAATTTCATGACCAGGATGATTGCCCAACATCCGCACATGATCCATAAATACAGCAATCGCTTATTTACTTTCAGGCTCATTCTTGTATTCGTTTATATTATCTGGACACTCACCTTGTTCTTTGTTTTGAGATTTCCGACCGAATGGCTTTGGGTGCTGGGCCTATTGATCATGCACCAGGTAAGCATTATCACGGTAAACTATGTGCGTGCTTATACGGGTGGTTTGCTGAAATTCGGATTAGATGCGGTTTTGTCGGTTGTAGAACGGTCTGTTTACTTCGTTTTTGGAGGAATCCTGATTTACACTACGTTTATAGAACCTGTTACATTAAAATGGTTTGCAATTATTTTTGTCGGCTCTTCAACTATTTCCCTGGTTGTTGCGACAATCATTTATTTGCGCATTGTTGCACTTCCGAGATTTCATTGGGATTCGGACTTTTTCAAGGCCATTTTCAGACAATCCTATCCCTATGCCATCCTGGTCATTATCATGATGCTAACCTCCCGTTTGGATGCGGTATTCCTGGAGAAATTACATCCGGCAGGAACTGTCCAGGTATCTTACTACACGCAAAGTTTCCGACTATTGGATGCATGCTGGATGTTTGCAGTGCTTTTTGGAAGTATCCTGTTGCCGGTGTTTTCAAGAGTATTGAAAGACAATGGTTCTACGACGGGAATTATGACCAGTGCGTTGAATATCTTGTTTTCCGGAGGTATCCTGATGATTACCCTGACTATCGGGATCAAGGAATTCCTATTTGATAAGTTGTATGATGATGCCAATTGGTATTCCTACAATGCCTGGGTTTTCCATTCGATCACCTTCATTCCAATGTGTTTCACGGTTGTCTTCGGAACATTACTGACAGCAAACGGATCCCTTCGGATATTGAACCAGATCGCCTTCTTATCGCTCATTACGATGTCAATCCTGAATGTACTGTTGATTCCTTTCCTCGGTGCTGTTGGGGCAGCAATTGCTTCCTTGGTGGCACAATCTGTATTAGGAGTTCTCCAATACCTGGTGGTTCGCTACAAGATGAAACATCGCCTGGCATCAAATACCTGGTTGAAACTGATGGTTTTAAGCGCGTTTATGATCGGTGCCATGTTCCTGGAGATCCGATTCCAATGGAACCAGTTGTATTTTGCTTTTGGGCTTGGCTTACTTTGGATGTTGCTCGTTTTCGGCTTGAGAATCATCGACGTCGTTCAGGTACTTAAAATGTTGGGTGGCAAGGAGAATGAAGAAGCTGTTGCTGCTGAGGAGTAAGAACCGGCAAATCCCCCTTTCCTGAATTCATCAGGGATAAAATTGCATTTTGTTCCAATTCATTACACTAATCCTTCAGCTGACGGATTGCGCTTCGGTCTTCAAAAGCTGCCGCTTTTTCTTATCTTTACAACGCATGAGTGAAAGCAAAGAAATTCTTGTTACCGGTGGAACCGGTTTTATCGGTTCGCATACGGTTGTTGCATTATTTGAACAAGGTTATACACCTGTTATTTTGGACAATTGCTCCAATTCGACCCCATCAATCATAAAGCAGATTAGCCTGATAACCGGGAAGGAATGTGCTTTTTATCAGGGTGATATGCGGGACAAGGAATTTCTTAGAGCTGTTTTCGAAAAGCACTCATTCGAAGGAGTCATTCATTTTGCAGCATTTAAAGCGGTTGCGGAATCGGTGGAAAAACCTTTGTACTATTATGACAACAATCTCATTTCGCTCATTAACTTATTGGGATGCCTGGAAGAATTTCGAGTAAACAAGATTGTTTTTTCTTCTTCCTGCACGGTTTATGGTGTAGACAATAGTCTGGAGCCCTTAAATGAGAACATGCCTGTTGGAAAACCGAATTCTCCATACGGTTGGACCAAATGGATGGCAGAGCAAATGCTGATCGACATTGCTGGAAAATCCGATCTGAGACCTGTTTTTTTGCGTTACTTCAACCCGATTGGAGCACATGTGAGCGGAAAGCTGGGTGAATTGCCGCTTGGACCACCGAATAATGTGCTTCCTTATATCACACAAACAGCAGCAGGTTTGCGAAAAGAGTTAACCATTTTCGGGAAGGATTACGATACTCCTGACGGAACCTGTGTAAGGGATTACATTCACGTGATGGATGTGGCAAAAGCACATGTAAAAGCATTAAGTTACCACTTCGACTCCACTTATGACATCTTTAATTTGGGTACCGGAAAAGGGACTTCTGTCCTTGAATTGGTTCAGTTATTTGAAAAGATCACAGGAAAACCGTTGAATTATCAATTTGGTCCACGCAGACCGGGAGATGTGGATGCATTATTCGCAGATGTTTCAAAAGCAAAGAAATTTTTAAACTGGAATACCGAAAGAACCATCGAAGATGCTATTTTAGATGCTTGGAAATGGGAACAATATCGCTTGGAGAATGAGATTTCTTAAATTATTACCGGTCTTTCTTCTAATTTCTTTTCAAGGTTTGGCACAACCTCAGGGAAAGGACTCTATTTTGGTTTCCAGGCACCGTCCGGGGATTTTTTGGTACAATACCGGCTGGAGACCGGCGAAACCGGGAAAATTAAGGAAATACGACCGTTTGATCATTGATTTGACATATAACCAATTGGTAAAATCAGGAAGTGTCCGGGAAAATCCATGGAGATCTTTCGGATGTAATATCAATACCATGTGGGATATTCCCTTAATCGATGGCAACACGGTTTCTCTCGGAATAGGATTGGCGTACAAGTATCAAAAAACCGGTCCGAAAGGCTTGTTCTTTGCAGACAGCAGCAACTCATACACGCGGTATTATGCGGATTCGAGTTACCTGGATTATCGAAAAAACACCTTCGGAAATCACATCCTGGCAATTCCCATTGAATTCCGTTTCAGAACTCCGAAATGGCAGCATTTCAAAGTGCATTTGGGAGGCTCGATCGGGTATCGACTCCAGACATTTCAAAAAGTATGGCCCGAAGACAAGCACAAAGGAATAAAAGACAAAGCTTTGCCTGGAAGAAATCCATTGTTATACGGTGTTCACATGCGTATTGGAATACGGAATTGGGCATTGTTTGCGGATTACACTTTGGCTCCCCAGTTTAAGGGTGGTAAGAGTGAACAAATCAGTGCGTTGGCCTTCGGAGTTTCACTTTCAATTTTTTAAAGTACATTGTCAAATAAAAATTCAGTTCACCCTTCAGAAAATCGTTTATCTAACTAATTTTGTGGCATGCGCAATTTGATTGCTTTTTTCAAACGATTTCAGATCTTTTTGGTCTTTGTGTTACTCCAAATTGTAGCACTTTCTGCCTATATCCAATACTCTGAATTTGCGCGATTGCAGGTTTTTTCAAGTGCTTCAAAAATCAACGGCGGACTTTTTACCGTCAGAAACTCCGTGACACAGCATTTCAACCTTGAAAACACGAACCGAAAATTGGAATGGGAAAATGCACGGTTACGCGAGAAATTAAAAGGTTCCAATTATAAGATCGATCGTGAACTGATCCAAATCGAGGATACAAACTACCACCAGCAAT
Organism: uncultured Fluviicola sp.; assembly: GCF_946478805.1. The sequence continues at coordinate 25,111 of NZ_CAMLDC010000009.1, read as the reverse complement.
ACTTGTATGTGCCGGCTTCCGTTATCAACAACACCTACGATAAACGCAATAATTACATGACCATTGACATTGGGAGCAACCATGGGATTAAAAAAGGATTGGGAGTTATTTCCTCGAAAGGAGTGGTGGGAATCGTCCATTTGGTTGGTGAAAAGTATTCGGTAGTTAAAACCATTCTTTCCAAGAATATCAATGTGGATGTGAGTATGCGTGATGGTGGCGCCTTCGGTTTGTTGAAGTGGGATGGTATCAACCCGAAAATTTGCCAGGTTGCAGGAATCTCGAATGACATTTCGATTAAGAAATTTACAAAAGTGATTACCCGGGGAGGATCCGGAATTTATCCGAAAGGAATCCCGGTCGGGGTAATCACCAAGCGAAAATCAATCGAAGGGAAACCGTTGTGGGATTTGCAGGTAAGGATTGCGGAAGATTTCAGGACCATTCAGCACGTTTATGTGATCAAGAATGTCCTATTGGATGAATTAAGAGAACTGGAGGGAAAAATTCCGCCGGATAAAGAAGAAGAGGATTTTTAAGTGAATATTTTTGTTTTAAATAGCATTCGTTTTGCATTATTCGTACTATTTCAGGTACTGATATTAAACAACCTGGAACCGGGTCTGGGTCTTTATGCGATGATCTATCCCTTGTTCATTTTTATGTTGCCTTTTCAAATGGGAACGGTGCCATTGATGTTGCTTAGTTTCGCTTTTGGATTGATCATTGATTCCTTTTCCAATACCTTTGGGCTTCACGCCTCGAGTGCGGTGATCATGGCATTTTTCAGGCCGATTATTTTCAAATGGTTATCACCGAGAGATGGTTATGAAAGTGTGGAATCTGTGAATGTCTATTCAATGGGTGGACGGTGGTTCTTATATTCTTATGGAACCTTATTATTGATTCACCATACGTGGTTCTTTACCATTGAGTCATTCAAATGGAATGAATTCATCTGGATTTTACTTAAGATCGGGTTAAGCGTACCGAGTTCTTTCTTATTAAGCTTATTAGTGCAATTTATCTTCATCTCTAACAAAAAGGCAGTACGATGAATCTGGATGGAAGGAAATACGTCATCCTGGTGTTTTTTATCCTTGTAGGATCAATTTATTTGATTCGCCTGTTTTTCATGCAAGTGGTAGACGATACCTGGAAGTTGAGGGCTGCGGAAATTGCTGAGAAAAGAAAAGAAATCACTCCGCCAAGGGGGATCGTTTTCGACAGGCATAACAAGAAGGTAGTGACAAATAGGAGTTACTATAACTTGATGATGAAAGAAGAGGATATTCATGATTTCGATACGGTTGCATTTGCAAACCTGGTTGGATGGACAAAACAGGAAGTAAAAGACCGGTTCTATCAAATCAAAAAAGGAGAGGGGAAATACCGTAATCCGAATACAGGGAAACTTCAGGAGAATTACCAGAAGCAGCGTCCGTATCCTTTCATTAAGGAACTGACAATCGATGAAATTACGCGAATTGCTCCTCACTTGGAAAAATTCCCCGGATTTTATGAGGATTTGACTTCCATGAGAAGTTATCCTTACTCCGGAGGTGCAAATATTTTCGGCTACCTCAATGAAGTTTCAAAGGAAGAGATAGAAGAAGATCGTTTTTACAGACCGGGTGATCAAATAGGAAGAGCAGGAATTGAACGGTATTACGAGAAGCAATTAAGAGGTCAGAAAGGAATCAAGTACATTGTAACTTCTGCACTCAATAATGCGATCGAATCTTATGCAGGCGGAAAGTATGACACCTTGGCAGAACAGGGACCGGCTTTGCATTTGGGACTGGATATCCAATTGCAGGTTTACGGTGAAAAACTGATGCAGAACAAACGGGGATGTATTGTTGCCATTGAACCCAAAACAGGAGAAATTCTGGCATTGGTTTCGGCTCCAAGTTTTGACCCGAATATTTTGGTAGGGAGAAGAAATATCGGTAAAAACTATCCGAAGTTGTTATTGGACGAAGGAAAACCCTTGTATCCAAGACCTTTGGCAGCAGAATATCCTCCCGGATCCATTTTTAAATTGTTGCAGTCCCTAATTGGTTTACAAGAAGGAGTGATTACCCCGGAATCAGGGTTTCCGTGTACGAAATCCATGGTAGGTTGCCACAACCATCCGAATGCGACGAGCTTACCTGATGGGATTAAATATTCCTGTAATCCGTATTTCTATTATGTGATGAGACGTATCATCCAACAAGGAAAAAAGAAATCTATTTTTGCAGATGCGGAATTAGGTTTGAATGAATGGTATGATTACATCACCAGTTTCGGATTGGGAAGCGAGTTTGATACCGATGTAACGGGAATGCGTTCCGGATTGATCCCGAATTCAGCTTATTACGATAAATGGTATGGACATAATACCTGGGCTTTTTCTACGATTCGCTCCATTTCCATCGGACAGGGAGAAGTGAAAGTGACACCTCTCCAAATGGCCAATATTGCTGCAATCATTGCAAATAAAGGATGGTATTACACTCCTCATTTTGTTCGGTCAATTGGAAACACGGGCCCGCTTCCTCAATTTAAAGTGGTTCACAGAACCAAGGTTGATGCGGCGAATTTCGAACCGATTATCGAGGGGATGAGACGCGTATGTTATGAATCAGGAGGAACCGGGAAGCGAGCTGTTGTTGAAGGAGTTACTGTTTGTGGAAAAACGGGAACTGCGCAAAACCCTCACGGAGAAGACCACTCCGTATTCCTTGCTTTTGCGCCCATGGAGAATCCAAAAATTGCCATTGCTGTTTTCATTGAAAATGCTGGTTTTGGTGGAGTTTGGGCTGCGCCTACTGCCGGATTGATGATTGATAAGTACATTCACAGAAAAGTGAAGGACAAGGCGAAAGAGCAGATGGTTTCCTCAGCAAACCTGTTAAATATCAAGGCAAGGCCGAAAAAGAAGAAGGGGTGAAAAACCCTGAAAACTGAACAAACGTTAGAGCAGTTCTCAGAGAAAATTAATTGAGATGAGAAGTGGGTAGCACGGTTCAACAAAATAGAAGCAGTTACAAGAAAATAAATGAGAAGAGAAGATTCACTTACACAACACATAGATTGGTGGTTACTTTCAATTGTAGTCATCATGTTGGGTATGGGAATCGCCAATGTCTATTCAGCTGCATACGACCCGGATCATCCCAATATTTTTGATTTTTCCCAAAAATATGGGAAGCAGATTATGTGGGTCGGGATCTCCATTTTCTTGGGGTTCCTGGTATTCCTGATCGATTCCGACATCTACCGCAAATTTGCGATTCCTATTTATTTGTTTTGTTTCTCACTGCTGGTGGTAGTTCTTTTTACACCACCGATTAATGGTGCCCGTGCCTGGTTGGGAATCGGTTCCTTGGGTATCCAGCCTGCCGAATTCATGAAGATCGGAACGGCGATAGTGCTCTCACGCTACATTTCCACCGTAAACGTCAAGAACCAGAATGTGCAAACGGTATTTGTTGCACTAGGAATAGTCATGGTGCCGATGGTTTTGATCCTGTTACAGCCAGATGCCGGAACTTTTGTGGTATTTACTTCGTTTTTCTTCGTTTTATACCGTGAAGGAATCACTTTTGATCCGCTGGTATTGAAGGTGGTGAATGTCATTCCCGGAGTTCGTTTCAAGGAAACGTGGGTGGGAAGTCACTTTATTCCCATCTTGTTCTACGTGGTATTTCTTTCCATTGTTACGCTTTTGATGAGTGGGAACAAGTATGAGTTCACCTTCATGCGTGGAGTTTTGATTCCGGGTTTTTATGGTGTCATTACGGTAATAACGCTCATTGCCTTAGTCGCTTACCTGGTCCTTCGTTGGATTTCATCGAAACGGGATCAAAGAAGGGTTTTATTGATCATTGTAACAGGTTGGTTCTTATCCGTTGCGGTTTCTACGACTGTCAACTTTTCCTTCTCAAGTTTAGCTCAGCACCAAAAAGACCGCATTGAGTTGGTTCTCGGTTTGCGCAAAGACGATGATGGAAAGGATTACAACCGGAATCGTGCGATGGCTGCAGTAGGTTCCGGTGGACTTTTTGGCAAAGGATATAAAAAAGCGAGTGTGGCCAGTGTGCGTTCCAATCATGTTCCGGAAAGTGAAACGGATTTTATCTTTTGTCCGCTTGCAGAAGAATGGGGATTCATGGGAAGTCTTGCGATTGTCATTCTCTTTATGGGAATGCTTTTCCGGATTATTGTGATAGCCGAACGTCAACGTTCCACGTTCAATCGCGTTTACGCTTATTGTGTGGCCATGATCGTCTTCTATCACTTTGCAGTCAATATCGGGATGAATATCGGATTGGCGCCGGTAATCGGGATTCCATTGCCATTCTTCAGTTATGGGGGATCATCCTTGATGTCATTCTCCATGCTCCTGTTCATCCTTTTGAAATTGGATAGCCAACGAAGAGACGTACTTTTCTAAATTGAAAATGTAAAATGGAGAATTGAAAAGATTTCAATTATGAAGGACTGCAAAATGATCTCCAAAATTTAGATCTCCTTTTTCACTTTTACATTCTCAATTACTCAGGGTACTCAATATCCTCTTCCAGTTCGTCGTCATTTTTCTTTTTCTTCTTCTTCTTTGCTTTTTTCCAATCGAAGGTATATTCCAAAGAAAGGATGTGCTCGTTGTAATTATTCTTGGCATTGAATTTCTGGCCATAATAATATGTCAGGCCAACCTCATTTGATCCCGGTAAATTGAAATTCAAGGTCAATCCATAACGCACACGGTTCCAGGTATGGCCAAATGGACCACTTGTCGGATTATAGAAAAATTCCACGGAAGCTTCCGGAGTTATTTTGGATTTTGGTTTATCCCACTCCACATGTGGTTTTACACGAAAAGCTGGGTCGAGATCACTTCCGTTTGATGCGTATCCACCGATATACATCTGGTAACGCAAACGAGCTCCAAACTTAATCTGCTGGAACTTGTGACGAAAATCCGCATTGAAATTCAACCGGTGACTGTTTTCGTAATTTCTTCGCTTATCGTAGTTGGTGACAATCCGGTATTCAATGGAAGGCCTGAACCAATCCAGTTTGTTATACTTCAAGCTTGCTTCCTGGTACAAGGTCGCCAATTGACCATAATTGTTCAGACGGACGTTCGTGTTCAGGTTCGCTTCCAGGTTGTACTTAATTTCGCGCTTTACTCCGGCACTAAACCAAAATTGCCCTCTCGTGCTCTGATTCCAAGCCAGGAAAGAAGACACCAGGAAAAAAGCAATTATAATTAAGGACCTCATTTAGTTCTTAATTAACGTAATGGTGCCAATATCTGCATTTTCCTTTTTACCGATGCTTACCGTTTTGCTGACAACTTCCACGGTGTTGTAATCATCATCATTGTTCGGAATATTGTTCCCGGGGTGGAAAATCTTACTGTATCCGAAAATGGTATAATTTCCCGGTTGCAAAAATTCGAACTTGAATGAGCCATCATAAGAAACCTGGATCTTATCGTCGTACATCGCATCACCATCACCGTAAATGATATATAGATCTTCTTTTGCTCCAACATAACTCACAGTATCGGTCACAACTCCGTTGATGCGAAGTCTTTCTTCTACCATCACATTTCCTGAGATAGATGCACGACCTCCGTCGCCTTCTACTTTCTTACATGCTGAAATTGTGGAGAGAACGGCAATTCCAAAAATTAGTTTTTTCATTAGTCTAGTTTAATAGCTGCAATATTAAGAGAATTTTAATCAAATTATACGCCTGTAATAAGGAATTAGAAATTAAAAATGAACCTTTTCGCTACTTTTCGTGAAAAATTACGTCTACTGTTTGGATTATAACATAAAAGATTCGTAAAATTATACACTCTTTAAATGAAAACTACACATGAAATTGCTACCTCTCTTTAAAACGGCTTGTTTCCTGTTTCCTATTTTGTTATCCAATTTAGCGAATTCACAGGTGATAATCAATGAATATTCATGTTCTAATATAAGTGGTCCTGTTGACGCCTTTGGTCAATACGAGGATTGGGTTGAATTGTATAATGCTGGTGCTGCCTCGGTGGATTTAACGGGTTACTATTTGTCTGACAATGACGCAAATCCCCAGAAATGGCAAATTCCTTCCGGGTCAATTGCTGCAGGTGGATACAAAATGGTTTTTTGCAGCGGTCGGGATTTGGTTTCCGGTTCGCAGTATCATCCGAGTTTCAATTTGGCACAAACCAAAAATGAGTGGTTTATTTTGACAAGCCCAACCAATGTTACAGTCGATTTTGTCGAGATTACTCAAATGACAAAACAAAACCATTCGATTGGCCGTCAAACGAATGGGTCATCAACCTGGAAATTATTTTTAACTCCAACTCCCAATGCTGCGAACAGTGGCGGGGTGAACTTTTATACAGCAACTCCTGTTTTCAGCGTTGCACCTGGATTCTATCCAGGTACTCAAAACGTAAGCATTACTTGTCCCAATGGCGCTGCAACAATTCGCTACACTACAGACGGTTCTGTTCCAACAACGACTTCTACACTTTATTCAGGTCCTGTTTCAATCACATCCACCAAAGTACTTCGGGCAAAAGCTTTCTCAACAGATGAACCGAGTTTCACCATGTCCGGAACTTATTTCATCAATGTGAACCATACCGTTCCGGTAGTTTCAGTTGCTGGAGCAGGAAGTAATTCTGTTGCGACTCTTTTGAACGGAAACGGGGGAATCACTCCGCAGGGTTTCTTCGAAGTTTGGGAGGCAGATAAATCATTTGTAGATAAGGGAGAAGGGGAATTCAATAAACATGGGAATGATTCCTGGGCATATAGCCAGAGAGGTTTCGACTTTGTGATGAAAGACCAGTTTGGATATGATCATGAAATTGATCACCAGATCTTCCCGAATAAAACAAGGGATCATTTCCAGCGATTAATACTGAAAGCTGCAGCAAATGACAACTATTCATTTGAAACAGGAGGAGCACATATCCGTGATGCATTTGTTGCCCAACTTTCTCAAAATGCACATTTGAAACTGGATGAGCGTACGTGGAGACCTTGTGTGGTCTATGTAAACGGACAATATTGGGGAGTCTATGAAATTCGTGAAAAAGCCGATGACCATGACTTTACTAATTATTATGACAATCAGGACAAATACCATTTACAGTATTTAAAAACCTGGGGATCAACCTGGGAGGAATATGGTACACCTAATGCAATTCCTGCATGGAACTCGTTACGAAATTACATCAACACCAATAATATGGGAGTTGCTGCAAATTTCAATTATGTAGATAGTTTATTGAACTGGGAATCTTTAGTGGATTATTTCGTATTGAATTCCTATGTGGTTACTCAAGACTGGTTGAACTGGAACACTGCCTGGTGGCGTGGAATGGATCCGGCTGGTGATAAGAAGAAATGGCGTTATACCTTGTGGGATATGGATGCCACTTTCGGACACTATATCAACTACACAGGAATTCCTGACCCAAGTGCGAATGCAGATCCATGTAATGTTGAGAATCTACCAAATCCGGGTGGGCAAGGCCACACAGATATTTTGGAGAAATTAATCAATGAAAATCCAACGGTGAAGCAATACTACATTACTCGTTACATCGATTTGGTGAATACGCATTTTTCCTGCCCTTACATGAATACCTTATTGGATAGTATGGTCAACCAGATCGCTCCTGAAATGCCGGGACAATGCACCAAATGGGGAGGAACTGTAGCTGGCTGGCAAGCAAATGTACAGGCTTTGAGAGATTTTATCAATTTAAGATGTACCGCCCTGAACCAGGGAATGACAAATTGTTATCAGGTCACCGGTCCTAATGCGATCGTAGTGACAGTCAGTCCTGCAAATTCGGGAGAAGTGAAAGTGAATTCAATCTGGGCTCCTACTTATCCTTGGAATGCAAATTATTTCGGGGGAATTCAGACCAACCTGATTGCTAAACCACTTACCGGGTATGTTTTCTCACATTGGGAGAATACGGCAAATTCCTACACTTTGCCGGTAACTCAGGATACCAATTCAATGGATATTGTTGCTCCGGTGACCATTACAGCGGTTTTTATTCCTGATAATCCGGATTTGGATGGTGACGGTTGTACGAATACAGATGAGATTTTAGCCGGAACAGACCCGAACAATCCGGATACGGATGGAGACGGAGAGGGTGATTGTGCGGAAATTGGTCCGGATCCTGCAAATCCGTTGGATTCTGATGGAGACGGAATTATTGATGGCTTGGAATCAAGTGTTGTCGATACAGATGGTGATGGGGTGAAAGATGAAAGTGACCCTGCAAATACGGATCCATGTATTCCAAATCCGAATGCCGGTCCTTGTGATCAGGATGGAGATGGATTGACAAATGCACAAGAGGGAACTGCGGGAACAAATCCAACGAATCCAGATACAGACGGAGACGGAATCAATGATGGTGATGAGATTACAAATGGAACAAACCCATTGGATCCTTGTTCACCTCCGAATGCAACACCGGCTTGTAACATAGACACGGATGGTGATGGAATCCTGGATGGGTCTGAAGCTCAATACGGAACAGATCCGAATAATCCGGATACAGACGGTGATGGAATTAATGATGGTGATGAGGTGGCAAACGGAACTGATCCGCTTGATTCATGTGATCCGAATCCGGTAGGAGAAAATTGTTTCCTTGGATTCTATATGCCAACTGCATTCTCTCCGAATGGAGATGGATTAAACGACCTTTTGGCTCCGAGAGTGGGAAGAGACGTTGTTTCATTTACTTGGTACGTTTATGACCGTTGGGGTAACAGGATGGTTGTCAGTTCGGATGTGAACTTCAAGTGGGATGGAATTTTCAATGGTGTTAAAATAAATACGGGTGTGTATGCTTATCAGGCAAGTGTAACTTTCACGGATGGCAGAAAAGAAACATACACAGGTAATATTACTGTAACAAGATAAACATGAGAAGAGGGATTTTTACGGCACTTGTGTTTCTGACTGGTCTGTCAGCAAGTGCCCAGGATTTTCATGTAACGCAAATTCTTCAATCTCCAAACTTACTCAATCCCGGAGCGGTTGGTGTTTACGATGGTTGGGAGCGAATTGCGATTCAACAGAGAAATCAGTGGCTGGGAGGCGGCGCAACTTATATGACTACCGGATTAGTGGCAGATGCCAATTTTTTTAAGAATGATAGAAAACCCAAAGCCCATCTTGGAGTTGGGGCGCAGTTTTACAACGATATTGCAGGTAATTCCGGATATGGATTACAAACAGGTTCGTTAGCTGTTTCAGGAATTCTACCGGTAGGAAACGGAAGTCAACTTTCACTTGGAATTCAAGGAGGTGTCGGAAACCGTTCGGGAAATATGTCTCGATTGATCTATGATTCACAATGGAACGGAAATGGGGCATATGATCCGACTATTGCCAGTGGAGAAACCGGAAGTTTGAGCTCGTTTATATATATTGATGCTTCAGCCGGACTCTTCTACCAGTTTGATGGTGGACAAAGTACCTTCGCACGGAACAACGATATCAAATTCCAATTCGGACTAGCCGGTTATCATTTGAATGCACCTTTGCTGAGATACCGCAGTGGCTCACAGGAACAACTTGCGAGAAAATATGTTGGAATGATGAAATATTCCATGGATATCCCGAATACCAAACTGGCCTTTGATGCGCAATTCGCGCAGTTTATCCAGGGTGGACATTATGAATCGATCTTGGGGTTGATTTTGAGAAGACGTTTTGAAAGTGGAGGTAAGATTACCGGTCTGAATCAGGATGCTTTTGTAGGACTTGGTGTTTATACGCGTTTGAAAGATGCAATTTCACCTACTCTGCAAGTGGATTGGAAAGGATTCCATTTCGGAGTTTCTTACGACATCACTTTGTCGGCACTTAGATATGGTTATAAAGGAGGAAGTTTGGAATTTTCCCTTAGTTATACCAACTTGAATAATGCCCTGTTCAAAACCAGGAGAAAAGGATTCAGGTAATTTGGCACTGTTTTTTTGATAGTTCCATATTTTTGGATAAGCTTACACTTATCTCCTATTACCGGGGTAACTAATTGGTTTTGTTCGTTTCTGACCGAGTTATTGTAATTAATTCTAAACAAACTACAACGGTTTTCCATTTAAAATAGGTACTTTTGCGCCCTCGAATCAGGTTGATTGGAAGGGATAAAGTTATGCATATGGAAAACACGAAAAAAATTACAGGAGCTTTAATTTCAGTTTATTACAAAGATGGTTTGGAACCGATTGTACGTAAATTGCATGAAGAAAACGTAAGCATTTATTCCACTGGTGGAACCCAAACATTTATTGAAGGATTGGGAATTCCGGTTATACCGGTTGAATCAATGACTTCTTATCCTGAAATTTTCGGTGGACGCGTGAAAACATTGCATCCGGCTATTTTTGGAGGAATTCTCCATAGACGAAATCTTCAGGCTGATTTAGATCAGGCAAAACAATTTAACATTCCAAAAATTGACTTGGTAATTGTTGATTTATATCCCTTTGAAGAAACAGTTGCTTCCGGTGCAGATCACCAATCCATTATTGAGAAAATCGATATCGGTGGAATTTCGTTGATCCGCGCAGCAGCTAAAAATTACAACGATGTGGTGATCATTCCTTCAGTAAACCAATACGGAGAGTTTCTTTCCATATTGGATAAACAAGGAGCTTCAACTACTATCGACCAAAGAAAGCAATTTGCGAAGAAGGCATTTATGGTCTCTTCCCATTACGATACCCACATCTTCAACTACTTTAATGAAGGAGATGAAACTCCTGTTTTCAAACAAAGCATCCTGGAGAGCCAACCACTTCGTTATGGCGAAAATCCACACCAGAAAGGATGGTTCCACGGTAATTTCGCTGCCATGTTCGACCAATTGCATGGAAAGGAGCTTTCTTATAACAATTTGTTGGATGTGGACGCTGCTGTCCAATTGATGGCTGAATTTGAAAACAACGATCCGACGTTTGCAATTCTGAAACATAACAATGCATGTGGATTGGCAACACGCCCAACATTGGCTCAGGCCTATGCGGATGCGCTTGCAGGAGATCCGACTTCCGCTTTTGGAGGAATCCTGATCGGAAACCGGACTATTGATCTTGCAACTGCCAACCAGATCAATGATTTGTTTTGTGAAGTAGTTATTGCCCCGGGATTTGATGCAGATGCAGAAGAAGTTCTGAAAAGCAAGAAGAACCGCATTTTATTGGTTCAAAAGAAAGTGGAGTTACCGAAACGTCAGTTCAGAACCTTATTGAACGGTGTTTTGGAACAAGATAAAGACATGCTTTCCGAATCTGCAGGTAACTTTGAACCAAGAACAAATACCGTTCCTACAGCACAAGAAGTGGAAGACCTGATCTTTGCCAACAAGTTGGTGAAGCATACGAAGTCGAATACCATCGTTTTTGCGAAGAACGGACAATTGATTGCAAGCGGAACAGGTCAGACGTCACGTGTCGATGCTTTGCGCCAGGCAATTGAAAAAGCAAGAACATTTGGATTTGATCTGAAAGGGGCTGTTATGGCATCGGATGCTTTTTTCCCTTTCCCGGACTGTGTTGAAATTGCTCATCATGCGGGAATCACAGCCGTTGTTCAACCCGGAGGTTCTATCAAAGATGAATTATCGATCGACTATTGCAATGCAAATGGAGTTGCGATGGTATTTACCGGAAACAGACATTTTAAGCATTGATCAAAAAAATAATAGTTGTGGAAGGAGCCGGAAGGCTCCTTTTTTGTTGATAAAAAACGGGTATCCTTTTAATTTTAACAGGAACTTAAGAAATTGTGAATCTGTATTGTATCGAATCCAACAACTAAAAGTAAAATTCTAGTTGAAACTAACATTTCAATCAGTGAAAACCACACTTTACCCTTTTTAACTTAAATTTTAGGTTTGTTGGGAAACCAAGCAGTACTTTTGCAGCCTGAAATTTTTACAACAACGACTTAATTAATTCTTGCGATGAAACCAATTCTGCTAATTCTATTAGCCTTATCCACCCATTCTGTATTCTCACAATCCCAATACAAAATCACTTTAACTGCGACAGGAGCGGATAACAAAAACTATCTCTCAGCACTTGAGGATTATGTTCCTGATACATATTCGCGTTCCACTGAAGACAATCTGATCCAGTTCAGTGCAACAACTAATTACTCTGTGAGCGACCTTGATTCATTGTGCAGGATTGCCGGAATTCCGTTTGAAAACATCGTTAAATTAAAAGGGCCTCTTCCATTCAGAGAGAAAGTGGGAGGAACCAACTGCGGAATTGCAGAACAAATTTGCAGTAACACTTCTCTTCCTGGGAACAGCTCCGGTTATGGGATTCAGGAACTGTCCAATGCAAACAGCGGTTGTTTGGGGGCTGAACATCAATCTTCCTGGTATTATATCAACGTCGAAACAGGCGGATCGCTTTCGTTCAGAATTAACCCGAATTCGAACTCGGATTACGATTTTGCAGTGTGGGGACCTTTTACATCTGCAAACGCAGCAGCGAATTGCCCGCCGGTTTCCGGACCTGTTCGATGTTCGTATGCACAAGGGAATGGAAACACAGGAATGCGTGTAGGGGAATCGGATAATAGCGAAACCCAATATGGAGACAGGTGGGTAAATGCTTTGAATGTAAATGCAAGTCAAATCTACATCTTACTAATTGACAATTATAGTTCTTCGGGGATTGGGTATACTTTTGATTTTAGCTGGGGCGGGAACAGCACTACAGCTGTTATTGGGTGTACACCGGTTATCCTTCCGGTTGAAATGAGCCATTTCTCCGGAACTTACTTATCCGGTTCCAATGTCCTGAGCTGGTCAACTGAAACAGAATTGAACAATGACTATTTCGAAATCGAATGGACAACAACTCCTTCAAACAACAATTCCTGGAATAAGCTTGATGTGGTTGACGGTGCCGGGGACAGCCAGGCTCAAATAGATTATTCGATCAATCATTATACCTATACCCGAAATGCGATTAACTATTATCGGATCAAACAAGTGGATTATAATGGACAAACACGATCTTATCCGGATATCATTGCGATTGACAATCGTCTGAAAGACCAGAAACTGACGAAGGTCGTCAATCTTTTTGGTCAGGAAGTTTCAGAGTCTGAAAAAGGATTGGTAATCTATGTTTATGACGACGGAACAACCGAAAAACGTGTAAACTAGTTGGAAATAACCGATTTTAAAGGGCATTTGTTATTTACAGATGCCTTTTTTTGTGCTTATTTGAAACCACATTCTTCCCGAACACGTGATTTCACTAGATTTTTGTTCTGTCTGTTACACAATCTGTTGAATTTCAAATTTCTTTCTACAAATTAGACTCGGGTTTTGATTTTTTTTCGATTATTTAGTCTAATTTTGTAACACTTTCCAAGAATTTACGAATAAGGAAGGGAAAACGCATAAAGGAGCGCGCTAGATGGGATTGTTTAATTTTCTAACACAAGAAATTGCTATTGACTTAGGTACTGCAAACACACTGATTATCATGAACGATAAAGTGGTGGTTGATGAACCTTCAATCGTGGCAAAAGATATTCAAACGGGTAAGGTTGTTGCCATCGGGAAGAAGGCACAACAGATGCACGGAAAAACACACAAATTAATTGAAACAGTCAGACCATTGAAAGATGGTGTGATTGCAGACTTTCAAAGTGCTGAACAAATGATTCGTGGATTCATCAAAATGATCAATCCGGGAAGAAAGATGTTCAATCCGACTTTGCGTATGGTGATTTGTATTCCTTCCGGGATTACGGAAGTGGAGAAACGTGCTGTGCGTGACTCTGCAGAACACGCTGGAGCGAAAGAAGTGTATTTGATTCATGAGCCGATGGCTGCTGCAATCGGTATCGGTATCGATGTGGAAGAGCCAATGGGGAATATGATCATTGATATAGGTGGTGGTACGTCTGAAATTGCAGTCATTGCATTGGGAGGTATCGTTTGTGATAAATCTATCCGGATTGCGGGAGACGATTTCACTTCGGATATCGAAGAGTACATGCGCCGTCAACACAACATTTTGGTTGGAGAGCGTACCGCTGAGCAGATCAAGATCGAAGTTGGTGCTGCGTTACCCGAATTGGAAAACCCACCGGCAGATTACGCAGTTCGTGGGCGTGATTTGATGACCGGTATTCCAAAAGAGATCATTATCACCTATTCAGAGGTTGCACATGCTTTAGACAAGACAATTTCCAAAATCGAAGAAGCGATTTTAAGTGCCCTTGAGCAGACTCCACCGGAACTTTCGGCAGACATCTACAAAACAGGTATTTATCTTGCTGGTGGTGGCTCCATGTTGCGTGGTTTGGATCGTCGTATCAATGAGAAAACAAAATTACCGGTTCATATTGCTGAAGATCCGTTGAGAGCTGTGGCACGTGGAACAAGTATCGCATTGAAGAACTTGGATCGTTTCCAGTTCCTGATAAAAGATTAATTATACTTGCATAAAAAAGTAGGGGCGCGATTAATCGCGCCCCTACTTTTTTTATATTTGTTTGAAAGCAATTACATGAATATTCCCGATACTGCTCATAATCTCACTTGTTACTTTACCTGGATGGGTGAAGATGGAATTGCCCGAACGAAAGTCAAGCCGGGTTCGGAAGTGAAGATTGAGCATGCACAGGAAAATTCGGTGGTGGTCAATGGATTCTATGCGGACCGAAAATTTCCTCTGTTGATAGATGCACGCGGAATCAGATCCATTACACGGGATGCCAGGAATTTCTTTACGACGAATGGAAGAGATACAAACACATTGGCATTTGCGATTATTATTGATTCATCCGTAAGTAAGGTCGTTGGGAATTTCTTTTTGGGAATCAATAAACCCGCTGTCCCCACCAAATTATTTTCGGATGATGTGGGCGCTATAGAGTGGTTAAAGCAATTTAAAGTATAATGAATCCTAAGGAAGTCAAATACATTCAAGAACGCACCAATGCGATATTGGATGTCATTATGGCTTATGCCCGGTTGGATTTTACCCAAAAAACGGAAATCACTGATCAAGGAGATGTTTTTGATTCCATCGCTTCCGGGGTGAATATGCTTGGAGAAGAACTGGAAAACTCCGTAATCACACTCCAGGAACGTGAAGCATTATTACAGGAAGTTCATCATCGGGTAAAAAACAACCTGCAGATCATTTCCAGTCTGATGAACCTGCAGGCATCCTACACAAAAGACGAGAAATTCCTTGCCCTGATTCGTGAGTGCCGGAATCGGATCATTTCCATGTCGATGATCCATGAAATGCTTTATCGCGCCAAAGATTTGAGCCGGATCCAAGTTTCAGATTATATCAGGACATTGACTTTAAGTATCAATAGCTCCTTTTCTGGAAGTAACTCCAATGTGCTTTTTGAGTATGATATCGACAATCTGATTTACCTGGAAGCAGACCGAATGATTCCAATAGGATTGATTATAAATGAAGCTGTAAGCAACAGTTTTAAGTATGCATTCCCGGATGGGAAAGGGATTATCCGGATCATTTTCACCTGTTCAAAAACACATTTCCGAATGAAAATTTCCGACAATGGAATCGGATTACCCACAACAATTCGGACCGAAGAATTTGAAAGTTTGGGAATTCAATTAATTGGAGCGCTTTCCGACCAACTTTCAGCAGAACTGAAAATCCATAGAAAAAATGGTTTGGGGTACGAACTTCGCTTTAGAATTGAAAAGAATACATTCAATTAATATTCAATTAAAGTGTTTCCGTTGCCGTAGTGATGATTTTCGCAATGTTAGTTGTGAATAGTTTCACTGCAATAGCCAAAAGGATAATCCCGAATACTTTCTTCATAATTGCAATCCCACCCGGACCGAGTATGCGTTCAATCGTTTTCGTCAAACGAAGCACAATGTAAACGATCAACACATTCAATAAAATAGCCAGGACAATATTGATATTCTGAAATTCAGCTCTTAATGAAACGAGGGTTGTCATTGTTCCGGCTCCTGCAATAATCGGGAAGGCTAAGGGAACAACACTGGCTGTTTTTC
Source organism: uncultured Fluviicola sp. (assembly GCF_946478805.1). Next base: position 9,012 of record NZ_CAMLDC010000009.1, on the reverse strand, counting down.
CGGAAACAGAATCACGGAACAAGCGTACACCCAAAATCATTTCCAAACTCATAGCAAACAGGATCAGAGAACCCGCAACGGCGAAAGATCCGACATCCACTCCAAACAACTTCAGAATTGATTCTCCCAGGATCAGGAAACCGATCATAATTCCAAGGGAAACAAAACTCGTTCTGGCAGGATGAATATCGCCACTTTGTTCCTGGATCTTGATAATCAAAGGAACAGATCCGATTACATCAATAACCGCAAATAAGACCATGGAAGCTTTAAAAAAGTCGGCCCAATTGAAAGCCCAGAAATAATTCATCATATCTTATTGATTTAAAAGCGTTTGTTCTACAATGATAGGAAAATGTTTGTGTTCCAATAACTGAATTTTTTCAGCAAGTGAATCAAATGTATCGTCTGGATTTATCTCCGTTTCAAACTGTGCAAGCAATTCTCCTTTATCAAATTCTTCATTCACCAGGTGAATGGATATCCCGCTTTTCAATTCTTTTGCTCCGATCACCGCTTCATGAACGAACTTTCCATACATTCCCTTTCCACCGTATTTCGGAAGAAGAGAAGGATGGATGTTGATAATGCGATTTTGATATCCGCGGATGATATTGACAGGAATTTTCCGTAAAAATCCGGCAAGGACAATCCAATCAATGGCACGATAATCGAGTTCCTGTAATACGGTCAAACCACTTTCAAATTCTTCATTGGTGAAAATCAATACCTCGACTCCCAAGGCTCTGGCTTTTTCCACAATCGGTGCGTCCGACTTGTTACAAACCAATGTTTTCACCTCAATTTGAGGATGATTCTGAAAAAAATAAATCAAATTAACGGCATTTGAGCCATTACCCGATGCGAATAGGGCTATGGATTTCTTATTCATGGCACAAAGTTACACAATCCAAATGACACAGCACAAGCGGATTTCAAGCAGAAAACAAGATTCCTGAAAGACTTAAAATGTAATTAAGTCACTTTATATTTTGTTTTTATCGCATTTCCTATTTTCTTTGCAAGCTGAAAAACCTTATAAAAGAATTGAGATGTCTGATATCAAATCAAGAGTAATATCTATTATCGTAGATAAGTTAGGAGTTGAAGAAAGCGAAGTAACAAACGAAGCGAGCTTCACAAATGATCTAGGTGCTGATTCACTAGATACTGTAGAATTGATCATGGAATTCGAGAAAGAATTCAACATCGCAATTCCGGATGATCAAGCTGAGAACATTCAAACAGTTGGTGACGCAGTTTCTTATATCGAGCAAAACGCTAACTAAGAGATCTTAGTTTTCCAAGCATTAGAAAACGAATTAATTATTTATGGAGCTGAAGAAGGTTGTTGTAACTGGGTTGGGTGCTATTACACCTATTGGTAATACTGTTGCAGAATATTGGGATAGTTTACTGAAAGGAAAAAGCGGTGCTGCTCTGATTAAACAATTCGATGCTTCTAAGTTTAAGACGCAATTTGCTTGTGAGATTAAAAATTTTAATGTCGAGGATCACATCGACAAAAAAGAAGCACGGAAATTAGATCAATTTTCACAATACGCCATGGTTTCTGCATCAGAAGCCATGGCTGATTCTGAATTGATGGAATCGAACCCGAATGTAGACCGTATCGGTGTTATTTGGGGTTCGGGTATTGGTGGATTAAAAACATTCCAGGACGAAGCTCAAAACTTCTTTGCCGGAGATGGAACCCCAAAATTCAATCCGTTCTTTATTCCAAAAATGATTGCTGATATTGCTGCAGGTCATATTTCTATTAAATATGGATTAAGGGGCCCGAACTATGTAACAGTTTCGGCTTGTGCTTCGGCAACGAATGCAATTATTGATGCATTCAATTTAATTCGCTTAGGCAAAGCTGATGCTATTGTAACAGGTGGTTCGGAAGCTGCGGTGAATGAAATGGGAATGGGTGGATTCAACGCATTACGCGCATTGTCCACTCGCAACGATTCTCCCGAAACAGCTTCACGTCCGTTTGATCTGGATCGCGATGGTTTTGTTTTGGGCGAAGGTGGTGGCGCTTTAATTCTGGAAGAATACGAACACGCTAAAAAGCGTGGAGCGAAGATTTATGCAGAAATTCTTGGAGGCGGAATGTCGGGTGATGCTTATCACATGACTGCTCCTCACCCCGATGGAATCGGTGCAAGAAATACGATGCTCGCTGCATTGGAAGATGCAGAGATAGAACCAACTGTAATAGATTATGTGAACGTTCACGGCACGTCTACTCCACTAGGCGATTTGGCTGAAACCAAAGCCATTCTGCAGGTATTCGGAGAGCATGCGTATAAGTTGAACATCAGTTCTACAAAATCAATGACAGGTCACTTGTTAGGTGCGGCAGGAGCTATTGAAGCAATTGCATGTATCCTGGCAGTTAAGAATGATGTTGTCCCTCCGACAATCAATCATTTTACAGACGATCCTGAAATCGACAACAAATTGAACTTCACATTTAATAAAGCTCAGCACCGTACCGTGGATGTTGCCTTATCAAACACCTTCGGTTTCGGTGGTCACAACACTTCTGTGATCGTGCGAAAGTATAAAGGGTAAAATTTAGGTGCGGCTCAGACTACCATTCTTCAAGCAAAACCGGTCTCAGGAAGACGTTGAATTCATTCGGTTTTTCGTAAATCGTTTCGGGTACAGACCGAAGAATATCAATTTGTTTTATCAAGCAGTTACGCACCGCTCCATTGCTTATCATGGTCAGAAAGACTTTTCGAATGAGCGTTTGGAATTCCTGGGAGATGCCATTTTGGATTCCATCATTGCCGAATTCCTGTTCCAGCGGTTCCCGGAGGAAGATGAAGGATACCTGACGAAAGTCAAATCAAAAGTAGTTTCCCGGAAAACACTTTCTGAAATCGGTGAGGAATTGGAACTGCGTTCCGTACTTCGTTACAACAAGGGACGATCCATCAATTTATCTTCGCTTGAAGGAAATGCTTTCGAGGCAATTATCGGAGCCATCTACCTGGATAGTTCTTACGAAGAAACCAAGAAAATCATCTACAACCATATTTTCCGGAAATATGTCGATCTGAATAAGATCCTGGAAGAGGAAATCGATTTCAAATCCAAGTTATTTATCTGGAGCCAGAAAAGAAGACTAAGCCTGGAATTTACCGTTCTGCGTGAAGAGAACAACCACGGAACCTGGTTCTATGAAGTAATCGTGCAGGTAAATGGTACGAACTACGGCAAAGGAACCGGAAACTCGAAGAAATTGGCTGAACAGGCTGCTGCGAAAGAAACCCTCATTTTGATGGGGGAGATTTAGTAAATTATTTTTTGCAAAAAATAATTTACACAAATATGTAACCAATTTATTTTTTTATATTTATCTCATAATTAACACTGAAACTGTTTAAATTATGAAACCTACTATTTCACAGCTACTTTCTGCCTCTTTTTTGTGGATCTGCGCGACAAACCAATCTTATTCTCAAACAAACACACTTCCCGCTTCCGGGAACGTTGGAATTGGAACTACTGCTCCCTCCGCAAAATTACAAGTTAATGGTTCGGCTAAAATTGATTCCATGCTTACGGTTAAGGATTCCATGATCGTCAACAAAACGGCTCATCTGAAGAGCAACCTGAAAGTGGTTGGTGAAGCAACTTTTAAAGATAATGCCACCATCAGGAAAGACTTAAAGGTAGAGGGAATCAGCACTTTAATTGGCACCACCATCATCAAAGAAGGAGATTTCAAAATCAAAGCATTGGGAGATTCTACCTTACCCGATGATGGGGTTTTAATGATCAACGCCAATGGAAAAGTGAAGAATGGCGGAGACTTGAAGAGTTTAATCTATGCTGAAGCTCAACCGGCAATGCCTTGTGCAACCGATATGAATGGTGGAACTATTCAAACAGCTCCGTTTTGGCAAGCTTCCAATAATCCACAGCGTATGTTTTTGATCAATACTCCATGCTCACCGGATCCTCGCCTGGGTGTTGGTGTAAAACCTGATGCTAAATTGCATGTGCAGTTAGTGAATGGATCAACATTACATCCCTTGTTGATTGAGAAACGCATCAGCAACAATCCCAGCGTGCTTCCTTATAAATTGATGCAATTAGATCATACTGGCTTGCTCTATGCCCGCGAGGTGAAGGTTAACCTGGAAGATTGGTCGGATTATGTTTTTGATGAGAAGTATCCTTTGATGCCCTTAAATGAACTGCAACAATTCATTCAAAAGAACAATCACCTGCCAAACATACCTAGTGCGGAAGAGATGACCGAAAACGGATTGAACGTGGCACAAAGCAGCATTCTTTTCATGGAAAAGATCGAAGAATTGACCCTTTATGTACTTCAGATCAACGAACAGGTAAAAACTCAGAAAGAATTGTTGGAGCAACAGCAGGAAACCATCCGTCTACAACAGGAATTGATCCGAAAATTGGAACAACAAGTAAAACCCTAAACCATGAGAAAGTTCATAACAGGATTGTTCCTGCTCATGGGTTTGCATGGGTGGGGGCAGGTGGATACCGTTTATCTGAGTCAGGAGAAGTTGGCGGATACGATTTATAATGGCTTGTCTACAAAATGCCCTACGGGATTTTTGTCCAATAAATTAAGCTTACTTCCTTCGGATAGCTTGCTTTTAAAAACGTCTTTTTACAGTGGTGATTCAAGCATCGAATATGCGGATGCCGATAAAATGATGCGTTGGCTATACGAAATGAATCAGATTGCTGTTGGCCCAAACCAGTTTCCAATAATGGATACCGTTTTAGCTAAATCATGCGAATATGTTGGGGAAACTGAGTTTGAGCAGGAAATAATCGTTATTCCTATTGGAATATTTGATTTAAATTTTAATTCGATAGATGAACAAACCGGATTGGCAAATGGAATACTAACAAAAGAAATTTCTGTCTTGAAAGATCAGATTCCGAGTGACAACTCTATTGTGTCGATGCATCATTCAGCGTTAGCCGGACCATTGTTTGATTATTTTTCATCCGATCGGATGGGATTAATTATCCAGCGCGAATTTTTTGTAAGTAATACCAAAAAAGTGGATGATGTCATTGATTTGACACTGATACGGAATGAAGTTGAACGAAAGACCGATTTTGATCAAATAGTCCTTTTCAGACCCTATTATGACTCACTCCAGTATTTTAAATTGAGGGTTACCTATTCTGATAGCTCTTTTACAACTTTTAATTTCATGCTTCATACACCAGAAATTATAGACGAAAAATCTCAGGAAAAAAGTGTACCATATCCGGAAGATTGGGAGGGTGATCCGGATGATTATTTAAGTAACTGTTCTCTGTTTGATATCCCATGGAATCCCGGGTGCAAGGATTGCGGGATGATGGAGGACGATAATGGAAATAAGATCAAATGGTGTTTCATTCCTTCTTGTTCAAGAGAAGGTTATGAGGATGAACAGCCGGAGAAGCCTTATATTCTTGTGATTGGTTACAGACCACCGATGTTTGGACAGAGTTTTAAAAAAACCTGGAAAATTTACAGTACTAATCATGCTAGTTTGCTCCAGAATTTACGTGAGCAGGACTATGATATTATCTTGGTAAAATTCAATATTTCTGGTAAACCAATGAAACACGGGATGGAGGAATCAGCCGCTCTTTTTGAGCGATTTCTCTTGCATTTGAATCAGAACATGAAAAAGGGCGATTATTTTGAAAATATCATTCAAGGGTCTTCTATGGGAGAAGAAATCGTGCGTCTCGCTTTGTTGCGGATGGAACAAAAACACCTGGATTACAACCAAAATTATCCACATCACCATTCCCGGCTGAACATTTCTTACGATGCTAATTTCTTTGGTGCCAATATCCCTTTAGGGTATCAATACCAGGTTTACAGTGCACATTGGTATAAAAGCAATTATTTTGGAATTATCCCTCTATTTCTGAGCGGGTTTCTTTATAATACGGTGAACCAAAAATCATTTAAGGAGTTGGTGGCATATCATGCAGCCAGTTATAATGATAATATTTTCACAAATCCGAATCAGAATATCAGTTATACCGTACCAGGCTATCATTGGAGGCGACAAGGGTTTCTGAATGCGCTTGACGCAGTAGATAACCATGAACATATCTTCCCTATACCCGTTGCAACCCGAAATATTGCGATTTCTTTGGGTAAAATAAGCGGAAAAAACAGTGATAATGATGAGCACTACAATAATGCCGGGGAATATTGGCAGAATTACTCTTTTTTAGGGTACAGGTTCCGGGTTGGAACAGCCAAATACATGCCGCCTGGACAAACTTTTCAAATCTTCAGAAGGCAATATCCTTCGTTATTTTTGAATCCTTTTCAGGCTGGCTGCAAGCACGAGGTGAATGTTTCTCAAATGCTTGAAATTGATAATGTTTCCGGATCGTTTATGAATAAAATAGGAAATTTTGCAGAGGTTGCTGATTGGGCCTATTTTGCGGTTACTCAAATTTGGACCGGAAGAAACCGGTATTCACACAAATCGGTGGTTACCGCCCTGGGAATTAATCCCAATATCTGGCCGACCGATGGAAGTATGACGGTAAATGTACAGGATTTGGGGTTGATGAATATTGGAAAGCAACCGAACGGTATACTTATCCCATCCAATAATTATGGTTATCCCAACCTGGGTCGGCCGAATGATCATTTCCAGGTAACTCCTTTCGAAGCAATTTACATTGACAATCAAATCGATCCGCACATCGATATGAGTGGTGGTGGGAATGAGGTAGATAAATTGAATGACTTTATCTTCGGTGAAGCAGAGCCTTGGTACCTGGGTCTGCAAAACCAGGTAGTGGGCAGCAGGGCCCGCTTGAATTATATGTATTATGTGCGCCGAAGGGCCAGAAATATCATTACGGTTGGTCACCTGGTCACTCCAGCTACTGACCCCGGCGATTACGTGACCCTCGAAAATGTGGAAGTGGACTTGCGTGCCGGTCAGGAAATCAACCTGAAACCCGGAGTTCATATCCAATCCGGTTCTACGGTACACCTGAAAATTGAATTCGAAGAATGTCCGCGGAATAAAATGGCCATGGGTGACTCCGAATCGGGAAAACAGAACGGATCGCAAAGGGAACTCAATACTGAAGAAGAACCGGAGCAGCCGTTATCGAAGGAAAAGCGAGTGAATTTATACCCCAATCCTTCGCACGACGGGACATTTGTTTTGGAATCCCGAGAAGAAAATGTAATTTCAGGAGTACGCATTTTCACAACCTATGGAACACTCCTTGAGGAGATTCAGGAAAACAGAACATCGATATTTCGTTCGGACAAACAATTGCCAACAGGCACTTACGTGATACAAGTGCTGATTGGTGATCAGTTGGAAATTCATAAATTGATAGTATTATGAGAACAGTAGTTGCTTTATTAATGATTTTAATAGTAGTTTCCTGCACTAAATTTGGAAAAAACGTTACCTTGAAAGGTCGTGTTGTGAACCCCATAACGGGAGAGGGCATTGAAGGTGCGGAAGTGAAATTATTGAAAATAGCAGGTGGTTATGACTCCAATTACAAGACGATCAAATCCGCAACAACGGATGCTTCCGGTAGTTTTGAACTGGACAAATATACCTGGACCAAACCTGTGGCGCGCTGCGAAGTGGGAGATTTGTACAGACTGGGATGGACTCAGGATGGAGGTCAGACCTTTATTGATAATTTTGAATTGGAGGTGAAGAAAGGAAAGGTAATGCATGCCGATTTTTATGCGGTTCCATATGGAAATCTTATATTAAATATTAAGAACACTTCATGTTTTAATTCATCTGATAATATTAAGTTATACTTTGATAGTGGCCCATATGATTCAAGAACTTTCAATCCAGGATTGATTACAGAATTAAATGGGTGTATCGATATTCCGGGTTCTCCCGTAGAAAGTTCAATGGGATATAAATATTTTCGTTGGATAGTAACTAAAAACACAATTACAACGACCTACTACGATACCGTTTTTGTAAATGAAGGTACAACAACGATTCTTGATATCAATTATTAATCAGGTATGAGGTATTTGCTTTTCGTCAGTGTATTGTTATTGCTTGGATGCACCAAATTCGGGAAAAATGTCACACTTAAAGGTCGGGTCATGAACCCAGTTACAGGAGAAGGTATTCCCGGAGCGGAAGTAAAGTTGTTGAAAATAGCGGGTGGTTATGATTCCAATTACAAGACGATCAAATCCGCAACAACGGATGCTTCCGGTAGTTTTGAACTGGATAAATATACCTGGATCAAACCTGTGGCGCGCTGCGAAGTGAGAGATTTGTACAGACTGGGATGGACGCAGGATGGGGGGCAGACTTTCATTGATAATTTTGAATTAGAGGTGAAGAAAGGAAAGGTGATGCATGCCGATTTTATTCAGTTCCTTATGGGTATTTACCTGAGTGCTGGAGAATACAGAACGTATGATATAAACTACTAAAGAATCAAGTACGGAAAATCGCAACTCACATTTGAAACATTTTGCGCAAGTTTGTAAAAAAACTGCTATGAGAATACTGTTGATATTTATACTTTTTGCTTTCGTACTCACTTCCTGCGGCAAAAAACGATCCATTCACATCACAGCTACCAATGCTGCTACAGGTGAGCGTTATGCTGGGTTACAGTACTTCATTGTTTCTTCCACTACCACTGGAGATGGAGAAAAATACAAAACCGAAAAAACCGGGTTTTTAGACGAGAATGGAGAAGCTTCGGAAATTATCCGGGAGAAACAATTTAGAACATACGCTGTGCGGGTTGTTGAGCCGGAAAATAGCTGTTACAATAAAATTATCACCATGTATTTTGATAGTCCCTATGATGAAGATGGACATTTTAATTTCGAGTTTGCTCCATGTGCTTATTTAAAGCAAAATATTACAAACATAAATTGCCAAGGATTAAATGATTACATGATTACATGATTACATGATTACATGATTACATGATTACATGATTACATGATTA
>NZ_CAMLDC010000008.1 GCF_946478805.1 uncultured Fluviicola sp. | reverse complement strand
TCTTTTTCTTTTATTATAAACTAAAGTTTGCAGCCCATAGGAGAATCGAACTCCTGTTACCAGGATGAAAACCTGGCGTCCTAACCACTAGACGAATGGGCCGTTTTGTTTTAAGAAAACGGTATTCCTTTTCTTTGTAGCCCATAGGAGAATCGAACTCCTATTTTACGGATGAAAACCGCATGTCCTAACCGTTAGACGAATGGGCCGTTTTTTAATTTCGGAGTGCAAATATAGCTAGAGTTTTCCTATTTACAAGCATTGACGCGCTTTTTTTTCTAAAAAATATCTTTATCCTCTGCTTCAAATTTGAAACCCAGTCGTTTACCTGTAGACATTTGACTATTTGCTTCTATCTCGTGCATTTGAAACACTGTCACTTTTGACACGATTTCGTAAGGAGGAGTAAGTAAATCAAACTCCAACGCATAGGAAAATGACACGTGGATGATGTTTGTCAGAATCGGGTCTGAGAGGATTGAACTGGTCAGGTCGCGGAATAAGAAACCTAGCTGCCCCTTCCCTTCAACCATGAAATGTTCATCCTTATTAATGAATACCCGACCGATCAGGTATCCAAGATCATTTACACGATTCTTAAGGTATGATTCGGCCAGGAAATTATAAATGTTTATAATCCCGAAATAACCCCTTGCCTTATCTTCTTTCAGGTAATCTGTTTGCCATGCCTCGTGTTCATCCGGTAGCCTGAATACATTTGTATGCATTTGAAAAACAAGCACATCACTACCGATGTAAACCTGAATCTGGAATTCCCCTTTAAACTCTACATTCAAGCGAATTCGACTATCTTCAATCGAAGCGCGAAGTGCTCCGATCTCCTCCAGTAAATGCTTTTTAAAGCGTTCAAAATGGTTTTTCGTGTCCTGGAAAATATCCTGTTTCAATCCAGCTTTTTCAACTAAAATGTTTCGTATAACCTTGCGTGACTCTTCCATCGTTCTCTGAATTGCTAATTGAAAATGGAAAATTGAGAAGGGAAATTGGTTTAAAACTTACAATCCCTTCTCAATTTTGAATTCTGCATTTTCAATTTATTTAGTATGCTTTAGCAAAAACCACGCGTCCTTTCGAAGGAGCCCCCGTCACCATGCATTTGCCCGGTTCAGAGGAGATTTCGATTGGAATACAACGTATTGTTGCTTTTGTTTCTTCTTTGATCTTAGCTTCCGTTTCTTTTGTCCCGTCCCAATGTGCCAAATAGAAACCCCCTATTTCTTCCAATTGTGTCTTGAACTCTTCATAAGTATCCACTTCGTGCATATTGTCAACTCGGAACTGCTGTGCTTTTTTAAGGAGATTATCCTGGATATCAGAAAGCAGATTCTCGATCGAGTTTCCAATATTTTCGATATTCATCGCATACTTCTCTTTTGTATCACGACGAGCGATCTCCACCACCCCATTTGCCAGATCACGTGGTCCGATAGCAATCCGGACAGGAACACCTTTTGCCTCATATTCGGCAAATTTCCATCCCGGTCTTTTTTGATCATCGGAATCGTATTTCACTTTGATCTTCAGATCTTTCAGTTCCGCAGAGATTTTAGCAACCGCATCATTGATCAATTGTAGTTCTTCATCTGTTTTGTAAATTGGAACGATAACCACCTGAATTGGCGCCAATAATGGAGGAACAACCAATCCTTCGTCGTCAGAATGTGTCATGATCAATGCTCCCATCAGACGTGTCGAAACACCCCATGATGTAGCCCAGACATATTCCTGTTTCCCTTGCGCATCACTGAATTTAACCTCGAATGCTTTAGCAAAATTCTGACCTAAAAAATGAGAAGTTCCGGCTTGAAGCGCTTTTCCGTCCTGCATCATCGCTTCGATACAATAAGTATCATCTGCCCCTGCAAAACGCTCGCTTTCGGTTTTATGTCCTTTGATAACCGGCATTGCCATATATTTCTCTGCAAATTCGGCATAAACATCCAACATCTGCTCTGTTTCCCGGATAGCCTCGTCTTTCGTAGCATGAGCCGTATGCCCTTCTTGCCACAAAAACTCCGATGTACGAAGAAATAAGCGTGTTTTCATCTCCCAACGAACCACATTCGCCCATTGGTTAATCAGTATTGGTAAATCTCTGTAGGATTGAATCCATTTTTTATATGAGTTCCAGATAATAGTTTCAGAAGTCGGGCGAACAATCAGCTCTTCTTCCAGCTTTGCGTCCGGATCAACGATCACACCACCTCCATTCGGATCATTTTTCAAACGGTAATGCGTTACAACGGCACATTCCTTTGCAAATCCATCCACGTGAGACGCCTCCTTGCTTAAGTAGCTTTTGGGGATCAATAAAGGGAAGTACGCGTTTTGGTGACCTGTTTCTTTAAACTTTGCGTCCAATATATCACGCATGTTTTCCCAAATGGCATAACCATAGGGTTTGATCACCATCATTCCTTTAACATCCGAGTGCTCAGCAAGATCAGCTCTGGAAATTAAATCATTATACCACTTTGAATAATCTTCGGCGCGAGTAGCGTACTTCTGTGACATTTTTGAGTATGTTAAATTTTAAAAATAAAACCGTAAAATTAGAAATAAATAAGCTATCTTTAATCAACCAGTTAATCTTTATCAATATGTACAAAATGTTAAAATTCGGAGTGTGTTTGGGCGCAATCGCATCCTTGGCGAGTTGTAATACTTCCGAACATTTTATGCAGGACGATGTTTACAATACTCGTACACCTATAATGCCTCCGGGAACGGATTTGAATGACGTAACCGACTATGCCACATTCGTAGCAAAAAAAGAGCAAACGGAAACTGCTCCTGAAAGGACAACCTATGTTTCCCCTCGACAATACAACGATTATTTTTATAATTCCCAATACATATACTACGGCTATTCGCCCTATTCATCGATGAGTGGTTTGGGTTATTATGGTTACGGTAGCTACTATCATCCGAACGGATATGGTTACGGGAACAATTTCTATCCTTCAATGGGATTCGGTTCCTACTACGGTTATGGATACAATACCTATGGGTATAATCCTTATTATGGCTACGGATATAATGGCTATGGAAACTCCTATTATGGAGGTGGTTACGGGCAATCCTATCCATCTTACGGAAACAGTTCATGGTATACACCTGTCAGCAAACCGAATACAGGCAGAAACTTGTCCAGCGCACATGCAGGCACTTCCGGCGGTAGAATGGGCTCTACAACCAACAATGGGATTGTAAGTTACCCGAATCAAATAATGGCTAATCCAAATCACGGTTATACCGGAGTTGGAAGAAATACAAATGCCAATATCAATTCTTCACCTGTTGTAACGAATAACGGACGCTCTGTAAATTCAACAACTAATCGCGAATATCTGAGACCATCTGTTTCCCGGCCTTCAACATCGGGTCAACAAACCGGAACTTATCAAAGAACAGGTGAATCGGGAATCAATCCGAACGGAAGTAACAATAGAACATTTAACAACTCTAACATTAATACAAATACCAGATCAACAACTCCTACAATCAGAAGTGGCGGGAGCTCTGGAGGTGGAGGAAATGTTAGTTCACCAAGTTCAGGAGGAGCAAGAAGCGGTGGTAGAAGATAAATTGAATAAATGATAACAAAAATAATTTTGGCTTCAGTTTTTACGGGAGCCTTTTTTGCGTTCGGGCAAAATGAGGTGGATGTATATCGATTATCCAACACTTACGTGCAGGGTTCTGCCAGGTTTGATGCAATGGGAGGTTCCTTCGGAGCGCTCGGTGCGGAAAGTGGCTGTATCGCTATAAATCCTGCAGGATTCGGACGGTCTTCCGTAAGTTCTTTTTCCTTTGGAATAGCAGGTACAAGTGTTAAGAATACAGCTCACTTCAGAGGTAATGGTGAACCGGTATCAAATGGAACCTCTTCCATGGACGACTTCAAGGTTCGGCTTCCTAATTTGGCAGGTACCGTCGTAAGCGATGTTTCCAGCTCAAACTCCGGCTTGATCTATACCCAGATTTCATTTGGGATAAACCGCGTGGCTAATTTCAACAACTCGTTCAATTACAGTGGACAGCAATTCGAATCCCTTTTAGATGTGTTTGCTGCAGGAGCTGCAGGTATCGATCCGAATTCTTTATTCGACGCTCAACCTTATACTTCCTCTTTGGCTTATCAGACTTATGCAATCGACCCGGATGCGAATAACAATTATTATCCGAGATTGAACTCCGGAGATATGCTTCATAATCGAACAGTATTGAATAAAGGTGGAATAAATGAATTCTACTTTGCTATTAGTGCAAATTATCTGGATAAGATTTATTTTGGAGCATCTGTTTCCTATAATACATTGAATTTCTCGGAATCTGTTATTCATAAGGAAACACTTACGGATACCAGTGGTGTTTCCTTGCGTTCATTTATCTATCAATTCGATTATACTTCGAAAGGTGGCGGAACCAACCTCAAATTGGGAGCAATCTTTTTACCTGCAGACTATGTCCGTTTAGGAATTGCAATCCATACCCCTACGTTTTATCAAATAACCGACGAATCTACTGCTACTATGCAGGCAATTCACAATGACGGACTAAAAACAGTTGATCCGACATTGATTCCTGTTGACAAGTATAAGTATCGCATTTGGACTCCATTGAAAGCTGTAGGTTCCCTTGCATTTGTTTTTGGAGATAACGGATGTATCAACGTGGATTTGGAATACCTGAACTATGGTTGGGGGCGTTTGAAAACAACCAATGATCAAGCATATGCCGCCTCCGATTTTTCTGCTGAAAACAAAGTGATCAAAAGTCAAATGGTTGATGCTTTAAATATTCGTATTGGAGGTGAATGGGCAATCAACAATACTGTTTTCATCCGTGGAGGTTATGGATATTATCCCAAAGGCGACACCTTGATGAGGACATACGGGAAAAATTATAACCAGACAATCAGTGGAGGAATGGGATTCAGGGTCGGTCGTGTCTACCTGGACTTATCCGTTCGTTATTTGATGCAAAGCAGCGTTTATAAAGCTTTTTACGAAAGCAGGGCAGATTTGAATATTGTTAATACCACTTTCAATGTCGGTATGCAATACAAGTTTGATTACAAATGATTGTAGTCTTTAATTGCTTTTGAAAAGTCAACCTTGTTCAACTTTGAATCGATCCAAGCCGGGAGATGGAAATAATCCAGAATAACCCGTTCTTGTTGATCCTTCATTAATTCGGCCACTTCAATTTTCATTTTGGCAAGAATTTCATTGCGCTGAGTGATATTCATACTCTTTGCCAATTTTCTCAAATGCTTGATTACCACATTTTCGATCTCATAATCGCGATCATGCTTACTCAAGTAACGATTTGTCGATTTAATGACGTACTCAAGGAAATCGAAGTTCTCCAGTTCCAAATGAATAATCAGGTTGAAAATCCGTGCAAAACTATAGATATCTTGTCTCAAGCGTTGTTCATTGTCATTTAACACCTCATTCAGCGTAGAAAGCGCCTTTTTGTAATCTCCGATTCCGAAATAGGTATATGCCTGGTTATAGCTAAACAAGATATTTTGCTCTTTTGAGACCTTATCATCCAGATCACGCAATCTGATGCGAACCTCTTCAGCCAATTTTGCAGAAGCTTCAAAATTCCCTGTAGCGTGATTCAATGCAAATTCCCCGTTGTAGGAAATTGTAAAAATACGCAAGGATAAATCCATTGAATTAAATCCCTTACCACCTTCCAATGCACGTATTTCATGAATAACGTTGGTAGCCTCTTTGAATTGTTTGTTATCAATATAACATCTTAAAAGATGAGAAAGTGTCAGGATGTAACGCTGACCTAAATCCTCTTTTATTAACGGATTGTTATCCAGAATATCTTTTGTACGGTTGAAAAACTGAAAACTATCCTCGTAATTCCTATTGGTTGCCGCACATAATCCCTTGATATAATAGCACATGGATGATGCCCTGGTGGATAATGCAGTGTTCTTTCCTTTGATTAGATGGTAGTCGGAAATATCATCTACGATTTTCCGCTCTTCTTCATTTCTTGTAAACCCTCCCGAACGGAATATCAGATTTATTTTTGAGTAGATCACCTGATACTCTGCCAGGTTTCGAAGTTTTGCAATCACAAGCTCCTCCTCTTCGATAATATCATCCAGGTTTCTTGAAAACTCACCGTCCTCATAAGCAGCTTCAAGCAATTTCTTTTCCCATGAAATCAACTCATACCAATAGTAAAATTCTTCATGTTCAATTGCGAGGCTTTTTGCCCGTTGGACAAACTTTTCACATTCTTTGTAGAGTGCTTTATTGTATAAGATCTCAACATTTTTCAGTTCTTGCTTCAAGACACTCGATGCCGATTGTTCCGAATAATAAACGCGGAGGCTTTTTAATATCAAACGATACAGGTGGTTCTTTTCAGAAGGTAAATGCTTTACAAAAGTCTCGTCCTGAAAGAATTCCTTCAGATCCTCCTCCCGATAGACACCTTGTTTTTCAATGAAGTCAAAAATCTTCAGGTAGTTCTTCTCGCCCGATTGCAAAGCAGAGGAAAGCTTGAAAAATCGTTTCTCGGATTTCGTCAACGACTTGATTAACTTATACAGTTCGTTTGAAGGTTTCATAACACAGGAGTTTTTCAAATTTAACAAAATCTTTTAATCCTAGCTGTTTTTTAAAACAATCTCACTCCCTATGTATACTGAATCAAGGACTATTACGGTTTTGCTTATTGAAATCCTAAAATAAAAAAAAAGGTTGCATTACACAACCTTTCACAAACAACAACAATAAACTTCAACCTAGACCAAACTAGCGAAGAAGGATCTTTTGTCCTTTCTGGACAGTAACTTTTTCAGATGTGTACCCGTTCATCTTTACCAATTTTTTCAATTTGATTCCCTCAGCCTGGGAAATCTCTATCAATGTAATCTCTTTCGTTGCAACAAAAGTTGCTCCTTTACTTCGTGCCTTATTTCTCTTCGGTTCAATATATACGATATCTCCAGGCTCAAGCATGTCTTTCTTATCGACAAAATCATTGTACTTGTACATCTGCCACATCGCCAGTTCAAACTCCTTCGCAATCTTATAATAAGTATCTCCTTTTCGGGCAATTATAAACTTCACATCGTTCTTGTTCTCTTTCGAAATGTGGCTTTGATATTTCAAACAAGATTCGTCAATCTTCATGGATGATGCAGATTTATTCACACTTGCTTCTTTCGATTTTGTTTTAGAGGTTTCTTTCGCATTGTTTGCCAACAATTCTGTCCCGTTATTTAGTGGCGCAGTTTTGTCGTCGTATTCATACAACTTCAAACGCTCTATCAAATCAATTAATTTCTCTGCATATTCCGGATGCGTTGCATAACCTGCTTTTTTCAATCCTTTAGCCCATGATTTATAATCATCAACCGGAAACTGGAACAATGAAGCATAACGCGGTTTTTTAGTAAGGAACAAGCTATGATCGTTATAGGATTCAGTTGCAGTAGGATACTTTCTAAAGCACTCCCCTTTAGCATCATCATCAAAATAGATTTTTTCTCCTGTCCAATCGCTGCACTTGATGCCGAAATGGTTGTTCGCCTCTATGGCTAATGGTGAATTTCCATTACCACTTTCCAACAATCCCTGGGCAAGTGTGATACTTGCAGGAATCCGATAAGTAAGCATATGCTCAACAGCTACATTCGACCACATCGATACGTAATCTGTCTGACTCATTTTTGCTGGAGCTTCTCCCCCAAACGAACAGAAAGAAATTCCAAATCCTACAATTGCTAAGCTCTTCATCATCTTAAAACGCATTGAATTCTGTCTAGAATACGCAAAAGTACAAACTTGGTTACAAAAATTGTTGAAAACTACGAAATTGATGTTAATAACTCTGGGAATGCTTATGGTCAAAGGGGTTCAAACATTGAAATGTTCAATCTTTACTTTGAACAATTGAACTCATAAACTTTTTGATCTTCAAAGAGAAGTCAACCAAGCACATGTATCCACCCCATCTGCAAAATCAGTAATATCAGGAGCCTGAGCTTTTCCGAAGGGAATAAAATCGTGACCGACAATTGCCTGAAGATTTTCTTTCATCTCCTCCAACTTTTCCAAGACAAGCATCTTATCCGAATAGAACTCATAATAGATTACAGATAATGGAGCATGGATTCCCTCATCCTCTTTCAGCATAAACACATTATTATCCAGGAAAGGAATCTGGTTCATCAGGAAAATAGTCCTGTTGTAATCGTAATTATTTCCATATTTATGGTGTTGAATCAGGTGAGACTGATCCAGGAAATTCTCAAAAATCCTATCCAGGTTGAAACCAATCGGTAAATAGAGTTTGGAAACATTACGGCATCCCATTCCAAAGAAATCAAAACAATCGGATCCGAGATTCTTTAATTCCAAGTTTGTCTCCGAACCATCTAATAAAGCGATAGAAGACCTGTTTTTCCGGAACAGATGAGGGACATGACTGAAGTAGGTTTCAAACTGAGCAATTGAATTATTGCTTCCGGTTGCAATAACAGCATCGTAATTCGTGATTGGTCCGGTTGAAATTTGGATAAACTCTTTCAATTCCGGATTCCATTCACACATCCACTCGATCAGTTTCATGGGGATTCGTGAATCCGAACTGCTTAATTTGCACAAGGCTTTGTTTCCGGTTATCAAAACACATAACAAATCATGAAACCCGACAAAAGGAAGATTTCCTGCCATTATCAAAGCAATAGTTTTCGGTTTGGAGGTGAATTGATACTTGTTTGAAAAATCAACAAGCGATTCTTTTTCAGTTAAATGGACAATCCCGTTTAAAGCTTTGATACAGTTTTCTTTTGTAAACCAAGGATTGATCTGTACTTCTTTGTTAATGACTTTTTGCAGACTTAAAAACTCATCCTCTGTTAATCCGCATTCGTAACCAGGCCATTGTTCGTTGAGTGTAAATGCGCTTAACGCTTTTCTAAGCTGACCAAAAACTTCTATAATTGCTTTTCTTTCCACCTCGCAAAATTAATTCCCTCGGGAGTAAATCCGTTATTTTTTTAAAATATTTCAACGTTTAAATCTGAGACCTCCTTATATTTGCACAAAAAAAAGTCTCTTATGGCAATCATGATTACAGACGAATGCATCAATTGCGGTGCATGCGAGCCGGAATGTCCAAACAATGCAATCTACGAAGGTGGGGCTGAATGGACATATGCGGATGGCACGTCATTAAAAGGATTGATTACAACATTGAATGGTGAAGAGGTTCAGGCAGATGCTAATTTTGAACCTAAAGACATGGATGTTTACTACATCGTAACAGATAAATGTACGGAGTGTGTAGGTTTTCATGACGAACCACAATGTGCTGCAGTTTGTCCGGTTGATTGTTGCGTGGACGATCCGGAATACCGTGAAAGCGAAGATGAGTTGCTTGCGAAGAAGGATTTCATGCATTTATAGATAATAAGTGCATCCTCAAATGTAACATAGTTGCTTTTTAAGCGTTTTAGTGTTATGAAGGTTTCATTCAGTTTATTAGTCACACTTTTGATCAGTCTCCAATCCCTGGGGCAATTCGATGTATATTCAAGAGAGCAGGAATTATCTGTTTTACTTGATTCTCTTCGTGGTTCCCAGAAGAATGACCGAAAAGAATTCTGGAACAAACAATTCAAAACACTGATTGATCAAACACTTCATGAACCAACTGTCTTTGATCTGACGTTTCCCAAATTAAGAACTCTAGGAGTGATTGATAGTCCGGATAAACTGGTCAGAATCGTCAATTGGAATGTGGAACAGGAAGATGGAACGCAAAAATACTATGCATACGTCCTCCATAGAAACTCCTTAAAAGACACCAAGCACAAAGTTATCGAATTAATTGATAACTCGATGATGCTGACAGCTAAGCCGGAGGAAACTTTAGAAGCCGACATGTGGTATGGCGCACTGTATTACCAGATTATTCCCGTTGAAAAAGCAAATAAAACCTATTATACCGTTTTGGGATGGGATGGTGGAACCCGGATGAGCAACACCAAGTTGATCGATGTGATGTATTTCACCGGGAACAGTTTGAAATTAGGCTACCCCCTATTCAAATCAGGAAGTGTCACTGCAAAACGCTTGTTTTACGAACATTCGGAGCGTTCTGTGATGTCATTGCGTTATGAACCCGAATACAACCGGATCATTTTTGATCATTTGATGCCCGAAACACCAACCATGGTTGGATTTTATGAATTCTACGTTCCGGACATGTCTTACGATGCTTTTGTTTTGGATAATAACCGCTGGGTTTTGAAAGAGGACGTTATCGGAATCAACAAAGGTCAGAATACAGTTTCTGTCAGTCAGATCGATAACAAGAGCGGTGAAATAACGACTTCCTCAGTAGAAAGCAAATGGATTGATCCGACAGGAGAAGGAAAAGGAAGTGCGAACGATGTTCATGTGGCTGTTTTACCGGATTCAGAAGCAACAAATACAACGGAAGAAGCTAAAAAACCGGTCAAGAAGGATAAAAAAAACATGACTGCTTTGGAGAAATACGAAGCTAAAAAGAAACACAAAAAAGAGGAAGACCCTTCTGAAACTCTCAATTCGGGTAAGAAACGAAAAGCGAAAAAGTAAATTTTCTCATCCAAAATCTTGTATTTCAATAAATAAAAATTAATATTTGTTTTGCTGCAACCTTAAATAAATTATGCAAAACGAACTGGATTACGATTCTCAAAGAGAGGTCTTCACTAAAATTGTCAAAGCCGGAAAACGCACTTACTTTTTTGATATAAAGGCTACCAAAGGCCAAGACCACTACATTACCATTACCGAAAGCAAGAAGGTAATCATCAATGGGAAAGAAGTTTTTCAAAAACACAAAATATTCCTTTACAAAGAAGATTTTGAGAAGTTTTCGGAAACACTTTTGGAAGTCATGAACAAAGCGAATGAATTGAACATGGGAGAAAGTTCAAATACCTCGTATGTCGGTGATGTTCACTTTGAGGATTTGTAATAAACTTCCAAACAATCTTTCAACATCCGATTCGTTGAAAAAATAGCAGAAATAAATCCGTTTAGGTCATTTCATTAACGTATCTTTATCCTCAAATTTACAGTGCTCTTATGGGTAAAATAATCGCTATAGCGAATCAAAAAGGTGGAGTTGGTAAAACAACTACAGCAATAAATCTGGGTGGATGTTTTGGTGTTTTGGAGTACAAAACCTTATTAGTCGATGCTGATCCTCAGGCAAATGCCACGTCCGGTGTCGGTTTGGATCCGAAAAATTCACGCAATATTTACGATTGCCTGATTAATGATGTTCATCCATCTGAATTGATTATCCCAACGAACAACCCGAATCTGGATATTATCCCTTCTCACATTGACTTGGTTGGTGCTGAATTGGAAATGATCAACATGCCCAACCGGGAACACATGCTGAAACAGGCTTTGGATAAGATTAAGGATCAATATGATTTCATCATTATCGATTGTTCCCCTTCTCTCGGATTGATTACTGTCAATGCACTTACAGCTGCAGACTCGGTAATGGTACCGGTTCAATGTGAGTATTTCGCATTGGAAGGGCTTGGCAAATTATTGAATACAATTAAAATTGTTCAAGGTAGGTTGAATCCTGAATTGGAGATCGAAGGAATTGTTCTGACAATGTATGATACGCGTTTACGCCTTGCAAACCAAGTGGTTGAAGAAGTGAAGACTCATTTTCAGGATTTGGTTTTCGATACGGTAATTCACCGAAACACCAAATTGGGTGAAGCTCCCAGTTTTGGAGAAACAATTGTGATGCACGAAGCTACAAGCAAAGGAGCTATCAATTACCTGAATTTCGCTCGTGAAATTCTTCAACGAAACGATTTGACAAAAATCGGCAATAATGACAAACAATTTCAAGTAGGGAATGACATCTAATCCGAAAAAACGTTCAGCTTTAGGTAAGGGATTGGGGGCTTTATTAGAAAGTTCTTCAACAGATATTACAACAACGGCAACTCCGACGGCCAGTACAGGTGGCGTGGCTTTGATTCCAATCGGTTCAATTGAAGCAAATCCATTCAACCCACGTACTAATTTCGAGAAGGATGCGCTAAATGAATTGAAGGAATCCATTGCTATTCATGGGATTATTCAACCCTTGACTGTTCGCAAACTGGGGAAAGACAAATACCAGTTGATCTCAGGAGAAAGACGTTTCAGAGCTTCTCAGTTAGCTGGATTGGAAGAAGTTCCTGCTTATATCCGTGTAGCGAATGATCAGGCAATGCTGGAGATGGCTTTGGTTGAGAATATCCAACGTGAAGACCTGAATGCAATCGAGGTTGCTCTTTCATATCAACGCCTGATCGATGAGATCGGATTGACCCAAGACCAATTATCCCAAAAGATATCAAAAGGAAGAACGAGTATCACGAATCATTTGCGTTTATTGAAACTTCCCGCTGAAATCCAATTAGGTGTTCGCGACAATCTCATTTCAATGGGACATGCGCGTTCATTGGTTTCTGCAGGTGATGAAAACCGTCAGCTGGACCTGTACAGACAAATCATTGATTTTCAACTTTCGGTCCGTGAGATTGAAGAGTTGATCCGTACCAATACTTCGCGAAGCAGTGAGGAAACTCCAAATGTTTCAAAAACAGTCTCCACTCCTGAGTTATCATCCATTCAAGAGGTCTTTAAGAACCATTTGAGCGACCGAATCTCTTCAAAAGTGGAAATCAAAAAGACACATTCAGGAAGCGGTAAGATCCTAATTAACTTTTCATCTGAAGTAGATTTAAATCGAATTATCGAATTACTGAACAAATCCAAGTAATGCACAAACTGCTGGGCGTTTTCATTTTGGTTTGGTTTTCACTTCAAGTAAATGCCCAAGACTCCCTTGCTGTTGTTCAGGATACAGTCAAGACTCATTCCTGGAAAAGAGCAGCACTGTTTTCTGCTGTGATTCCCGGCTCCGGTCAGATTTACAATCACATTGCAATGCCGAAGGGCAAAAAGAAAGCGTATTGGAAAGTTCCGTTAATTTATGCCGGATTGGGTGCCACTACTTATTTCGTAGTAAAAAACAACATGCTCAAAAACGATTACCGTTCGGAGTATGAATCACGTAAAATCGGGAATGCACCAAGCAATTTCCTTGAGTATGATGATCAGAGTTTGCTCACATTATATACTACACATCGGAATAAACGAGACTTTGCGATTCTGGGCATGGGATTGGTCTACATACTCAATATCGTTGATGCGGCAGTTGAAGCACACTTTGTGAATTTTGACATCAGTGAAGATTTATCGCTCTCAATTCACCCCACAATGTATAACTCTTCTTCTTACGGAGTTTCATTTCAATTTAAATTTCGTTAAAAGTTAAATTCGGAACCTGAAAACAGTATTTTTGCGCTACATGAAAATAGGATTGATCGGATATGGGAAAATGGGAAAAGCAATCGAACGAATTGCTTTGGAACGTGGGCATTCCATTGTTTACAAAATCGATTCCAAGACCACCATTGACCATGTTAATCTATCCTTGGCGGATGTAGCTATTGAATTCACACAACCTGGTTTAGTGATCAACCACATTGAACACTGTCTGGAGCAAAAAACTCCGATTGTAGTCGGTACAACAGCATGGCAGGAAAAACTGGCCTATGTTGCGACATTGGTTACGGAAAAAGGCGGTTCGTTATTACATGCATCCAACTTCAGTGTAGGTGTGAATATCCTTTTCAATATCAACGAAAAATTGGCTGCTTTGATGTTTCCTCACCCGGAATACAAAGCAAGTATTGAGGAAATCCATCATATCCAAAAATTGGATGCCCCAAGCGGCACGGCGGTTTCATTGGCACAAGGAATTATCCAGAATAATCACCAATACACTTCCTGGAAATCTGAAACAGGTTCATGGCCGGAAACAAATTCGCATGAACTCCCGATTCAAGCTATCAGAGAACCTGATGTTCCGGGAACACATACGATATCCTACACTTCAACAATTGATACTTTAACCTTGAGTCATGAAGCACATTCCAGAGATGGTTTTGCCTTGGGCTCAGTCATTGCTGCAGAATTCCTTTTTGGTAAAAAAGGCGTTTACACTATGCGCGATGTACTAGCATTTTAAATAAGCCTTATGAACGTACTATATTATTTCCTATTCCTGCTTATTGTTCATCCGATCATCTCCCTTTGGTGGAAATCCTTTGAGCGAATGGGCGCAAAATCATGGCAGGCATTTGTACCCGTTTACAATTACTACATTGTATTCAAGTTCGGTTCGGGAAAACCTTGGTGGTCCTTATTGATGTTTATTCCTGGAATTCATATCATCATGTGGATGGTGGCGAATGTTTCTTTTATCAGGAGATTCGGTTTCTTTTCAATCGGTGAAACGCTTCAGGGAATCTTCTTCCCATATTTGATCTTATGGAAAATTGCCAATGCAAACGATTCCACACTCCCCGTCCTTGCTCCTACCAACTGGGCTAGCCCGGTAGAAGTTGCTAAAAGAACGAACAGTGATCATGTCGCTTTGTTTTTGGCTTTACCGATCGTTGGACATGTTGTGGCATACGTTTTGTCATTCCGCTCCAAACGGATCGGAAAAAAAACAGCAATCAAGGAATGGGGTGATTCAATCATTTTTGCTTTAGTTGCAGCGAGTATTATCCGTACGTATGTTTTCGAACCATTCCAGATTCCTACGGGCTCCATGGAGAAAACCTTATTGGTCGGTGATTTCTTATTCGTAAACAAATTGGCCTACGGTCCGAAAGTACCGGTTACTCCCCTATCCTTCCCATTGGTTCACAACACGATTCCTTGGATCAACGTGAAATCGTATTTGGGAATAGAGACTTGCAATTATTATCGTTTACCCGGATTTGGGAAAGTGAACCGGAATGATGTGATGGTTTTCAATTATCCTTCAGGAGACACTGCAATCTATGATCCAAGAGTTCCAAACGGATTGATGGGGCATGATTATCACCAGGTTGTGAATAATGAAGCTT
Source organism: uncultured Fluviicola sp. (assembly GCF_946478805.1). Next base: position 172,439 of record NZ_CAMLDC010000008.1, on the reverse strand, counting down.
TGTATTTCTGGTTTCAAAGCCTGCAACAAAGCCATTCGGAAGCAATTAAAATTCTTCAGCAAAAATCAATTACTACAAATACGAATTTGGATGCATTGGTTCTGGATAGTCTTGGTGGAGATTTTATTAAAAACATTGAATCCTGGAAGACGAAAGCGCGTATTTCAATTGCTAGTGGTGTAACTTATTCGCGTGGAGGAATGCCAGAAGCAGGTTTGAATTACATCAAACATTATGGAGTCATTTACAGACCTGTAGACAAACGAGAAAACTACATCAAACGATGTGTCGGTTTGCCAGGAGATGAAATTGAAATAATTAACTCTATTCTGTATATCAATGGCAAAAAGGCATATCGTGCTCCAAATCAGAATCTGGCATATGAAATTTCGGGTGCTCCTTTACTTGAAAGATATCTAACTTCAATTGGATTATCTGTACAAGAAGGGGATTATATCATTGGTTCAAATGGCGTTGAAGTAGTTTATTTAACAGATTCAAAATTAGAAGCTTTAAAAAGAGTTACTCCTAAAACGATATTCACTTTGAGTTTAAGACCTCAATATTCAGATAATAAATCACACAAACCGACAAATTCCGAATTGATTGCAAACCTGGATAATTTCCCGAAAGATTTCTATGTCAACAATACCGTAAGTGATTTCACGAAATTCAGAATCCCGAAAAAAGGTACCGTCGTGAAATTAACAAAGGAAAACATTGCATGGTATCGCAGAGCTATTAATGCTTACGAAGGACACAAACTTCAAGAGAAAGCAGACGGTATCTACATCGACGGTAAAAAAGCAACGACTTACAAATTCGCCATGAATTACTACTGGTTGATGGGAGATAACCGCTATAACTCGGCAGACTCCAGAGTTTGGGGATATGTTCCGGAAGATCATGTGGTTGGAAAAGCTTCCATTGTATGGTTCTCTAAAAGTGCGTTTACAGGAATCCGTTGGGATAGAATGTTTACTAAGATCAACTAATTGATGCCTCCTGTTTTCCCTATTGCCTATTTTGGAAGTGTTCGCTATTTCCAGGATTTGGCAAAGTTTAAGCAGGTCGTTTTTGAAAGCACGGATCATTTACCGAAACAGACTTTTCGGAACAGGATGGCTATTTTGGGTTCACAAGGGACTCAAATTCTGACTATGCCCTTGGAAAAACCTTCCGGCTCGAAAACTGCGACGAAAGATGTTTTGGTTTCTTACCAGCAAAACTGGCCTTTGATTCATTGGAGGGCTTTGAAAACTTCTTATGCTTCTGCTCCCTATTTCGATCATTATGCTTCGGATATTGAAAAAATACTCTTCAAAAAACAGCGCTTCCTTATTGATTTTGACCTGGAAATCACCCGGTTTATTCTGGATGTTTACCAATTACCGATCGACTTGTCTTTTACAGAAGAGTACGAAGCTTCTTACCCGCAAGATTACCGAACTTCTGATTATGAAACATTGGAAATGGTTGGGGAATATAATCAGGTATTATTCCATCAAAAACAATTCAATTCGCAGGTTTCCATTCTTGACCTGTTATTCTGTGAAGGTCCGATTGGAAGAAAGCTAATCATTTAAGTGTAATTATTTAAAAGCTAAACACCTGTAAATAAGGGTTGTAGTTTTTTTAGTAATTTTTAAACTGCTTTTTTTTACTTACCCTCTTGCAATTTAATTTTCTTATTGTATATTTGTTATGATTTAGGTGGTTAGGTTAGGTTGATTAGTGAATGGAGTTAGGACGCCCGTCTTAGCTCCATTTACGCTTTTAGGGCTTTTCCAATTCCATCCCCGTTCCCTTATTCGTTTTCTGCGATTGGTATTCAAACGGCAAACGTTCACGATACAGGTATTTTTTCTGGGTCGATTCAAACGGACGGTAGATGTAATACACACTATTTCCTTTGATTTGAATATTTTCAGGATACTTGAATTCCAATTCTATCGGGGAGCTTAATTTTCCCGTATTGGTGTCGAAATGTCTTAATTGAGCCTTCCCTGCATTTTCGTAATGAATAAAGATCTCCCCTGTTTCATAGTCTTGGATCAAATGCTTTTTCCAACCGTTCTCTCTAGGTTGTAAATGATAGTAAATCGGGAGACTATCAATCAAATCCCCTTGATAGGTATACCTGAACATTAAGTTTTTGTAATGATCGAACAAGAAAATGGAATCATTCCTTTCAAAGATCGGAGCGTACAACTCCTTGTAATAGATTGAACTGGTGAAATAGTACATTCCCACCCAGATCTCCTTGTCAACTCCCGTTTCATTCTCTTTTTCTGTGGCCCAAAGTTTCGTTCTCACATCAACCCACTTGAATTCCGAACGGTACAGCTCCATCATCAAGTCATCCTGAACTTTTGCAATTTTCCGATAAGTCGAATCCACCACATCAAATGTGAAATAATCGAATGCAGGGTAATTCGGATTGAAGTTTGAAAAATAATACTTTGTAAAGGAGGTGTCCACGATTGGAGCAATGTAAGTCATGTAATACTCCTTTTCTATTTGAGCGATCTGAATCTGTTTGTTGTTTTCGCTAATTCCATAGATGTATTTATCTGTCAATACGTGTGGATTTCCCCTATAATCACGGATCAATTCCTGACCTTTTTCAGGCAGGGAAATTTCTCCCAGAAGCTTGAATCCATCATATAGGATCAATTCCGTTCCTTTTTTCAGATTCTTGGGATATGTCAATAAAAGCAAGTTGTCATCAGGCAAAAATTCAAAATCAGAAACAGACACCCGGGAGGATTCAAATATTGTATCGGGAACTCCGACAGGTTTGATTACAACTTCTTCTATCAGGTGTTCCTTGCTGTAATACATTCTCACCACAATTGTGATGGTATCTGTGGGTTTCCCGGAGAAGATTTTCTTTGGTATTTCTTCAGAAGGATTAAATGCAATATGATTTAACTCAAAGGCAGTAGCCTCTTTTGTAGAAACTTGAAAATAAGCTGCGCCTTTTAAGTTGGTATATTGGGCCTTAATTATTGAATCTCCCTGGTATTGACGAATGTAAACCCGGGAAACAGGATCTCCGTTACTTCGGTCTTTCGCAATGATCCGAACGGTAGTTTGACTGAATGCACTTGTTGAGAGTAAGATCAGAAAGGCAAGGTGTAAAATCGGCTTCATGACTTTGAATTTCTGTAGAGATGCAAGTATGGCTAAAATTCCATAAAAAAATAGTGGGGATGCGATACATCGCCTCCCCACAGTATTTCTTCTCTTGTAAATAGCAAGATTATAATTTTAAAAGCCAGCCGAAGCTATCTTCTACTTTCCCTAATTTCAAGTCATCCAGGTAAGCATGTACTTTCAATGAGAAAGTACGTGTCTCAACCGGAGGAAGAATCAAATCTTCATCACGGTACCCGATTTTAGCAATATGAGCAATTGTAGCAGCCGTACCCGCTCCGAAAGCTTCAGTCAAACGTCCTTCTCTATGAGCCTGGACAACTTCAGCAACAGAAACTTTGCGCTCTTCAACCGGCATTCCCCATAATTGGGCTATTTCAACGACCGAACGCTTGGTAATACCTCTTAAGATGGTGTCGCTTTCCTCTGAAGGAGTAATCAAAACGCCATCGATAACAAACATCACATTCATAGTACCTGATTCTTCAATGTACTCATGCGTTTTTCCGTCTGTCCAGACCAACTGATGATATCCTTTTAACTGTCCTAGTTTTGCAGGATACAAAGCTGCAGCATAATTACCGGCAGTCTTAGCTCTTCCTACTCCACCAACTGATGCCCTGGTGTAAAATTCTTCAATTTTCACATTCACAGGCTCACTATAATATGCACCAACAGGGCAAGCGAAAATTACAAAACGATACGTATCTGACGGTTTTATTCCAATGTATTCATCGATGCCGAATAAAAACGGCCTTAAATACAAGGAATAACCTTCCTTCTTTGGAATCCAATTGCTTTCAATCTCAACAAACTTCCGAGTCAACTCAACAAAAACATTCTCCGGAATGACCGGCATACACATACGAACACAAGATTCTTCGAATCGCTTCGCATTCATATCAGGCCTGAAGATTGCCACTTCACCTCCATTCATTCTATAAGCTTTCAATCCTTCAAAAATTGATTGCCCGTAATGAATGACAGATGTTGCAGGATGCATGGAAAGAGGACCAAACGGCATAATCTCAGGATCTTGCCATGCCCCATCTTTATAATCCATAATTAGCATGTGATCTGAAAACACTTTCCCAAACGGCAAATTGTCCCAATCAACAGCACTTAGTTTAGACTCTTTGGTAAGAGTAACTTTAATGTTGTCTTGTAATACCATAACGACTAATAGTTATGCGAATATACCTAAATTAGTTGACGATTCCATGTGCATATCGGAAGTAATTCCAATATTTGCATCAGGAAGGACTTTTAATGTAACTAAACAAAAATGCCAACACTTACAACACTTTCATTGAAAAGCTTTTCGAAAAGAACCCTGCTGCTTCCCTTTTTCCTGTTCATTCTCTGCTTCGGTAAGATTTATGGACAAACTCATTCGTTTAGCGGGACAATCGGCAAATACCCGATTTACCTTCAAATGACTATTGATGGAAGCCGCGTAACCGGATATTACTTCTACAAAAACAAACTGATAGATCTTTCTCTTGCAGGAACCAGCAAATCCGGAGTAATCACACTGAGCTCTTCTGATGAATATGCGTTAGAAGTGACCGATCCGGAAACCTTCCGATTCAAATGGCCGAACAAAATAATTGAAGGAAGTTGGTCACAAAAGGGCAAATCACTCCCGCTCAAATTAGTTCTATTGACAGCGAAAGAAACCGGCAGTCCCAAATGTTCGAATCCGTATTTCAAAAAAGAAGCTTCCGATGCCAGTGACCTGACCAAAGTAAAAGTCGGGCTTTTTAAACTGAAGCAAGTTGATTCAGTAGGAACAATCAATCACGTAAAGATTCGTTATTTTGAAGAGGTCAACACCAAAATCACCTTGTTTCGTATCGATTCCGGGTTGGTTGCCGAAAAACAAAAAGACGCAAATTCATACCTGGAATTTTTGCAGATTTCAGAATACCTTGCCAGCTTGGAATGCGCAGCCTACTCCACTTACGGCTCAGATTACAACTACAGCATCTCTGACATCACTATTTCAAACGATTTGATCAGTTTTTCTGTTTTCACAGCATTTTATTGTGGCGGGGCTCATCCGTCAGAAAGCAATTATGGGATCAGTTACGATATAAACAAACGCCAGGCTATAAAATCATCCGACTTTCTGATTCCCGGTAAGGAAAACACCTATGAAGAACGCGTCTATACTTACTTAGCAAAAAATAACCCTGAATATTTCAATGAGAATAATTCGTCCGAAGAATACGATGTGAATATGGAATGTGAATACTCCAAAAAGGAATTATGGACCGTAGATTGTGATTTTGTATTTACACCGAATGGATTAAAACTTCTTCCTTCATTTCCTCATTTTGCTGCTTTTTGCCTGGATCCTGAATGGGCGGTAATCCCCTATTCTGAATTGAAGGACTTGATAAAACCCGAATATTACAGCAAATTGAATCGTTTGAAGCCTTAACTTTACACGTTCAATCTGAATACTTGAATCAGCCACAGCTGAAACATTGGAACATTTTGAATATTCATAAAATAAGACATGTCAAAAAAGAGCGAAGAAATTCTTTCCAACTATTGGGGTTATTCTCAGTTTCGACCTTTACAGGAAGAGATTGTTGATGCTGCGATTTATGGTAAGGACGTCATTGCTCTTTTACCTACCGGCGGGGGGAAATCAATTTGCTTCCAGGTACCGGGCATAGCGCGTGAAGGAATCACGATCGTTGTTTCACCTCTGATTGCCTTAATGGAAGACCAGGTCACTCAACTCCAGAAAAGAGGGATCCGTGCAAAAGCGTTGACCAGCGGACTCTCTTTCCGTGAAATAGACATTCTGCTCGATAATGCGAAATTCGGAGGTTTGGACTTTCTGTACATTTCTCCTGAACGCATCCAGACACGCCTTTTCCAGGAACGCGTAAAACAAATGGAAATCGGGTTGTTTGTTGTTGATGAAGCACATTGTATTTCGGAATGGGGACATGATTTCCGGCCGGCCTATACGGATATTGCTAAACTGAGAGAATTCCATCCTGAAGTTCCAATCATTGCTGTGACGGCTACAGCTACTCCGAAAGTGAAAGAAGACATTGCGACACATCTCAAATTGAAAAACCCGGAATTGTTTGAGGCTCCCTTTGAACGTACGAATGTCAGCTATGAAGTCTATCATGTTTCGAATAAACTGGATGCTATTACGAAATGGATCCATAAGAATCCGAATGATGTAGGGATTGTTTATTGCCAAACACGTAAAAGTGTGAAAGATGTGATGGTTTATTTGCAAACTCAAAAGATCAAAGCAAATATGTATCATGGTGGTATGAGTGGAAAAGAACGAAGTCTTGCTTTGGCGAATTGGCTTTCAGAGAAAACTCCGATCATGGTTGCTACGAATGCTTTTGGAATGGGAATTGACAAACCGAATGTTCGATTTGTGGCACATTACGAGGTTCCGAATAATCCGGAATCGTATTTCCAGGAAGCAGGAAGAGCCGGTCGGGATGGAAATGAATCCCGGACTTTTGCTTTTGTTGAACCGGCCGACATCCATGAGATTGCCGAACGAGTATTGGCACAGTTTCCGAGCACCGACAAGATCAAACTAATTTACAGAGCTTTATGTAATTATCTAAAGATTGCTATCGGCTCGGGAGAACATGAGTCGTATGTCTTGCAATTCAATGATTTTGTGAAAAAATTCAACCTCAATATCACAGAAGTTTATCCTGCATTCAAGCTACTTGAAATGAACGGGAGCATCCTTTTCTCGGAACAGGGATTGAAAGGTTCCCGCATAAAGATCAGTATAGACAATACGCATCTTTACGGATTCCAATTGAAAAATCCTGTCTTGGATCCATTGATTACCTGGATTTGCAGAAATCACAGCGATGTATTTGAATCCTTTTGCGAATTGGATGAAGCAGACGCTTGTCAGAAATTGAAAATATCCGACAAGGAATTGGAACGTCAGTTGAAATATCTGGAAGAACACGGGCTCATCGACATCACTTGGCGAACGGATTTACCGATGGTCACTTTCCTTCACGAACGATTCCCGGATGATTATGTGGAATTGAAAGCAGAAGTCTATCATTTCAGGAAAGAACGCGCTTTGGAACGGATGAACGTGATGAAGAAATTTCTTGAAGAAAAACATTGCCGACCGCAATTCATCATTTCTTATTTCGGGCAAAAAAGTGCACCCTGCGGGAAATGCGATTACTGTTTGGAGCAGAATTTGCTTGAAAAACATCCGCGAATCGAGTTGGAACTGATTGCACTCTTGCAACAGAAACCGATGACTTTAGCTGAACTGATTACCGAATTCGATACTTCCTTCTCAGCGAAAATAAAATCAACACTCAAAGAACTCATCAACGAAGAGCGTATTGTTTTTAATGCGCAACGTTTTTCGCTCCCCCGTTAACCGTTCGTTTCAAATCCATGATTTCGCGTTGTAAATCCTGTATACTTCTGGTAAGCAGCGAATCATCAATACGCATTTCAGGCAAACTCGGTGAAATGTAGTTTACAAATTTCCACATTTCGACAATCTCATTCACGTTTACGTAATAAGGCAAATACAGCGGATTTGTAGAACATAATTCGAACGACTGCTGGGATTCGATAAAGTTGTTTACAATCTTAAATACAATTCCATCGTCTTTTGTCACGACAATACAAGGTGTTCCATTTCGGACACTTCCCCAATTCTGGATGTATTCGGCAACAACAAAGGATCCTTCTTCTACCGGTGGCATTGAATCACCGACAATTGGGAAAGAACGGTATTTTCTATCCTTCGACAGGAATGGCAAGCTGAATGTGGGAAGAACTTTTAAATAATCAGGGTCTGCGTAACCGGTCGTATAACCGGCACGTGCCTGCTGCGGGATCAATTCGATCATCTCATTGTCTTCCGCATCCACCACTGAAGTTAAAACACGTAGGTTCTTTCCATTGATATCCGCATACAATCCGGAGCTGATCGTAGTCCAGTCACTTTCCGTAAAAGTGGTGAAATCTTTGGTCAACAAGGCATCTATCGGCACAGCGTAATAATTGCTCAGTGCAATCAACGTATCGATTCCAGGCTCTGCAATCTCATTCTCATAACCGGAATAACTACTGCGTGTTAAACCTAAATCAGAAGCAACTTCTTCCTGTGATTTCTTCTTGCTTTTGCGAACGAGCTTTAGATTATTTCCAAGTTTCATAATGACCAAATTTTAATCAAAAATATGATTACTTTTTAATCTTTCCAAGAAAATCTGAAATATTTATTGAATTTGGTATATTATTCAGATCAATTGAAGTTAAATAAACGTGTTCTTTACGCATCACATACGAAAAGTACAAGATTGTATTTTTTGAAGTTTCCAACTTAAAAACAGTTCTGTCATCTCCGAAAATTTCATCCGACGGATAAGCTACGAGTTCCGCATTCTCCAAATTATTCACCTTGATATAATTAAACAATTCGATAATTGATTCAATTTTTACACGTGTATAATTCATAGTGGTAAACAAGTCATCTATCCGGTTCTCTTTGATTTGCTTCAGATTCTGATTGAATAATCTGAACGCTTTATTATACCTCTCGACACATTTAGGTGAATACTGAAAATCAGGGCCTCTGCCATCGCTGATAACTATGGCCTGATATTTCAATCCCATTTCGGGAAGTTTTTTCTGAAAACACAAAAGTAACTCCTGCCAATCCGTGTTTTCAGATTCAGGTTTCAAATCCAAATAAATCGTTATCGTGGGTTTTTCAGACAATCCGACAAATGTCAAATCAGTGTTTTTTAGATCAGAACATTTTTTAAACACCAATTCGTACTTGTCTTGAAATTTTTGGTGCTCTGTTAATTCAACTATTTTCTTGACTTTACTTGGATTCGGGACACACCCAATAAATGAAATTCCATAAGTCAAAAGGATTATCAGTTTCAATTTATCGGTCACTGATCCAATCATCCCTTCCTTCTTTGTTGCATATTCTGGAGCAGCTTATGCACTTCAAACGTAATCGGTCTTCCGATCAATTCGGAATAGACCTTGATGAATTTCGCTCCGAGAAAAATGATTTGAGAAGAATAATACATCCAGGCCAGGAAAATCAGCAAGGTTCCGGCAATTCCCATCTGACTTCCGAAGAAGTACTTTGTGAAGTAGAACTTCAATCCGATCTGTCCCACATACAACAAACACGCAGTTAACAATCCTCCCGAAAAGGCAAGTTTCCATACCACTTTTCCATCATGAAGGAACTTATAGACCAACGCAAATAAGATGGTATTGATCCCGATAGCCACCAAATGCTCCAAGGTATTCATGATCCATTGTTGATGTAAATGCAGCGAATCGTATAACTTCCCGCTTATGGACATGAAAATGGTTTCAGCTGTATAAAGTAAAACAATGGAAACACCGAATACAGCCAGCATGAAAACGGAAACCAGCTTTGTGAAGACGGTATGGAAAATCTTGGTCTTGCGATCATCAATTTTCACATGGATATCATAAAATTCATTGATGCTCAGACGAAGGGAAGAAATCAAGGCAGAACTTGAAAACATCAAAGCTACTATTCCGATAATATTGAGAATCATACTGCTCTTTTCAAAATGTACCTCAGACAAAAAGGATAGAATTCCCGAACTGTCTTTTAATCCGATGTGCACTTCCAACAATTCTTTAATCAAACGCAGAATCGCCTCTTGTCCCATGATCTTTCCAAAACTGATCAAAGCAAGATAGATGATCGGGATAATCGCAAAAACAGCATAATACGCCAACGCGGCGCCGTGGAAGAATGAATTTTCCTGGAAAAATTCGACAAAGGTTCTTTTAAAAAGCTGTAGAACTTCTTTCCAACTAAGCTTTGGCACTTTTACTTTTGAGTTCAATACGTTTTACTTTTTTTAGCGGTTTATCGGCATGCAAGATAATTGTTTCCTTGTTTTTTGTTTTGAAAAAAGACTTCCAGTACGCGCCGAAGAAAACGGAGTCGGTGAATTCCAATTCAATTCCGTCTTTTTTCACCACTTTATACTCACAAGGTCGAAATAAAATTTTAGTTTTTCCGTCTTTCAGTTCATTTAATTCTCCGAAATAAGCTCCTTCATTGAAATTAGATGGTTTGAAATAGAAAGCTTGAGGCGTATCTATCCTGCTAAATTTCCCTTTGTTCAAAAAGGCAATCCGTTCACACCATTGCATTACTTCGTCTCCTTCGTGTGAAACCAACAGGCAAATCGTGTTCCGGATTTCGACCAGTTGTTTGATATAAGCTCCGATCTTCGACCTTAAATGAGCATCCAGGTGTGAAAAAGGTTCGTCGAGAAGTAAGACCTCCGATTCCAAGGCTAAAGCTCTCGCAATTGATAAGCGCTGCTGTTCTCCTCCTGAAAGATGTCGGGCCTGCTGACTTTCCAACGGTTTCAATTCCACCAAATCAAGTAATTCATAACAAAAACGGATGCGGTCCTTTTCTGGCAGATGAAGAATTTTTACCAAAACATTTTCTTTAACCGTATGGAAAAGATCCAGGTTAAAATCCTGGTTGACCAATTGAATTTCAGGATGTCCCGGAATCAATCGTTCACTTGGGCCTTTCACCCGCTCGTTATTCCAATAAACAGTTCCTTTGGAAGCATCCAATAATCCGGCAGTGATTTTAAGCAAGGTGGATTTTCCTCCTCCACTCGCACCGACAATTCCGAAAATCTCACCCGGTTTCAGGTCAATGGAAACGCCTTCTAAAACCTTCCTTTGTTCGTTGTATGAAAAATAGATTTGCCTGATTGAAAGCATCAGTTTCTTAATTCCTTTGGAAATGCGCTTAGCACGATATAAACTCCAGGTACCGGATTCTCCACCACCTCGTCATCATTCAAATAAACTTTCAATTTTTGATGATCGTGGTCGATAAGGTATTCATCCAGGCATTTTTCAGAAAAAACAATTGCCGTTGCTCCATTTTCACCATGAAAGATGAATTGAATGACATCCTGTATCTCATAATGGAAAGATTTGCCATCTCCGATTTCTCCGGCAAGAATAAAAGGCTGGTCACGCACAATCTCCAATACATCTGAAGAATCAGTTAAACGAAATTCATCTTCCCATTCATAACGAATGTTTTCAGGTGAATCTTTTCCATCATGCTTCTCTTGAGCATATTCTTCTGAAAAAGAATTGTTTTTTAGAAACACTTGAATTGAGTACGACATTTTTCTTTTTATGAGATAGGATACAAAGATACGACTAATTGAAAATGTAGAATGGATAATTGAAAAGGTTTTGATTCCTGACGTCAATTCCTCCTTCTCTTCCAACTTTTCAATTCTCAATTTTCAATTTAGACTATCTTTGCACAAAATTCGTGATATGTACCCCAACGTTCAATTACTTCCGCACAAAACACAATCTATGGAAAGAAGACATCCGTGGATTTTTTCCGGTGCCTTGAAAGAGATGCCAAAAACGATTGAAGATGGTGAAGTAGTGGCTGTTTTGGATTCACGGAACAATGAAATTGCGAAAGGGCATTTCCAACACGGTTCCATTGCAGTTCGTATCCTGACGTTCAACAATGACTTGATCGATCAGGCGTTTTTCAATAAACGTATTTCCGATGCGGTTGATTTACGCAGGAAATTGCACCTTTTCAGAGAAGACAATTCGATTTGCAGATTGGTTCATGGTGAAGGAGACGAATTACCCGGATTGGTAATTGACTATTATGGAGGTGTTGCAGTAATCCAATGTCACAGTTTGGGAATGTACCTCCAAATTGATCTGATCAAGAATGCATTGATTCATGCTTTGGGAGACGATTTGAAGGCGGTTTACAATAAATCCAAAGAAACTCTTCCAGGTCGCGTGCCGGTTGAAGATGGTTATCTATTCGGAAGCTGTGAAACTCCTCACATTGCATTGGAAAACGGAGTGAAATACCAATTGGATTGGATTACAGGCCAGAAAACAGGTTTCTTCATCGATCAGCGTGAAAACAGGGCTTTATTGGCAAAATATGCCGAAGGAGCGAAGATATTGAACACCTTCTGTTATTCGGGAGGATTCAGCTTGGCTGCATTGAAAGAAGGTGCAAAAGAAGTGCATTCGTTGGACAGTTCAAAAAAAGCAATCGAACTGACGGATGCAAATATTGAATTGAACGACTTCAAAAATCACCGATCGATTGTCGCTGATGCAATGAACTTCATCCGTGAAACAGGGGAAGAATACGATATTATTATCCTGGATCCGCCGGCATTTGCTAAACACCGCGACAAAAGACACCAGGCAGTGCAAGGATACAAAAGGCTGAATGCAATGGCTATTCAACACATCCGCCCGGGAGGACTGTTGATGACTTACAGCTGTTCTCAAGTTGTGGACAAACAATTGTTTACCAATACCATTATTGCTGCAGCAATTGAGTCCGGAAGAACGGTGAAAATCCTTGAACAATTGCACCAACCTGCAGATCACCCGATTAATGCTTTCCATCCGGAAGGTGAATACCTGAAAGGATTGCTTTTACAGATTATTTAATGTTAGATATCCGATATAAGAGCATTCTTACGGTTGCTCTACCAATGATGTTAAGTGGATTCATTCAATCCGTTATTTCCATTACCGATGCAGCATTCTTAAGCAGGTTCAGTAAACTGGCTTACGATGCTTCGGGAAGTGCCGGTTTGTGGTATATTACCATGTATATGGTTTTCATCGGACTTGGTGATGGCGCGCAAATCGCAATGGCTCAAAAAGTCGGAGAAAAGAACACCAAAGGATTTGCAGCTGTATTTCAATCAAACTTTGTCATCTTACTCTTTGCAGCTACTATATTGACAATCCTGGTTCAGCTTTGCATGCCATCACTTATGGGATACATGGTTACAAACCGGGAACTCGCTCAAGCAGAACAATCGTTTCTCGAAATCAGAAGTTACTCATTTTGGGCAGCAACCATTACCATCAGTATCCAGGCGTCTTACCTGGCTGTCGGAAAAACCACGTTGGTGCTTATTGCTTCCCTGATAGCAGCAGTATCCAATATTATTTTGGATTACTCCCTGGTTTTTGGGATTGGTCCTTTTCCGAGGTTGGGATTGGAAGGCGCGGCAATTGCGTCCACTGCAGCAGAATTTTTAGCCATGTTGTTCCTCCTGTCTACCTTGATTGGTGGAAAATTGAGAAAACAATATCCTATCTGGAAGGAAAGCCTGGTCAGCAAATTGCAGTTAAAAGAAAACCTGGTTATCGGTGTCCCGCTCTTATTCCAGGGAATGGTGGCACTTTCTATCTGGACGATCTTTTTCATCTGGATAGAACAGATGGGCGGCGACAATCTGACTGTTTCATTGAATATCCGGTACGTTTATTTCCTGGCTTTCATCCCGATTTGGGGATTTGCCGCCGCAACAAAAACTTATATCGCGCAATACTTCGGAGCAAAACAGTTTCACCAGCTTCCGACCATACAACGAAGAATACAGCTTTTAACGGTCAGTTTTCTGATCCTGACCTTCCATGGAGCAATTATTTATCCGGAAGCATTGATCAGATTGGTTTCAGATCACGCGGAACATGTACGGAAAAGTGCACAAATCCTTCGTGTTGTAAGCGGTTCCATCTTGATTTACGGTATTGGCAGTGTTTATTTTCAAACCATCAGTGGGATCGGAAAAACAAGGATCACCTTCCTGGTGGAATGTCTATCGACTACTTTGTACATCATTTCTGCTTATCTTTTCATCAAAGTATGGGATTGGCCCATTCAATGGGTTTGGTTGGTTGAATATGTCTATTTCATCACGATGGGTCTGGGTTCATTCACTTATTTAAAATGGATTAATCGAACAAAGGATAAAATAGAATATGGATAATTTGCGCATTGTTTTTATGGGGACACCCCATTTTTCAGTTGGAATTCTTCAGGCAATCAAAGAAGCAGGAATGAATTTGGTTGGTATCGTCACTGTTGCGGATAAACCTGCGGGCAGAGGCCAATTAATGCATGAAAGCCCGGTGAAGCAATTTGCCCTGGAAAACAAAATCCCGGTATTGCAACCATTAAAACTAAAGGATACAGATTTCCTAAGTGATCTGGAAGCACTCCAAGCGGATGTTTTTGTAGTAGTCGCATTTCGCATGCTTCCTACAGAAGTCTGGAAGATGCCAAAGAAAGGAACATTCAATCTTCATGCTTCCCTTCTACCCGATTATCGTGGAGCTGCTCCAATCAACTGGTCTATTATTAACGGGGACAAAAAAACAGGGGTCAGTACATTCTTTATAGATGAAGCTATTGATACCGGAAATGTAATCGGTCAAACAGAAATGGCCATTGCAGAAAATGAAAGCGCGGGAGAATTGCATGACCGGATGATTCGGATCGGCGGTAAACTTGTAGTGGAAACTCTCCAACGTATTGCGAACAATGAAGTGAATCCGATTCCTCAAACAGAATTGGGAACCTCTATGAGACCTGCCCCAAAACTATTTAAAGAGAATACACAGATTGATTGGAATGCAGAGCCGCAAGCGATTCATAACCTGGTCCGCGGATTGAATCCTTATCCAACGGCTTGGACCACCTGGAAAAATTCAAAAGGCGAATTGAAGAATGTAAAAGTTTTCAAAACACATATCAGTTCTCAAACCGGTTCCGGATCACTTCAATTATCGGCTACAAAGACCCAATTATTCGTCGATACAAACGAAAAACAACTCGAAATTGTCGAATTCCAGGTAGAAGGAAAGAAGAAAATGACTGCAAAGGAGTGGTTGGTTGGGAATAATTCATCCGATTGGTCCATCATTCTCAACTAATTTTTATCGAAGAAAAGATCAAATTAGTCGGACCCCCCCCTAAAACAGGGAGGCTTATCAACAAATACGTTTATTTATCAACAAAATCAACGCTTTTTAGTGTTTGGCCTTGGTAGAGAAGCATATTCCTATATTTTTGTTGTGTTAATTATTAGAAATCATTCAAAAAAAAACCAAACTATGAACAAAGCAGAATTAATTGATGCGATTGCTTCTGAAGCAGGATTATCTAAAGCTGATGCGAAAAAAGCATTGGATGCATTTGTAGGTGCTACAGCTGGAGCATTGAAAAAAGGAGACCGTATTTCTTTAGTAGGATTCGGTTCTTTCTCAGTTTCTAAGCGTGAAGCTAGAACTGGTCGTAACCCACAAACTGGAAAAGAAATCAAAATCGCAGCTAAGAACGTAGTACGTTTCAAAGCTGGTGCTGAGTTATCTGGAGCAGTTAACTAAGAACGATATTCTTTAGAGAAAAATCCCTTTGTCAACCGACGGAGGGATTTTTTTTGTTCCGGTATTTCCTGATCTATTTCTGTTACCGCCCAACATGTAAATAGGCTCATTTACATAAATTATCCCTTTTTTACACGTAATCTTCCACTAAATAGAACATCTTTGTGGGACAGTTCTATTCCATACCCGATGACCGATACACGCTTTAACTACGGAATTCTTTTTTTCCTTTTTTTTCTTATTCAATCTACCCAACTTGTTTCAGCTCAACATGCTACAATAACCGGAAAAGTGACCGGCGGAATCCCCGAGTCTCTACCGGTTGTGCGTTTGTGTCATTCAACTGATTCAACACTCGTTAAGGCTGCTATTTGTGATTCATTAGGGAAATTTGAGTTTGAAATTGCTAAAACAGGTACTTTCCTGATCATCATCGATCAATTGGATTATCAGAAATTGGTGAGCCAACCCTTTGAAGTCGCTACCGATTCTTCCCGCATACAATTACCCGAAATCACTTTAAGAGCAGCCTCAACACAATTACAAGATGTTGTAATTACGATTAAGAAACCTTTTATTGAACGAAAAATCGACCGGGTCATTGTGAATCCGGACGCATTGGTTGGAAGTTCCGGGACAACTGCTCTTGAATTATTGGAAAAAGCGCCGGGAATCATTGTTGATTTCAATGGAAACATTTCTTTAAAAGGAAAATCCGGAGTCCAGGTTTTCATTGATAACAAACCTACTTATATGTCGCAGGAAGACCTTGCCGGATATTTGCGTTCCCTGCCCTCCAATTCCGTCGCTTCCATAGAAATCATGACCAATCCTCCAGCCCGTTACGACGCATCGGGAAATGCAGGGATCATCAATATCATCCTGAAAAAACTAAAGGAAAAAGGATTCAATGGTGGAATTACCCTGAGTTACGGGCAAGGAAGATACATGCGTACCAATAACAGTTTCACCTTCAATTACAGGGTGAATAAAATCAATCTGTTCACCACACTCGGTGTGAGCCAGAATAATTCCTACCAGGATCTGGATATCAACCGGTATTATTCCACTCCCGACGGCCAGTTCAGTTCCGCATTTTTACAAAATTCCTATATCAAGAGGCAATTCGGTGGAAAAACAGGAAAAATCGGGATGGATTGGTATCTAAGTAAAAAGTCAACCATTGGAGTTGTGTTCTCGGGTTCTCACGATCCGTCCCTAACAACAAATAATAACACTGCAAATATACTTGCAGCCGACAGCTCAATCTCAGCCGTGGTTAAAGCTTACAGTAAGTCGAAGAATCTTTGGTATAACGGGAGCGCCAACATCAATTACACCCTGAAAATTGACAGCTTGGGAAAAGAACTGAGTATCAATGCGGATTACATCCGCTACAAATCAGAGCATGACCAAACCTTGGACAACAAGACCCGCTCGAACGACGGAACAGTTATAAATTCTTTGAATCTGGAATCTTCACTACCTGCGGATATTGATATCAAAACTGCCAAAATAGATTACGTAAATCCGTTTAAAAACAATAACAGGATGGAATTCGGGGTGAAGACTGCCTTTGTAAGTACGGATAATACAGCTGATTTTTATGATGTTGTAGGAAATTCCCTTGTTCCGAATTATACCTTTTCAAACCGCTTTCTCTACAAGGAAAACAACAATGCAGCTTATGCAAATTACGCCCAGGAAATTGGAAAACTTGCATTCCAATTGGGATTGCGGTTCGAAAGTATCCGTATGCAGGGAAACCAGTTAGGCAATCCAATAGTGAGTGATTCCAGCTTTACACGCATGTACAACAGCTTATTCCCCACAGCTTATTTCTCTTACACTCCTGACAGTTTAAAGCACCACCAGATCGGCTTGTCTTTCGGGAGAAGGATCGATTATCCGAATTATCAGGACATGAATCCCTTCACCTATCCGATGGATGCTTATACCTATTACGCGGGGAATCCTTTCCTGAAGCCAACATTTTCTTACAATTTCGAACTGACGTACAGTTACAAAAACGCATTTTCCGTCACTCTTGATTATAGCCTGGTCCACAATCTGATCAATGAGACCAATGAACAGGTAAACAATATTTATTACAGCAGACCTGGTAATTATGGAAATCAAACTGCTTATGGAATCAGTGTAAGCGGTGAGATCAACCTCACCAAATGGTGGAATGTCCAATACTACTCGGAAATGAAGAATATCGGCTACAATACTTCTATCTATAATCAACCCTTAGTTGAAAACCGTTGGTATTGGTATGTAGGGCCAGCTTTCAAATTCATGATCACTCCGAAATTCTCAGCTGATCTTGCCGGATCCTATCAGACACGCATTTTGTCCGGACAGTTTCTGACTATTCCGGTTTGGCAACTAAGAGCAGGACTAGCTTACAAAATCCTGAAAGAAAAAGGGGCTGTCAAATTGAGCCTTTCGGATGTCTTTCACAGCAACAAACCTGGTGGGGATATTCGAAACATTGCGAATTCAAAAGCGAATTGGTTGAGTAAACTGGATACCCGCGTAGTTACTGTAAGCTTTTCTTACCGTTTCAGCAAAGGAAAAGCCTTGAATGCGCGTGAGTCAGGTTCATCGGATTCTGAAAAACAACGCGTAGATCATTAATTTACGATACCGGAGAGCCAAAAGCCCCCTAAAACAGCTTAGATTGATTTAGTTCCATATTCCTCTATCGGAAACAAAACTCCTTCTAGCTTTTGACTTTATCACTTTTCAATTCTACAATAATCACTAGCTTTGCAGCATGAAAAACGAATTGCTTCAGGCATTTTACGAATTGATTCCGGAAGTGAAAGGTCAGCTGTTTGACGAAGTTGCTTCAAACCGCACACGACATCTGACTGTTCTACTGGAAGAAATTTTCCAAGAACATAATGCCAGTGCTGTCATCCGAAGCTGTGATTGCTTCGGTATCCAGGAATTGCATGTGGTTGAAAGCAAAAACAAATACAAGGTGCAACGCGATATCGCCCGTGGAGCAGGAAGATGGGTCGATCTCTTCAATTACAATGAGGGTACTTCCCCACTCGTGGATGCTGTTTCCAAATTAAAATCACAAGGATATAAAATCGCGGCACTTACTCCGGATGCGGAACATTCCATATTCGACCTGCCACTGGATCAACCCATCGCTCTTTCATTCGGAACAGAATGGGAAGGAATCTCGGACGAAATCCGTGAAATTGCGGACTACCAGGTTTCGATTCCGATGGTTGGATTTACGGAAAGTTTCAACGTTTCCGTCTCAGTAGCACTTACGCTTCAAGCATTAAGACAACGACTGATTGAATCAGACATCGATTGGAAGCTCAGTGAAGCTGATCAAATTGACGTCAAATTGAAATGGTGTCAGCGTTATATGAAAAATGGTGATGTCGTCAGAAGAGAACTTGAAAAACGCTTGCAAGGTTCAAATGAAAATGTTCAATAATCAAATGCTTCCAACAAGGAATGAATTTGAATTATTTGAACTTTTTGAACTTTTTTTACTCTGTAAATCAAAGAGAACGTTATATTTGTATGACTTTTCGAACTCAAAAAAAAACAGATAACTATTATGGGAAAAGGTGATATCAAGACTGCAAAAGGAAAACGTACAAACGGATCCTATGGTAATACTCGCAAAAGAAAAACAACTGCGACGGTTAAACCGGCAGCTGTTAAGAAATCTGCCGCGGCAGATGAGAAAAAAGTAGCAGCTAAGAAACCGGCTGTTAAAAAAGAAACAGTAGCGAAACCTGCAGCTGAGAAAAAACCCGCAGCAAAAAAACCGGCTGCAAAACCAGCGAAAAAAACGGAAGAATAATCGAATGAATATTCCTTCAACATATCAAAAGCTCTGCCACTTGGCGGGGCTTTTTTTGTGAAATATTTTAATGTAAAACGCTTCTCTTTTCGTTCAAAATTCTCGAAATTTGTACACTTCCAAATAGAGAGTAAAAAATCAACAAATGAAAAAACACAACTTTGGCGCAGGACCATGTATTCTTCCGCAAGACGTATTTAAGAAAGCTTCAGATGCTGTATTGGATTTCAATGGATTATCCATTCTTGAAGTTTCGCACAGAAGTAAGGATTATGAAGCTGTGATGCACGAGGCACGCGAGTTAGTGAAAAAGGCTTTGAATATTTCAGATGAATATGAGGTACTTTATCTGCAAGGTGGAGCTACGCTTGGATTCACAATTGCGGCTTTGAATATGATGCGTTCAACAAAGAAAGCAGGATATATCAATACCGGAACATGGGCTTCCGGCGCAATCAAGGAAGCTAAGAAAGTGGGAGTTGATGTGAATGTGTTTGCTTCTTCTGAAGATAAAAATTTCAGCTATATTCCAAAAAACCTGGTAATTCCGACGGATGCCGATTATATCCACTTCACTTCGAACAACACGATTTTCGGTACTCAGTTCAAGGATTTTCCTAAAACGGATTTGCCATTGGTTTGTGACATGTCTTCGGATATTTTCTCCAAAGAGGTCAATGTTTCGGACTTTGATCTGATCTATGCCGGAGCTCAAAAAAACCTGGGACCTGCCGGAGCTACTTTATACATTGTAAAGAAAGATGTTCTAGGGAAGTCTACTTCTGCATTCATGCCAAGTTACCTGGATTTGAAAGTACACGCAGAAAAGGATTCCATGTACAATACTCCTCCGGTATTTTCAGTTTACGTTGCCATGTTGAATCTGCAAGATCTGATGGCGAATGGAGGTGTTCCTAAAATGGCATTGAAAAACCAGGCGAAAGCAAAGTTGCTTTATTCGGAAATCGATGCGAACCCATTATTCCAGGGAACTGCAGCTGTTGAAGACCGGTCTGAAATGAATGTCAACTTCCTGTTAACAAACGATTCTTTGAAAGATGAATTCGATGCAGCATGGAAAGCAGCCGGAATTATCGGATTGAACGGACACAGAAGTGTCGGTGGATACAGGGCTTCCATGTACAACGCACTTGAATTGGATAGCGTTCAGGTTTTGGTTGATGTTATGAATGATTTCTCTAAAAAACACGGGTAAGAGCCAGCACAGCTGGCGAAGACTGAGGCTCTGGCTGGAAAGACAGAAAAGCCGAGGGATATAGAACGATAACTATTTGTTCCAAACAAAATCGAACTAACTGGGAACTCAGTACAAATTGAATTAAAAATTATGAAAATATTAGCAAACGACGGTATCTCCAACGAAGGGAAAATCGCTCTTGAGAAAGCCGGTTTTACCGTAATAACTGATAAGGTTGAGCAGGATAACCTGATCAACTATGTGAATGCAAATAACATCGAGATTATTCTTGTGAGAAGTGCCACAACAATCAGACAAGTGGTCATTGATGCTTGTCCGGGATTGAAATTGCTTGGTAGAGGTGGTGTTGGAATGGACAATATCGATGTTACTTATGCCCGCGAAAAAGGATTGGTCGTGATCAATACACCTGCCTCTTCTTCACAATCCGTTGCGGAATTGGTTATGGGACACTTATTTGCAGGTGCACGCTCATTACACGATTCATTCAAGCAAATGGAGACAGGTGATTTCTCTGCATTGAAAAAGAAATACGGAAAAGGAATTGAATTACGTGGCAAAACCATTGCGATCATCGGCTTTGGCAGAATCGGACAATCATTGGCGAGTTATGCCCTTGGTTGTGGAATGAAAGTGATCGCTGTAAACAATCACGAGATCAATACCGAGATTTCTTTAGGTGAAATCCAGGGATTGGGAGAGTTAAAGGTTCCTGTTAAATCTACTGACGATTTAAACAGTGCTTTGAAAGAAGCTGATTTTATCTCCCTTCATATTCCAAAACAAGCTGATGGTTCTGCAGTAATCAAAAAAGCTCAATTCGACCTCATGAAAAAAGGCGTAATATTGGTGAATGCTGCTCGTGGTGGAGTTGTGGATGAATCTGCCTTATTGGAAGCAATTGCCGAAGGTAAAATTGCTTATGCCGGATTGGATGTTTTTGAAAACGAACCAAATCCGAGAGCAGACCTGTTGAACAACGAAAAAATCGGGACAACACCACATATCGGAGCTGCAACAAATGAGGCTCAAGATCGAATCGGCCTGGAGTTGGCGGATTTAATTGTTAAACAATTTGGAGTGCAAGTTCCTGCTTAGTCATTGGAATAAATGTCTATAATTCACCCCTTTAAGGCAATTCGTCCAACGAGAGATAAAGCTCAGCTGGTATCAACGAGACCTTTAACTGCTTATCGCAAGCATATCTTGCGCGCAAAGTTAGACGAAAACCCTTATACATTCCTGCATATCATTCACCCGGAAGGCGATAAGGAACATCATTCGAAAGCAAATTCCGTGGAGCGTTTCGAAGCCGTTAAAACCCGGTATGATTCGTTCATTGATCAGGGAATCCTGATACAGGATAACCAGGAATCGTTTTACATTTACAGACAGACAAAAGGCGCACACCAGTTTACAGGTGTTATTGCCGGAGTCAGCATAGAGGAATACCGAAATAATCTGATAAAAAAGCATGAGGCAACGATCACTTCACGTGAATCCATGTTTACAAATTACCTGAATATTACCGGATTCAATGCGGAACCGGTTCTTCTGGCTCACAAGCACTTACCGGAACTGGATAAGTATTTTGAAAAAGTAACCAAGTCACGGCCTGAATACGAGTTTTCAACTACAGATAAGATCAAACATGAATTATGGGTGATTGATGCAACTAAAGACTCGAAACTGGTTTCCATTTATGCGGAACTGAACGAATTGTATATTGCTGACGGCCATCATCGTTCTGCTTCCTCTGCCCGATTGAAAGATACGATCATCAAAAACAGACAGGCCCAATTTCCTAATCAGGATTTCTTCCTGGCTTACCTGATTGATGAACAGAAATTGGAAATCCTGGAATTCCAGCGTCTGGTGAAACACCTGAATGGCCTGACTCCGAAGAGTTTCCTCAAAGCGTGTGAAGTACATTTTGAAATTGAAGAGCTCAAAAAAGCGCGCCGACCTATCCAACGTCACGAAATTGTTTGCTTACTCGGCAGGGAAGCTTATTCTTTCAAGCCCAAAAAAGACATTGCATCGGAAAAGGATGTGGTGAAACAATTGGATGCTCAAATCCTTACAGATTATATCCTGACTCCTATTTTGGGAATAGAGGACCTGAAAACGAGTAGGGATATTGATTTTATCCCGGGAACGAAAGAACTAAAAAAAGTGGTCGACCTGGTAAAGAAAGACGATTTCAAGGTAGGCTTTTTGCTTTATCCAGCATCCATCAATGAAGTGAAGGAAGTAGCAGACCAAGGAGGAATCATGCCTCCGAAATCCACCTGGGTTGAACCTAAAATGCGCAGTGGATTGACAATCTATAATATCAACGAATAGCACATGTCTTTAGCAGATCGATTATCCGAATTAAAACAGGAATTGCCCGAAGAAGTGGTTTTAGTGGCAGTTTCAAAAACAAAGCCTGCATCACTTATACAGGAAGCTTACGATGCAGGTCAGCGTATTTTCGGCGAGAACAAGGTTCAGGAACTGGTGGATAAATGGGAAATACTTCCCAAAGATATCGAATGGCATCTGATCGGTCACTTGCAAAGCAACAAGGTAAAATACATTGCTCCATTCGTTTCCCTGATCCATTCCGTAGATAGCTTTAAATTGCTCCAGGAAATCAATAAACAAGGAGAAAAGAATAATCGGGTGATTCCTTGCCTGCTTCAATTCCACATTGCACAGGAAGAGACTAAATTCGGGCTTTCATTTGAAGAAGCAGAAGAAATGCTCCAAAGCAGGGAGTTTGTTGAAATGGATCACATTTCCATTATAGGGCTGATGGGAATGGCCAGTTTTGTAGAGAATGAAGAACAGGTTCGCGATGAGTTCAGACATCTCCACAATTATTTCGCTATCCTGAAAAGCAATTATTTCAAATACAATCCTGATTTCAAGGTCATTTCAATGGGAATGAGCGGTGATTATAAACTGGCAATTGAAGAAGGAAGCACGATGGTCCGTGTAGGAAGCTCATTATTCGGGAACAGATGAAAAATTACCTGATCTTACTTACAAGCATCGTCCTTGGCGGAACTTCATTCGCTCAGAACACCTATGCTGATAGTTTAACTCATGAGCGTGAACAACATGATAAAGAGTTTCTTTCACAAGTATTAAATGAGGAAGAACGGAAAATCCATCCCGAAATCTGTTATTTCCCAATCAATACATCATTCATCATTGAAGCTGATTTCACAAAAGAAGTCGGAAATGCTTTCGTGATGCCTATGTCGAAAGAACGGACTGTTTACTACCGGAAAATGGGAACTCTTTCATTCAAGATGAACGATACCATCTGCATATTGAATGTGTATAAAAACCTCGATCTGGCAGGAAACAAGGCATACAAAAATTATTACTTCGTACCGTTTAAAGACGGCACTACCGGCATTTCTACTTATGGCGCAGGAAAATACCTGGATTGCTACTTCAGTAAAAAGGCCAAAAAAGTGAAATTGGACTTCAACAAGTCTTATCACCCTTATTGCGCTTATTCAGACAGGTACTCCTGCCCTATTGTTCCGGCAGAAAACAGGGTTCCCGTTTCGATTCCTGCGGGCGAGTGTTATGTTTCGCACGATTAAGCCGGGCAATTTTCAATAATGGGTACTGATATACTTTTTCAGGCAATTTTTCCAGATAATGTAGCCTTTATAGTTCAAATGAATTCCGTCTATCGATAATGTGTTGTTTAAATACGTATTGGAAACCAACATCCTGGATTGAATATTTAAAAACGGAATTTTCCTGGAAGCACAGATATGCTTCAAACTATCGTTCATTTCCTTGACGCGTCCTGCAATCACACCATTTACCGGAAATCCTCCATACAAGGTGTCATAGTAATTGGTAGTTGGAATAACGGATTCAATTACCAGATCAATCGGATATTTTTGAATTGTATCCATCATCAGACGAACGTTGGAAAGTGTTTCAGATAATGGAACCGACAGGCTGATATCATTTATTCCAACCATCAGGAAAATGACATGTGGTTTTTTATTCAAAGCCTGGAACAAAGGTGCAACCGTATCAACCTCATGATAAATGATATCGCTGGTTTTGTATCCGTCAAATCCCAAATTGAATATGTGATTGTATCCGGTCAGTGTATTCCAATTGGTATCTGCACCCCAATAGTGATTGATTCTCCTTGTTTCACTATCCCCAAGCATGACAATCCTTAAATCTTTTATTGGGATTTTCTTTGGCTTATTGCATGAAATCAAAGCCAGCAGTAAACAAATTCCGGTTATTATACTTTTACTTTTCATTATACTAACTTCCAATAGATTAGATTTAACAGGCTTTCCATCCAAAACTCAAAGAAAAGAAAAATAGCTCAATCCCCGATTCGAATATCTTACTGAAAGTAAGAAATACTGTTTCGGATTTTCACTAATGATCCCGATTTCATTTTTTTTGGCTAATTTCAAGCAAGATAACTGATCGATATGAAAATACAGAATATACTCGCTTTCTCTTCTCTTCTTGCTCTTTCAACAGCATGCGGAGACAATGCAGAAACCGGAGAAAATGAAGAAAATCCAAAAGCTATGGAAACAACTGTTGAACGGTTCGCTGATGTCCAGATCCTTCGTTTTGAAGTTCCCAGCTGGAATAAATTGACTGTCAAGCAAAAAGAACTGGTTTACTATCTTTCTCAAGCAGGTTTGGCAGGAAGGGATATCAACTACGATCAGAACAACCGATTCAATCTGGAAATTCGCAGGGCATTGGAAGCGATTCATGAAAAATATTCAGGGGATAAAACCACCGGTGAGTGGAAGAAATTCGATGAATGGAGCAAGCAGGTGTTTTTCTCTAATGGAATCCACCACCATTACAGCATGGAGAAAATCAAACCGACCTTCAGTCCGGCTTATTTGGATAAATTGATGAAGTCGGTGGAATACAACCTGAGTCCTGAAGCATTGGATGCTGTTTTTAATCCGCACCTGGAGAAGAAACGAAAAGTGAAAGACCCGAATGCAGACATGATTGTTGCTTCCGCGAATAATTTCTACGGGAAAGGTGTTACCCAAAAAATGGTCGAGGATTTCTACCTGTCAAAACAAGATTTGAACGATTCGACCCCGGTTGAATGGGGACTGAATTCCACATTAGTCCTTAAAAAAGGAAAATTGGTGGAAGAAGTGTGGAAAAGTAAAGGGAAATATGGATTGGCAATCGACCAGATTATCTTTTGGTTGAGAAAAGCAGTGAAAGTTGCTGAAAACGACCAGCAAGCTCAGGCATTGAAAGCCTTAATTGAATACTACAAGACAGGAAGCCTGAAAAAGTGGGACGAGTACAATGTGCTTTGGGCTACTGCAACGAAAGGAGATATTGATTATATCAACGGGTTCATTGAAACTTACGGTGATGCGTTAGGAAAACGCGCCAATTATGAATCAATAGTTCAAATCAACGATTTTGAAGCTTCCAAACGCATGTCTCTTGTAGCAAAAAATGCGCAATGGTTCGAAGACAATTCCCCTTTGATGCCCGAACACAAGAAAAAGAAAGTGGTCGGTGTATCGTATAAAGTGGTTGAAGCTGCCAGCGAATCAGGAGATGCTGCCCCTTCTACTCCAATTGGAGTTAATCTACCGAATAATAATTGGATTCGCGAAATGCATGGTTCCAAATCAGTTTCATTGGGAAATATCATCGAGGCTTACAACAAAGCGGGCGGACCTGCATTGGTTGAAGAATTTGCAAATGACCAGGAAGAAATAGATCGGGCAAACAAATACGGAGCAATTGCAGGTAAAATGCACACCGCTTTGCACGAAGTTGTAGGACATGCGAGTGGACAGATCAACAAAGGAGTTGGTCAACCGGCAGAAACACTTCTCAATTACGCTTCCACACTGGAAGAGGCACGTGCTGATCTGGTCGGACTATATTACATCATGGATCAAAAAATGGTCGATTTAGGCCTGATTGAGTCCCTGGAAGTAGGAAAAGCAGAATACGACGGCTATATCCGGAATGGGATGCTTACTCAATTACAACGACTTGTAAAAGGCCAAAACCTGGAAGAAGAACACATGCAGAACCGTCAATTGGTTAGTTCGTGGGTTTTTGAGAAAGGTCAAAAAGAGAAGGTGATTGAAAAAATCGTCCGAAACGGCAAAACTTATTATGACATCACAGATTACAAAAAACTTCGCACCTTATTCGGAGATTTATTGAGAGAAATTCAACGTATCAAATCGGAAGGTGATTACAATGCCGGAAAGAACCTGGTGGAAACTTATGGTGTAAAGGTGGATCCGAAAACACATGCAGAAGTTTTGAGACGCGTAAAACCATTGAATATTGCTCCTTACAACGGCTTTGTCTACCCGGTTTTCGTTCCGATTATGGACGACAATGGAAAGATCAAGGACATCAAACTGGAGAACAAACAAGGGTTCATCGAGCAGATGCTGTATTATGGAAAGAATAACAGTTTCCTATACTAATGAATTGGAAACTTTTGCTCTTGGTATGGTTGACAAGCTTTCTTTTTTCGTGTTCTGAAAACCTGGAAAAACCGGATCGTTCCAAATTCATGAGCTATGCCGTTAATTACTTCAATGAGAATGACATAGAAGTGAGAAACCTAAAAATAGATACCGTTTTAATGATGTCAAGCCAAAAAGCGGAACTCTTGAGGGTAAAGATTTTTGAAACCGAACAGGTTGGTAGACTGAGTATCAATCACTATCTCAAGATAGTACAGCTCGACAGTGTGGAACAAAAGAAAAAACGAGCTGAGAAATTACCCAATAATGATATTATTGGATATCGGGTTAAATTTCTCTTTGATTATGTAAAACCAACTGGCAAATTGGATCCTGGAGTTTGGCCTAAAACATTTGACACGGACTATAAGCCATTGGATGAATTCGATTGGGCTACCTTAGACAATGAATTTTTCCTGATGAGTTATGAATAATCTTTCAGCATTAAATCAAGTTTTCAACGATGAACTTACGCAAAGCAACTTCTTCCGAAATCCCTGCCATTTGGGAAATCCTGCAGCAAGCAATTGCCCGAAGGAAAGCAGACGGCAGTGAACAATGGCAGGATGGTTATCCCAATGAGCAAAGTATTTACAATGATCTTGAAAACAATTCTGCTTACGTTCTTATTGAGAATGATCAAATTATAGCTTATGCGGCTATCATCTTTGACATTGAGCCGGCTTATACGGAAATTGAAGGAAGTTGGTTGACAAATGAGGAATATGTAGTAGTACACCGTGTTGCAACATCCGATAAAGTGATTGGAAAGGGAATTGCAACCCGACTATTCAGATTAATCGAAGATTTGGCTTTGGATTCAAAAGTTTACAGTATTAAAGTTGATACCAATTTTGACAACATCCCGATGCTGAAAATCCTGGCTAAACTGGATTATGTCTATTGTGGAGAAGTATTTTTCCGAAGCGCTGCAAGAAAAGCCTTTGAAAAAGTTTTGCAGATTCGAAGCAATACCCTTATAAATTAACTAGTTTTAAGTGGCACCAAATCAATTGAAATGAACAAAATCGTTGCTTTACTAATTTTTACCCTAGTCATCAAATCCGTTTTGGGACAAAATACTTCTTCTCCACAGAAATATAACAAAACATTCGATCTGATCTCTGACTCCTTTGACCTTTCTGGCAAAACCAAAATCGGAAATTTAAAAGGCAATTCAGTAGATATCGGCAGCTTCACCCTTTCACATTTGTTCAATTCCTTTTTGAACAACGCGAATAAACAAGGCGCCAATTCATTTACGGTTGACAGCATCATCCATCACAGAGATACAACATACATCGAAATATCGATCTATTCGTTAAATGAAGCAGAATTAAAAACAAACCGGGATATGTATCCGAGAAACAAAATTTATGTCTTCGGAAACATGGATAAACGTCAAGCAAGTACAAAGATCAGGATTAACGATATAAAGATTGAATTGAAACCACTGGAATATGTTTCTTACCAAAACCAGGTAGCTGAAGAGACGATTGTCACTATTGGAGGGGGCAAGGGAGCAAAAATGTGGATAATAGGAGAAGAAGGTAGACAACCAATCTATTTACCCGTAAACGGCTCTAGTCATAACGGCATATCCTATGCTCACACAGGCACCATGAGCTTAAATAGAGGTCGAATACCTCCGGTTGATTTCAATTTCGGGGCTTTCCTGGTAAAGGTTTTGCCTGAAAAGCGATAACTTAGGAGACCAAATGTCACTATATGACTTCTCTTTACTTCTCTATCCAACCCATTTTAGAAAACGAACAGCTTATCCTCTACCCGCTTCAGGAAAACGATTTTGAAGACCTGTATCAAGTTGCATCCGATCCGAAGATCTGGGAACAACACCCCAATAAGGATCGTTGGAAGAGAGACATTTTCCAAAATTTCTTCAACGGAGCAATGCAAAGCAAGGGCGCTTTTAAGATTATTGATAAATCAACGGGGAAAATAATCGGTTGTACGCGTTACTACGGTTACCATGAAGCTGAAAACTTCATTCTGATCGGCTATACATTTTATGGTACATCCTCCTGGGGAAAAGGAATCAATCCAATAGTGAAAAAGCTCATGCTGGATTACATTTTTCAATTCGTACCCAAAGTCCAATTCCATATCGGAGCCACTAACCTTCGTTCCCAAATAGCGATCAGTCGTTTAGGTGCCGAAAAGATCGGTGAAGAGGAAATTGCTTATTTTGGTGAACCATCCAAACTGAATTTCATTTATGAAATAACGAAGGAAAATTGGTCATGAGAAAAAACGCACTGATTATCTACCTGGGGCACGGAAAACAGATGGGATTTCGGGTAATTCGACAATTAATAATTTCAGAATGGTAATTGATAATTTGTTTATCTTAATCCCATGAATTACCTCGGACACATCTACTTTTCCAACAACAATCCGCAATTGGCTGTTGCTAACTTATTCGGCGATTTCATAAAAGGAAAAAAATACCTGGAATACCCGGAGTACATCCAGGAAGGTGTTTTGCTTCACCGCAAGATTGATCATTTTATCGATCATCATTTTGAAGTCCTTCATTTGATCCACACAATTCGGGGCGAGTTACCAAAAGTGGCTCCAATTGCTATCGATATTTATTTTGATCATCTTTTGGCTAAGAACTGGGATCAATACCACCCAACCAGACTTCCCGACTTTTTAGCAGGTTTTTATTCAAAGATTGATTTGACAGACGAACCTTATCCCGCAGATTTCAAGCATTTTGTGAATTTATTGGTTGAACGCAACTGGATTAGTTATTATCCGACGGAGGAAGGGCTTTATCGAATGTGCCAGGGAGTAAGCAACAAACTCTCGTTTGATAACGCGCTAACGAACGGACACACAGTGTTTCAGCACTTTGAGAACGAAATCACTAGTTGCTTTCATGAATATATGCGTGATGCAAATGAATATTTTATGAACACGGTTAGTTGATTTTTGTCGTAATTTGTTCTTAAGTTTGATTATTATGCCGAAAACCAAAACGGGAATTCTTCACTTCTTATTTCTAACAGGACTCCTATTCATAGCTGCCTGCTCCTCGGAAAAAATAGATTCGAGAAAGAAGCCCCTCGATGCTCACGATTTCGACTTGCCCGGAATCTACAAGCGTGGAAGTTTGGTTGTCCTGGCAGAAAATAGTTCCACTTCTTTCTTTATTTACAAAGGAAAAAAAATGGGATTCGAATACGAGATCCTGAAAGAATTTGCAGAAGAACTGGGAGTTACTCTTGAAGTTAAGATTGTAAACAACCTGGACGAAATCAATGACATCCTGAATCGTGGTGAGGGTGATATTGTTGCTTGTAATTATACGGTCACACGAGAACGAAGGTCGGAAATAAACTTCTCCACCCCTTTCCTGCAAACCAACCAGGTACTCGTCCAACGAAAATCAACTCCTGAAACAAAGGATCAGAAAGTGACTTTCATCACAGACCCAATCCAACTCGGAAATAAAAAAGTGGTCGTTTGGGAGCGCTCCAGTTATTACACCCGGTTGATCCACTTGCAGGATGAGATCGGTGACACCATCATGATTCGTCCGACCCAAGCCCAGGAAGGTGTTGAAGAGTTGATCGAACAGGTTTCGGATGGTGTGATCGATTATACCGTTGCCGAACGAAATGTGGCAGATATCAACGAACGTTTTTATGACAATTTGGACGTAAGCCTTCCAATCTCTTTCAAACAGAACATCGCTTTCGGATTGAATAAGAAATCACCGATCCTTCAAAAACGATTGAATAACTGGTTGTCTAAATTTATGAACCGCGAGGCTTTTTCGTATATTAAACGCAAATACTTCGAGCAAATCCGCAGTTCTGTTGGTGCAGGAATTAATTTCAAATCAAGAAGAGGAAGTATTTCACCTTTTGATGCCATATTGAAGGCAGAAGGAATAAAACACAACATCGATTGGCGCCTTGTTGCAGCTCTGATCTACCATGAAAGTAAATTCAACCCGAATGCACGTGCATTCGGAGGAGCCTATGGTTTGATGCAATTCATGCCCGGAACCGGTCCGAAGTTCGGCGTTTACCCTTCTTCCACCCCGGAAGTCCAGATTCAGGGCGGATATAAGTATCTGAGTCGCATTACAAAACTCTGGACAGGAATCAAGGATGAAGAAGAACGTAATAAATTCATCCTGGCAAGCTATAATGCCGGTGCAGGACATATCCTGGATGCGCAACGGTTAGCGGAGAAAAAAGGCTTGAATCCGCATATCTGGGAAGATAATGTGGAAACGATGGTAATGAACCTGGGGAAACACTCCTACTATACGGACGATGTAGTCAAAAGTGGCGCCTTCAGAGGAAATATCTGTATTCGTTATGTTCGTGGAATCACCTCGAGGTACGAAACCTATAAGACCATGGTGAAGCGCTAATTTCAGCTACAAACACTATCTTTATCCAATGCAACAATTGATTGTCATTGAGGGACCAACGGCCAGTGGAAAAACTGCCCTGTCAGTTGCTTTGGCAAAAGCACTGAATACCGTTGTGCTTTCAGCCGACTCCAGGCAATTCTATCAGGAGCTGTCCATAGGGACTGCAAAGCCTCATATCGAAGAATTGGAAGGTGTTCCACATTATTTCATTGATTCACATCCCGTTTCTTCACCGGTAAGTGCTGCTCAATTTGAATCGGAAGCAATGGGTTTGATTGAAGGTGAATTGGCTTCTCATCAAAACCTGATTTTGGTCGGCGGTTCAGGCATGTTTATTGACGCCTTATGCATCGGTTTGGATCGGATTCCGACAGATACAGTCATTCAAGACAACTTGAGGAAAGAATTGGAAGAAAATGGCCTGGAACCTTTGTTACAGGAATTGAAAGAAACCGATCCTGAATTCTATCTGCAAGTGGATAAGCAAAATCCCATGCGGATATTGAGAGCTTTGGAAGTGATTCGCCTGACAAACATCCCGTTTACAGACTGGAGAAAAAATAAACTTCCGAAAAGGCCTTTCGAAGTGATTCGGTTTGTAATTAATCACCCAAGGGAAGTTTTATATGAGCGGATCAACCAGCGTGTTGACCTAATGGTGGAAGCCGGATTGATAGAGGAAGTTCAACGCGTTTCGGAATACCGAAATCTTACAGCACTGCAAACAGTCGGTTACAAGGAAGTTTTCGATTACCTGGATGGAACAATGGATTTACCCACTTGTATTGAAAAAATCAAACAGCATACACGGAATTATGCCAAAAGGCAATTGACTTGGTTCAAGAAACATCCGGACGCCATTTGGCTGGATGCAAAACCAACAAGTGAACTCTGTAATGAGATCTTGCAAATCATTCAAAAACAAGATCTTGTAAACTTGGAATGATATTTGAAAATGAATTGAAAAATTACTAAGATGAACATTCAATTTAATCAGGTTATGCCCTCCCCGCTCGCTTCCATTTCTCATGGACCGGACAGTATTTGGGGAAATGTTGCAAAACTTGAAACCGGCAAAAAGATTCTTCTGAATGCATCTTCGGGAAAAGGAAAGTCCACCTTTTCAATGACTGTCTTTGGAATCCGAAAAGATTACGACGGGACTATTCTCTATGATGGGCGCGACATCCTTAACTTTTCAGTAGACGAATGGGTAGAAATCCGCCAGCGGAAAATCTCTACGGTTTTTCAAGATCTTCAACTATTCCATAAACTGACTGTTGCAGAGAACCTGCAACTCAAGAATCAGTTGACAGACTTTAAATCAGAACAGGAAATCAAGTCTTTACTCACGGAATTGGAAATCGATCACAAATGGAATGATCCGTGTGGTCTATTATCCATGGGACAACAACAACGGGTCGCAATTGTCCGTTCGCTCTGTCAGCCTTTCAACTGGTTGATACTGGACGAACCTTTTTCCCATTTGGATGAACGCAATAGTCTTCGCTGTCTTTCCATGATTGATGAAGAATGCAACAGTCAAAAAGCCGGATTTGTGCTCACCTCTTTGGATGATGACAATCGCTTCTCTTACGATTACGAATTAAAGCTCTGAGCCATGTTACGCAAATTACTCTTCCAATACCAGGATAAACGACAGTTGGTCATTGCCGTTGTCGGAGCTTTCTTAGGAATGACTTTCCTGATCACTTCCATTCACTACCTGATTAAAGTCAACGATTTTGGAAAAGGTGCTGAAATCTTGGGACCGAACACGATTATTGTCCAAAAAAAGGTTTCCAATTTCAATACATTGAACATGGCTAAAACAGATTTTTCCTTAAATGAAATCGAACAGATGAAAAAGGAATCCTTCATTTTGGATGTAAAACCTGTCGAATCCAATAATTTCACCGTTTCCATCGAAACAGCCGACCCGTCCGTACCACGATTCAGAGGAAATATTTTTATCCAAACAGTCGATCCCGATTTCCTGGATGTCAAATCAAACAAATGGCATTGGAAAGAAGGAGACACGATCGTTCCTATGATTATGCCCCGCGATTTCCTGGTGATGCTGAACACCTATATGAGTTCTGCGGGAATTCCGCAGGTAAGCGATGACCTGGCGATGGATATCAAGTTCAAGTTCGCTTTGATGAACGATACGATGAAGGAATACATTTCATGTCGGATTATCGGGTTTACCAATGAAGTTCCGTCCGTATTGGTGCCGCAAAGTTTCATGAATTGGGCAAATAATCGCTTTGCACCGGATGCGGAACAAAAGATAACCCAAATCATGATTTCCGGGAAGGAAAATGAGTTCGGGTTGGTGGAACAAATGCTGAAGGAGAAACACCTGGAATCCAAAAATGCGCAAGTCATCGTTGGCCGCTTAAAAAGTATGGTCGGAACATTGATCCTGGTCGTACTGGGGATTTCCATCATCGCGGTTTTCCTCTCAGGATTGGTTTTGATTCAATATTTGCAATTACTCCTTAGCAAAAACTTGTATGAGGTTCGTACTTTGATGCGCTTAGGTCATCACCCTAACACCCTGGTAAAGAATTTCTTCGTCTATTTCTCCAAAGTTTTTGGAATAATTGGCATCCTCAGTTTAGCTGCTTTTATCGGATTTAAGCTAATTTTAGACTCGGTATTTGAATCAGGTGGATTGTATATCGACACAGGTTTGAGCTTACTCAGCATCCTTGCTCTGGTAATGGCTTATTCCTTATTCGCATTGGCTTCCTACCTGAGTGCCCGCAAAGGAATTTACGAACAGAACAATGGTTAATTTTCTGTTAAACCAATGACTTTATTAAATTTGCTACGTCATGATAATAAATAAAAACTCAAACATGAAACAACTTCTTGTAATTACCCTACTACTTGCTTCAAATGTTGGATTTAGTCAGAAACTGCGCTTCAAAGTGGAGGGTGCAAAAGACACAACGGTATTCCTTACAAAATACTACGGTTCCAAGCTCTTCTATGCAGATACAGCAGAAATGAAAGGTGGAGTCGTTGAATTCACAGCAAAAAAAGATTTAAAGCCCGGAATTGTGGCACTTTTGATGCCAGGTCAAAAATTCTTCGATGTGATTTACAACAACGAAGAAATCAGTATCGAAACAAAAGGTCCTGATTTTGTTGGAAACATGAAGGTGAAAAAATCCGAAGAGAACAAAGTTTTTATTGCTTATATCAATTACTTACAGGAACAACGAAAAGTGGCTACGGCATTTTCTGAAGAACGTAAAAAATATAAGGAAGGAGACGCCGAATACAAACGTCTAGGTGAGAAAATGGATTCTGTTTCCAAATTAGTTGCTACCTACCAAACTGATCTGCAGAAAAACAATCCAAACAAATTAGTTGCTAAGGTCATCAAGATGTCCATGGACGTGGTGGTTCCGGAAGCTCCAAAAGACGCAAACGGGAAAGTGATCAATGAGAATTTCAGATACCAATATTATCGTGCTCATTATTGGGACAACATCGACTTGAAAGATGACCGTTTGGTAAACACGTCTGTTTTCGGTTCCAAAATGGAATACTTCTTCGGAAAGAACATGTTGGTTCAACATCCCGATACGGTTTTATCCTTTGCTTTTCCTTTCTGCGACCAGTTCGATAAAAAATCCGAAATGTTCAAATACGCAGTAGACTACATTACCAATACGTTTGCCAAGTCAAACATCATGGGAATGGATAAAGTGTACGTTTTCATGGTGAATCGTTATTACTGCCAGAATGATGCCTCTGGAAATTCACTGGCTTATTGGATGAAGGATAAGGAGAAATTGAAAGAATTGTGTGATGACAATAAAGTAAAGATGAACCTGGTTCAAGGTGTTCGTCCTCCAAACATTATTCTGCGTGACACAACGGATGTCAATTGGAGAGATTTCTATAGCTTGAAAAGCGAATACACCATTCTTTATTTCTGGGATCCGGAATGCGGACATTGTAAGAAAACAACTCCGAAGTTACAGACATTGTACGAAAAGAAATTTAAAGCACGTAACGTAGAGATCTTCGCCGTTGGTAAAGCAACAAATGAAGACTTTGAAAAATGGAAGAAGTTCATCCGCGACAATAAATTGGAATTTATCAACGTCGGTTTAACGAAAAAACTGTTTGAAGATGCAACTGCAGATCCACGGGCTTTCATTCCGAAATATACGACCCTGGAATCATTGAACTACCACGATACCTATGATATTTATGCAACTCCTCGAATCTTTGTCCTGGATAAAGACAAAAAGATTATCGCGAAACAACTGACAATTTCCCAATTGGAAGATTTCATTGACCGTATGCAGAATATTAAAGATTCAGAAAAATTATTCCCTCCGGATCCGGAAGAAGAAGCTCATTGATAATGGAGAAAGACTGGTAGAAATACCGGTCTTTTTTGTTTTGATAATAGGGTAAATCGAGTTTTCCACACATTAGTACCGATATATCCTGACTGAAATGTCGCGGTATTTACTTCAGCAAATTCAAATGGCCGTGAATGATCTGTCGTTCGCTATTCCAGGCAGATCCAAACTCAATTCTCCAGGTATAAACTCCTTCAGGTGTTAATTCATTGTGATAAGTACCATCCCAACCAACCGCAATGTCATTTGATTCAAAAACAACTTCTCCCCAGCGATTGAATACTTTAAAATTAAAATCAGTCGGATCAAAACCTGGTGTAAATACAGGTCGAAAAACCTGATTGAATTCATTTCCGTCAGGTGTAAATGAATTGGGAACATAGTAAACGATTCCTCCTTCCATATAAACCATTCCATAAACAATGTCGCTGCAACCTTCTTCATTGGTAACTGTAAGAGCAATCCTATAAGAGCCGAAGGAATTGGGAGAGTAACTATGTGCCGGTTCGAAAAGAGTAGAAAGCACGGTATTATCACCAAAGTTCCATTCATAGTAGTTCCCTCCAACGGAATTGTTCACCATAGTGGTAGTTGCGTTTTCAGTATCTAAAATATTTGGTACAGGTGAAAATGAAGCTAATGGGGAAGCTGAAACGCAAATAATGGAATCAAAATCAGCTGATGCAGTACATCCTGCACCCGAATTCACATCAATTGTCAGGTCGTAACAACCTGGAGTTTCAAACACAATAGATTGATCTCCACAACCGGAAATCGTGCTTCCATCTGAAAAAGTCCAGGTACAAGTATTACAATCAGTAGTCGTATTACTCAAAAAAACCTTCAAAGGAGCACAACCTGAAGTTATGGAAGGATTGACTGAAATGATTGGAGAAGGGTTTACGGTAACCAGAACACTGTCTTTAGCTGTACACACCCCATTGGAACTTGTTGCCGAAACGTTATAAACGGTGGTCGTTTGGGGTGAAAAAGGCTGATTATTGACAACCCCGTTATCCCAACTCAAACTGGTACTATTATTTATTGAAGAAGCATGTAATGTAACATCTTCTCCTATACAGATTGATTGGTCAGGTCCCGCATCTACACTCAAGCTATTCAGATTAACGGAAATAGTATCTCTGGCCGAACAACTTATTGATCCGTAAACTACTGAAAGCCAATAATCACCTGAAGTTGTAACGGTAATATAAGGTGTTGTTTCACCGGTAGACCATAAATAAGAAGCAGCAATAATATTGGTGGTAATTGTCACACTTTGCTCACACACCTCGATATCCGGGCCAATATTGATGGAGCTGAAAGGCGAAGTGCTTTCGGGAAAACCCATATTGAGTAAATTGATCGGTCCCCACTGGCCTGGAGCTGCACCATAGGATTGCTGGGCACAATTAGAAGTACCCGATAGGTTTATTCCGGCATCTCCCTGTACAAAGGAAGTCGTCACATTTACAGGTAATACACTTCCCGAAAACTGGATCGCTCCTGTTCCGCCGCCGCCGCCGGGGCCGAAACATGAAGGATAAGTAGTTTGTATATTTCCGCCGTCACCTCCATCAACCCGCAAAATCAACTGACCGCTAAACGAATTGACATCTAAAGCAATGGTACCACCTGCCCCGCCTCCGCCAGCTCCATCTCCGATACTATTGGGGTTTGCAACCACGTTTGCGCCGCAAGATTCGATAAACATATTGTTGGACTGGATCGTCGCTGCACGGATAATAACAATACCTCCTCCATTTCCGCCGGGACTTCCCACCCAATCATTAAAATCCGGAGATCCGCCCCCGCCTCCCATAAAGAGTCTTCCGTTACTATAATCCATTGCTACTCCACCTTCTCCACCAATTGGTTGTTGTCCACAAAAACCAGCCTGGTCACCGCCTCTTCCGCCTCTGCTTCCATTGGCGCCTCCACCCCCGCCGGTATTCTGCTTATTTCCGCCGCCACCGCCATTTGCCAGCGCTCCCCGGCCACCATTCATATTATTAGCAACTTCTGCGATCCCTTCCCCCTTTAGTGCCCCATAACCAGATGCTACCGGGTAAAAGTAATTCGCATAATTACCGCAGCCGCCGTCAGGATTTGTGGATGAAAATGAACCGGTGAAACCTTTCCCATTGAGAGAAATGGATTCATTTAAAGTCAATGTTCCGGAAACTTCCATCGCCAGAACACCTCCGGTAATCCCATTCCAATTCTGCGCGGTCAAGGTGCCTGTAACCGTAATGTTCGTATATTGAGGAACACGGATAAGTTGTACGGAACCGGTTACTTCGTACATATGAAGCAGTTGGTACTGAAACGAAACTGCATTCCCGAAAATAGAGGAAACCGTTGCAAATTCGTATCGTCCGCAATTGTAATAGTCTATAACCGACCCAAAAGAAGCAGTATTTGAGGTATTGATATCACTTCCTTTCATTTGAATGATCAATACACGATCTCCAACCGAAAGAAAGGAAACATCCGTCACATTAACATAACTGCAGGAAATATCTATTACAGGAGTATATTGATTGATCACTCCTGATATTTGTGCATATAAGTTATTGAGTAAACAACTCAGTATTAGGGATAAGAACCAATATTTCATAAAAATCAGCGTGCTTAAAGCCTTAACGTTGATTTATTAAAAAAAGTTTATGGGAATCAAAAATACCTGTTCATTTTGGGCTTAAACCTTCTGATCTGTCTCTTTAACCATTTTATCTCAGTTATTTACAATGTTAAAAGCAATTACCGATTGGTAAATTCCGTATTTTAGAGGCACACTACAATTTTCTATGAAAACTACTCTTGCGCTACTCCTACCTATTCTTTTCGTTCCCTGTTTTTTAATGGCTCAATGTCCTACCTGTGGAAACGGTGTTGTTGATGCCGGAGAAACAAGCATCAATTGCCCTTCAGATGTTCCGCATACTGCAACTTGCGCTAGTCCTTGTACACAGCCCGGATCAGCAGAATCTGCAACCGGAACCCGTCAGGCTTTTGATTTTATCGGAACAACAACCTGGTTGGCGACCGGTTTACCAACCGGCTGGGCTTTTGCAGGTGCGCCTAGCTCAACTACTGCCGGTGCAGTGCCCGCAGCGGATGCATATGGCGCAAAAGCAGGCTTGATTCAACCCAATTGTTCAGGAAGTTGTACAGCAACCAATGGATTTTGTATCGGGAATCTGGCTAATTCATCTGCGGTAGGTTCAGGAGGTTCAAATGGAAAACTCGGAGCAAACTTCGACGGAAGAACAAATATCAGCCAAAATCTGAGTTACGCTGTTCTTCGCGGGCAAAGTAACCCAACATTGGTTTCACCTACTTTCAATATGTCTACGGTGGAAGGATTTAAAGTTCAGTTTTGGCTTTTCCCTTCTGAAACCTCATGCGGACAATCCAATTCGTGGGGATCTTGCGTAGGCAATGCCGCATTTTTGGATTTCTCATCGAATGGAGGAACCAGCTGGACACAGGTTCTTCAAATGGATATCAGTTCGACGAACACAGACATGTGCAACAACAATTCTACCAATACCAAATGGCTTACAGAAAGTGCCTGGTCTCGGGTTTGTTTGACGGTTTACAAATCAACTTCCTCACCCGGTAATTTCTATACTGCCGCAACGGGAACAACTGCCGCATCAGGAATAATGGTCAATAGTGCTTATTTCACTGCAAACTTTAAATTCAGAATTCGATATTCTCAAACTGCAAGTTGCACTTCCGGAGTTACAACAACCAATCCAGGGCGTTACCTGGCGATTGATTATCCGGTTATCACTTCCGGAAATGAACTGATTCCATGCGGAATCTCATTTTCAAACATGTGCGGTTACGGCTCAGATGACAACGATGATGGAGTGGGTTCCAGCAGTGCAACAACACAGACAACCGTTTTTTCGACAGTCAAACGTTCTGTCAACCAATCTGAAAGAGGAGTAGAGATTTTCAACTCTCAAAACAGCACATTCGGAAACCAGAATTTATCGGGAAGCACTTTTACCACGAATTATGATTTATGCAATGCTGAAGGTGGAGATCAACAATGCCTTGATTGGCAGGCTAACAACAATGCCTACGCCGCTGTTTACGAATGCGTAACAGATTGGGAAGTAAGTTCCGGAGGAATTAATGTCAATTATTATAAAGGCACCACTCCTCAATCATTTTCGTTATCCAAAGTAACAACTGCGGGAAAAACTGCTGCAATTGGTTGGAGGTATTCCGGTTCGCGGTACGTGGATTGTGGCGGAACTATGGACCTGAACCCGGGATGTAATGGCTACCTGTTCCTTTCGAACTCATTACCTTCTCAATTCAGTCGTGGTTTTTACGGATTAGCTACCAACAGCCTGGGACAATCCTGGTCTTATTATGGTGCAACAAGTTGCAGCAATTATTTCAGTGGACCGACCTTCGCCCCGATTGCGGTTCCTACCGCATTGCCGGCTGTTACCAATTACACGGTTTGCAACGGAAGTGATTTGGTCTTCACTGCGGATGTGAATTACTGCTCTTCCAGCAGTTTGACAGGATCATCAACAATCAGTATCACAGGACCGGGAGGATTCTCCGAAACTATTGCCGGTGGCTCCACCGGATCCAACCCCATTACTGTTGAAGGAGAATATTATCTAACCGGTCATACACCTACAAGTCCTGCTCAATGTCTGGATTGCGGAAGAACTATCTGTGTAACGGTTTCCCAATTGGAAATTGACAATTGCCTGACCGCTTTACCTATTGGATTGAAGAATTTCAGAATCGAAAAATCAACCAGGACTTCTCTTCTGCTTTGGGAAACTGAAAGTGAGGAAAACAGTGACTATTTTGAAGTACAGCGTTCAGAAAAAGGGATGGATTTCACATCCATCGGAACAATCTCCGCAAAAGGGACCAGTAACCAGGTTCAATTCTACCAGTTTACCGATGCAGAACCATTCATCGGCATTTCCTATTATCGGTTGAAAATGGTGGATTTGAATGGAGCAATCCGTTTTTCACCTATCCTTTCAGTAAATCATGGAATTGAATCCGTTCAGGTAATTCCAAACCCGAATAATGGCAATTTTCAAGTGATCGGGTTGAGTGGGATAAGCAAATTGGAACTTTGCGATTTACAAGGGAAAATCCTTCAGGTCAAAGAAACCAACGAAGAAATGACATTTTTTGAAACAGGTCAGAAATCGGGAGTTTATGTACTTCGGATCAGCACTTCGAAAGAAAGTGAGACTATCAGAATTTTGGTGAAGTAAATGATTAATTAATCGAAAACCGCTTCCAAATCGCTGCGTTCCTCTTTCGGAATCCGGAACAATAACAACAGACCCACAATAAAGAAGAAGGCCACGGAAACAACCGAATAACGAATCGAATCAAAACCAATTTCCATCAGACCGAAGAAAAGGGTTCCGGTAACGATACCTATTTTCTCCGTCGCATCGTAGAATGAGAAGTAACTGGCGTGATCTTCCGTTTCCGGCAAATATTTGGAATAGGTAGAGCGAGCCAAGGCCTGAACACCTCCCATTACAATTCCGACTGCACAAGCTAATCCGTAGAACTGGACCGGTGTTTCGATAACAAAAGCAGCAGCACAGACTCCCAACCAAATGACGATAGAAATTCCGAGTGTTTTGACATTTCCGATCCGTCCGGATAAACGCGACATGATAAATGCTCCGGCAGCACCCAATAATTGGATCAACAAAATGGCAATAATCAATCCGCTGTCATCCACCTTCCCGTCTTTTACCGGCCACGAGATTTCTTTCTTGGCAAAGAATGTCGCCATCAACATCACAGTCTGAACCCCTGTATTGAAGAAGAAGAAAGATGTCAAATAGCGTTTCAGGCGTTTGGTTTTACGGAATTCGGAAAATACACCTTTCAATTCTTTGAATCCTTTCCAGATATATCCTTTTTCCTTAACACGGGTTGAAGTTGTATTCGGTAAAACGCGGTATGTGAACTGTGAGAAAGCAATCCACCACAGACCAACAAGTACGAAACAATAACCTACTGGCATCCCTTCTACTTTAGCTGTATTTAAATCATCAAAAAATGCAAATCCAGGGGCTGGGGTGATTAGTAACAGGCAAATAATTAGTAAGAGCATCGATCCCAAATACCCCATTGTAAATCCACGGGCGGAAATCTTGTCCATGTCTTTTTTCGGAGCAATTTCCGGTAAATACGAATTATAGAAAACCAAACTGTTCCAAAAACCTATACTCGCGAAAAACATGGAAAGCATAGCTATTTCAAGCCATCCAGAACGCATCAAATCGATAAAGAAATACAACGACATACAAGAAAGAGCTCCCAAATAACAGAAGAACTGCAGGAAACGTTTCTTATTTCCACGATAATCTGCAATTCCGGATAAAAAAGGTGATGAAAAAGAAACCAACAGAAAAGAAGCCGAAAGCACGAAACTCATCAAAGCGGAATTCGGAATATGCATTCCGAAAAAGTCAACGAGGACTTGTTCCCCTGCTTTCAATTGTGAAGGATCTAAGTCCGCCCAAGGTTTCCCGGGATCTTTCTCCGATAAATATTGTTTAGTCGTTACCGTATCATAGAAAATGGGGAAAATCGCGGATGAGATTACCAGGTTGTAAACTGAGTTTGCCCAGTCGTACATCACCCATCCTTTGATTACTTTCTTGTCGCCTTTCTGTATTGACATAGCTGGTTTTTAAGCTGTAACCTGGTTCACATAATCATTCAGATATGCGAAATAGGTCGTTAGATTTCCATTCAGATCTGTTTCGGATCCTCTACCGATAATATTGTCCGGATCGTCCCCGAACAGATGTGGAAAAACAGATTTGATCAATTCATTTCCAAAATCTTCCGAAGCATCCTTAGGTAATTCACAAGGTAAATTATCCACGGCCATCACCGAGATACATCCTTCTTCTTTCCAATCGCATTCCTGACCGGTTTTCGGATCGTACCCATAAAACGGGTCTGCAATTTTTGAAGCACGAAGAGTGGATGCAATCGGTCCTTGAATATCACAGGAAACGTCTGCAACAACCCGGATCTTATTTTTATCCGAAGCCAAATCTGCCGCAGTTAATATGTAAGGTGATTTATTGCTCCAAAAATGACAGGCAATGTATATATCTGCAACTTCCGAATAACGGCCAAAACTGGATTCGTAAATTTCAGGTGTGCTGTAGAATTCAGATTTCACAAACGGCTTTCCGTCTTTCCTTCTGTAATAATCCTCAATTTCCAAATGTGTAAAAACCGGGGTGTCGAAGTTCTCCGTAAGGAATTCTTCCGGACTTACTTCAGTAAATGGCATCAGATCCATGATTTCACGGGCTCCGTAACCTACTCTTCCGAATCCGGTCAATACCAATTTCATGTTTGCCGGAAAAATTGCTTTATGCAACTCCTCTTCCATTGCTTTTCTCCCCGAACATTCATTCGCAGGTTTCAAATGGAACAGGTTCATTTTTTCTCCGTAAGCACGGATACCGTTATAAGCACCGACAATTCCTGCATAACGACCAAAGCCGATGATGCGTTTGTTCTCTTTCGATTTCAGGACTTCGTAATCAATCAATTGGATCTTCTTGTCTAAAATCGCACGCAATAGATTTCTATTGTAAGGTTGTTTCTTAATGGTATGTGAAAAGAACATGAATTTCTTTCCGGGAATCAGATCCTGGACATTCACTTCCTTCACTCCCATAATAATGTCACAATCCGACAAATCCTTTACCACTTCAATCCCCTCAGCCTCGTATTCTTCGTCCCCGAATGCGCGAATTGGGCTTTCCTGAACAAGTACTTTCACTTGTGGAAATTTCATTTCAACCAACTTGCACTGTTTTGGAGTGAGTGGAACTCGCTTATCAGGTGGCACTTTGCCTTCCCTGATGATGCCTAATTTCACTTGATTCATGTTGTTGTCTAATATTCTTTTATTGGTTCCGACAGGAGAAAGTTATCTATAAATTCTCTCACTACACCTGTTCCACCATTTTTTGTTAATACAATATCTACTTCTTTCTTGACTTCCTG
Organism: uncultured Fluviicola sp.; assembly: GCF_946478805.1. The sequence goes on along the minus strand of NZ_CAMLDC010000008.1, from coordinate 128,515 downwards.
AGCGGCATCTTTCGGACATGCACTCAGCCCTACCTCACGTATGATCGATAAATCATTGATATCATCGCCAATTATTGCAACTTCGCTCAAAGAAATGGATAATTCCTCACACCATTGTCTCAGAATCGTTATTTTTTGATCACGACCGACATATACGTATTTAATCTTCAGGGTTTCGGCTCTATTTCGAACCATCTTGTCTATAAATCCGGATGAAATAATACCACACAGCAATCCTTTTTCCTGCGCTTTCATTATCCCCATTCCGTCTTTCGAATTATACTTCTTAATCTGATCTCCGGATTCCGTATAAAACATCCCTCCATCGGTCATCACACCATCAATATCCAGAATCAGGAATTTGATCTTTTCAATCTTACTTTTCAGGTGGTCAAAAATAAACAACGGTTTGAACAACAAGGAATAGAAATCAACTTCGTACTCTTCAGCAATTGCCTCCAAATCCAGGATCGATAGTTCCGTCACCCCGTCCACATCGAAATCCTTCAGCATCTGATAAAAATCAACGCCGAACTTTGCGCATAGGCCTTTTATATTTTGCTCTAAAAACATCAACGAATTTTATATCCTACGCTTGAAGCAATCGGGCTTAGCGTTTGTAATAATTGTTTGAACTCTTCGTGATTCAATTGCTGGGAAGCGTCCGACTTAGCCACTTTTGGATTCGGATGCACTTCAACAAGCAATCCATCAACTCCTAAGGCGATACAAGCCCTGGATAATCCCGCAACGCCATAAGCATATCCCATTGCATGGCTCGGATCCAGGATCACAGGAAGGTTGGTATAATGTTTCAACCATTCCACTCCGCATAAATCCAAAGTAAAACGGGTTCCTGTTTCAAACGTGCGAATTCCGCGCTCACATAAAACCACATTTTCATTTCCTCCCGAAAGAACAAATTCCGCAGCCTGGACAAACTCCTGTAAAGTCGTTCCAAATCCACGTTTGATCAAAACTGTTTTTTGAGTTTTTGCACAAGCACGGAGAATTCCCTGATCGTACATGGCTTTTGCACCAACCTGGATTACATCCGCATGTTCGATAATTTCATCAATATGTGTCGCGTCACGTGCTTCCGTAACTACGGAAAAACCGTATTCTTCACGCATTTTACCAAGCAATTTCAATCCTTCCAATCCCATTCCCTGGAAACTGTAAGGACTTGTTCTCGGCTTGTAACAACCTCCACGAAGCGCTGTCAATCCCAATGACTTCAACAATTCGGAAGATTCCCTGATCTGTTCTTCGGACTCAACTGAACATGGGCCGGAAATCAAGATCGTATTCCCTGTTTTACCACCAATGGTCACATCCCCGATTTTTACTTCTCTTGTTTCAGAGCGGTAATTCCTGGATGCCAATTGCATATCGTTGGGAAACACCCAATGTTCTTCCGAAAATGCTTCCAAAGCTGCAGGAACCTCCTTTATTCCGGATCCTGTAACTAACACATTTATTCCTTGTGAAACCAAGTGAAATGCTTTGTTTTCCACAGCCAATTTAGCTGCATCAGCTGTACTTACTGATTTTTTTAAATGAATGATCATATTTCCCCTTTAATCAGGTTTACGAATGTTAAAATCCCTTTTGCTTTATTATTCCCATCGACAACAGGTAAATAAAGAATCGGGAATGTATATTTTTTAATTTGTTGTAGTAAGTCGTTTACAGTTGCTGTTTCTTGAATAACCAGCGGTTTCGGATTCATGATTTCAGCGATGGATTCATTATTTAAATTTCCATCAGTACGAATCAGGCTCTTGCGGATATCCGCATTGGAAATCAATCCGCGTAAATTGGATGTTTGGTCAACAACCAGGGTAAAACCTAATTTCCCGTCTTCAATCGCATTCAAAACGATTGAAAGTGAAGCATTTTCATCCACTACAGGAGATTCGGTCAAAGGAATCATAAAATCTTTCACCAGGAATTGAGAATCCACATTTCGCTTGGTCAGATCCATCAATGCATGTCCCACGCTTGGGGCATTGAATAAATACGACCCGGAAACAGAAGTGTGCACCCCCATGTTCCGTAGGATGAATGAAACCTCTCCGTTCACTCCACCATCCACATGGACGGATTTGGAAGGATATTTCTTTTGGAAATCGCGGATCTTCTTGAAGTTTACAGCATCAAAAACACCTCCGCTTTGACCCGGTACGGTTGCCATGAAGAGTATGAAATCAAAATTGCTGTATTTGTCAAATGCTTCAATAGGAGTCGGTGTAATGACAGCCAACCCTTTTTTTCCGGTAATATCTGAAGGAATTACCAATTCTTCTTCGAGATCCTCCACTTGAAATGTCACGTATTCTACCGGAACTTCACGAAGCAGATCATAGTAATTGGATGGATACTTTGTAATGATATGTAAGTCTATCGGAATTGAACACCACGTTCTGATCTTACTGATATCCTGAAAAACAGAGGGATCATCATTACAATCAACATGCAACAAATCCACATGGTGAGCGGCCAGGTCCTTTATCGTTTCCGACAGGTCACGTTTCTTATCCGAATAAATCGAAGCAGATATTCTCATAGAACAAAAATAGCTAAAGTATTCCCTTTAGAAGGTATATCGAAAGAATGATATTAACAGAATTTACACAAAATCGGAATCGGTTTTTAACATCTCGTTTTATTTCCATTCAACGTGATGAAAATATCAATCTAATTTGTTTTTTGGGACAAAAAACGGACGGCTTGGGCCGGAGTCGGAAGCGCACAAAAACTGGGAGCCAACCGCATTCTTCGCTTTGCAATTGCATTATAGACTCCATCACGAATAAATCTTGGACAGATCCATCCTATTTTCCCTAGTGTAAAAGGAAAACGTAAATGATTCAAAACCTTTAATCCTGCAGTAGAACGTTTATTTAATTTTTGACCATCCCAAAAATAAAAGGTCGACAAATCCATTTCCTGGATTCCTTGTTGTTTGAAAAATTCTTTCGCGAAATCATTTTGAAGTGCACAAAATTGAATCGACTCGTCTTTTTCATGGTTCAGGACAAATTGCACCGTTTTATTGCAAAACCCGCAATCACCATCATAAAAAATTATTGGTTTGTCCATCAAAACAAATATACGAAATAGATATAGAATCGTATTTTTGAAGAACCGAAGATTTGTGAACTAAAAGAAGCAAACTTATTCTTTGCGCTCTTTCATTCTTTGTGGTTCAAAATTAAAAGTGATTCTTTATTTAACCGCGAAGAAGCAAAGAACGCAGAGTTTTAGATAATCCTATTCTAAAACAACTCATCGTCTTTGTTTTGGAATTAATTAAAAACTGATTAAAAATGAATTTTGGAATTTTACTTTCCGGATCCGGAGTATATGACGGAGCTGAGATCCAAGAAGCTGTATTGGCTATGCTGGCAGTTTCCGAATCGGGAGACACCTACACTTGTATCGGTGTGGACGCAGATCAATTCCATGTAATAAACCATGCAACGGGCGAACCGATGAATGAATCACGAAATATGTTCGTCGAAGCTGCCCGTATTGCACGTGGAAACATTGTTCCAATCCAGGAAGTTCAGCCCGCAGATTTGGACGGACTAATTATCCCGGGCGGGTTCGGCAATGCAAAAAACTTCACGAAATGGGCATTCGATGGTCCGGATGGAGCAATTCTTCCCGAGGTTAAATTGCTAATCGTAAACATGGTAAATGTCGGAAAACCAATTGCCGCCTTGTGTGTGAGCCCGGTCGTTGTAGCGAAAGCATTGGAAGGATCTGATATTCATCCTTCACTTACTTTGGGAACGACTAATGAATCCTCTCCTTATGATATTGAAGCTTTTTCACAAGGATTGGAAAAAACCGGGGCAACCACAGCTTATAAATCCGTGAAAGAAATCCAGGTTGATCAAGCGAATAAGATTATTTCAGCTCCTTGTTATATGATGGATGCTTCCATTAGTGATGTCTGGAAAAATATCCAACAAGCTGTTACCGAACTAAAAAAAATGGCCACTATATGATTCCTGACTATTCGGAGCGATCCCGTTCTTACAAAGATTCTGTTAATCAAATAAATAAACACCTTCAGTTAATTGGTTGGTCCAGATTGATTGCGCTCCTGATTTCCGGAACGTGTTTTTATTTTTCACGGTTAGAAAACGGCGTTCCATTCCTGATCGGCGGGATCATTTCACTTGGAATATTTGCATTTTTGGTAAACTATCACTTCAAGGTGAAACGCAAACTACAGGTAGCTTCCACTTATCATTGGCTCAATGAATCGGAGCATTTATTTGTAACCGAATCCTTACCATATTACGAAAATGGCAAAGAGTTCCTGGACACCAGGCATCCCTATTCATTCGATATTGATCTGTTCGGACCTTATTCGTTATTTGAACACTTGAATCGCACCTCAACGGTAATCGGTAGTGAAAAATTGGCTTCTTCCCTGCTCCAAACCCAAAGTTCCGAATCTTTAAGTCAGACCCAGGAAGCGATCCGGGAAGTTGCAGAGGATCTGGAATGGCGACAAGCTTTCCAGGTTTATGCCAAATTGGGAAAGGATACTCAAGAAATCCGCAACTACATTGAACACTGGCAGGATTCGAAACAATCGATTTCCATTATTTCAACCATCCTGGCATTTGTATTCCCGGCTTTAGGATTGACAAGTATGATTTTCCTGTGGCAAACAAGCCAGGTTTATTGGTTCAATGTCGGTGTAATCCTTTCAGTGGTAAATATGCTTTTATTCGGTGCGATTTCAGGAAAAATCCGTAAGGAGATCGGGAAAACGGAACGAATCGGAGCTTCTCTTCTTGCATATAGCGAAATGTTGAAGCTGGTCGAAAACCGGGTTTGGAAATCGGCCAGGCTGAAAGAAATCCATGCGAAAGTTCATTCCAAGAATCAAGCTGCAAGTACTTTATTGAGAGAAGCGTCGCGGATTTATGAAAATCTGGACAGCATTAACAATGGAATGGCTGTTTTTCTTTTAAACTCAACCGTTCAATATCATGTCCATATTTTCAGACAATTGGTCAAGTGGAAAAAAAGTCACCGCGAATCAATCAGCCAATGGATCGAACAGATTGCAGAAGTTGAAAGCATTCTTTCCTTCAGTAACTTCAAAGTGAACAACCCGGAATATTGTTTCCCGCAGCTTGATAGCGAACAGATTTCCTTTGAAGAATTGGGACATCCGTTGATTCAAAAATCAACACGGGTTTGCAATTCCATTTCATTCGACCGGGAACGGTTCATGATCCTTACCGGATCGAATATGTCCGGAAAAAGTACTTTCCTTAGAACATTGGGAATCGGAGTAATCCTATCCAATGCCGGTTCAGTTGTCCCGGCTAAAAACGCTTATTTCCACCCTATTCCTCTGCTCGTTTCCATGCGTTTAAGTGATTCGTTGGAAGAAAGCACTTCTTATTTCTTTTCGGAAGTGAAACGTTTGAAACTGATCATTGACAACCTGAACGAAGGACCAGCTTTTGTGCTCCTGGATGAAATCCTGCGTGGAACCAACTCGGACGACAAACAAAATGGGACAATCGGAATTGTTGAGCAAATGGTTCGTCTGAACGCAATCGGAATGATTGCAACCCACGATCTGGAAGTGTGCGAAACCACCAATGCTCATCCGGCTTATTTAAGTAACAAATGTTTCGAAGTCGAAATCCGCGACAATGATCTTTTCTTTGATTACAAACTTCGCAATGGCATTTGTCAAAATAAAAGTGCTACATTCATCATGAAAAAATACCAGATAATTTGAAAACAACAATCATCTTCTCGTTACTACTCTTCCCATTTTTCGGAAGTTCCCAATTGACTGATATCACACCAAATATCACCGAAAATCCCGGAAATCTGAATGCCTTTATTCACGAACCCTTGAATAAACCGACTAAGAAAATTCCTTTGGTACTCGTACTTCATGGTTGTAACCAGGATGCGATCGAGATTTCAACCGGATCGGGTTGGAACAAATTGGCAGATTCATTGAATTTCTTTGTGCTTTACCCGGAGCAAAAAGGTGCAAACAACATGATCAAATGTTTCAATTGGTTTTCGAAAGACGACCAGGAGAAAGACAAAGGCGAAATAGCCAGTATTCATGAAATGGTGAAATATGCCGTTTCACACTACTCTGTTGACACTTCTAAAATCTTTATTTACGGAGTAAGTGCCGGAGCAGCAATGAGTGTAAACTATATGGCATGTTATCCGGGTTCTATCAAATCAGGAGCTATTTTGGCAGGAACTGCTTATAAACAGGTCGAATCTGTGGGGAAATCTTTTTCCGAAATGAAACAACCTACCATGTTCAGTGACGAAATTTTGCGTCACCGGCTCTACTCGCAAGATTCACTATACAAAGGCGAATTTCCTCAATTGATCGTTATTCATGGAACAGATGACAAAGTTGTTCAATATGGAAACGGGGAAGTGTTGGTAAAACAATGGAAAACAGCGTTCAAAATCACTTCAGAATCCATGAAACAGGTTGTTGCAGGAACCGCTACGCCTACGATCATGCGCACCGATTATAAAGATGAGAAAGGTCGTTCGGACATCATTCTGTACAAAGCCAATAAATGGGGACATTACCTGATGATAGACCCGGGACCTGGAATCAAACAAGGTGGTGAAGTCTCCAAACATGCGAAAGACGGCGATTTTTTCAGTACCTATCAGATTGCTAAAGATTGGAATTTAGCCAAATAAATGAAAATAAATAATTGAGAATTTAGAATTGAAAAGAGAAAAAGTGCTAATCAGGTTGGAACCTATAAGCATTAAGAAATTCCTCTTTTCAATTATTCATTTTCAATTGTCAATTCTCCATCTACGATTAACAAGTTATCAACCTTCAAATCATTACAATAACCAGCAAATCAACACGTTAATAAGATATTATAAGAACATCTGTTCTTATTCTGTTAATATTTATACCGAAAAAAGGCAGGTTTTTTGACGAATCAATGTACTTTTGCACCAAAATAAGTTAGCCGCTAGGGCAAAACAAAAAGACATTTTATGAATGAATTTGGTAAACGAGGAAAAAACGCCGATTTGAAAGCAACTATCGGATTAGAAAATCTCGGTAACGTATTCTGGAATTTAACACCAGCAGAACTAGTAGAAGACACTATCCTTGGTGGTCAAGGTGTTTTAACGGACACTGGAGCAATCGCAATTGAGACAGGTGAATTCACTGGAAGATCTCCAAAAGATCGCTTTGTTGTTCGTGATGCGAATACTGAAAACAGTGTTTGGTGGGGTGATGTGAACATTCCTGTTTCTACGGAACAATTTGATGCGTTATACAACCGCATGAAGTCTTATTTGATTGACAAAGATGTATATGTTCGCGATGCATATGCTTGTGCTGACGATAAATTCAGAATGAACATCCGTGTGACGACTGAATTCCCATGGTCAAATATGTTCGCATACAATATGTTCTTGCGTCCGACTGATGCTGAGATCGAAAACTTTGATGCAGAGTGGAACATCGTTTGTGCTCCTGGATTCAAAGCTGATCCTGCAATTGACGGAACACGCCAGGCGAATTTTGCGATCTTGAACTTCACACGTAAAATGATCATTATCGGCGGTACCGGATATACAGGTGAAATCAAGAAAGGTATTTTCTCCGTCTTGAATTATGTTTTGCCACACGAAAAGAATGTACTTTCCATGCACTGTTCAGCAAACGTTGGTGCATCAGGTGACACTGCTATTTTCTTCGGATTATCCGGAACAGGAAAAACAACTTTGTCTTCCGATCCGAACCGTCGTTTGATCGGTGATGATGAGCACGGTTGGTCGGATAATTCCGTATTCAACTTCGAAGGCGGTTGTTACGCAAAAACAATCGATTTATCGAAAGAGAAAGAACCGCAAATCTATGATGCGATCAAGTTTGGTGCTATCCTGGAGAACATTGGTTTCCACGAGGGAACTTCAACACCAGATTACGCTGACGGGTCAATTACTGAAAACACGCGTGTTTCTTATCCGATTGATTTCATTGACAATATCATGACTCCTTCTATCGGGTCAGGACCAAAAAATATTTTCTTCTTGACAGCTGATGCGTTTGGTGTATTGCCTCCAATCTCTCGTCTGACGAAAGAACAAGCAATGTACCACTTCATGTCAGGATACACGGCAAAAGTAGCTGGAACAGAAGTCGGTATTACAGAGCCTACAACTACGTTCTCCGCTTGTTTCGGAAAAGCATTCTTACCTCTTCACCCTGCGAAATACGCAAAATTACTCGGAGAGAAATTACATGGTACGGATATCAAAGTTTGGTTGATCAACACCGGTTGGTCAGGTGGATCTTACGGTGTCGGAAGCAGAATGAAATTATCTTACACGAGATCAATGATCACTGCGGCCTTGACTGGAAAATTAGATGATGTTGCTTTTGAAACATTACCGGTATTCGAATTGTCATTCCCTACTTCTTGTCCTGAAGTTCCTAGCGAGATTTTAAATCCGCGTGAAACTTGGGCTGATAAGTCAGGATACGATAAAACTGCCAACCATTTGGCTGATCAGTTCGTTAAGAACTTTGAACAGTATGCAGCAGAAACATCTACAGATATTTTAGCAGCTGCTCCGAAAGTGACTGTTTAATCTGGTTTTATTATTTAGTAGAAAGACTCTTCAAAAAATGAAGAGTCTTTTTTTATTCCCCAAAGATGAAGAGAACAAAGCATGATACTTTCAGTGAGAAAAAGCCTAAAAAAAGCTAAATCTATTTCAGCAATCAAACTTTCCTGTAATTTCCCTTCTTCAAATTTTAATTGCCTGAATGAAAAAAACTTCTTCTACCCTTGTAATTAGTGAGGGTAAAACAATGACCTACCTGATCCCAATCGTTTTTTGTGGAATTGCTGCTCTTGTCAGTTTCATGTTATTCTTTCCTTTCGGAATCTTACTGACTAGTATTTGCATTTTGCTTGGACTTACGGAAATTGGTTTGGAATTCAATCTTGAAACGATGCAATACCGAAAATTCAAATCACTTTTTGGATCTGCTTGGGGAAAATGGAGCAAAGTACCTGATCTGGATAGCTTCCATTTGCGTTTATCAGTAGAAAATACTACTTATCGAAGATTTGTGCAAAGTACAAGCCCTTCTTTTTATGGAGGTTCTTCAGCATCATCCAAATCGATTACCTATGACATGATGGCTCGTACAAAAAATGACCAATGGGTAATCATTTATGAATTTCCCAGCTATAAGATGGCTCTTCAACTGGTTAAAAAAATGAGAGAACTTGAATCAGTTGAAGTTACTGACCATATTGCCTTAAAGCTGGAACAAAATCAACAAAAACGCATGAACAAAAGCAGATAAATGCTTAAGTTTATATCCATGACAAGGTTTCTTTTTTCACTGATCTGTCTCATGTCATTCGGACTGAACGCGCAGCTTGATTTCACAAAAATATCAGATAGTTCTTACGTTTTCACCACTTATCAAACTTACAAGGACGTCCGTATATCGGCACATGGCCTATTGAAAATCACTTCCGGGTCGGTTATTATGATTGATACTCCCTGGGATACTACTCAATTTCAGCCTTTACTGGATTCCATCGATGTCAAATTCCATAAGAAAGTGCAATTGGTTCTTTCCACACATTGGCACGAAGACCGGTCAGCCGGATTGGATTTTTACAAAAAGAAGGGAATTGCCACTTACAGCACTTACGCTACGAAGAATTTATGCGCAGAAAACCATTTTCCCCAGGCTCAATATACATTTGAGGGCGACACCGTTTTCAACATTCACAACACTGTTTTCGAAACATTTTATCCGGGTGCAGGACACACTTCGGATAATATTGTGGTTTATTTTCCCAAAGACAGGATCCTGGTTGGCGGTTGTTTCATCAAATCTGTTGAAGCGGAAGATCTGGGGAATCTCTCGGACTCGAATATCGGAATGTGGCCGATCGCCGCTAAAACTTTAATCAAAAAATACCCGAAGGTTAAAGTTGTTATTCCGGGACATCAAAAAATTGCACCTGGAAAAAAAGCGTTAAAACATACGCTTCATTTGGCAAAGGAGAAATACAAAGGCAGAAAGAACGATAAGAAAAAGGCGAAACACTAGGAATCATGTGCCAAATCTTCAAACAGCATCTGCAAAAATTCATCCCTGTTTCGGATAACGAATTTGAAATAATTATGAGTTATTTCAAAATGGTTCACGTTTCAAAAAAGGAGATGTTGCAGGAAGAAGGGAAAATTTGCCGTTACCACTACTTTGTACTGACCGGGTGTCTTCGGAAATTCTTGATCAGTGAAAAAGGAGTTGAAGTGACTACTGAGTTTGCTTTGGAAACCTGGTGGTTATCCGATAACCGGGCTTTCGAATTCCAGACAGAAGCCCCGTTCAGCGTTCAGGCAGTTGAAAATTCAGAAATACTAACTATTGATTTTCAATCAATGGAGAAATTATACCGGGATTTCCCGATTATGGAACGCTATTTCCGTTTTGTTTATCAGCGGGCTTTTGCAGCTTATCAAATGCGCATCAAATATTTGTATACGATGTCGAAAGAAGATTATTTCTTTCATTTTTACGACTCATATCCACAATTTGTACAGCGTGTCCCCCAATACCTGCTTGCCTCTTTCCTCGGGCTCACCCCGGAATACCTAAGTGAACTCCGGAAAAAGAGAAAATAAGATCCACCTATTCATTTATTAATCTGGTTTAATTTTTTTCCATTTTTTGTTCCTGACCTTTGTCTTATAAATAAAAGATCAAACAAACATGGAAAAGAGAATCAACATCCTGGAAACAGAACCGGGAGCTACAAAAGCAATGTACGGTTTAGCCGGTTATATCGAAAAAAGTGCATTGACAAAAACACACCATGAATTAATCAAATTGCGTGCTTCCCAAATCAACGGTTGCGCATTCTGTATCGACATGCATACAACAGATGCGTTGAAACAAGGTGAAACCACACAACGGATTGTCTTATTGAATGCATGGCGGGAAGTAACCGATTTGTATACGAAGGAAGAACGCATCGTCCTGGCATTGACGGAAGCAGTGACATTGATTCATCAAGGAGGAATTCCGGCAGATCTATACGATGAAGCAAGCGAGACATTTGATGCAAATTATTTGTCGCAGATTATTATGGCGATTGTGACAATCAATTCATGGAATCGCATCGCGATCAGCGGGTTGTTTCAGCCTGCGAAATAAGAAAAATAATATGAAAGCTTCTTACCGTTTTTAAGGAGCTTTCATATTATTCGTTTTTACATCCTAAAGAATACATTCTATACCAATAAGTATAAAAATTAGAGCTGTCAATTCTTCGTGAATAAAATCTAAATCACTTATTCATAAACGGATTTGATACTTTGGGATAAGTGGAAGATTATCCTTCCCTTACCGTGGTAATTAATCTGAATTGATGGAAAAGACTTAATTTCGTCGGGCATCAAAGATTACAATTACCAATGAACCATTTTCCAGTAACAAACTCTACACTTTCAGCAGTACATATTGCATTATTCCTACAAGAAAAGTACTCACTTGGTAAAGGCACTACATGCAAACTGATTAAAGCTGGAATTAATGACACTTATTTGGTTACTGACAACTTAACTCAATTCGTATTTCGGGTTTACAGCTTCAATTGGCGTTCAAAAACAGAAATAACGGAAGAGATCAACCTATTAAACGAACTAAAACAAAACGGAATTTCTGTCTCGTATCCCATCCCGGATCAGCAGAATAATTATATCCAAACCTTGAGTGCTCCGGAGGGTGAACGGTTTTCAGTACTCTTCTCTTATGCTGATGGCGAAAAATCACATGTCATTTCAGCAGAAAACCATTTCCGAATCGGGCAACTGATGGCGCAGCTTCATCAAATTACACAGGACCAAAAACTAAATCGAATTGATTATACACCTGAGGTCATTCTTACTGACTCCTTGAAACAGCTTGCAAACTTTTTGTCAGACGATTCAGAGGAAATGAAATTCATGCAATCGGCTCAAACCTATTTGTTGCAAGAATTCCGGGAAGCCGATACTTCACGAATCCGACAAGGAATTGTCCATTTGGATATTTGGTTCGACAACCTGAACATCTCAGACATGAATGAAGTGACATTATTTGATTTCGACTTCTGCGGAAACGGCTGGTTAGCTTTAGACATCGCCTACTACATCATGCAGCTGCATAATATCGAAAAATATGAGGTCAATGAGTATCAGCCGAAAGTGAAGCGTTTTATCGAAGGTTACGAATCCATAACCAGCATAACCGGGGAAGAGAAGCGACTTTTTCCAATGCTCGGTGTAAGTTTGTATTTTTTCTATCTGGGAATACAATGTCAGCGATTTGACAATTGGTCGAACTCGTTTTTAAATGAAAATTACCTGAAACGGTTTATCAATGGGTTGGTGAAAAGGTATTATGACATCTACGAACTTGGATAATCCGGGAGCTTTCCCGTCTTTAAGGGATAAGTGGAAGATTATCCTTCCTTTACCATGGTAATTAATTAAATCACTCTTCGCAGAGGAATATTTTCCACCGGATTTGGCATGCAGAACGAAGTAATCAAAAAAAAAATCCCGCCTTTCAGCGGGATTCCCTATTTTATTTGTGGTAGCAAATAATCAATCGAGATCAGTAACTAACTGGTGTTTCTCAATCAATTTCCTTAAATTAATCAACGCATAACGCATTCTTCCCAAAGCCGTGTTGATAGAGATTCCCTCCATCTCTGCAATATCTTTAAATGAAAGATCCTGGAAAATGCGTTTCTCAATAATCTCTTTCTGACTTTCCGGCAAATGCTGGATCAGCTGGATCATCTGTGTTTCCAATTCTGTTTTGGAAATACTTTGTTCCACATTCAGTTCATCCATTTTCAGGATGGAAAAAATATTGAAGTCCTCACTTTTTGCATTGCGCTCACTTATCAGCTTCATTCTTCCATGTTTACGGAAGTAGTCGATTACCAGGTTTTGTGCAATACGCATCGCCCACGGTAAGAATTTACCTTCTTCATTGTAATTACCCAACTTCAATGTCTGGATGATTTTCACGAACGCTTCCTGGAAAATATCTTCAGCAATTTCCCGCTCGCGAATCTTATGATAAATGGATCGGTATATTTTGTCCTTGTGACGTAATAATAGAACTTCGAATGCTTGTTCGTTACCCTCTAAATAATAATGTATAAGGACTTGATCGTCTAGAAATTTCATAGCCATAACTCTACTCTTAATGGATTAACCAGTTGTTTATTAACAGTTTAAAGTAGAATTCTTTCTATAGGCTCTATGAATTATTTTTGGAAAGATAGAACATTAAATAATAAAATCAAAAAAAATCATAAATAATTCCGAATTTGAGATTTTTTAATCAAACCAAAACCAGTGGCTTTGCTGAAAAATATAGCTCAATAAATTCATTTATAATTCGACATTCAAAACTCGTAATTCGAAATTAATTCGCGAAATTTGTACTATGTCCGAAAGATACATTCACATCAAAGGCGCACGCGTCAACAACTTAAAGAATTTAGAAGTCAAAATAGAACACGGGAAGTTTACCGTTATTACCGGTTTATCAGGGTCCGGGAAATCATCGTTGGCTTTCGATACACTTTATGCGGAAGGACAAAGACGTTACATTGAAAGTCTGTCTTCCTATGCAAGACAATTCTTGGGAAAACTGGACAAACCTGAAACGGATTTTATCAAAGGAATTGCTCCTGCGATTGCTATTCAACAAAAAGTCATTACCAATAATCCGAGATCTACAGTCGGGACAACCACTGAAATCTACGATTATCTTAAAATATTGTTCGCCCGGATCGGTAAGACCTTCTCTCCTATTTCCGGAAATGAGGTCAAGAAGGATTCTGTAACGGACGTCATCAATTATATCGCAAGCTTAGAGCATGATATTCGATTATTGATTGCAGCTCCGTTTCCTTCACTCGAAAAATACGGTATAGAGAAAACACTGAAATTGCTCAAAGAACAAGGATACGTGCGCATCATGCACAATCATGAACTGAAGCAATTGGAAGACCTGAAACCAACAGACCTTTCATTTTCCGATTCGATACAGATCGTGGTAGACCGAATCGTTACTCAGGCTATGGATACCGATTTTTCAGGACGGTTAGGCGATTCGATTCAACTCGCTTTCATGGAAGGACATGGCGATTGTTCTGTAATCCAAATGGGAAGCATGGAAGAACGTACGTTTTCCAATCGCTTTGAATTGGACAATATGACTTTTGTAGAGCCTTCCCCTCACCTGTTCACATTTAATAATCCATTTGGAGCCTGTAAAACATGTGAAGGTTATGGTTCCATTATTGGAATTGATCCGAATTTGGTGATTCCGGATCCAAGTCTCAGTGTTTATCAAGGTGCTGTTGTTCCATGGAAAGGTGAAGTGATGGGTGAATACCTCCAGGACTTGGTTCAAAAAGCTCGAAAATTGGACTTTCCAATTCATCGTCCGGTGGAGGAATTGACAGAAGAACAGTTGGACTTGCTTTGGAAGGGAAATTCTCAATTTGCAGGAATCAACGGGTTCTTCAAATTCGTTGAAAGTCAATCATACAAGATACAATACCGCGTACTTTTGTCGCGATACAGAGGAAAAACAAATTGTCCCGAATGTCATGGAACACGTTTGAGGGAAGATGCCAATTATGTAAAAGTTGGAGGAATCAGTATCAAGGAATTGGTTCTGATGCCAATTGAAAATGCATTGGCCTTTTTCCGGGACCTGGAAGTTGATCCGCTGGAATTGAAGATCACCAACCGGATTCTTCCGGAGATTACTCAGCGCCTTTCTTTCCTATGTGAAGTGGGATTGGGTTATCTGACATTAAACAGGGCTGCAAATACACTTTCAGGTGGAGAATCACAACGCATCAACCTGGCAACTTCATTGGGAAGCAGTTTGGTGGGATCGATGTACATCCTGGACGAACCGAGTATCGGTTTACACCCGAGAGATACGGAGCGTTTGATCGGAGTATTGAAAAAACTGCGCGATATCGGAAATACCGTAATTGTTGTGGAGCATGAGGAAGATATGATGCTTCACGCCGATGAGATCATCGATATCGGTCCAGCAGCAGGAAAGTTTGGAGGTGAAGTGGTTTTCCAGGGGAAATTCGACGCACTTAAAAAGAACAATGCGAGTCTTACAACACAATACTTGACAGGAGTTCGCTCAATTCCTGTTCCAACCAAACGCAGAGGTGGAAAAAATAAGATTTCCGTAATCGGTGCAAAAGAGCACAATCTCAAAAACGTTTCCGTTGACTTTCCTTTGAATCGGATTGTTGCCGTAACTGGTGTCAGTGGTTCCGGAAAATCCACCCTGGTAAAAGAAATCCTTTATCCCGGAATTCGCAAATATTTGGGTCAATTCGGAGATCATCAAGGAAATGTAAAGCGCATTGAAGGGGATTTGTCCACCATTGCCGAAATAGAATTGATCGACCAGAATCCGATCGGGAAATCATCCAGAAGTAATCCGGTTACTTATGTGAAAGCTTTCGACGATATCCGGGAACTGTTTGCACGTCAAAATGCTGCGAAACATAACGGATATAAACCGGGATTCTTTTCATTCAACGTGGAAGGTGGCCGTTGTGAAATGTGCGAAGGTGAAGGAGTTGTGACAGTTAGTATGCAATTCATGGCGGATGTGCATCTGGTTTGTGAGTCGTGTGGAGGAAGCAGATACCGACAGGAAGCATTGGAAGTTCATTACCGCGACAAGAATATTTCAGATATCCTGAACATGGATATTTCTTCTGCATTGGCATTCTTTAAAGAAAGTAAAGACAAACTGGAAGAAAAGATCATTCAAAAGATTCAACCGCTGGAAGATGTAGGTTTGGGTTATTTACAAATGGGACAGTCCAGCAGTTCCTTGAGTGGTGGTGAAGCTCAACGCGTGAAGCTCGCTTCATTCCTTATAAAAGGTGCACAAAAAAGCAATAAGACCTTGTTTATTTTCGATGAACCAACGACCGGTCTTCATTTCTTTGATATCGAAAAACTGTTGATTGCCTTTAACCGGTTGGTCGACGATGGACATTCCATCATTGTGATCGAACACAACATGGATGTGATCAAGGCAGCAGACTGGATTATCGACATTGGTCCTGAAGGTGGAATTAACGGTGGAAACATTGAATTTACGGGTACTCCGGAAGAATTGGCCCAGGTGAAAAACAACTACACGGGAATGCACTTAAAGGATAAGTTGAAGTAAGTTTAAAGCATCTCTTTAAGTACGTTTTACCAATCGACGAAACCAGCATTTCATTCGACGAAATCAGCAAAAAACATAATACATCTTTCGAAAGAAAGTGGAATCGGCTATATTCGTTCCATGATTACGAGGTTAAAAACAGTTTGCTTCACACTATTCATTATTAACGGGTTACAATCCTGTTCTACTGAATCGGAAATGCATGACCAGGCAGTTTCTTCGCTTTCCTCTAAGGACTATATCGCCAAAGAAGAAACAAATGGTCAAATGGCTACGGCTGAAGATTTAAAAATGCAGTTCCACGGTTGTAAAGCGCATCAATAGAACCTTAACCGAATGCTTACGCTGAAGCTTCAGCATAGGCACAAAGAATTGAAACGACGGGTAACTAGTGTTATTCGTCGTTTTTTGCGATTATCAATTCTCCCTCACTTCGTGCAATAACCGCAGAGGCCAGGCAATTCCCCAATACATTCACAGAAGTTCGGGCCATATCCATCAAGGCATCAACTCCCAGAATTATACTTGCTTGCTCCATATTCATTCCAAATTCCGAAACGGTTGAAACCAAAATCACAAATGAAGCCCCCCTTACACCCGCAACTCCCTTACTGGTTAGCATTAAGATCAAACAGGCTGCAATTTGTTGTCCTATAGTCAGAGGATGCTCCAGGGTCATTTGTGAAACGAAAACCGTTGCCATGGAAAGATAAAGAGTCGTTCCATCCAAATTAAAACTGTAGCCCGTAGGAATAACAAACCCGACAATTTTCTTGGGAACTCCAAATTTCTCCATATTTTCCAATGCTTTCGGCAATGCAGCCTCACTGCTGGCTGTAGAAAATGCAATGGTGAATGGTTCGGAAACCGCACGAATAAATTTCTTCAGCGGAATTTTAGCAATCAATGCTATTGGAACCAATACCAATCCAACAAATGCAATTAACGCAACATAAAGTGTGGCTACCAATTTTGCTAAACCAATCAGCATTTCGGCACCGGAAGTTAAAACGGTATTTGCAATGGCGCCAAAGACGGCAATTGGAGCCAAATACATGACAATATCTGTAAATTTAAACATCACTTCCGAAAGACTTTCTGCCCAATTAAGCATAGTTTGCTTGTGCGATTCTTTTTGAACCATGCTTAATCCAATAGCAAAGATTACAGAGAAAACAACAATTTGAAGGACTTGATTATCTACGATAGACTTTGCAAAATTTTCAGGAAAAATATCCAGAATATGATCTTTTGGCTGACTTTTTACGAAGTCGACTTTTTTAGCGGCTTCAGCAATCATTTCTTTTGTCGGTTTAACTTCAATTCCTTTTCCTGCCTGGGAAATATTGATTGCAGCCAGTCCGATTACGAGTGCAAATGTCGTAACTATTTCAAAGTAAAGAATACTTTTTAATCCAATACGGCCAACTTGTTTAATATTCCCATGTCCTGCAATTCCAACGATCAACGTTCCGAAAATAAGCGGCGCAACCAACGTGGTAACCATTCGAATAAATATCTTGCTGAGTTTTCCTAAACCTGTTGACCAGGAGTCATGCCAGTTTTCCGGTAATTCCCTCAAATCTAAACCGAATTGAATTCCGAGCAACATAGCTCCGAAAATCCATAAAGAAATTTTTCTTCTTTTAAAGGCAATTACGAAAACCCAACCAATGATGGCATAACGCAAAATATCAAATGCAATTGAATTTAAGCTTGGAAAAAGAATTTCAATAGCAAAGGTTAATCCACAAAGAATGAATCCTACCGAATACCAAAACAAGGAAAATGGCGATTTTAATGCATTCATAATAATTTATTGAGTTGGTGACAAAAATAGTCGTAAAGGAACATGATGAGACTATTGTTGAAATTAATATTATACCGCTCTTTTAGCTGTGAGCACAAATTTAACAGGATAATAGTGAAAACAAAACGGTTTTTTTTTCGAAAAAAAGTGAATAGATAGTGCTCGTCTAAGGAATATTTGTAATATTGCAACATCGTTATTAAAATCACATTGCTTTTCGCACGTATTCATTCGAATACAAACAACTAGTCCAAAATTTTATATGAATAATAAAGACTTAGACGGTAAGTTATTACCAGAATTAAGGGAAATTGCTAAATCTCTTGGAGTTAAGAAGGTGGAATCATTCAAGAAAAATGAATTGATCGAGCAAATCCATGCGAATTCAGCGAGCACTACAACTACTGAAACCGAAAAAGCTCCGGCAAAGCCAAAAGCAAAAAAGGTTTCCGAACCCAAAACGGATCGCATGTCGCCCGAAGCTTCAGCACCGGCACAAGCAACAGCTGCGGATTTATTCTCCGCTGAAGCACCAAAAACGGAAGTGGTTAAACAACAGGCTCCTAATTCATCCAAAGAAAAACGCAAACGAATTTCGACATCCGACGAGGCCCCGGCTGAAATCAAGGCGGAAGTAACAACTCCTGAGGCAACTGAAGAAGCTCCAAAAGCTACTGAAGGAACTACAACGCAGGAAGTGAAAACAGATAAACCGAAACCTTTCGAGCGTTTATTAAATAAGAAACCTCAAAACCCGAATCAAAATAATCCGAATCAGAATAAACAGCGATTCAACAATAATCCGGGTGAAAACCAAAACAACCCGAATCAAAACGCTCCTCAAAATCAAGGAAACCAGGAACGTCAAAACAATAACCAACAACGCAACCAGAACAACCCGAATAACCAGGGGAACCAAGAGCGTCAAAATAATAACCAACAACGTAACCAAAATAACCCTAATCAAGGGAATCAGAACCAAAATCGCCCGCAACAGAATCAAGCTCAACAAGAAGAGAAAATTGATGAAGAAGCATACAACTTGGTTGGTATTGTTACCGCTGAAGGTGTATTGGAAGTGATCCAGGATGGTTACGGATTCCTGCGTTCTTCGGATTACAACTACTTACCATCCCCCGATGATGTGTATGTTTCTCAAAGCCAGATCAAATTATTCGGTTTAAAAACCGGGGATACGGTAAGAGGAACGATCCGTCCGCCAAGAGAAGGAGAGAAATTCTTCCCATTGGTAAAGGTGGATTCCATCAACGGAAGAGATCCAAGCTATATTCGCGATCGCGTTCCTTTTGAATACCTGACTCCGTTATTCCCGGATGAAAAATTCAAATTGACCGGTCACAAAGACGAATCCATGTCCACTCGTGTAATGGATCTGTTCGCTCCAATTGGAAAAGGTCAACGTGGAATGATCGTGGCACAACCGAAAACGGGTAAAACCATGTTATTGAAGGATGTGGCAAATGCAATCGCTGCAAACCATCCGGAAGTGTACCTGATCGTATTACTGATTGATGAACGACCTGAAGAGGTTACAGATATGGCGCGCAGTGTAAAAGCGGAAGTAGTTGCTTCTACTTTTGATGAGCCTGCCGATCGTCACGTAAAAGTTGCCAATATCGTATTGGAAAAAGCAAAACGAATGGTTGAATGTGGACATGATGTGGTTATCCTATTGGATTCCATCACACGTTTGGCTCGTGCATACAATACTGTTTCTCCTGCTTCCGGTAAAGTACTTTCCGGTGGTGTGGATGCAAACGCATTACACAAACCGAAGCGCTTCTTCGGAGCTGCCCGTAAAATCGAAAATGGTGGTTCACTTTCCATTCTTGCTACAGCATTAACGGAAACAGGTTCCAAAATGGACGAGGTGATCTTCGAAGAATTTAAAGGAACCGGTAACATGGAACTTCAGTTGGATCGCAAGATCTCAAACAGAAGAATTTATCCTGCTATCGATATCCTTGCTTCCGGAACAAGACGTGAAGATCTTTTGGTCGGAAGAGATATCCTACAGCGCATCTGGTTACTTCGCAAGTTTATTGCTGACATGAACCCGGTAGAGGCTATGGAGTTCGTAAAAGGACACATGGAGAACACACGTTCCAATGAAGAGTTTTTAGTATCAATGAATTCATAAATTTCAAATCCCATTCTTTCTGAGGATGGGATTTTTTTCTTTTATCACATGCGCACATCAACAAAAATTGCTTTACTGTTTGCAGGTATTTGGTTTCTGGGAAAATACTGTTTCTTTTATTTTCAAGTTTTACAGACAACAGAGAAGTATCCAATCCAGGTAATGTGGAATATTCTTTGCCTGCTTTTGGCAATGTCCATCGGTAGCCTCGTGGAAAAAAGAAAAGAAATCCGAAGTGAGAGTTCCGCTTTGGGAGATATCAAATCAATTCTTGGAATTGGAATGATCTACACCTTGGTTGTCGGTGGATTAATTTACTTGTATTACGCTAAGATTGATCCTGCATACAATGAGAATCAAATTGCTGTAATCCAGGAATCCATGAAGAAAATGGTTGAAAACCCGGAAGAATTGAAAAAATTCAAAGCGGAAAGACCTGAATTCGAAGCATTTTCAAAAGAAGAGATTTTGGAAAAATCAGCTGAAAGCATCCGTCCCTGGTATCAGGCAAGTACGGTAATGACCATTTCCTTACTGGGAATGCTGATGTTATCCGTTATCAACGCACTTGTTTTGACAGCAATCTATCGCCGATTGTTATTCCGACAGCCCAAGCAATAAATCGGCCCCCAATTTTTCGTAATCGATTCCATCAAAGTTTCCGGAAGACATCATCAGTAAGACGGAATTATTCCAATTCCTGGCACGGATAAATTCCAGGACTTCTTCAGTCTTGTCGACTACTTTCACTTTGCCTCCAAAAGCATTTTGAACTTGTTCCAATGTCAACGGTTCGAGCTTTTTATGTGCCACAACTGCCGGACTGAAATAAACCAAAGCTTCGTCAGCTGCATTCATCGCACCATCGTAAAGTGGTAAGAACTCTTTTCTCAAAGAAGAGAATGTATGCAGTTCCATACACGCAACCACATTCCGATCCGGGTATTGTTCCTTGACAGCAGAGGTTGTCGCTTTCAACTTGGAAGGCGAATGTGCAAAATCCTTAAACATGGTGAACAAATCTTTCTCTACAACCTTTTGAAGTCTTTTTCCTGCACCTTTGAAGGTTCTGATGGCTTTCAAAAATGCATCATTTGAAATATCCATTGATTCAGCCAAACGCATTGCTCCTACCAGATTTTGCAAATTATGCGCCCCAAAGATCTGCAACTCATATTCAACTCCGTCATGTGTCATGATGGTTCCTGTTTCTGTAGTCCGATAGATCGGTGTCTGATAAGGTTTTGTCTCCAGTTTCAGTTCAAACTCTTCTCCCAAGCTTTTCAATGTAGGATCTTCTGTATTATAGATCAGCTTTCCTCCCGGTTCAATCACCTCACAGAAAATTCTGAATTGCTCAATATAATTCTCCCAGGTTGGAAACACATTGATGTGATCCCAGGCAATTCCACTGATCAAAGCTGTATTTGGTTTATATAAGTGAAACTTCGGCCTTCTATCAATGGGGGAACTCAAGTATTCATCTCCTTCCAAAATCATGAATTTTGCCTCCTCTGAAAGTTTTACCATGCAATCGTAACCATCCAATTGGGCTCCAACCATATAATCCACATTCAGACCCAGTTCGTTCACTACATGAAGCAACATGGACGTAATCGTGGTTTTTCCGTGGCTTCCCCCAATGACAATGCGGTATTTGTTCTTGCTTTGTTCATATAAATATTCCGGGTAAGAATAAATGGGAATATTCAATTCTTTTGCTTTTAATAATTCGGGATTATCCTCTCTTGCGTGCATTCCAAGAATAACTGCATCCAGTTCATTGGTGACCTTTTCCGGAAACCAACCAATAGAAGCCGGCAAGATTCCTTGCTTTTCAAGTCTTGTTCTTGAAGGTTCAAATATTTCATCATCGGAACCGGTTACCTTCGCTCCTTTTCGGGATAAGGCAATAGCTAAATTGTGCATGGCGCTTCCTCCAATTGCGATAAAATGAACATTCATAAAACAGGAATTAAATTTGGATCGAAATTACTGGATTTGGAACAAAAAAAAAGTGTGAGTAAAAATAGTTACTCACACTCTTTCTTTCATTTCTATGTAATATCAATAATAATCTTAATAATTGCGTTTCAATTTAGCATCCTGTGTCTCACGTTGCCAAACCAATTCGGTACAAGGTTGTCCATTTTTTTGATAGGTTACAACTTCCATTGTTTGTGTTCTGATGTAGACATTCGCTCTTCCATCTTTCACAACCACTCTTCTTGTAACAATCGCAGAAACCAAACCATCCGGTCCGAGTTGATCGAATTGCTCCTGGTTCACCCCTTCCGGATATTTTGACAAATCGACTTCATATGCTCCTACGGATGTTTTTACAGCTTGTTTCGATTCTATCTCATCAATTGACTTTTGAGTGGCTATCGTTCTTTCATCTTCTTTTTCGGATTGAATTTGAGCAATCGTTCCAAGTTCTTTTTTTGAGTTTTTAATGATTGCTGCATTATCAGCCGCCTGCGTATTCTGACCGGCTTCATCATCGATCTGATTTCGAGAAGCGGTGATCTTATTTTTATTCGCTAAGATCTTCTCATCGTTGACATTTTTCTCATTCAATTGCGTTTGCATATTTGCATCCTGAATTTGTATGAAATTCTTATTGTTTTCAGCTTGAGCAATTGAAGGAAGATCATTTCTCTTTTCAGCTTCTTTCTCTTTTAATGTAAGTACTTGTTTGTTCTCAATATTCTTAACGTAAGCTTTGTTGTAATCCGCTCGTTGAAGTTCCGTTTCTTTGTCCCTTGCTGTTTCAATCACATCGATATTTTCCCTGTGAGCTTCCACTCTACTTGAAATTGCTTCTGAAGTGACTTTTTCCATTTCACTCGTCTTAGCAGCAAATCTTTGCGTATTTTCAATATGTTTCTTATCATTCTCAAGTTGGAAAGCGGATTGCACTTTCTCAATCTCTTTTATCTTGTCGTCGTTATTTTCAGACAGCACCTTGTCATCTGTTGTTTTAACTGCAATATTATTTTCAACCTTGGTCAGAACTTCTTTCGTCTCAACTGTTTTGGCGTCAGATCGTTCCCTGTTTTTAGCCTCCAAATCGGATTGAACAACTGAAGCATCACGCACTTTTTTCTCTTCCGCTAAACGCTCGTCCAAATCATCAACCGCTGTTTTCTCCAGTCCGGTTCTTATTTTAGAATAGGCAACGTCATTGTTAACGATATCCGTATACGCTTCATTATTCATCTCAACCCCTGTGTTTTCCAGTTTAACAGTTGATTTCTTAAGAATTTCATCGTTATCAACTGCAGCTCCATCAAGCGCACTATTAGAAACAATTGCAGCTTCCGTTGCGGCATCCAACTGCTCTTTTTGGTTCACAATATTCAATTCTTCGATGACCTCGTTTTCTTCCGCACTTTTAAGCAATGCTTCCTTTTTTTCATCAATAATATCTACATTATTCTGAACTTTCGCAGCTGCTGCCGCATCTCTTACCGAGTTATCCACACGGATTTCCGACAAAGTGCTGTCTACAGATAATGCTGTATTATTCTGCTTCGCACTCAACTCATCAGTTTTATCAGTTGTTCCACGCAATTTCTCCACCATTTTCCTTGAAGCTCTCCCTTTTCGGGTAATGGAAGCTTGCTCCAATCTTTTAGCTCCGTCCATTAAGGAATTATCCGTCGGCTCCCCCAGGTTCTTCAACTCCAGTTTATTTGTTTTAGGACTCGTTACCACATTATTTGCAACCGGTGCGCTCAGGATATTCTGAATTTCTTTCAGCTTTTGTTTCGGATACGGGTCAGCAGGTTTTAATTTAGAAGCACGTTCATAAAGTTCCTTTGCCTTTTCATAATTTTTATTATTGAACTTGTCATCTGCTCCACTGATAATATTTCCATAGGCACGTGCAACATCTGCATCCCGCTCTTCATTCAATTTGATTTCACACTTCTTGGATTGCTCATAGACGTATGCATTTGAAGGGTATTTTACCAGGATCTTATCGTATGCATTCTTAGCTGCAGACCATTTACCATTATTGAATTCTGCATCAGCAGCAGCAACCAGACCCTGAAGTTCTTTGTTTGCGGCATTCTCTTTAGCAATATCATCTAAAACCTGACGCATTTCGGCAATTTTATTCAATGCCGCCTGGTCTTTTGCCTTATGTTTCAACGCTTCTTCATACTGAGTGATTGCTCCGTTGTAATCCTTCCCGGAGGCCGCATCGTTCCCTCGGGACATTGCTTCGCCGTATAACTTTTGCTCTTCTATCGCTGGATCAACTTTATTGGCAATTAATGATTTAAGCTCTGCGATTTTTTGATCGGGAACCAAATCATCAGGTTTAATTGTTTTTGCAGCTTTGTAAGCGGTGATTGCTTCCTCCAACTTGTTTCCTTTTGCCAATCCTTCAGCCTCAGCCATTTTCTTAGCGAACTGGTTTTGCTGATCCAATGCAGATTTCTCCGCTTTTTCAAGTTCCACAATCTCTTGCAGTTTTTGTTTCGGATATTGATCTGCCGGTCTGAAGTTCACTGCTCGATTGAACATCTCTTTCGCTTTTACATAATTCTTTTCATCTAACGCTTTGTTCCCAACGTCAATGATTTTTTGATAAGCATTATCACCATCACTTGTTTCCTGCTCGGATAATTTCTTCGCGTTTTCAGCTTTCTCGACAGGAAGTTTCTCGTATGGTTTTAAAACCAAAGCCGCATTGTATGATTGGATTGCCTCCGTATACTTTTTCGCAGCCAATAAATCGTCCCCTTTTTTAAGTGCTGCCTGGTAATCCTGCTCCACTTTCAATTGTTCTGCACTCGCCTCTTTCAAAGCATTGATTGCCGCAATGCGATTTTTAGGCTCCTGTTCATTCTTGATTGCAATAGCTTCTGTATATTTTGCGATAGCCTCATCGTATTTCTTAGCAGCTTCCAAACCTTTTGCTTCTTCAAGAACCAAGTTGTATTTCTTATTTAACTCTGCATCTTTTAGCTCTTCAGCAATTTTCTTATCACACCAGACAATGGCTTTTTCAATGTCTTCATCCGATTTAATTGCCTTTGCTTCCAAATACTTCTGCTTTGCTTCGGCATATTTATTTTGGTTTTGGAAAGCCATACCTTCACCTTTCAGTTTTTCAAAAGCAGCTTGTTTTTGAGCTTCACTTGCTTGTTGGTTTTCCAGTTTTGAAATTTCCAGCATCTTGTCAGATGCAGCAGAGTTTGTCGGATCCAATGCAAGTACCTGTTGATATTTTCCTTTCGCCCCATCCAAATCTTTTTTAGCCAAGGCAACAGAACCATCAGCCAATAACTGAGTAATCTGTTTTTCCTTATCAGCCTTTGCAATTAATCCGTCAATCTCTTTAATCTTTTCTTTAGGCAAAGCTTGACTCGGGTCAAGTGTCGAAGCTTCTTCAAATTTCTTTTTCGCTTCCGTAAGTTTATTCAACCCCATCAAATCATTACCCGCTTTGACAGCTGCCTCATACTTTTCCTTTTGAGCTGTAGCCTGTGCGTTATCCGCTAATATTTTTTCAACCTCTGCCAATTTATCCTTTGCTTCTGTTTTGGAAGCATCAAGCAGGATTGCCGCTTTGAATTTATCCTTCGCAGTCGTGTAATCTTTCGTAGTAAGTGCTGTCACTCCGGCATTAAATGCTTCCTGGTATTTTTGGTTCTTGTCTTTTTCAGCATTAGCCTGAGCCTCTTTTTTACCAAGTTCGATCAGTTTTTGTTTCGGAATAACCGAAGCGGCATCCAAAAGTTGTGCTTCTTCATATTTCTTTTTAGCAACTTCAAAATTGGAAGCAGTCAATGCTGCATCACCATCTAAAATTGCCTGATCGAATTTCGCTTTTTGCTCTGCCTTTTTACTTTCTGCCAAAATTTTGGCATCTATTGCATCAATCTTAGCTTGTACGGCAGCATCGGGAATCAATCCGATCGATTCCTGGTATTTCAATTTCGCATCTGCGTATTTGGTCGCTTTGTCCAATGCATCTCCTTCAACAATCAATTGTTTCGCTTTTGCTATTTTCTCTGCATTTGCTTTTTCAAACTCTAATTGCTTATTGATTTCTTCAATCTTCGCCTTTGCTTCTGCGTTTTCTTTATCCAAAGTCAGAACCTGGTCGAATTTTGCTTTTGCACCAGGATATTGCTTTGCTGTAAGTGCAGTACTCCCTTCAGCCAGCAATTTGGTAATTTGTTCTTTTAACGCGTTTGCCTTTGCAATTTCCGCCAACTTTGCATCTACTTCTTTGATCTTTTCTTTCGGATAAGTTGCTGCAGCTTCAAATGTCAAAGCTTCCGTATATTTCGTTTTTGCATCCGCCCATTTTTCTTCTGCTAAAAGCGCATCACCGGCAGCAACAGCATCATTGTATTTTTGTTTTTTCTCTTGTTCCGATTTTTGCGCATTCAATTTTCCTTCCAAATCAGCCAATTTAGCAGTTGCCGGAGCATCACCCGGTCTGATTTTCAAAGCTTTCTTATATTCATCGCGAGCCGACATCCAACTTTTCTGAGTATAAAATTGGTCACCCTGCTTCATTGCTGCATCATATTTCGCCGCATTTTCCGCGTCCTTTTTCGCAGTTTCAATTGCCAATTCAGCTTTCTCGATCTCGTCTTTCGGATATTGCTCTTGCTTTTTAGTCAAGGCTTCCTGGTAACGCGCAATTGCTTCCGGGTATTTCTTTTGGTCTCTCAGTCCGTCGGCAGAGGTAATCAAAGCTTTGTATTCGCTGTCCAGTTGGGAATTTGCCAAATTTGCCGATTTGGAAGCTTTCAGGATTCCATCGATTTCAATAATCCGGTCATTCGGATATTTCTCTGTTTCTTTCCCTTTGATTTTTGTAGCGGTTTCGTATTGAGTCAGTGCTTCTTCGTACTTTTTTGCAGTAAATAGTGCATCTGCCTGTTTGATAATTGAATTGTAATTTGCATCGCCTTGCTTTTGGGAAGCTTCGGCATCTTTCATGATCTTCTCAATTTTCTTAGCCATTTTATCAGCTAATATATTGTCATATTGTAACTCCGTGTTTTGTCCGTCGAAGTAAAATTCTGTAATTGGATTCGTTTTGATGTAGCTATAATCCACATTTGCGATTTCATCAAATAAAGAGATTTGAGCTTGCCCGGATGGTTTGGAAGTTCCTTGAAGCAATTCGTCATTTACATTTGCTACATTGATATTCAACATCCGGGATACTTTTCCGGCTTTGGAAACTTCGACCTTGTATTTTTTACCTGCTTTGAGCATTAGCTTCACCTCACCGGAGGCATCTGTAGTCTGATTGGAAACCGTGTTAGCACCTTCCAATAGTTTAACAGCAACGCCGGCTTCCTTCTTACCGGTAGTGTAATTGGTTGTCTTAATGAAGAAAGTAATATCCATCTGTCCAAAAACCAGGTTGGTCAGAAAGAAAAAGGAAATTAAAATAAGGAGTTTCACTCTCATGTTTTTAGTTTATTCTAGTCGTAGTACAACCGAAATTAATTTTGGTTTAAATTAGTTCAACTTATTCATACAAATATCGGTAAAAAAGTTCATTTTCGTTGCTATGATTCAATTTAAACAACTCAGTTTTTGGGAAAAAGTTACGCTTTTAGAAGATATTGATTTTCTGATAGTTGGAAGTGGAATTGTAGGCTCGGCATGTGCTCTTGAACTTCGAAGAAGGAATCCCAATGCGAAAATTGTAATTCTGGAACGCAGTTATCTTCCTTTAGGAGCGAGTACAAAAAACGCCGGGTTTGCCTGTTTCGGTAGTGTGACAGAACTTTTGGACGATCTCGAAAATACTCCGGGAGAACGGGTTTGGGATACTGTGAAATTGCGCTTTGAAGGATTGGAGCGCTTGCTTCAACGGTTTTCAGCAGCAGATTTGAATTACGAAAATTGTGGTTCTTATGATCTGATCACGAACCCGGAAGATTTGGCTGTTTATCACCCGAAATTGGAATATCTGAATCGGCAAATAGAATTCATAACAGGTGAAAAAAACTGCTACTCCTTTGAAAAGGATGTCCAAGGCAAATTCGGTTTCAACGGTTTTGAAGGAGGCTATTTCAATCGGTTGGAAGGTGCGATTGACACCGGGAAATTGCTCCTGGCAACTCAACGGGAACTGGCAAATAGCCGGATTATCGTGTTAAACGGAATCGAAGTGAACCATTTCCAAATGGATCAAAAGGAAGTGATCATTGAAACCAATTACGGGGAAATACGGTCGCGGAAATTAGGAATTACCATCAATGGTTTTGCAAAAAAACTCTTACCTGAATTAGCCGTAGATCCGGCAAGAGCTCAGGTTCTGGTAACTTCAGAAATCAAAGGATTGAAGGCAAAAGGGACGTTTCATATGGACAAAGGATACTACTATTTCCGGAATATCGGAGACCGGATTTTGTTTGGAGGTGGAAGAAACCTGGATTTCAAAGGGGAAAACACATTTGAATTGGACCAAACAGAACTGATCCAACACGCTTTGGAAGATTTACTGGCAGCGAACATAATTCCGAAGCAGGAATTCTCCATTGACTACAGATGGTCGGGAACCATGGGGGTTGGAAAGGAAAAAGGACCGATCATTGAAAAAATCAATCCGAATACTGCAGTCGGGGTCCGACTCGGTGGCATGGGAGTTGCAATCGGCTCATTGGTAGGCGAAAAG
Source organism: uncultured Fluviicola sp. (assembly GCF_946478805.1). The sequence continues at coordinate 99,537 of NZ_CAMLDC010000008.1, read as the reverse complement.
CTTGCTAAGCTGCTCCAGGAATAACATTCCGCACTATTTTCAATCAAATTCTACTCCAGAATCTATTTTATTCTTGTATTTTCGAGGCAAATTAAACTAGTTATGAACGCAGCACACTCGCACTTGATCATCAATCACTTCCCTATCATTGGACTGATCCTGGGAATTATCGTTTTACTAATTGGAATCCTTGCAAAGTCCTCTGTTACACGACGAGTTGGACTACTTCTTTTTATCATTGCCGGAATCACTGCCCAAATTTCAGATGCAACCGGAGAAGGTGCAGAACACTTTGTTGAAGAGGCAGTAGAGCAACGAACCATTTCACAAGATTGTCCGGATGCAATCCAGCAAACACTTGAAAATAGCGAAGAAACAGAAACCTTGATTCATATTCACGAAGAACATGCAGAAGAATTATTGCCTTTCATGTGGGGAATCATGGCGTTATCATTGATTGCCCTATTCCTTGAATTCAAGAAAAAATCAATGGCCATGCCCGCTTCGGTGATTGTTTTGATAATCGGTGTGATTGCAGCTTACTTCGCAAAAGAAGTTGGAAATTCCGGAGGCGAGATTTCCCATCCCGAAATACGAAAAGAGTTTAAACTGAGAGAAAACATTGTTTCTCAGGATGAAGACTAAACAGAATTGAAGTATGCTTAAAAATTTCGAAACAGTTTACCAGCCCGATGCAGACTGCGAACCTGCATCCGAAGAGATGATCAAACAATACGAGAACAAGGTTCCCGGATCATTAATTGAAATCTGGAAAACAAGCGGACTTGGAAAATACAACGACGGATTAATCGAATTTGTCAATCCGGCTGATTTTGAAGACAATCTCTGGACCTGGCTCGGAAGAGAGGTTCCCAACTATGTTCCCTTTGCAATCAGCGGGTTCGGAGAACTATTCTATTACCGGAAACTGACTGAAACAGACGAAGATGTTTGTATGATCGATATCCAATATCGAAAGATCGAGACACTGGTTTGGAGCATGGACGATTTCCTGGATGATTTCGTAACCAACGTAGTTGAACGGAAGATGTGGCTTCGCGAAGACTTATTCAAAGAGGCTATCACTCAAAACGGAAAACTGGAAAAATACGAAGTGTTTACCTTCGCTCCTATCATCGCGTTTGGCGGAGCTGAAGAAGTTGAATATCTTCAAAAAGGAAATGCTGTGGTTTACCAGGATCTGGTATTTCAAATGACAAGCTAATTCAATGGAAAATTGAAAATGTATTAATTGAAAAGTGTGGGATTTGATATCAAGAGAAGATCCCTTCTTTTACATTGTCAATTATTCATTTTCAATTCAGAAAAATTATTCCTGTGCTAAATCCTTATTCGGTTCTTCAACCGTTTGGTCCAAAGTTGGCTTCACGTCCGTATCTGAAACCGGTGTTGCCGAAGGATTCGACATAGCACCGAATGGTTTCGAAAATTGGGTTGGAGCTTGAATGATCTGATCCATTTTCACAGATTCTTCCAAAAGCGGTTTTTCAATGATATCTGTTGTTTCACGAACCATCTTCTGCAAATCGAAATCCGCTTTTATATCACCTGAAGATTTTTTGATCTCATTTTGGACATCCTGGGTCGCCTGTTTAATCTGATGCATCGTCTTTCCCATGGTACGGGCAATACCGGGAATACTTTTCGATCCGAAAAACATCAATATAACCAGCAAAATCAGAACGATTTCAGAACCGCCGACATCACTGAGAAATAAAGGTAAAACTGTCATAATGACAACAAAAGTAATCGAATTAATCGAGCTATCCTAGCCTAATGTCTTACGAAACGTTAATTTTTAATCGTTTTTTAGATGATAATTTGGTTATATTTGCGCCCGAAAACAATAAAAAAGAAGTATGGCAACCACAGCAGATATTCGAAACGGATTATGTATCAAATTCAATGACAAAATCAGTCAAATCATTGAATTCCAACATGTGAAACCTGGAAAAGGTCCGGCTTTCGTGCGTACTAAAATGCGTATTATCGAAACGGGTAAAGTGATTGATAATACTTTCTCTGCAGGACACAAAATTGAGATCGTTCGTGTGGAAAATCGCGAATATCAGTACTTATACCAGGAAGACGACAATTTTATCTTCATGAATAATGAAACATTCGAACAAGTTCCTATTCCTGTAAAAATGGTTGAAAGACCGGCTTTCTTATTAGAAGGAATGGTTTGTAATATTTTGTATGACGCAAACGACGAAGTTCCTTTGGTAGTTGAATTGCCAATGTATTTGATTTCCGAAGTTACTTATACAGAGCCTGGAATTAAAGGTGATACTGCAACAAACTCCATGAAAGCTGCAACGATCGCAACGGGTGCTGAAGTGAAAGTTCCTCTATTCATTGATATGGGAGAAATCATCAAAGTAGATACCCGAACAGGTGTTTACGTAGAACGTGTTAAAAACTGATTTTAAATCATATTCATCGGAAGGGAATCTGTCAACTGGCGGTTCCCTTTTTTATTGGTCTGTTCTTCTCAAGAATGTACGCAGGACAAGAAACAGAAAACAACCCGAAAAGCTCCTGGTTGGATCAGGCATAGATCATAGGAGGATAGAGCATGGATAGAGCATGGATAGAGTATGGAAATGTTATGTATTTAACACTGATAAGGGAGTGAGTTAATTGGATATAGATGGTTTCATCTAAAACCCAATCCTCGATTCTTCCAATTCCGGAAGTCAAAGAATTCTCACAAATGCGCAATACTTCTCTTGGTCGTTTTTTAATCTGAAATAAAAAAATGGAAAAGCTAATTCGTATCAGGTCGAAAGAGATCAACACCCAATGGATCAACACTTCTGTACTAGGCGAATCACGTCCCCTTTTGGTATTTCTTCATGAAGCCTTGGGAAGTATCATCCAATGGAAAACCTTTCCCTCCGAATTATGCAACTCCTTAAATCTACCGGGAATCGTCATTGAACGAAGCGGGCACGGGAAATCAAGTGCTCTGACCGAAGAACGGAATATTCATTACCTTCATCGATATGCAGATGAAACCCAGGAAGTTCTTCAAGAAATCCTAAATCCGAACCAGAAAATTATTTTAATCGGACACAGCGACGGTGGAAGCATTGCTTTAATCCTCGCAGCCCGAAAAATGAAAAATATTCAGGGAATTATTACCATGGCGGCTCACACCTTTGTGGAAGAAGAAACACTGGCCGGGATCTATCCTACAATAGAAGCTTTTGAAGCAGGCAAACTAAACGGATTATACAAAATCCATGGAGAAAAGACCCCCCCCCTGTTTTATGCCTGGGCAAATACGTGGCTCGATCCTGCTTTCAAAAGCTGGGACATCCGAAATGAAATCAAATCCATTCAAATTCCCGTTTTAGCGGTCCAGGGTAAAGGTGACCAATACGGAACAGAAAAGCAGGTGAATTCGATTGTTAGGAATAATCCAAACCGGAAAGGAATAATGATTCCCGGCTGCGGCCATCATCCGCATTTAGAAAAGAAAGAGTCACTGATTCGTGAGATTGAAAACTGGCTCAAAGGAATTACTAAATCCTAATACGATTGCTTATTTAAAACTCCATCTACCTTCTAATTCTCATGAATTAGACCAATAATTCAGTGCTCTCAAACCGTTCCGTCAAACACCTCGTCCAATTCGAAATTCGGAATTCGGAATTCAGAATTATTACGCCAACATTATTTTTTCAATTATTCCCGTTCTAAACCATCTAAAACCAGTACCTTTGCGCTCATTTTTATAATTTATACTGAATAGCTAATGAGTAATGCATTGGGGAACCATATTCTGGTTGAGTTTATGGGGTGCGATCCGCACATTATGAATGATGTATCTTCGATCGAGCGCGACATGGTAGACGCGGCGTTGAAAGCAGGTGCAACTGTGATTAATTCTACATTTCACCATTTTTCTCCTTATGGAGTTTCCGGTGTTGTGGTAATTCAAGAAAGCCATTTGGCAATTCATACATGGCCGGAATACGGTTATGCTGCTGTGGATCTTTTCACATGTGGAGAAATGGATGCCTGGATTTCATTTGATTATTTGAAAGAATGTTTTGGTGCCAAGAACTACTCTGCTTTGGAAATGAAGCGTGGTGCTGTTCAGTTGTTAACAAGGAATGACTTCGATATCTCTTCCATGCGTCAGAAAGCCGGAGAATGGTCGAATCCTGAAATGTATACACGCAATGTGTGGTTTACAGACAAGGACGACAACCAGGCTTTGTCATTGCGATATACCGGTGAGGTTTTTTTCGATGTACAATCTCCTTTCCAACGCGTTCGCATCTTGGAATCTCCTAAATACGGTAAGCTGTTGACTTTGGACGATATGTTCATGACCACCGAAAAAGACGAATTCCATTACCATGAAATGATCTCTCACCCGGCTATGTTTACACATGGGAATGCTAAGAACATTTTGGTGATCGGTGGTGGTGACGGTGGAACTGTTCGTGAATTCCTTCGCCATGATAGTGTGGAGAAAGTAACGATGGTTGAAATTGATGGAGAAGTGATCAAGGCATGTAAAGAACACTTGCCGACAATTGCTGCTTCATTCGATCACCCGAAATTGAACCTGATCGTTGGCGACGGAATTGCATTTGCAAAAGAAGCTGCCGACGAAACATATGATTTAGTTATTGTAGACGGATCGGACCCTGTTGGTCCGGCAGAAGGATTGTTTTCCGTAGAATTCTACAGAAACTGTCACCGTATCATGAAACCGGGTGGAATCTTGGTTGCTCAAGGAGAATCACCTAAATTCAACGAACAGGCATTCACTGAATTGAACATTACACTTCAACATATTTTCGGAAAAGAAAATGCCCCTGTGTCCCTATTCTTTGTTCCAACATATCCGACAGGAATGTGGAGTTTCCAATACGGGCTAAAAGGAAGTGCTCAGCCGAAAACAGTTTCAAAAGAATCTGAGATCGAATCATTTGTAAGTGCAAAAGGATTAAAATACTACAATTCTGATATCCATAAAGCAAGTTTTGCATTACCTAATTTCGTGAAAAGTCTGATCAATGGATAACTCCAAGAAATTTGATCCGAACGGTGTCGGAATTGCTAATGGAAACATTTTCGGGTTTCCGGTTGCCGAAGAAAATGCGAAGATTGTAATTATTCCTGTTCCCTGGGACGCGACTGCATCCTATGGAAAAGGTACAAGTGATGGCCCGAAAGCAATTTTGGATGCAAGTACACAATTGGATTTTTATCATCCGCAATTGCCGGAAGCTTGGAACACACAAGTTTTCATGACTCCCATTTCCGATGAAATGAAACAGATCAATGACCAGATGTGCATTGACACTGTTCAATACATCGGTTTTCTGGAAGAAGGTGGCGAGTTAGATGAAAACAACCCGTTTCATGAAGTGCTTGAGAAAGTGAATGCAACTTCGGATCTTTTAAGAAACAACTTAAAGGAACGTGCAACAAAACTGCTTGCAGAAAATAAGATCGTGGCTGTTCTTGGTGGAGAACACAGCACGCCATTAGGTTTAATGGAAGCTTTAAATGACCAGGCACAACCCTTTGGGATTCTTCAAATTGATGCACACGCGGATTTAAGGGAAGCATACGAAGGTTTTCAGCAATCACACGCAAGTATTATGTATAACGTACTACAGTCTTGTAACAATCTTCAAAAGTTGGTTCAGGTCGGAATTCGCGATATTGCGTATTCGGAAGTCCAGCTCTCGGATTCAGACCCACGCGTTAAGACATTCTACGATTGGGATTTGAAAAAGGGATTATTCGAAGGTCAAACTTGGAAAGAACAAGTATCCATGATTCTGAATGAGTTGCCTGACCGCGTTTATATTTCCTTTGATATTGACGGATTATTGCCATCACTTTGCCCGAATACAGGCACTCCTGTTGTCGGTGGATTTGAATTGGAACAGATCAATTACCTATTCTTCCAACTGGTTGAATCCGGACGAAAAATTATCGGGTTTGACTTGAATGAGGTTTCTCCCGGAAAAGAAGGTGATTGGGATGCAAACGTTGGCGCAAGAGCACTTTGGAATTTGGTTTGTGCAACTGAAAAAAGCAGAAAAATAAACTACTGATATTGCAGTTCCTGAACTGTGCTAAACACCTGAAGAAAAATACTCTTCAGGTGTTTTTTTATTTATATATTCGTATCGTATAACAAAAGAGATGTTGAAAAACAAAGGGTTCCTTCTATTAATACTGTTTACTGTTCATTTCGCGGTGTTTTCTACTGCTCAGAACATTACGTTGCAAGGAAGAATCAATACCAAACATTTCTCAATCAATGATTACGGTAGTGCCGGCCAAATCTGGACGGGACTTCAATCAGCCAACGGCAATGTACTTTTCGGGAATCGACAAGACATCCTTTCCTTCAACGGAATTGAATGGGCCAAAATCAAAACAGACTCCGAAAAGACAAAAAAAACGATCCAGGAAAGTTGCACTGAAACCTATGTTTCCAAATTGTACCTGGCTTCCGACGACCGCGTGTATGTGGGACGGGATAACAACTTCGGTTATCTCGATTACTCCAGCAAGGGTGAATTGGTTTATTATCCTGTTTTTTACGGAGGCCTCAAAAACAACATCGGGCAAGTTTGGAATATTTTCGAATTAGGAGATAACTCCATCTTGTTTGTTGCTGAAAAAGGCTTGTACATCCTGAAAAATGGCAAAGCGACCAAATTAGATGTTCCTGTTGCTTTCCAGGAATTGGAGTGCAAGACCTCTTGTCGCATTCTCAATGGCGTTTTATTGACATTTCAATCAAAAGCGGAATTCAAATCCAGAAGGGAAAATTATTTGTACTACGATGTAGTAAACTCAAAACTGAAGGAGTTGAATCTTCCATTATCAGTGCATATCAAGAACATTCGGGGAAGTTTCCAGATTGACAATGTCTGGTATATCGTTGATGCTCGAAGCAAAATCTTCAGCGTAAATAATTCGATCGGGAATAATCAGCATTGGGACTCTGTACCACGTTCCAAATTCCCTTGTCTCAGCAAGTATTTTGTAAACACCGTTACCAAAGCCGGAAATTACCTTTTGGTAAGTACAGAGAACAATGGTCTCATTATTGGCGATTTGCACGGAAATATAATCCGGGAGTACAACCTGGAGGACGATTTGGCAAACCTGACAGTCAATCAGTCATTCTTTGACAATGATTTCAATCTATGGCTCTGTTTAGGAAATGGGATTCAATTTGTAGAAACCGGCTCGCCACTCTCCTATTTCCACAAAAACGAAGGTGTGACTTCGCAGATTGAAACCATTGATTTCAACTCGGGAATCCCGCTTATCGGAACACACAACGGGATCATATCTCCTCAAAAATCAGAATCCGGAAACAAATTGATTCCATTCGGAAGTTTGGACGAAATTATTTTTGATATTGAAACAATCAAGACCCGGGCTGGAAATAAATCAATGGTTATCGGGTACAACGGAGTCTTTGACTTAAATACCGTATCAGCCAAACATATTTCGGCATCGTATCAATATGCCATTGCTTTTGAGAAAAATCCAAAAGATCCGAATTCCATTTATTTCACGCTGGAAGGCGGATTGGCAAAACTGAAACTGCTTCCGAACGGTAAATGGGAATACGAAGAGCTTGTTGGGGAAGCAGGCGGGGAAACTGTCAGTTTGGCTTGTCTTCACAATAAGGTCTACTTCAGTATTCGTTCCAAGGGAGTCGGGATTTATGATTTAAGCTCCAAAAAATTCAAAACTATAACCATTTCGAGCCTCAGTAAGGAAGATCAGAACAACAACTTCTATGTAGAAGAATTCAAAGGTCAGATTTTTGTGGGAACTGCAAATGGAATGTTTGTTTACGATGAGAAAAAGGATAAAATCGTTCCATTCGAACCTTCCACTGTATTTAAGACCAAAAATTACAAGAATACTATTCACCGCATTATCAATGTTAATAATGAACAACTTTGGGTAGTTATTTACCAGGACAAAAAAGATGGAAAGTTTGAAAACATCTTCGGCTGGTTTGAAAAACGGGGTACTGAATGGCATTGGACTTCTTGGCCTTTAACCGGTTTGAAGAATGCCGGATTGGTTTTTGCCGTTGAAAAAAATCCATTGGCCAATGAAATCTGGATAGGTGCAAACGATGGGCTGTTCATTTTGAACCTGGATGCCATTCGCAAAAACCGCAACCCTTTCAAAGTTCAGATAGACCGATTCGAAGTGAATGGAAAAAGTTTCCTCTACGATGTTTCAAAAAGCAAAAAACTGGAAGGTCTAAGCTACTCACAGAACTCCTTCAAACTGATTTTTCACGCCAATTCATTCTCTTGCCTGGGCCCGACAACTTTCAGCTATAAACTGGAAGGATTCAGTGACCAATGGTCGCAATGGTCTGCACTCAACTTTGCCAACTTTGAGAAAATCCCGGAAGGAACCTACACTTTCAAAGTAAAAGCAAAATCAGCTTATGGAATTGAGAGTGATGTACTGACATATGAGATTGTGGTGCTACCACCATGGTACAGGACAGCTTGGGCTTACATCTTCTATGTCATCCTGCTCATTTTATTAATCTACCTGGTAGTTCAACTTTCCACCCAACGAGTGAAAAGACAGAATATCCGACTGGAAGAGATTGTACAGGAAAGAACCAAGGAGATCGCAGAACAAAATCACCAGCTGGAAATTCAAAAAGAGGAAATTACAGCTAAAACTGTGGATATTCTGGATAGTATCCATTATGCAAAACGGATTCAATCCACTATTCTACCGACAACCACCCGTTTGAATGAATTGTTCAGACAGCATTTCGTATTCTATCGTCCGAAAGATATTGTTTCGGGAGATTTCTACTGGGCTCGTGAAGTTCAGGGGAAAGTCATCTTCTCTGCAGTGGATTGTACGGGACATGGTGTTCCCGGAGCTTTGGTGAGTATTGTCGGAAACAACGGGTTACTTCGTGCTATCAATGAATTCAAGTTGACAGAACCCAATGACATTTTGGATAAGCTGCGTGAAATCGTAATTGATGCATTCCGGGCCGAAGGTCAATCGGATGTGAAGGATGGAATGGATATTGCCTTATGTTCCATCGACCAGAAAACAGGAATCCTGAAATTCTCAGGAGCGAATAACGAATGTGTCATTATCCGCAACGGGGAAATCATCGAATTGAAACCGAATAAACAACCCATTGGTCAATTCATCGATGCAAAACCATTCAGTAACCAGGAATTCCAGTTGGAACACGGAGATTGTGTCTACCTGTATACCGATGGATATGTCGATCAGTTTGGCGGTGAACGTTTGAAGAAATTTAAATCGAGACCTTTTAAAGTATTGCTTTCAACCATTTATCAATTAGATATGGAAGACCAGTACAAGGAAATACAACGCACTTTTGATTCCTGGAAACACGATGTGGACCAGGTCGACGATGTCTGCGTATTTGCAGTAAAATATATAAAATCATCGCATGAGAGCTAAATGGCCCATATTACTTGCTTGGGTGTTTTTGGCACTCTTGATCCTTCTTTTCCTTGGATGGAGTGAATTCTCCTGGAAACTGACGAAGGTCCTACCATTTTTCATCACTTGCCTGTTCCTGTTCTTCCAGATATTGACGGTAAGCAGGATCAGTTCGAAGACATTTCGCTTTATCAACACCTTCCTTCTGATCGCACAGATTTTGATTCTTGGAGCATTTTTACTTTCCTGGTTTGAAATCGGTCAGATCTGGAAACTGAACATGCTGTTCTTGTTGGCTGCAACTCATGTTTATCTGCTCGATCTGAACAATCGCTTTATTCAGTCGAGATTGTTTTCAAAATGGTTCTTATTGATTCTGCTCGTGATCAGTCTGGTCGCATTCTTATTTATCGATAAATCACCTTACCTGATGAATGTCGGATTCATAAGCGCGATGATTTCAGGGTTAACGGTACTCATGAATATCTTTTTGTATAATCCGAAAAAAGAAGAACAAAACAGATAAAATAGTTGTCCTAAGACAAATCAAATGATCAATTATAAATGATGGAATTATCAAGGGATTTTTCCGAAAGAGTATAATCCAATCCTTGATAATTGATCATTAACCTATTGATAATTTCTATTCCCCCTTCACATAAGTCCCGATCGCATAAAGCCGTTTCAGCCAATACTCGGAATCTTCAATATTCGTAATGATCACTCCCTTACTTGAACTTGCATGGATCATGGTCAATGGTTCTCCTTTGGCAGAAACAATAATTCCCACGTGTGATATTCCGGAACCATTATTGAAAAATACCAGATCCCCTTTTTGAGCATTTTTTTGCTTCACTTTCGTGGATGAATTGTATTGATCTTCTGCTCTTCGACTTAATGAAACCTTGAATTCTTTCATCACAAAACCGGTAAATCCGCTACAGTCAAAACCATTTGCGTCTGTCCCTGCCCATTTGTATGGAACTCCCAATTGTTTTTTTGCATATTTCACGATTGCTTCGCGTTCTTCGGAAGTAGCAGCCGTTTCCCTTATCTCGGGAGCATCCACAACCGGAGGTTGAATTTCTCCGGGAACATCCAAATCGGGAATCCGGTCAAATAATCCAAAAAGAATTTGCTGTATTTCGTCGTATTTTGCCTGTTTTCCTTCCGATTTATAAGTCAAAGCCTTTTGAACCAGATCGCGTTTTAACTGCGCCACATGATTCAAATGCGTGTTAAATACTTTGATTCCATCCGGGGAAGCCAAGACCAAGCTGAATAATTCCCTTGCTTCCTGCAATGCTTTTGGGTGGAACTCTGCCCACAATCCCTGATCCGTCAATTGAAACAGGGCCAGGCTTTTATAGAATTCAGGTTTATAGGAATAATCATAATCCGGCTGATCCAACAAGCGATTCGCTTTGCGCAACACCATCTTATAATGTCCTTGATCATACAATACTTCCAGCTTATCCAAAGCCTTTACCTGACCAAAAGATATACTTGAAATACAAATCAAGCTTGCTGACAACCATAAAACCTTTAACTGCTTCATATCCGAACTATACGTTTTAAAATTACAAAAAGCACTTATTTATAGGGAAATAAAAGACCAACACTCCATTGTTGGTAACTCTGTCAGAATGAGAGCCCGAAACAAAATGATGAATCATATTAATCTTGCATCCACGCTCAAAATCACATGATTAAAGATTGAAGAACCACCTCTTGGTTTTATGTCATGAAGGAAGAAGATCTTTCGTTTTGAAACCGGGAAATTCAAATTATCTTTTTTTAACAGGAATCCACAAGTTAGACTGTTTCGAACAAGTCGATTGAACGTTTTATCATTATATTAGTATTCTTAAGAAAAATGTATGAAGTATTATAGCGTTTTGTTGGTGTTGGGACTCAGTATCCAACCATTAACATCTTCTGCCCAAAAGGTTCCGACAGAACCGAAAACACCAACCAACGGTCAGCGCCTGGATGAGATTTTCACTTATATCGATAAACTATATGTTGATCCTGTAAATGATAAGGAGTTGATGGACGCTGCTATTGTCAATATGTTGGAAAAGTTGGATCCGCACACGGTCTATATTCCAAAGGATGAAGTTGAAGCAGCAAATGTTGCCATCGACGGGAGTTTTGTTGGAATCGGAGTTCGTTTCCAGATTTTAAAAGATACCTTGATGGTCGTGGAAACAATCGTTGGCGGACCATCTGAAAAGTTGGGAATTCGTGCCGGTGACAAAATTGTTGCTATTGATGGTCAAAGCGTAGCCGGAATCGGATTGAAAAACAACCAGGTCCGTGAAAAACTGTTAGGCGAAGCCGGAACAAAAGTTCGCGTGGACATCATGCGGAAAGCGCAAAAGAAACCAATCAATTATGTAATTACAAGAGATAAAGTCCCGGTAAATTCAGTGGACTGTGCTTATATGGTAAGCCCGAAAATCGGTTACTTGAAATTGACGTCTTTTTCCCGTAGTTCCCACGATGAGATCAAAAAGGGAATAGATAAGCTAAAGTCCCAAGGTATGGAAAGCCTGGTTTTGGATTTACAAGGAAACGGCGGCGGATTGCTTTATGCAGCACAATTGATTGCAGATGAATTTTTATCCGATAATAAATTGATCGTTTATTCCGAAGGTCGCGCTCAGCCACGCCAGGACCTCAATGCAGGCAGAAGCGGCTCTTGGGAAAAAGGAAAAGTAATCGTTTTGATTGATGACAACTCGGCTTCTGCTTCTGAGATTCTTTCAGGTGCAATCCAGGATTGGGATCGTGGACTGATTGTCGGACGAAGAAGTTATGGAAAAGGATTGGTACAAAGACCTATTGATTTGTCAGATGGTTCTCAAATGCGCCTGACGATCGCACGTTACTTCACTCCTTCCGGACGTTTTATTCAACGATCTTATGAGAATATCGACGATTACAAGAATGAATATATGCGACGCTTCATGCACGGTGAATTCTCACATATTGATAGCATCAAGCTTCCGGATTCATTGAAATTTGAAACAAGAGTCACGAAAAGACCGGTTTATGGCGGCGGCGGAATCATGCCTGATTTCTTTGTGCCAATTGACACTTCCGAGATTACGGATTTGTATCGAAATACAGTTCAAAACGGTTCATTCACAAGTTTTCCTTTAACTTATGTCGACAAAAACAGGGATGAATTACATAAGAAATATGAAACTGAGGATCAGTTCATCGCCAACTTTACCGTTGACAAGAAACTGATGGATGAATTCTTTGCCTACGTAAAAAAGGAAAACAAGGATTTTGAGTTCAAAGAAGACCAATATAAAATCAGTAAGAGCATTATGGAATTGAGGCTGAAAGCAACTATTGCAAATGACCTTTTCGGAATCGAGGCATTCTATAAAATCTACAATCAGAAGAATGAGATTCTTCAAAAAGCAGTTCAGTTGCTTCAATCAAATGAATACGACAAACAAAAATTGGCATTAAATTAAAATGAAAAAAAGAAGTTTCCTTATCGGCCTCTTAATAGTAGGCGGAACACTTGTTGCTTGTTCAGGCAATACCGAAAAAACGACAGATGAGAACAGCATGTTGTTGGAGGTCGCTGATGATCCCGAAACAATTAAAGCAAATGAAAAGGCTTTGAAAGAATTGAAGGAACAGCAGGCAATTGAAGCTGCATCTGTTACTTCTATGACCATAGACAAGGAGATTCACGATTTCGGTAAAGTTGTCGACGGAGTTGAAAATTTCTGTTCGTTTACTGTTACAAATACAGGTGACAAACCATTGGTTCTTTCGGATGTGAAAGCAAGTTGTGGATGTACCACACCAAGTAAACCGGAAGGTCCGATTGCTCCGGGTAAATCCGATAAGATCGAAGTGAAATTCAAGCCTAATGGAAAAGGTGTCAGTGAAAAAACGATTACAATCACCGCAAATACAGATCCGAGAATTACAGTTGTTCGGGTAAAGGCAGATGTGCAATAAAATTGAAAATTTTATAATGGAGAATTGAAAAGTTAAAAGGAATTCCTCTCTTTTCAATTCTCCATTTTCAATTTTAACTTAAAAAAGTCCCTTCAAAGCCGAAGATTTTTTCGCGTAAGATTCAATTGCAGTTTTAGTAGATTCCTTTAATTTACTATAACCGGCAACAATCGTTATCACATCTTCATCCATGTTTCCATTGTACTTCAGTTGTTTTGGTGCATTTTCCTGGATCAATAAACGCAAAAACCGGTACTCTGCATTTCCATCATTCGAGTTGATTTCCGATTCAAGGGCTTTTTTCCCCACATTGAACAGGTTCATCTTATCTTTTGCCGTCTTTTGAAATTGTGAAGCCTTCATTTGCAAAGCTCCTTTGAATGCTTTCACCTCGGAAGATTCCTTTATCGTTTGAATTCCCTCCAATTGTTTCTGGATCACTTCTTTTGAATCACTCGCCAGCGCATTGTAAATTGCTTTTCTGTCCAATTGGGCTTTTGCATGGAAAGTGATCACTGTAAGAGAAAGGAAAATCAAAAATTTCATGGGAATTGTTTTGCGCAAAGATACTTGTTAATTCAAAAATATGAGTTCAAAATACAAAACACGAACTAAACAAAATTTGCGCCAAAACACATTTTCTCATTCATCATTTTGAACCTTGAATGAGACGGGTGGGATTTTTGTAATGCCTTATCTGCGAATTTCACTAAATTTATACTAGCAAAGCATTCAAACATGTTCATAGAAATTAATCCGGATAATATTGACAATCGTCTCATTCAACAAGTGATTGACGAACTTAAAAAAGGTAGAATCATAATTATTCCTACAGATGCCGTATATGCAGTTGCCTGTGATGTCATGAATAAAAAAGGATTAGCTGAATTGGCTAAATGGAAAGATGTAAAGCTCTCCAAGGCAAATTTTTCCATCATCTGTTCCGATCTGAGCCAGGTTTCCGAATATGTGAAACAATTGGACCGCAATACGTTCCGTTTACTGAAACATTATTTACCTGGTCCGTTCACCTTCATCCTGGATGCAACAAACGAAGTGTCCAAGTTGTTCGATTCGAGTAAGAAGGAAATCGGGATTCGTATTCCTGACAACCAGATCGTTCACGCGATTGTGGAACGATTGGGCAATCCACTCGCGGTTACTTCCCTTCATGATTCGGAAGATGAGATTATGGATTATTTCGTCGATCCAGCTTCCATTTATGAACGATACGACGATGAAGTTGCGGTAATTATTGATGGAGGAGCAGGAAAACTGGATGCTTCGACAATTGTTGACTGCACCAATGGAAATGCAGAAATAATCCGTCAGGGAGTTGGTCAGATAGATTTATGATTGTCATTATAGATTGCGGTAGTTCCAAAACACCCTTAATTGAATCCATTATTTATGAATTCATGGATACACGCGTCGTCCCTCTTTTTGAATTTCGACGGGAATTGCATTCCGACGCACTTGGCTTTGTGATTTCAGGAGCACCGATCCTGATTACGGAAGTGGATACAGAACCTTATCTGTACCAATTTGAATGGCTGAAAACAGAAACGGTACCCGTTTTAGGTATTTGCTTCGGACATCAGATGCTGGGGTTAACTTTTGGCGCACTCTCCAGCAGACAGCGGGAAGACCGTGATTGGCAGATCATTGAAACGATTGCAGATTGCCCGCTTTTTGATAAACTTCCAACAGAAATCGAATTGATGGAAGATCACTGTGAAGCAATCAGTATCCCGAAAGGTTTTATTCACGTTGCAGTATCCGATGCTACAGTGAATGAAGCAATGATGCATCAGGACAAACCACTTTACGGTGTTCAGTTCCACCCGGAAGTATCCGGAAATCACGGCGTCATCATTCTTGAAAACTTTGTTCATATTTGTGAAAATCAGGTAAGCAAAACCAGCAAATAAATCCCGATTTTTGATTCATGGTATTAAACAGGGTTTGGATTGGAATGTTTATCGTTGCAATTCTTGTAGGATTTTACAAATTCACCTTTGATCATCAACTGGAGATTTTCGACCAGATGGTTACTGCCTTATTTGAGGCGACAAAAGCTGCTTTTGAATTGGCCATCGGTATGACTGCTCTTCTATGTTTGTGGATGGGTCTGATGAAAATCGGCGAAGACAGTGGTGCTGTAACTGTCATGGCAAAAATGGTCAATCCATTATTCTCCAGGCTATTTCCTGAAATCCCGAAAAATCATCCGGCAATGGGAACCATCATGTTGAATTTCTCAGCAAACATGCTTGGATTGGATAATGCCGCTACACCTGCAGGTTTAAGAGCCATGCAACAATTACAGGATATCAACCCCGATAAAGAAACCGCTTCCAATGCCCAAATCATGTTTTTGGTACTGAATGCTTCCGGTCTGACTATTATCCCGGTCTCAATCATTTCATTACGCATGAGCGCAGGATCGGAACATCCCACATCTGTTTTCATCCCCATTCTGCTTACAACCTATTTTGCGACAATCGGCGGACTCATTTTTGTTGCAATACGTCAACGGATTAACCTCCTGAATGGAGTTGTATTAGCTTATATCGGTGGAATTACGCTATTTATTGCCGGGCTTCTAACATTTCTGACATTCCGTCCGGATCTTATTGATATAACCTCAAAAGTATTGAGCAGCGTCATCATTTTCGGATTCATCACCTTTTTCATTGTAATGTCATTGATAAACAAAATTCAGGCTTTTGAATCTTTCGTTGATGGTGCCAAAGGAGGATTTCAAGTCGCATTGAACATTCTTCCTTTTTTGGTTGCCATGTTAGCTGCAATTTCATTATTCAACAGTTGCGGAGCTCTTCACGATCTGATTTGGGGACTCAAACAATTTTTGATTTTTGCTGGGATTCAGGCAACTGAATTTATTGATGCATTGCCGGTTATACTAATGAAACCCTTCTCCGGTTCCGGAGCTCGCGGATTGATGGCACAAAATATGACTCAATTTGGCCCTGATTCCTTCGTTAGTAACTTATCTGCCACTTTCCAGGGAAGTACGGAAACCACTTTTTACGTTTTATCCGTATATTTCGGTTCAGTGGGTATTAAGAAAACACGTTACGCAGCCACAGCAGGTTTGTTCTGTGATTTGGTTGGTGCGGTCGCAGCAGTTCTGATCGCTTATTTATTCTTCTCGTAAAATGAATTGGTTTAAACGCATATTTGGAAAAGAACCTTTGGAGCAAAAGCAGAGAAAGGTGGAAGTCGCAAAAGCGAATATCGAGTTTGCCGAATTCAACTATCCTACCAAAATCATTTTGGCTTGGATCAAAGCTTTGGAAGGCCACCAGGATCTCACAAAATTCCTTTATGAAAACGGATATGAAGAGATTTTCTTTTTAAATCAGGCTATCAATCTCAAACAGGACGCGAGGGATTGGTTACTGAAAAACGGGTACCCGCATCTAATGGCTTTTGTAAATGCTGCTGAAGGAAATGAAAGTGCCCAACATTGGCTTCAAGTTCACGGATTCGAATTCTTGTACAACGCAGCTATTGCGATTGATGATGAACCCGAAGGATTCAAATGGCTGAACCAGCATTCTGATGAATTCACCTTCAGCTTGATTAAAACCATTAAACTGGTCAAAGACCAAATTGAATTTAACCACAATGACATCTATTCCTTTGGAAAAGACACTTGATATGATAATTGTTCGCAAGGCTGATAAATCAGACATTTCAAAAATTGAGGAAATCGCCAAAAACACATGGCCTATTGCTTATAAAGACGTAATCTCTCCGGATCAGATTCGATACATGCTGGATTTGATGTACAGCAAGTCAAAAATAGAGGCCGCAATTCAGGATCCGAACCAAGCATTTTGGCTAGCCGAAAAACAGGGCGAAACACTGGGATTTTGCGGTATTGAGATCCATAATCCGACTTCCGAATATCTTCGAATCCACAAACTCTACGTTTTGCCGGAAACACAAGGATTAGGCGTTGGTAAATTATTAGTGGAAAAGGTCACGGAAGAAGCTCAATCCCTGGGGATTCATTTACTTCACCTGAATGTAAACAAAAAGAACAAAGCCTACTATTTTTATAAAAAACTAGGTTTCGAGATTGATCACGAAGAAGTTATTGATATTGGGAATGGTTTTGTAATGGACGACTTTGTGATGGTAAAGGATTTGAACTAATTTTTGTATCTTGTTTAAAACCAATTATATGAAACGTATTACTTCAGTGATTACCTTAATCCTATTGAGTGCATGTGCCGGAAACAGCGTCACGAAAAAGCATCGTCACATGGAATTCAATTGTGAGAATGATTTCAAAGTCCGTTTTACCGAAAGCTTGACAATTACCAATGGAGACAGCACAGAAAAAATTACCGTAAAAGTCAATAGCCTGAAGCTGAATAAAGAATTCGATATGCATCAGGTGCGTGCTGCAAGTGGCGTGAAATATGCAACCAAGGACGGGAAATATATTTACTGGGAACACCAGGGAGAATTCACTTTTGGAACGGAAGATTCTACGTATTGTTTGTGTAAATAAGACTGAGGTTGGAGAGTTGAAAAAAGTTCAAAAGGTAGAAAAGTCCAATAAAAAAACACTTTTGAATTCTTATTACCAATTCGGATGAAACTCAATAGCTGTCGCACCTTTTCCGTATTCCAGGAAATCGGCATCATAAACTTCAATCTGATCCTGTTGAGCCAGATAAGTTCGGATCTCATTTTTTAAAACTCCTTCTCCTACCCCATGGATCACAACGAGTTTGTGTATGGATTGGTTCTTTGCTTTTTTAAAGGTCGCGCGAAATTCCGCCATCTGTTTGAGAAGAATTTCCGTATTAGACATTCCCTGGGTCGATTCCAAAATTTCTTCAATGTGCAAATCAATTTCCCAAACTGTACGTGGTTTCTTCACTCCTGTCCGTTCTTGGATGATTCGGAAAGTTGTTTCCGGTTCCAGGTCTTCTTTTGAGATAGTGATCTCATCATCCGCATATTTTTCAGAATGGATAAAGACTAATTCATTTAAGGGGAACCAGCGATCAAAACCGGAATCATCCGTAACATGAGCACGATTTTTCTCCAGACTCAAAATAATTCCATCGCCTTTTTCGTACAAAAAAGAAACTTTCTGACCAACTTTAAACTGTATCGAACCCATTAAAAACTCCTTTACCCCACATGAGGTAGATGGGACCAAAAATAGCCAAAATCCAAGCAATAATCACGATTACTTTCATAAATCCATTGACGTCTTGGGCCATCGGTGGAACCAACATGTTCTTCACCTCATTCGCCACAACCGTTTTCGTTTCCTCACCTTCCATATTTTCAACGAAACGTCGAAGGCCTGGTGTGTTTTCCAAAACGTGATTTTTTACAAAGTAATAAGAACGATCAGAGAGGTTATCGTAAGTCGAATTGAAATTCACATCGTCTTCTTTCAATCCCTTATGTATCAAATAGCGACGGTGCAAGCTTCTTACCTGAAACCCCATTAAAAAACCGAATACGAGAATGATATAGAATTCCAGGAAATAACCGATCGCAATCAAAGCCAAAGAGGAAATAAATGAAAAAATGACTTGAAATAACTCGATCCGCTCAAAAAACAGGATACTCAGCATACGTCCACCATCCAAAGGAAGAATTGGAAGCAGGTTCAGGATATTGACTGTGAAAAGAATCAGCGCAGATTCAACCATCCAATGAACTTCGTATTGAAAACCAACCAACCAAAGTGCAATACCGATAATGATTCCGGGAAGCGGCCCTGCAAGTACCACCATCAAACTTTCCCGCTGACGGTATGCGTCTTTATTTCCATGAACGAATGCTCCCATCAACGGAAGGAATAACATCCGGACATTCTCGTATCCATATAATTTCATGAACAGGTAATGTCCGCCTTCATGGATGATCAGGACAGCGATCAACTCGATTAAAAAAATGATTTGGTTGTCAAAAAAGAGCAGGAAACTTAAGGCAAATAACATTAATGAGAACACTGTTACGGCAATATGCCCTTGCCTCATCGGTTCTTTTTCCAAAAATGGTTTTGGCGGATAGAGAGAATTAAAGTCGTTGTCCATAATGATACTAATGTACAAAATTCCTTTTTCAGAATCAATTTTCAGACCAAGAAATCAAGGGGTCTTTTTTCCAAACAATGATTTTTTTATCGTCTCCATAACTTACGAAAGTCCGGTTATCAATCCATACCATTCCATTCACCGAACGATTGTGTCCACCGTTTTTAAATTCGATGCGTTGTTCCACTTTTGAGAAATCAGCATTCCAGACCTTGATCGTCTTGTCCATTGAAGCAGTAATAAATTGGTTTTCCAGCTTCAACAATCCGTAAATTGTTTGGTAATGAGCCGGTATCCGCTTGATCACCTCATAATTTGAATTGCTGATTGCAATATGTGCGTCCCTACCTGCAGTGATGATCTCGTTTTTCTCAGAATTTACCAAAAGCGAATTGCTACCCAATTCGTTCGGTTCCCAGGAAGCCAATTCGTTCCAGTTTTCACAGGAAAAGACTAAAATCCCAATTAGTTGTGTACTGACAAAACACGTGTTTTCTGAAACTGTAAGTGCCCTGATCTTTCCCGCTGCTAATGGAAGATGCAAAATTTGTTTTGCGGATTGAGGTTCCAGGATTATCAGATTTCCTTCCGAATCACCTGCTAGCAACCAATTCCGGATTGGATCAAACAATAGGGAAAACCATGCATTCCCAAAGAAATTATGTTCCCAGACAATCTTTTTATTGGCCGTATCGATACACAATAGGGTTCCATCAGTACATCCGATAAAACAGGATTGGCCACCTGTTTCCAAAACGTAAGCTGCATGTTCCAATTTCACTGTAAAAGAAGAGTCTTGAAGACCTGCAGCCAAATCCCAACGGGTGACATATTTGTCTCCCGAAGAGCTGTATAAGAATTCACCATCCCAGGAAGCCGCATAAATCGGTCCTGCATGCCCATTCAATACAGTTTTGGCTTGAAACATTATGCTTCTTCCTCTTCTTCAGGCTCGTCTGAGTCTACTTGTTTTAGTCGTTGTGCATAATCCTCAGGAAGAAACTCGAAGAATGTATCTCCACGCAGTCCTAAACGCAAACATTCCAATGGAATCACTTCATTCGGTGCAATATTTCCAAGATTCACGTTAGCTCCAAATAGCTTGACGAACCAAACCTGTTGATTTTTTTGAGGAGCTTCCCACAAGATATCTTCCGGTTTAACCTTCGCAATGATCTTATTGATCAACATGGTATGAGCAGTTCCGTTCGGACGGAAAACACCTACATTTCCAGCTTCCCGACCTTCAGCAATCACTTTCCATGAACCGGCTTCCAACTCGGAGCTCATCATTTTAATCCATCGTCCCGGGCTGATCAGAATTCCTGAATCTTTTGAACCAACTTCAGAAAGAACTGTTCTTGTTTTTGCCAAGCGCTGAATCAATTCCAATTTTTCATCGTGATTGATAATGATAGAACCATCGGAAATTTCTGCCAGGTCCAAATCATACTTATCCAATACACGTAAATAGTCTTCAAAACGGCCACGTGCATAATACGCTTCAAAAAGGGTTCCTCCAAAATAAGGTCTAAGACCCGCAGAACGGTATAATTTGAGTTTTTCTTCCAGATTGTTTGTAACGTATGCAGTTCCAAAACCAAACTTCACGATATCTGTCAAATGCGCATTTGCCTGAATAAAGTTTTCCGCTTCGTTCAAGCTCAGGCCCTTATCCATCATCATTGTAATTCCGTTTTTACGTGGCTGTGTAGTGCGTTCCGGGATATGAGGTAAATTAAAATTCATTTTTTGTAAATTGGGTACTATCGACAAATGTCAAACTAAACTCTAAGAGCGTGTCAAATTTACTAATTCTTGGACATCTGCCAATTCCGGATAGCGAATAAAAACATCTTTTGTTTTTTCCGGATCTTTATTGAAGGATTCAACCAACACCATTTTAGCGCCTTCTTTGTTTCCAGCTACCCAATTCAGGTAAATAATCGGAAGCGCAGAGAAAAAAAGATGATGTTTTAAAAGGTAATTTTCCACGAAGGTTCGCGCTTCGCCGACACGGTGTTCCAACAAGAAGTCCACATAATCAAAGAAACAATCTTCATTTCCGGGATCCAGAGTCAGGCAAGCCAAATAAGCTTCTTCTGCTTCCTCCAATAATCCGGCATTTTCAAGCGCTCCTGCATATACATGATAATACCCATCCATATTCGGTTCCAGCTCCAATGCTCTCTCGATATAATGCAAGCTTTCCTTCGGATGACCTTGTAAGTCCTTTACAATTCCTAATCCAAGCCAAGCTTCTGCCAACGTTGGGGAAAGTGATAATGCTTTTTGGTAAAAATCCCAGGCAACGGTCAAGTTATTCAACTGCTCATTGGCTTCACCCAAATAACAATAAGTCAAGGGGTCATCTCCATCGATCTCGATACAACGTTCAAAAGAATCAATAGATTCCGTGTATTGTTCAACGGTCAATTGTGCGTTCCCCATGTTGAAATAAGCCGGCGAAAACCGATCATTAATGGCTACACAATATTCGTATGCAGTAATTGCGTCACTAAATTTTTCTTCTTTCGAATAGGTATTACCCAGGTTATACCAAGCTGTGAACGAATAAGGATTATCATCCAAAAATCGTCTATAGGTCTGAATCGCCCGGGCATTATTTCCCAATTGGTCAAAACAGAAAGCCAATTCGTACAAAGCTCCCTCATTTTTAGGATTGGAACGCATGGCTTCTTCCAGAACTTCAACCGCAGACTTAAAGTCCTTCAATTGCTCTAATTCGGTTGCCAGGTCCAGGAATATCTCATCCTTCTCTTCCCTGTCTGCCAATTCAAGCGCCCTGCGGAAAAAGTTCACTGCTCTTTTACTATCCCTTAATTGGCTGAATATCGTTGCTTTAGTTAAAAAAAGCTCCATGGATTCCGAATCGATCTGCTCGGCAGAATCCAATAATTCCAAAGCTTCTTTCAATTTGCCCAAACCAGACATTGCCTGTGCCCTGCGAATTTGAAATAAAGTGTTGAATGGATATTGCTGAATTCCGATTTCTGCTGCCAATTCTCCTTTGGAATAATTACCATTCATCAAGTAATGGTCTATGATTGCCTCTAAACGGTCACTGTCGAAAAATCCAACCGAGTTAGCCTCTAGTTGCGATTCGAAACGTGCCAAATCATCATTCAGGTGGTTCTCAAAATTGTCACTATCGTCTTCCCAGTCAAACATACGCTATCATTGAGTTTCTATAAAATTAAGGAAAAATGGATGAGGCTCCGAAAGTTTTAGGAAAGTTTATGAACAGGTTATTAAAAATGAAAAGTTCAAAATACTATCAATGAACTACTTATTCAAAGATAATAACGCAAAAAAAATCCCGCTATTGCATAGAATAGCGGGATTTCAAAATATAATTGTGATTCCTAGTTCTTGATGAATCTGGTACTTGACACCTGATTGTCCATTGTCACTTTCACAACATAAATTCCGGCATTCAAATGCGCAATATCTATTGATTTTGTGGAACCGATCTCACCTGAATAAACTGAGTTTCCAAGTAAATCAACCAATTCTACTACTGCCTGTTTACCATTGTTCAACTGGATGTTCAATTTGTCGTATCCCGGATTCGGATAAATGGAGAACGTATTCTCAAATTCAGTCAATCCAAGTGTATTTGCCTGAACGTGAATCGGAATGGATTTCGTAGTTGTTGCAACCGGAGTACCGTTATCTGTCGATGTGATCAAGACGTTGTACATTCCCGGAGGAACCAATGTTGCATCAAATGTAACATCCACAACAACGAACTCATTTCCGATAGGTGTCTGAGTCACAGAAATTGCATTCGGATACGCCGGGCATGTTACGCCAACCTGTAATGTCTGATTGATTTCAGGAGTTGCAACCATTACAGTGAAATCTACTGTGTGAATTGATTTCAAGGTGTCTCCGGAATAAACGTCGATCGTATCACAAATTCCAGATGCGATAACCATTGGAGGTGTGTTTGAAGAACTTGCTCCAGCAACATTGAAGTACATTTCCATGTTATCCAGGAAGTCAACCTGATCTGAGTTATTGTAAGGTCCGTCAAAACCGGTTCCCGGTTGATCAAATCGTCCTACCTGGAAGTAATCTACCCCATTTCCGTAGTTCACACCGACTGTAGCAGGAACTCCACCGAAACCTGCAATTCCTGAAGAAGCATCACCTGTTGTCCATTGCATATCGGAATAACAGAAAGAAACGTTGTTCCCAATTGGGATCAATGGATCCGTACCATCGGAAATAACTAATTGGAATGTATTTGTCTTATCTCCATGTGTATTGAAATAACCTACATGATCCCAAACAACTACCAATGCATTCGGAGTCATTTTAAACCAAACATTTCCAATACTTCCCGTCATTGTGGAATCTCTTGTATCCACATCTCCCCAGAACGGTGCAATCATATTATAACTTGCATCGGGAAAAGGATTCGCAGTAAATGTACTGTACTGCGCCAAAAAAGAAATATTTCCATTGTTATTGATATACAATGAATTGTATGTGTTCCCGTAAAAATCAAACGTGAAGGGCAATGAAATAAGGTTCGAATATTGGTCATCATTCGGCATCATTGCCAATATAAATGTACTGTCTAAAGGAACCATACAGTTACAAACACCATTCTTCTCCTGGGAGCCGGAATAATGAACAACCGGATTATCCGTATTTGTCGTTAATTGGTAATTAACTGCCGGATCTAAAGTCCCGCTTACTTTCAACTGATTGTATTCTTCAACAGAAATCAGTTGAGTGGATTGACCAAAGGCAAAGCCGGAAGTCAAAGAAATGAGTAGTAACCATCTTTTCATAAGTACAAGTATTATAGCTTATCACGAAGACGAAGGTTTGTTCGTATGGTTGCTCCTGATTCATTGAAATCCAAACTCTTAACGATTTAAATATTTAGGACATCAAATATTAACATATTCACTAATTCTTGGACAAAAAAATCCCCCGGTCATTTCTGACAGAGGGATTTCAATCATATATATCAGTTATCCTTGATTGATTTCAAAGCGACTTTGGCTATTTCGCTGTTGGAAAGAGTCGTTTCCTGGGATTCTATGATCTCAGAAAGCAATTTTTTTGCTGTTTCCTTATCTCCCTTTTCGCTAAAGATCATTGCCTTGTTCAGTAATAAGATTCCTTTCGTTTCCCTATCCGGGTTTCCTGCCAGTCCTTGTTCAATTGAAAACAAACGTTCCTCCGGATCTGTCTGTAAATAGGCAATTTCCTTCCATGCCGGTGCAAATGCAGGAACATTATCTACAATTTGTTTTGCAATATGGTATTTCTTTTCCGGTTCATCCGTCCATTCTATTTGCATGTAGAAGGTGTACAAACCCTCAGGGAAAAGACCAGCGATCTCCCCTTCCAATGTGTAGATCGCCGTTTTTGTTGTGAAAAAACCGTCCGGCTCTAAAGCATCTGTTTCACGGTAATATTTCAATGCATTTACAAAATCGCCTACTAACAGGTAGGTAAATGCCAAATCATAAACCGGGTAAGCCCACAAAGGTTCGATTTTCATAGCTTCCAGTAATTTTTCAATTGCCAATTGGTAATTTCCGGCTTGTCCTGCTTCCCGTGCTTCTAAATGCAATAAATTTGCCTGTTCATTGATTGGTCCAGTTTCCATTAAATGTGGGTTTGATTTTAGGATATGAACTTACTAATTTTGGCCGAATTAGGAGATGTTTTTTGAATTTTACTCCTGCTTCTGATTCTATAATGGCTTACTCCACTTTTTTCAAAACACGCTTGAATCGTTTTTTCAATTGGGTTTCATCTTTTGAGACCGTATCAAATTTAGGCGTCATGCAGTCAATTAAAAAGTAGGATGTCCATTTCTCAATTGTATGATCTGAAGTATCCTCAACTTCGTGATTATAGGAGGAATAATCATAAACGAAGGAATGAAACTGATTATTTTTTGTTCTAAAGAGCCATGAAATCCGTTGGTAGGCATCACCTGCGTCTCCGAAAATGGCGCCCAAGTGAAAAGATCCGCTTTCGATCTTATCTTTTCTGTTATCGAGAATGAACAATCCGATTGATGTAGACTCATACTCAGCCGGAATCCGGGCAATCAATCCCGTACGGATAGAATCAATCTGAAACTGATAGCAGGCAAACACTCCCGACAATTTACCATAAGAAGGTTCTGTATATTCTATATTCAGCGATTTTGCTTCTTTCAGCGTCAACTCTGTTCCACGGTATCTCTTATCTTTCGTATCATAGTGATACTCGACCATCAGTGTATCAAAAGATATCTTCTTGAATTTCTTCAAAAGATCATCATAAACACTTTTCTTCCGGACAAAAGAGGAATCTGTTTTCTGAACGGATCCCTCTTCTTTGGAAAGTTCTTTTTTTTGACTTTGATTGGTATTACATGAAAGGAAAACTCCCTGTAAAAGGAAAATCAAAGGGATTATGTAGTAAGATTTGTTCATCGGTTAACTGATTGCTGCAATGAAACTACACAATTTCCGGGATTATGACTGATTGATAGCCTGAAAAACCTCCGCCAAAATGGAATACGACTTCAATCGTTTCTCATTGTCGAAAATATTCCCGGTGATCATTAATTCGTTCACACCATGCTCTTCGATAAATTGACTGAATTTCTCAATTAAGGTATCCTTATCTCCAACAAATGTACACGCCGTCATTGGGAGGACCGCGTCCACTAATTCCTGCGGCCAGGTTGCCAATAAATTCGGGATCGGTGGTGACAAAGGTTTACGTGCATTGGTCAGAATTCCGGAGAACATCTGGTACAGGCTCATGGATAACAATTCCGCCTCTTCATTTGAATCAGCCGCAATCCCGTTTACACAAGCAAGGACATAAGGCTTATCCAGGTACTTCGAAGGTCGAAAGTTATTCCTGTAAATCTGGGTGGCGATTTTAAACTGTTTCGGGGCGAAATGTGACGCAAAAGCATAAGGAAGTCCCATTTCTGCTGCCAAATATGCGCTGTCTGTACTTGAACCTAGAATCCAGATCGGGATATCTAATCCTTCACCAGGAAAAGCACGTACGGAAGAAGTCCGGTTGCTTTCACTGAAATACGTTTGAAGTGCGACGACATCATTCGGGAATTGATATGCCGTATTCAAATCTCCCCTTCTCAGAGCCATTGCCGTTTGCTGGTCTGTTCCGGGAGCTCTTCCCAATCCCAGATCAATGCGGTTAGGATACAAGGTTTCCAATGTCCCGAATTGTTCGGCAATCGCCAACGGAGCGTGATTCGGAAGCATAATTCCCCCGGAACCGACCCGGATACGCTTGGTTTGTCCGGCGACATGAGCAATCAATACGGAAGTTGCCGAACTGGCAATAAACTCCATGTTGTGATGCTCGGCCAACCAAACGCGTTCATACCCTAGTTCCTCTGCTTTTTGTGCTAAATCTACTGTTCTTTTGATTGCTGTTGCTGCGTTACCGTCTTTGGTAATCATGGATAAATCCAAGACGGAGTATGTGATTTTTTTCATGCCTTAAAATTACGGAATGATTGACCATGGGGCAAACGAACATACGTTAAAAGTTGTGGTGATTTCTTCGCGGATACTATACTGAATTCAAAATAAATTTCCGCGGAAGAGTCTTTAGAAACACCGAAGCTTTAAATTGACCTTGCAGGAGTTTTAAAACCGAATTCCCCCAGCAAGTCAATAATTCATAAAGTCCCTTCTATCTTTTCAGAATTGATCTCTACAGTAAAATTACCGAAAGAAAATCTCCGCATCTCTATTTTCAGCATAGACAATTGAACTCTGAAAACAATCTCGTAGATTTGTATCATTAAATCTTTTATGTGAAAAACATCCTGATTATCGATGACGAAGAAAAGCACCGTTCTTTACTTGCCAGAATTATCCGCTCTGAAGGATATGATGTTTGTGAAGCTGGAGATTGCGAATCAGGATTGAAGAAACTTGCACAAAAGGCAAGTGATGTCATTTTATGTGATGTCAAATTACCTGATGGAAATGGCATCGAGCTGGTTCCAAAAATCAAAGAATTATATCCGGATGTGGAGATTATTCTCCTTACTGCTTTCGGAAATATTTCTGACAGCGTGCAAGCTATGAAGGATGGGGCATTCGATTACATTGTCAAAGGCAATGACAACGACAAAATCATCCCATTACTTTCCCGCGCATTTGAAAAAGTAGAACTCAGAAAACGCGTACGCAACCTGGAAAAACGGGTTGGTAAAAAATACACCTTTGATTCCATCATAGGAACCTCACCAGCCATTACAAAAGCAATCGAGCTGGCAAAGAAAGTTGCCGGAACAGATGCCAGTGTACTGCTTACAGGCGAAACAGGAACCGGAAAAGAAGTATTTGCAGAAGCAATTCATCTGGCAAGTAATCGTTCAAACAACAGTTTTGTAGCACTCAATTGCAGCACATTCAGTAAAGAAATTTTGGAAAGTGAATTATTTGGACACAAACAGGGTTCATTTACAGGAGCGATAAAGGATCAAAAAGGGTTGCTTGAAGAAGCCAATGGAGGAACCCTTTTCTTAGATGAAATAGGTGAAATGCCACTTGAGTTACAGGCAAAATTACTACGTCTGCTGGAAACCTCGGAATATTTAAAAATCGGTGATACGAAACCGAGCCATTCAAACTTTCGCCTGATAGCCGCAACCAATAGAGACCTCAAAAGAGAATCAGAGGAACAACGTTTTCGTTCCGACCTATATTTCCGATTAAATGTATTTCAAGTCGAATTGCCCTCATTAAGTAGTCGTTTAAAAGACATTAGGTCATTGACCAAGCATTTCGTTGAACAATTTTCTGCAAAATCGAATCACAAAACATTTGGGATTGATGAAGGTTTTCTTGAAAAATTGAGCCTGTACTCCTGGCCTGGAAATATTCGTGAGTTAAAAAATATTGTGGAGCGGGCGGTAATCTTGGCAGATAGAGATACACTCACTGTTGATGACCTTCCACCCGAATTTCAATCTCTTCACGAACAGAAAAACAATACACTGTCTGCTTTCTCGATGGCAAGCGTTGAAAAACTCCATATTTTGAAGGTTTTAAACCACACAAAAGGCAACAAAGCTGAAGCTGCCAGACTTTTGGAGATTGGCATTGCCACCTTGTATCGCAAAATTGAAGAATATCGATTATAAGCTCAAGCTCTCATTTTGATAAAAGCCTATCATTTTGATAGGCTTTTTTTATGCCCTAAAATTTCAAATTTATTCAAAACACTTATTTAACAAGGAGTTAGAATCGAAAGCTATTTAATGGAATAAGAATTGGCACAGCGTTTTTAAAATTTAAAAAAATGATGCGTATAAGAAACAATTACAGACGAATGAATCATTTGGCTGAATTAACCAAACAGTATGTCCTGAAAGGGAACTTCAAACGCGTGAACGATTGCCTCACAATTGCGGAACACCAGCTTAGAACGGGGACAAACGAAATGAAAAACGCAGTGGTTAACGGGTTTTTATTCTCTTACTCCTGTTTCATGGAAATGAATAGAGCAGCTTCAAACATTCCACTTCCTGAACTTCTGGAAAGCGAATATGTGAAGCAAATAAACGCGAGTGGTATATGATAGAAATCACTTCGTTTGATATTCAGCATCATGTTCATTTCATTTTGCATAGAATAGATTTATATAACATCTCAATCTCAACAACATGGAAATCACACTTTTAACATTATTGACATTGCTTCTATTTTGGCTTTGTTACAAAGCTGTCCAATTCTTTGAAAACGTTTAATTATGATCGCTCTATTTATTCTCGCTATTGCTGTGTTTATCTATCTCGGCTATGTGCTTCTCAAACCTGAAAAATTCTAATTCATGAATACTGAATTGTTTGGCGTTATTGCCATGTTTGTCCTGACTGTTGCAATTGCAATTCCTTTAGGACGCTATATTGGAAAAGTTTATCTGGGTGAAAAAACACTTCTCGATCCAGTTTTTAATCCCATTGAACGTTTCTTCTTCCGGTTCAGCGGTATTGATGGAACGCGTGAAATGAGTTGGAAACATCATATTTATGCACTCTTAGGAATCAACTTAGTGTGGTTTTTCCTTTGTTTTCTTCTCCTGTTAAATCAAGGATGGCTTCCATTAAACCCGGACCACAATCCATCCATGTCGCCCGACCTGGCATTCAATACCACCATTTCTTTTCTTGTCAACTGCAATTTGCAGCATTATTCCGGTGAAACGGGGCTTTCTTACCTCTCACAGATCGGCGGAATCATGTTTCTACAGTTTGTTACAGCCGGGACCGGAATGGCCGCTTGCGCAATGGTGTTCAATGCCATGCGTAATAAGCAAACGAATCAATTGGGTAACTTTTACAATTACTTTATTAAAAGTTGTACGCGAATTCTGCTCCCGGTTTCATTTGTAGCTGCTATTATCCTGGTATTCAGCGGCACTCCTATGACATGGGAAGGAAAAGAAACGATCACGACCCTTCAAGGTGAAGAACAAGTTGTTTCACGCGGACCGGCAGCAGCCATGGTAGCAATCAAACAAGCAGGAACGAACGGGGGTGGTTTTTTCGGAGTGAATTCTGCTCACCCTTTGGAAAACCCAACTTATCTGACGAACATGGTTGAAAACATTCTTATTGTACTCATTCCAATTGCAATAGTCTTTGCATTAGGATATTATCTGAAGCGAAGAAAAATGGCCTGGATGATTATGGGAGTTATGACCCTTGGTTTTTTACTCTTACTCATCCCCTCTATTTCACAGGAAATGAAAGGGAATCGCGCCATTACAGAAATGGGAATCGATCAATCGACCGGAAGCATGGAAGGAAAAGAAGTCCGATTTGGAGCTGAAGCTTCTGCTTACTGGGGAATTACAACAACGGTTACTTCCAATGGATCTGTAAATGCCATGCACGATAGTTTTACTCCAATTACAGGAGGTATGGCCATGTTGGGAATGATGGCAAACTCATTCTACGGAGGTGTTGGCGTCGGATTCCTGAACTTTTATATTTTCATCATTCTTGCCGTATTCATTTCCGGCTTGATGGTTGGACGAACACCTGAATTCCTGGGAAAGAAAGTGGAGGCAAGAGAAGTGAAAATTGCCGCTTTTATTGCGATTCTCCATCCATTACTGATTTTATCAGGAACCGCTCTTTCCGCGTATTTTGTTTCACACAATACTACTATGGGCTATTGGTACGACGGAAAAGCTTCGGGATGGCTCAATAATCCTGGTCACCACGGTTTCTCCGAAATGTTGTACGAATACACTTCCAGTGCAGCAAATAATGGAAGCGGCTTTGAAGGATTGGCTGATAACAATCCTTTCTGGAATATTACCACGGGAATTGTCCTGCTCCTGAGTCGCTTTTTACCGATTGTTGGTCCTTTAGCCATTGCCGGTTTACTAGCAGGAAAAAAACATGTTCCGGAAAGTGCTGGAACCTTGCAAACGGATACTCCTGTATTCGGGATTATGATTTTTGCAGTCATTTTCATTATTGCTGCCTTGTCGTTCTTCCCCGCTCTCGCACTAGGACCATTCGCGGAATATTTTAGTCAAATTCATTAAGAACAATCATGAGTAATCAACAAATATCATTATTTGACCGTCAACTGGTTCGAGACGCATTAAAAGAATCATTCATCAAGTTGAAACCACGGATTATGTGGAAAAATCCGGTCATGTTTACCGTTGAGATCGGAACAGCAGTGATACTAATCGTCTGTTTGTTCATTCTTTTCGGAGAATCCGACCAAGGTGGTTTCGGATATAACTTCACTATTTTCCTTATCCTGTTTGCAACCTTACTTTTTGCTAATTTTGCGGAAGCACTTGCAGAAGCACGGGGAAAAGCACAAGCCAATAGTTTACGAAAAACGCGGGAAGAAACCCCTGCAAAACAATTACTTGAAAACGGAGAAATTCGCTTGGTGAATTCTTCCGAATTACGCAAAGGAGCCGTTTTCGTCTGTGAAGCCGATGACATTATCCCTACCGATGGTGAAATCATTGAAGGCATTGCAACCATTGATGAAAGTGCTATTACAGGAGAATCTGCACCAGTAATTCGCGAAGCCGGAGGTGATAAAAGCAGTGTAACAGGAGGAACAAAAGTCTTATCGGACAAAATCAAAGTCATTGTCACAACTGAACCAGGCGAAAGTTTTCTGGATAAGATGATCGCATTGGTTGAAGGCGCCAGTCGTCAGAAAACCCCAAATGAAATTGCATTAACGATTCTGCTGGCAGCTTTCACACTCATTTTCATCATTGTCTGCGTTACCTTGAAACCCTTTGCAGATTATTCAAACACTCCAATAACCATTGCAGCATTCATTTCCCTATTTGTGTGTCTGATTCCAACTACGATCGGAGGATTACTTTCTGCAATTGGAATCGCTGGAATGGATCGGGCATTGCGTGCGAATGTCATTACCAAATCGGGCAAGGCGGTAGAAACTGCCGGAGATATTGACGTACTTTTATTGGACAAAACGGGCACCATTACCATCGGTAACCGCAAAGCAACAGCATTTTATGCATTGGATGAAGACCAAAAGCACCTAATCCGTTGTGCAGTATTAACTTCTCTCAACGACGAAACTCCGGAGGGGAAGTCAATCTTGGAACTGGCACAACAATTAGGAACAAATATAGAAGCAATTGGCGCATCGGCAATAAACGCAACTTTTATCAAATTTACGGCAGAAACACGCAGTTCCGGGATTCAATTTCAAAATACAACTATTCGAAAAGGTGCATTTGATGCCATACGAACAATTGTTGAAAAAGCAGGAAATGAATTTCCCGAAAAAACAGTTGTGGATGTTACTGCCATTTCCAATAATGGTGGGACTCCATTGGTAGTTTGTGAAAATGACAAAGTCGTTGGAGTTGTTGAACTTCAAGACATTATCAAGCCTGGTATTTTGGAACGATTTGACCGATTGCGCAAAATGGGAGTTAAAACGGTGATGGTTACCGGCGACAATCCACTAACAGCAAAATACATTGCTGAAAAAGCGGGCGTAGACGATTTCATTGCCGAAGCGAAACCAGAAGACAAAATGTCCTATATCCGAAAAGAACAAGAAAGTGGTAAGTTGGTAGCTATGATGGGAGATGGTACAAATGATGCTCCCGCTTTGGCTCAGGCAGATGTTGGTGTAGCAATGAACAGCGGAACTCAAGCTGCAAAAGAAGCAGGTAACATGGTTGATTTGGATAACGATCCAACCAAACTTATTGAAATTGTAGAAATCGGAAAACAACTCTTGATGACACGTGGTACGTTAACCACTTTTTCCATAGCGAATGATATTGCAAAGTATTTCGCCATCGTCCCAGCCTTGTTTATTGCATCTATTCCATCTTTGGAAGGATTAAATATCATGCATTTGCACAGTCCTGAAAGTGCAATCCTTTCAGCAGTCATTTTTAATGCACTGATTATTCCTGCATTGATCCCATTGGCACTAAAGGGAGTTGCCTATAAACCAATCGGGGCAAGTGCCATTCTTCGTCGTAACCTGCTTATTTACGGGTTGGGTGGTGTAATTATCCCTTTCATTGGAATCAAATTACTTGACTTATTTGTGTCATTATTCATTTAATATCATTCGCCATGTTCAAAAAAATATTAGCAATCAATCTCTTCACTTTACTATGTATGTTGCTATTATCAGTAGCATATCCACTTCTGATTTCCGGCATTGGCCAATTAGCTCCAGGACACGGAAAAGGTCGGACTCTTTCTTACAAGGGAAAAACTGTCGGATTCGAACAAGAAGGTCAGCAATTTACAAAAAATCGTTATTTCTGGGGAAGACCTTCGGCAGTAAACTATAATGGTGCAGGAAGTGGCGGAAGCAATAAAGGACCTTCAAATCCCGATTATCTGAAAGAAGTAGAACTACGCATCGATACATTCCTGGTTTACCATCCATATTTGGATCGAAAGGAAGTACCCGCTGAACTGGTTACAGCTTCTGGAAGCGGACTTGATCCGAACATTTCACTACAAGCGGCAATAGTTCAGGTCAAACGAGTTGCTCAAGTAAGAAATCTAAATGAAGAGCAACTTCAAATACTGGTGAAAAACTGCACGAAAGGACCACTGTTTAATGTCTTCGGACCAACAACTGTCAATGTATTGGAATTAAATCTGGCATTGGAAAAATTTCAAGTAAATCAGTGATCAATACTGACCGATCAATAACATAAAATTAAAGTAAAAAAGATGAAAAAAATCACTACTTGTATTGCAATTGCAATCAGTTTACAGCTAACAGCTCAAAAGAAAGAAGAAGCAGAAAAAATTCCATTCGATGGAATCGATATGACCTGGCACAATGGAAGTGACCGTCGGGATTCTGCAATTTGGACCAGTAAATATTTCACTCCTGTTATCATGATTGATGTGAACTACAACTATTCATTCAATAACCCGATCGATAACACGGTTGTAGGATCAACAGCTTTGGCCCGTCATAATGAGATTCAATTATCTTCTGCAAATCTCGGAGCAGATTTTAATTATAAAGGTGCTCGTGGGCGCATTGTTACTCAATTCGGAACAAGATCTACAGTTGTTCCAAGAAATGACTACAGTCCTTACAAAGGACAATATGAATTAGCGAATGTTTATCGCTACCTGAGTGAGGCATATGCCGGTTACCATTTCAAAAAATGGTACGGAATTAATGTAGATGCCGGAATGTTTATGTCTTATATCGGTTTGAATTCCTATTACCAAAATGAAAACTGGGAATATCAGGCTTCTTTCACCTCAGACAACACACCTTGGTTTTTCAATGGCCTTCGCGTTCAGATCTTCCCTTCCAAAACCCTTAAAATTGAACCCTGGTTGATCAATGGCTGGCAGAGTTATGGAAAGTTCAATGCGATGCCAGGGGTTGGAGCAAATATCACGTGGGTTCCAAACAGCAATGTCAAACTCTTAACAAATGATTATTACGGTACTGATGCAGCTGGATTAAAGGATCGTAAACGTTTCCATTCAGATAACAGTTTGCTTGTGTGTTACTACAACAAACCGACATCCAAAGGAGTTAGCCGTATGGCTTTCTCTTTGACCGGTGATTTTGGTTTTGAAAAAGGTGGAGGCGTAAATGGACTGAAAAATGGGGATAGCGTTTCTGGTCCTGCCCAGTACTTTGCAAGTGCAATGTTCTACAACAGAATTTGGTTCGGACAGAATAAATTTGCATGGACAATCGGTGGTGGAGTCATGACAAACCCGGGGCGCTATTTGGTGCTTTACCCAACCGGGCAAGCAAGCCCGCTTCCGGATCCAAACAATCCAACTCAAACCGCAGGAGCATATCCATTTAGTGCAAATCCGGGTGATCAATTTAGAGGATGGGATGTTTCAACGAATTTTGATTGGATGCCAAATCAAAGCATTACTTTCCGGGCAGAATTGATCCACCGTCAATCAAGTGTGCCCTATTTTGCCGGACATGGGGGTGTTACATCACCAACGGGTTACAGTACAACACCGCTACCAGCAGACTGGAGACCAGACTTAGTAAAATCTGAAACACGCTTGGTATTTGCTATCTTGTTTAGAATCTAAAAACGGAATATTGAGTGATTTTCACCATTGGCAGTAATTATTAACTTAAACAGTCATGTCTTTAGAGGCATGACTGTTTAAAAGTTTAAATTCGGTTATGACAGAAAAGGAAAATAATGTACGGCACTTTCTCGAACTGATTCAACGATCGCGACGTGGAAAGTTCAAGATCTATATTGGCATGAGTGCCGGTGTGGGTAAAACATATCGTATGTTACAAGAAGCGCATGCATTACTCCGCAATGGTATCGATGTCAAGATCGGTTATATTGAAACACACAATAGAGAAGAGACACAAGAACTCCTCCATGGATTACCTGTTATTCCAAGGAGACATCTGTTTTACAAGGGAAAAGACTTGGAAGAGATGGATCTTCAAGCAATTATTAACCTGCGCCCGGAAGTAGTTATCATTGATGAATTGGCACACACCAATATTGAAGGAAGCAAGAACAAAAAACGCTGGCAGGATATTTTAGATATTCTGGAAGCCGGAATCAATGTGATCAGCGCCGTGAATATTCAACATATTGAAAGCCTGAATGTCGAAATAAGACAAATTACAGGTATTGAAGTGAACGAACGAATCCCTGACAATGTCTTGCAACTAGCTGATGAAGTCGTGAATATTGACCTGACTTCAGATGAGTTGGTGACCCGATTGAAAGAAGGAAAAATCTACAAAGCAGATAAAATCCAGCGTGCACTGACAAACTTTTTCAAACCGGAAAACATCCTGCAACTTCGTGAACTGGCTTTGAAAGAAGTGGCTAGTCAGGTAGAACGAAAAGTGGAAACGGAAATTCCACACGATGTTTCCTTTCGACATGAAAAATTGCTTGCATGCATTAGTACCAATGAAAGAACTGCCAAAAAAGTTCTTCGCAAAACTGCCCGACTTGCCAATTATTACCATAGCAAGTGGTTTGTCCTTTATGTTCAAATTCCTGCTGAAAGCAATGATCGGATTCCACTTGACAAGCAAAGACACCTCATTAATAATTTTAAATTAGCTACCGAATTAGGAGCTGATGTTATTCGGGTAGAAGAAAAAAATGTGACAGATGCGATCATGCGTGTCGCTGAAGAAAAAAAAATTACCACTGTTTGCATTGGCAAACCACATTTCAATCTTTTAAAAGTAATTCTTGCAACCTCGGTTTTTAATAAATTACTCAATAAATTAGCTGCATCCGATATCGATCTGATCATTCTCTCTTGATTTAAATCTCTTTTCCGTGAAAATCAAAACAAAACTCACACTTGGTGTCGGACTTCTTTTCTTACTGATCATTCTATTGTCATTGGTGTCGGGAGGATATATCTTAACCTTGAAAAATGATACCGACAATATTCTAAAAGCTAATTACAACAGTCTTAATTATTCGCGGAAAATGATGATTTCGCTGGATGAAGAAGCATATGACCAAACAGCCGAAAAACGCTTTAAAGCAAACATGGAACTCCAGTTTCAAAACATTACTGAATCAGGAGAAGGGGAAATAACACAACGTTTAAGAGATCATGTAAAAGAACTGAATAACCATGATACAAATAAAGAACCCATTCGTCAATTAATCCGCCAGGATATTTTACAAATTATGCAGTTAAATATGACTGCCATTCAACGAAAAAGTAAACTCGCGAACGATTCA
Source organism: uncultured Fluviicola sp. (assembly GCF_946478805.1). The sequence goes on along the minus strand of NZ_CAMLDC010000008.1, from coordinate 62,659 downwards.
TCCAATGATGCCCTATTTTGGATTGTCATTACAGGAAGTTCCTGTTTTTTAATAGCATTTATTCTCTTGGTTCAGCTACCTCGCAACATCGCAAAACCAATTAAGGAACTTACAGAGAGTATCCGACAAATTGCTTCGCGCAACTACAAACAACGAGTAGCTTTCGAAAGTCACAGTGAATTCGGGGACTTGGCCAAATCCTTCAATACAATGGCCGAAAAGCTGGATGAGTACAACAGTACCCAACTCGCTGAAGTATTGTATGAAAAAAAGCGAATTGAAACGTTGATTAACAATATGAATGATCCGGTTATTGGACTGGACGAATATGGAAAAATCATGTTTGTCAATAACGAAGCTATTAACATTTTGAACATTCCAAAATCCGGGCTCATTGGTATTTCGGCTAAAGAACTGGCACTATCCAATGATCTGATCCGTTCTCTGCTCCGTGATTTGAAAGAAATTGCAGGAAACAATGTGCAAAAAGCAGATCCGTTCATGAACATTTTCGTGGATGGAAAAGAACATTATTTTGAGAAAGAATTAGTCCCCATTTCCATCATTCCTACCGGAGAACGAGAAAAGCAACACATTGGAAATGTCATTATCTTGCGCGATATTACTTCTTTCAAAGAATTGGAATTTGCCAAAACGAACTTCATGGCAACCATTTCTCATGAGCTAAAAACACCCATTTCATCCATTAAAATGAGTCTTCAATTATTAGAAAAAAAAGATATCGGTGCAATTAACAGTGATCAAAGACAATTGATTCATAGTATTCGTGAAGACAATGACCGGTTACTGAAAATTACAGGAGAATTATTGAATTTATCCCAGATTGAAACCGGGAATATCAAACTGTTCATGCAACCCTCAGATCCTTATCAATTGATTCAACACTCTGTGGAAGCTGTTCGAAAAGAAGCCGAACACAACCAAATTAAAATCGTTATCCGGACAGAAGAGAACTTACCTCCTATTTCCATAGACATGGACAAAACCCAGTGGGTTCTGATTAACTTATTGATCAATGCAATTCATTATTCACCAAAAGGAGAGGCAATTACTATCTCCTTGAAACAAAACTTAAACCAATTCCGATTTGAGGTAACCGACCATGGTGGAGGTATATCTGAGGAGTATGTATCCCGAATTTTCGACCGTTACTTTCAAGTTCCCGGAATCAGTAAACCTGGAACAGGTCTTGGATTAGCGATTTGTAAAGAATTCATAGAAGCACAAGGAGGAGCAATCGGTGTAGATAGTAAACTTGGAGAAGGCAGTACATTTTACTTTCTGATCGAACAAAAATAACAGTATTCTTTTCTGCTTCTTAGTCTATAAAATTGACGAAGCAAGGAAACGTGACCGGTCTTAGTGTATTTCAAGTGAAAAAATCTTATTCAAAAGTACGGGAAAAACAAAATGGAAAACATTAAAGAAATCGGTTGGATTAACGAACAATTAGATAAACAATTCCGGTTATTATTCCACCGATAATTGCAGTTTCGATTGTAATAGCAGCAGAAACTATTAAACCAAACTTCCATTTCTCCTTTCTTCTGTATTTGGAGAATTCTTTTTTAATAGGAGAATCAGGGACGCTTTTAAGTGACTTTTTCACATCCCGGGAATAAGAGACCGAATAAAAAATAGCATCCTTTTCATTGGGTAAAGCTTCTGCCAATTCAAAAAACAAATCGGGACGATTTAAAGCAACTGACTCCAGCATTTCATCCTGGTACTGATCATATGCGTAGCTATCAAGCGGACGATTTAAATAATTGCGTTTCAACTCTTCAAGAGTTAAAATCTCCATATACATTTCAATCGTATCATTTAAAGCAATTAATTTGCAATTGAGATTATCCAAACTATCTTTTAATCCTTCAATTTGGTGATTTGCCCTTTGTTCAAATTCTTCCGGGACAACTTGTTGAAAGGAGATTGAATCCCAACTACTCGTGTCATAGCGATGATAATACCCGTTAAACAGAGGATAGTCATTATTAATCTCGTCGAGTGTTTTTTTACTGGCCTCATACCAATACCTATGATTGATAGCTTCATATACTTTCGAAGGGTCATCCAGCTTCTTCGCAACATAAGCGCGGTTGTCTTTGACTCTTCCTTTCTTTAAAGAACATAGCCGAAAGTCTTTATAATCATATGAAATAGCATACTGTCCGTTTGAAAAAAGAACTCCCAAGCTGTCTAATTGGCTTTTGGCCCTGTGAGTAGGATGCATTTCCATTTCCCGATAAGCCATATTATCATACTTGGAAATTCGATAAAGTATGCAGTCTTCTCCCTCAAACTTAAATACAAATTCTCCAGTTGAAGTTTGATAGAAAGTTTCGTTTTTCTGTGAAAAACTTATTCCTGTTAAACAAAGAAATAAAATGACCAGGGAATTTTTCATATTACAACGATACGGTTTTTCGATAAATTGTTTCAATGCTTTTGAACAAATCACTTATACCTTTAATCATTTAGTCGGTTTCCAGATCACCTTTCCTGAAAAGTCAATGTAACCCAATTCCCTGTTTTTGGTTGCTACCATAATCATATCATCACCAGCTGGAAACAATGATTCGTATGTGGGTTGTATAATCCACTCTCCTTTTTTATTGATCAATCCGAACAAATCTTCTTTGGAATCGACCTTTGCAATGGCAACATTATCCATGAAACCAATGATCATATCATATTTTGCAGGAATGACAATCTCACCCTTTAGATTCAATAACCCCTCATTAAGATCCTGACTGAAGTAAACATAGTTTCCTGCGCCACGGTTCATTTTATAAGGTTTCTCAAATTGGACCTTCCCTTTTTTATCGATTAATTTCCACACTTTGCTTTCACGTGTTTCCTTTACCACCGCGTAACCATCCACAAACATACCTCCGGTGTAATAGTTAGCTGGAATGACCATTTTGCCAGTTGTATTAATATAACCTGTTTTTCCGTCGACCTTCACTAGTGCAAGGCTGTCATTAAAACTCATAGCCCATTCAAAATCCCTTCCGAATTGGTTTTCACCTTTTTGATTGATAAAGTATGTTTTCTGACCATCTCGAACATGTGCAAAACCCTGACAAAATGGGTTAGCGATAGAGAACCTCGCAGGAATTACTTCTTCCCCTTTTTGATTGATGTATCCGAACAATCCATCCTTATTCACGGCTGCCACTCCCTCTTTGAAGAACGATTCCCCCATAGGTTCGATACTTATGTTCAACCAACCGTGTGATTTTTTTGTGTAAATCGGTTGAATCACAACTTCTCCTTTCGGATTGATGAATCCATACTTACCATCTTTTTCAAAATAAGCCAGTCCTTCACTGAATTGAGCCGCTCTTTCAAATTGTGGTTTGATAATCTCCTCGCCTTTTGCATTGATATATCCGTACAAACTGTCACGAATAATCGGATACAAACCGGAATTATCCGGAAAATCAATTCCATTGGTTGTTTTATCTGATTCATTCTTGTTAGTTACAGCCGAACAACTTGCAAAAAACACAAGAATCCCACAAAAGATGATGGTGAAGGAAGAATTGATCGTGTTTTTCATATTTTAAGATTTATCACCAAAAGGTATATTCATAATTTGAGATTCTATATGGATTTTTCGGACGGTGTTTCGGGTCATTGTATTCTAAGACTTTAGTCAACCTGCCTGATTTATCGTAACTATAAACTTTTAACCACAGAAATGTTTTCTCAACCGTATTGTAAGCCATTTCTTCACTTTTTAATCCTTCCTTGTTGTATTTGAAAGAATAGGTTCCACCAAATTCTCCGGAGCAGGTATTCTTGATTTCCCGATTTTGCTTGTCGTATTCATAAATCACCTTGGATTGGATCGTGGAATCGGGATTATAGCGAATCCATTGGTTCAATCTTCCGGATTCATTCCGTTTGTATTCATCCCGAAAATCGATTGAGTAATCTGCGTTCATACTCAAATCTGCATCATTAAATCCTCTTTTATCATAATGCGGTCGAATCACAAAATCGAGTTTTTTAGTTGGTTTAAAGACTTTAATTACGGAAATACTATCGTTCTTTTGATACTGAAATTCCGCAATTGAATGACAGGTGCCATGAAGCGTATAGATATCTTTTATCTTTCGATTTTCAGTGTCATAGCTGTAATCATTTTGACGATCTACCGAACCGGATTCAGTATAACGGATTTCCGAGATAAGAAGGCCTTTTTCGTTATAAATACTCTTTTCTGTCAATCGTTTATCACCCTCCTTTCCCGCCTCAAAATAAGATTCAAAAACAAGGATTTGTTTGAGTTTCTTTTCAGATGACCGGTTTGCAATACATCCTACTGAAAAAGCAAGAACGATCAAATAAATGGTCTTTTTCATTCATCCAATATCAGCATTTAATTTCGATTCTTCATCCAAAGGGTTTCTTTCTTGACAACCATCGGAATTCCGTTTTTCCGTTTGTAGAAAATGGTCAAAATGATGAGCAAAGTAATTGTCAATATCCGGAAAATATTAGCATAAACTCCACCAAAAGCATTATTCGAAACTGCAAAAATCATCCATGCCAAATTCATGAAGAAATGAAGAAAAATGGAAATCCACAAATTGTAGTTCCATTCCACGAAAAGCCAGGCAAAAAGTACTGCTCCCAGGAAAGTCGTGAAAAAAACTCCAATCAAAGTAGGCAAATCGTTGCTTTGATACAAGTGCATCGCTGCAAACAGGAACGCTCCCAATAAGATGGAGGGAACAAATCCTAATTTGGTGTATCGGAATAGTTGTCCGAACAAGAATCCGCGAAAGATGAATTCTTCAAAAAAAGCAGCTGCAACTCCCGTAATCAACACTTCATTCAGGCTTAGTTTGGTATTGAACCGAAAACAAACCGCAAAACCAATAAACATTGGCAAAGTGCAAATGAGCGGAAACAGGATCCCTTTCAGAATGGAACGGTTCAGTCCAAGTGTCGCTTTACAGCGATTCCATTGATTAATGATCGACGCCCCCAAAATTATTGGCAAAGAAACTATTACATAAACCAATATATGGCTCAATCCCAGCTGATGAATCCGTGTATCGATCCACAATCTCAACTCAGAAAAATAAGTGTTGGCTAAAAAGAAATAGACCCCAAACGACAGAAGAGTGATTGAAATAACGCTTAAGGATCTACTCATCGTTTCTTTTTGGGTTATAATGATAAGTTAAGTTACCAATTCTCTCAGACTTAGACAACAATTTTAACGTTCTGTGAATCTGCAGTAAAGAAAATCATCCTGATTCTAGTACAAAACAAAAAAGCATTCATCAGGTAGTGAATGCTTTTCTATTAGCTTGATTATTTTTTACTTGACCAAAGTTACATCCTTGATGGAATCAAATTGCGGTTCAACCTTCCATTTTCCGGTTTTATCTATCAAACCCCACTTCCCATTTGACTTTGCAGCCGCATAACCATTGTGAAAGTCTCTCGTATCTTCAAATTGCGGTTTGATGACCCATTGGCCTTTTGCATCATAGAACCCTTTCAAAACTCCTTTTTTGCCTTCCGCAAGTCCTTCCGAAAAATTTCCCCAGGACTCCGTATCTGTCACTTTCAAGGATTCCCCTTTCCCGTTCACATAAGACCATTGTTCACCTGTCCGGACCAAAGCCAATCCGCTTTTCGGATCAAAATCTTTTGCTACATCAAATTGAGGTTGAATGACCCATTTTCCTGTTTTGTCGATATATCCTACTTTCTTCTCAAATGTTTTAGCCCAAGCCAAGCCATTTATGAAATAACCCACACTTTCAAATTGGGAAGGGACTGTTAATTCGCCCTTTGGATTGATAAACCCGAATTTCTTGTCCATTGTCCGGATCGGCGCCAATCCTTCCGAGAAATCACGTACATCCAATGCCGGAGTCGCAAGAGCGGTTTCTTTCCCATTTGCATCCACAATTAGGAATTCAGCTCCTTTTTTTACAGCAGCGAAACCACCATCAAAATCATTGGCATCATCATAGACAGCAGGAATCACCATCTTCCCCATCTGATCCATGTATCCCCATTTTGAACCGACCTGAACCAACATCAGGTTGTTCTGAAAGCCTTTGACACCGAAACCGAAAACTTCCTTGATCTTGAACTTGGGTTCCTGGGTTTCCAAAGCAGTGTTTTTCAAATTGATGAACTGATGCTGGCGATCCTTTGAATTATAGACGATTGCCAATCCATTGGGACTGAAAGGATACGTCTTATCGTATTCGGCAGGGATAATTAATTTGCCATCAATTCCGGCATATCCCCAAGTTTTGCTTCCAATGGGTTTTACCTGTACAATCAGTGTTTGCGATTGAACAATAAGTGCATTTATCAGAAACGCACAAAGAGTGAATAGTCTTTTTTGAATCATAGTACTGATTTTAGTACTATAAACATAGGAAAAATGAACTGATTTTAAAAGTTAAAATGCGGAATATGAAGATCATTCAACAGTTTCGACATCTTTCATTACATCGTACTTAGGTTCAACCACCCAATTCCCAGATTTATCAATCAACCCCCACTTATTGGCCAACTTCACCTGGGCAAATCCATTTTCAAATTTCCTTGCATCCTGAAATTTCGGCTCTACGATCCAGTTCCCTTTGTTATCAAAAAAACCACGCAATCCTCCCTTTTCACCCTGAGCCAATCCTTCGGAAAAATCAAAATAAGCATCCGATTCTATCATCAAAGCCTCACCTGACAAATTCACGTAATACCATTGATCGTCCTTTTTTACACGGGCCATACCACTGATTTTATCAAATGATTTCACGACGTCCATTTCAGGGGCAATGACCCAAGTACCGCTTCTATCAATAAATCCTACTTTGTTATTATCCGCTCTCGCCCAAGCTAACCCGCTTGAAAAGTGTCCAACAGCTTGAAATTGAGCAGGAATGACAAGCTCTCCATCCAGGCTGATGAATCCGTACTTCTTATCTAGTGTTTGAATAGAAGCTAATCCCTCGGAGAAATTATGCACCCTTAAAGCAGGAGTTTTCACCAGGATTTCTTTCCCGTCGGGATTCACAATAATTGTCTGCCAAAAATCTTTCTTACTATCTACTTGAGTAAGTAAAACCAGCGTTTGCGATTTAGCTGCTAAACTCAATAAAATTAGGGAACAAGAAAAAAAGAGGTTTTTATAATTCATGGTGATTTTTTGGTTCAGGTAAAGATACGGTAAATTGAATGATTTGAGAGAATCACCTGATTATTTCGGTATCCGAATTACTCCTGCACCATCTACAAGCCATTGACCGTTCACTTCTGTCAATTTCGTGAAAACGACAAACTCCGGCCAATCCACACCCTGAAGAGTAATCAACCCCGTTTTCGAGTCCACCGATTTGATTTCAAATCCTTTTTCCGGGAAATCCTGCGCATCCAAAACCGGATCGAAACCCAAACCCATTTCAGGATCGTTTTCCCAGGCCTCCCTCATCATCTTTTCATAATCCTTTTTGAAATTATCTGTTAGCAATTCCTGATTTCTCACCCATTTTCCGGCATCTTTTCGAGCATTGGCATTTTCAACGTAATCATTCATTACCTCAAGAGCAACCTGCGGATTTATCGCTGTTTTGTTCTGAGAATGCTTTGTCTTTTCAACTGAAGTTTCACAGGATAACAAGGTTGCAATAATTAGTAAAGTCATTATTTTTTTCATGGTTAGAAGATTTAAAGAAGAAATAACAGTTCAACGTATTTCTATGTAATTAAACGATTTATTATTTATATAAATCGATGCAATCTTTTTTGATTTGTCTTATTTTCGGATCGTTTACAAAAAATGCTTCGGGGTCGTTTTCGGTTCTCAATTTATCAATCAATCGGTCGTTAAATTGGATCTCAAACAGGATACAGGTACTTATTTCTTCCTTGTGTTCCAATACCGAAGCTGGTAACTGATTCTTTTTCTCTTCTATTTCTTCAAGAAGAATCTTTTCAAAAAGAGGTTCGTAATACAATGAAAAATGATAACGATCTCTCTCCTTCATTGCTTCAGGATATTTGAAACTTGCAACCCCAATTAAGGCCACTGCAAAAAAGGTATAGCACTGCAGTGCCCTTTTCAATGCAAGATCCTTGTTTCGTTTTCTCAAGACGAAGAAAGGGATCAGACTCAACGATCCGACAACAATGGAAACAGCAATTGTTCCACCTATCAAAATAAACAGGTACTCGGATTTGGGTGTATAGGGTTTTTCTATAAGAATTGTAAGGAATCCGGCAGGGACGCTTAAAACGAATAATAAAAGAATCCAAAAATAGAGTTTCAGTTTTTTCATTGTATCTTAATCAATTGTTATCCAGTTCTTTTCTGATCTTGGCCGGAAGTTTTTCTTTAACCAGTTCATACGATTGGCGCAAATAAGATTCCCAATCGGCTTTTTTCATCCGCTTAATGTCATCAATCAGCACCCATTTGTATTTTGCAACATAAGGTGCGGGCTTAAATCCCGGTAAACCTGACAATTCATCAAATTCCTCTTCTCTTACCTTGAACGAAGCTGAAACCGGACTTTCATCCAATCCGACAACACAAAACATTTTTAATCCGACAGAAAACACCAGGTCATGTCCCCATTTCACATCTTCCGTTACTCCGGAAAAACCTTGACAAATACTTCTGATTGATTCAATATCCATTGCTTCACCTTCAATTTAGAAATCTGAAAGTAAACAAATATTGAATTCGCGTCTTATTTTCCGTGATTAATTTCGTTTTCCAGGTCTGCCAAAGCGCCTCCGTTGAATACCTTCCTGTATCCTTTTTCTTTCAGAAGATTCATTGCTCTTACACTTCTTAATCCATGTGAGCAAACTGTAATATAGGTTTTATCCTTATTCAGCGAAAGTTTCTTCGCACGTAAACGACTTAGAGGAATATTGATTGAACCTTTAATATGCCCGGTTTCATATTCACCGGCAGTCCGGACATCCAGGATAATTGCTCCTTGTTCGATCTTTTTTGCCAATCCTTTATCCAGGTTCATAAAGCGATAGGTTCGATATCCGATGTAAATAAGCAGGCAAGTGCCTAAAATAATCCCGATTGTTTTCATGCTAGTTGCTATTCGAAGAATTGATTCGATACAAAATTTTCCGGTCGATGTAAAATGTTCCGAATGGAACAACACATGCCAAAAGGACTTTCCAGGTAGTCGTCTTGAATTTCCATTGTTGTTCCACTCCCACACTCAAGGTATTGAAGATGAACAGAAGAAATAATGCGCCATGGATAGTTCCCATAACTTTTGAGAATTCGGGAAGATGAAAGCCATATTTTAAAGGCATTGCAACAAATAAGAGCAACAGGAGCGAAATCCCCTCAAGGAAGCCGATAAGGCGCAATCGGCCCACTTTTTTTTGAAATAATTGAATCATGTTATCTGAAATAAGGTCTGTTCGAAAAAGGTGAAAATGGCCAGGGAATGGCAATAAAAATGAGAATGAACGCAACCAGGAACCAGATCAGCATCGTCCTGAATTTTTCCCGATCCGTTCCCATCCGTTTTGCTTTTGCAGAACCAATGGTCAAAACCACGATTGCCAAAAGCATCAAAAATGCATGAATCAGTGAATAGAACGTTACATCCCAATTGTTAATGGCTACTTTGGTATGCTTCCAAAAATAGTTGATGCTCGGACTTTGGGTATACACCAAAATTCCAATGATTAATTGAACATGCGCAATTGTCGTTGTCCAATGCCGGATTGAATTGTCTGCTTTTGTAAAAGTCTTTTGGAGCCGGAATCCCCTATACGCCCGATAAATGGCATAAATCAGGCTGATTACAACGAGCCATCTTGTCAGGGAATGAAGAAAGATAAGTGTGGAATACATCGCGTTTATTTTATCGATGTAAAAGTACGCTAAAAACATACTGACTAGTATGTTTTTAGATAAAAAAATTATCCTAAGCTATCCAGGTAACGTTTAAGCTCTTTTAAATAAGTAACATACGATTGATTTCCCCCATCCAATTTCCCGATATTCCGTACTCCCCAATAACCTGACATAACCATGATAGTAACTTGCATCGGATTCACATCGTTTCGGACAAATCCGTTGAGTTTCCCTTTCTCTAAAATGCCTATAATGGATTCTTCCCATTGCTTCGTCAAGTCATTAAGTGCTTTACTGAAATGACTATTCCAAGGCGCCATTTCTTGTGTAAGATTAGAAGCCGGACAACCAAATTCAGGCTTCAAAAAGGGATTTTCAAGAAGCAAATGATGCATCATCCCATAAATTACTTCCAAAGGATTATCCTGGCTTTGTAACGGGGCAATAAATGCAGCATCCATTGTAGGCTTCAAGATTTCGTTGATAATGGCTAATCCCATTTCATCCTTGTTCTTGAAATGATAATAAAAAGCGCCCTTGGTAACCTGGGTGGTAGCCAAAATATCATCAACGCTGGTTGTCTGATATCCTTTGACATAGATTAACTCAAATGCTTTCTGTAAGATGGACAGACGCGTCGCTTCCGCTTTTTTCATAAAGATACTGCTTAGTATTTTTTACAAAGGAATGAAAACTTTGGTTATCTGCAATCATCCCTTTGTAACTAAAATACCCAGCTATTTCATCAACTTCATTCGTTGAATCGAATCGACTCCTTCGAATTTCACTTCCACCGAATAAGTCCCTTTTGGCAAATTCGTAACATCTATGTGATCACCAACTTCCACATGCTTCAGTTCCTGCACCGATTTGCCATTCAAATCCAGGATAGAAACCTGTTCTGCCCTTGAGCTTGCTGAAATTTGAAAATAATTTTCCGCCGGATTCGGAAGAATGTAATAGATTTCAGACGGAAGTTCCTTTACTGCCAATTCATGGGTAGGAGTTAACCGAAGAATCGGGTTGTTTCCTGAATTCGTAGCAATATAGATTTCCTTATTCGGACCAATTTCAATGTCTCTCAAGCGACCAAAAAGTCCCTGAAAATATTGTTCCTCATCCGTAACTGCGGTCGCTTGTGCATTCAATTGCAATGTAACTAAACGCTGTCCGTTCAAGGTAACCATCAACACCCGGTTATCCCATTCCGGGAATATGGGATTCTGGTAATAAACCAAGTCGGAAGTGGCAATAGTCGGTGTCCAGGCATAAAGTGGTTCCTGGTACAATCCTGTTGCACAGGGAGCATTTTCAAAAGGTTCATCACAAAATCCATGAATCAAGGGCCAACCATAGTTTTTCCCGGCTTCCAGCACTTGAAACTCGTCATCTGTGGTTGGTCCGTGTTCAGAGATAACTATTTTCCCATTCGGTAATGCACAGATCCCTTGTGAATTCCGGTGCCCCATGGTATAGACATACGATCCTGGGATCGGGTTATCCGAAGGAATCGATCCGTCTGTGTTTACACGCAAGTATTTCCCGGAAAGAGAGCTTGAATTTTGCGCTAACTGATCCTGAGAACATTCTCCCGTAGACATCAATAAGGTGTGATCAGGCAAAAAATGTAAGCGTGAACCATCGTGGTTTCCAAAAGCCAAAATGTTTTCAATCAATGTGTCCGAAACTGTCAAACTGGTTCCATCAAAATCACATTTTACCAATCGTTCCCTAAAATACCCCTGACTGTCTTCAGGTCCATAAGTGTAAACCAGGAAGACCTCCGCTATGACCGGAAAATCCGGATGCAACGCCATACCGAGCAACCCGCTTTCTCCAACTGTATGAACCTGGGCTGTCAAATCAAGCATCGTATCCTTTATTCCTGTGATCAGATCAATACGACTTACCAATCCTTCCCGCTCTGTCAACCATAAATAATCCGTTCCTTCCAGTTTAATTTCCCAAGGGATAGATAAACTGTCAATCAAGGTATCAATATAAACGGTTGTTGTCCCAATCTGCTGTGACGTTTGTGAATGAACCATCGGAACAATGACAAACGAAACGATAAAAAGTAACTTTCTGAATTCCATAACCGAAAATTTTAATTTTAATACTTAAAAGTTATGGAAACCGGCAGCAGATACAAAAAAAGGGGAGTTAATAAATGGTAATTATGAATTCAATATCTATTTTAAATAAAGTATTCCGTGATCATTTAACTCAGAGTAGTCTTCAGTGGCATATTCATCATCGAGCCGCATTTGAAGTTCGTCGAGATTCATTTTATCTGTTAGAACAATTGAATCATCTTGGACGCGGTACAAATCAGACAGAGCCGGAGGTTCAGCCCATTCCAAGGTATATTGAAATCCGTCCATGACCTCATTTGTTTCCGGATTTACTTTCAGGATCAGCTTGTCATGGAACAGTTTTCTTGTTCCATCAAAAGAATCTCCCATATATTCTGAAGTAAAAACATACACTGTAAACTTTCCTTTTTTCGGAAGAAAAGCTTTTTCGATCTTACCACCGGAATAGATCTTTGTAGAACCGAACTGTTTGAATAGTTTATAATTCAGATCTGAAAACTCGCTTTTTGAAACCAGGCGATAGCTCTTTTCCCCTGAAAGAAAACGCATGCTATTCTCCTGGGCAAAGGATTGAAAACTCAATAAAAATGCAAAGACAACAAATCCTCTCATGATCCGTATTTTTCTTTTGTAAGGATCAGGGTGTTTTTCATTAGTTTCACCAAAGTTTCCCGGTTAATATCCGATAGCTTTTTGACGTAAATACACGCTTTCCCCATTGTGAATTTTCCCAAATCTTTTAGTAAATCGTCCTGTCCGGATTCTCCTGTAGAAACGTATAAGGAAATTGCCGCCTTCCTGGGAGAAAATCCCAATAAGGGTGCATCACCTTCATGTCCGCTGGCATATTTGTAATGATACGAACCAAAACCTATAATGCTTGGTCCCCACATTTTTGCTTTGAAGCCCGAAACTTCCTCCATCAATCGGATGAGTTCGTAACTGTCTTGTCGCTTTTGTTCTGAATCCGTAAACTCCAGGATGAACCCGTTTACATCTTTTTCAGTTTCTGCAGTTTTTGTTTTTGCCATTTAGTTCTGTTTTGATTGTGAACATTGAGAATTAAAGAACAGTTACTTTAATCCATTCCTACCGATAAAGCGTTCTTTTCCCAATAAAAACCCAATTGCCTTGATGACATTTTTGTCCACACTTGCTTCCGTTTTGAGATTTGCAATATAGCGAACAATTTCATTTTGAAGGGAAGGCGCCAAACTCACAAAGATTTCATTTGCTTTCGGATTTTCCTTTAAAGCACTTACCAACTTAGGATGTGGATGGATGGTTCTATCCGAAGAATCAATTGCAATGGTTATTTCCACTTCCTCTCCTATTCTCGTTGGGGATTTCGGAAGCATGATAGTGTTGATATACAATCTCCATTCCCCGCTGAATCGAACCAGTGTTTGTTTATAGAAGGTTCCATTGATTGTTCCTTTGATCGGAATCGGACCTCTGTCTTTGCCATATTCAAGAAACAGCTCTTCCAAAATAGGTTTTGGTACAAATACGAAAGGATTGATCCCAATGATTTCAATTCGAGCTTTAAAGCTTGTCATTCTCAGGATGATTTATTGGACTAATAACTTTTTGATGATGACGATTTGTCCCAAATGATAATGCATGTGCTCCACGATTCCGGCTATGTTCCGATACATGGTCCCATATTTTGGATCTATGAAATCTTCGGTCAGTCTTACATCTGGTAATTCTTCAATCAGTAAAGCCGCTTTTTCAGCCTTCAACCAAGCATTCTTTTGAAGATTCTCCCAGGCTTCCTGCGAATCTAAAGCAGGTAAATCCCAACTTAATTTGTCATTCCCAACCAACCGATGTTCTTCCAGAACGACAATCAGCACGTCCACGTAATAGGTCATGTGGAAAGTAAGGGCTGCTATGGAATTCAACGAATAAACCTGTGTTACCGCTTCTCTCCAACTGACATCAAACAGGGTGGTTTTCAAATCGGTTGTGGTCCAGTTTCCGCCGAAATGAACGTCCCGTAAATGTTTTGCCATTTGTTTCGCTAAATTCATCTCAAATCAGTTTTCGTCATCGTCTTCGTTATCAGTTGTGATGGGGTTCTGTTGAATAGGTTAAGATACGAAATATCCCATTAATTCTTACCGGTCATCCAACACTTCAAAATTCGTAATCAGGTTCAATGTTTCAACCGGATACTGATTTGCATTTGAACCGGCAATTAAGAAGGACTCCACGTTCATATTTCTTAAAAAACCGAAATCCATCAGATCAGAGATACTTGGTTTACCACTATTCTTGAGATCTCCAAAAAATCCGGTTGCAAGAATCAAATCCTTCTTCAAAGCATGACATTTCTCAATGACACTTTTTTGAAACGGGAAAACATCGCTCATTTTGCTGGTACTGATCAAGTCCCCACGACCGAGCATGATTCCATCAGACACTTGGATAATTTCTTCCAGGTCGGATTCCGGAATCACATTCTCTACCTTTGAAATTACCTGGAAATCAGGCGAAATCTTCTTCACATCGGTTACCTGATCGGCTTTTGTTACGAATGAAACAAGAATTTTAATGACTTTGGAAATCTCCAGTGATTTGAGTTCCTCAAGTAATTGCCGGTCATCTTTCGATATCGGTCGGGCAGGTAATTTATTTCCTTTGATTCCAAAGGATCGATTGGAAGTCAGGAAAAATGAATTCAGAGCTTCACATGTAATTGACCGGTCATCCATTGAAATGATCTTCATATCAACTTCGCCATCTGCAATAGAACAAATATCTCCTGGAAAAACTTTGGTTCGCTCGATTTTCGTTAAAAAGTTAAGTGTTGGGATTTCATTTGCCGCAAGGTCCGGTTTTTCGTCACATAAGTTGTAAACCCGTCCTTTTTCAACATTGAAACCGGTACCGACATTTCCAATCAATGGTTTTTCTCCGGGTAAATCAACCAGAATTTCCAAGTTCAGATGATACGTCTGATTGTAAGTCAGTATCTCTTGAATGCGTGCTATAAATTCTTCCGTGCTTTTTCCTTTATGGATTAATCTCAAGCCGTAAAGTCCTTTTTCACTCAACCCTACCAAATCCGGCTTAAAATCTCCCAAATTCCTGGAATATGTCAAATAGGTTTTTATCATTGTTCTTTTTACAACAGCATCAGTTTCTTAATTATCACATCAATATCCCGTTCTTGGCCAGAATAGGTTCCGGAACATCCTCCACACCAATCGTCTGAAGCATGTCAATTTCAATTGTCCGGGTGATATTTGTAATCGGGACATCGTAAATCAAGCCTTGGAAAGGATTCTCCGAGTACTCGCTGTTTCTTTCTGAAAAATAGAAAATCCAATTGATGATGGCTGAAAAGGGAATGGTTAGCCAAATAAACAACTCTCCTTGTTTATTCAATTCCGTTATCAAGGCAAATGGCAATAACAAACTGAAGATCCGCAAGGAGATTTTCAGCATAAATGAAAATTGAAGCGGATAAGGAAAATTCTTGATCCGTTCATTTTTTCCTTGATCATCCAATAACTTATTGATTTGATTCTGCAATTCAAACAGTCGGAAATCCTCAATGATATTTGCTTCCCGAAGTTCGGCCAATCGTTTTCCCTGGTTGTTCAACAACTGAGTTGCGGGATTTGCAGATCTGATAACTGCACTTACCTCCTCCCGGCTCAAATACCTCAACAGATTTTGTTCCAGATCGGTTTCAATATTGAACTCTCCCTGTAATCTTTCCCGGTGTCGATTATGAAAATCCGCGTCTCGTTCCCACGGCTGACGTTTGTGTCTCAGATAAAACTTATGTGCATACATCCAAGCGATGTGCCTGTTTACCAAATCCTTTTTCACTTGTTGGATTTTTTCCTTGCTGATTTCCTTATTTGAATTATTCGTAATATAGGCGTTCAACATGACTGCCCATGCCCTGCTGTCATTCACAATACTTCCATAATTTTTCCTTGCTTCATACAAACGGTCGTAGGAAGCATTGCTCTTGAAGCCTAAAAAGAAAGCAAGTGCAGTACCAATTAATGAAACCGGTAAAAACGGGATGGAAATCAATTCCCATTTTGAAAAGAAATAAGTACAAACAACCAAGGAACTCCAAACCAGGTAAACGATGATTTGATTTCTTGAAAAGCTTAATGCTGCTCTGGTTGGGTTCTTAAATTCGGTATACATGGAAAAAGGTTAAAAGTTCAATGGAATCAACTAATTAGTCCTGTTAAAAGTAATAAAACTTTCAAATCAGGGCTTCATATAAAAAGTCAAGGCTTTCTTTAAAAGCAATTCGATTCTCTCAATTGGTAAATCAGCATTCGGATCAATTAGAAACACCTTTATTCGCGAGCGTTTTTCCTTTAACATAAACGGTTCATCAAAGAGTTTTCCTTCTACAAAACCCATATAGGGCTGCTTATACTGTTTGTGGATCCAGAAGTAACAGAACATCTTTCCTTTATAGCAGAAAAAGGGCATTCCATATTTCAGTTCATGGGTAATTTCGTTGTCTTGCTTCAGGATAAAATCTCTCAATGCAAGCAGCGTTTCTTTAACAGAATCTTCCTGTCTCAAATAAAACTCCGTTAATCCACTCATCTTTTCTTCTCCCTTGAGAATGAATATGGAAAGTCACTTTCCAGGAACTTCCGTTCTGTATTTGGAGTTGAAATCATCCTAAAATCCAATGTCACTCCTTTCAACAATTCGTCGTGTTTCAAATAGAGTTTGGAAGATGGTTTCTTGTTGATTGTAAGAGAGGAAACATATTTGTTTTCAGCAGAATTTTCCGGTGCGTTCAAACCGATTTGTTTCCCATTTTCCAAATGAATAACCACTTTTTTAAAAAGTGGTGCACCCAAAACATATTCATCCGTTGCCGGACAAACAGGATAGAACCCTAAAGCAGAGAAAACATACCAAGCAGAAGTTTGCCCGTTGTCCTCATCTCCACAATATCCATCAGGAGTTGGTTTATATAAGCGATTGAGTACTTCCCGGATCCAATACTGGGATTTTGCCGGAGCACCTGCATAATTGTATAGATAGATCATGTGCTGGATCGGCTGGTTCCCATGTGCATATTGCCCCATATTCGCAATTTGCATTTCCTTGATCTCATGGATCATTCCACCATAATAGCTATCGTCATAAACCGGCGGAAGGCTGAACACCGAATCCAATTTTGAAACGAAACGTTCCTTCCCCCCCATCAGATCGATCAATCCTTGCACATCGTGAAAGACCGACCAGGTATAATGCCAACTGTTTCCTTCCGTAAATGCATCTCCCCATTTGAAGGGATTAAATGGAGATTGAAATTGTCCGTCCGCATTTTTCCCCCGCATCATCCCGGTTGAAGGATCAAATAGATTGCGGTAATTCTGACAGCGTTTTGCACACAAATCCAGTTCTTCCCGCGGACGTTTCAAGGCTTTAGCCAATTGGTAAATTGCAAAATCATCGTAAGCGTATTCCAGGGTTCTGGCAGCATTCTCATTGATATTCACATCATAAGGAACATATCCCAGTTTGTTGTAATAATCCACTCCGAAACGACCAACAGCACTCATCGGCCCTTCGTTATTTGCTCCATGCAGCAACGCTTCGTATAATTTCTCAATATCATAACCACGCAGTCCTTTTATGTAGGCATCGGAAACAATGGAGGCAGAATTATTCCCGATCATGATATCAGCATATCCCGGGCTGGACCATTCCGGAAGAAAACCACCTTCCAGGTAGTCGTTCACCAAACCTTCCTGCATTTCCTTGTTGATTTCCGGATAAACCAGGTTCAGCAAAGGATAAAGTGCCCGGAAAGTATCCCAGAATCCGGTTCCTCCGAACATTTTTCCCGGAAGAACCTTCCCATTATAAGGACTCCAGTGTATTTCTTTTCCTGCGGCATCGATCTCATACAATTTATTGGGAAAGAACAAGGTGCGATACAAACACGAGTAAAAGGTCCTCATTTGTTCATCCGTTCCACCCGAAACTTCAATTTTACCCAAGGTCTTGTTCCACTGCTCCTCTGCAGCACTGCGAATCGTATTGAAATCTTTCGTTCCCACTTCCCGCCGGATATTCAATTCTGCCTGTTCCTGTGAAATGAACGAAGAAGCCACTTTCAATTCAACTTGGTCGCCTTTTTTCGTTTTAAATCCAATTACTATTCCCGAATGATTGGAAGTTGATTCTTCCTGTTTGCCAACCAGTTTTCCTTCAGAAGCACAGGAATAGAATTCAATTTCCCGATCCAGATAAATGACAAAATAGTTTTTGAAATTGGTCAGTTTTCCCCGGGCATAACGTTTTGTATATCCTACAATTTTTCGCTCTTTGGGAAATAATTTCACATACGATCCACGATCCAAGGCATCAATTACAATAAAAGAACTGTCATTTTCTGGAAACGTAAACCGGAAAACAGCTGCACGCTCTGTGGGAGTGATTTCGGTTGTGACATCACAATCTGCCAGGTAGACACTGTAATAGTGAGGTTTGGAAACTTCCGATTTATGAGAGAACCAACTTGCCCGTTCATTTTGGTCAAAAACCACCGTTCCGCTTCCCGGCATGATTGCAAATTGTCCGTAATCATTCATCCATGGAGAAGGCTGATGCGTTTGTTTGAAACCGCGCATCCGGTCCGCGCTGTATTGATATGCCCAACCATCTCCCATTACATTCGTTTGCGGAGTCCAGAGATTCATTCCCCAAGGCAGGCCAATCGCAGGATAAGTATTCCCGTTGGAAAGTTCCATCTTGGAATCGGTTCCCATTAGTGGATTGACATAGTCGACCGGTTTTGTTTGAGCTAAAGCCGCAAAAGGGATCAATAAAAAAAGAAAGTGTTTCATCGGTTTCTTCAAAATCGTTTACAAATTACGAATTCCTTCCCGATAGAATACCGAATTAGATCCAATCAATCCTGCTTCGACTTCAAAATATCCAAATAGTGTACGTTGGTCATAATTCCCAAAACATTTCCGAAAGGATCTACTACAGAAGCTGTGACAAAAGTTCCTTTTCCCTGGCTATGATCCGTAATTGGCAAAAATTCACTTGCTCCCATCGAAATCAGTCGATCCAATGTGG
The DNA here is from genome assembly GCF_946478805.1 of uncultured Fluviicola sp. Next base: position 43,561 of record NZ_CAMLDC010000008.1, on the reverse strand, counting down.
CTTGCAAATTATCCACGTGCCAATGCACAATTGCTCCGGATGGATTCGTGGAATAACCTGCCGGCGCATAGTTTGCATCAATGATCCCCAATTCCTGCTGATAATCACCTATCCGGAATTCGGTATAACCCGGAACATTGAAATACGGTTCCATCTCCAAAAATTCGGAATACCACTTTTTGGCTGCTGCGTGATCCCTTGCGTAAAAATTCACCGTTGCCAAACCTCTTAAAACTATTGAAATGCTCATAATCTTTGTCTTTTATTTGTCTATGAATCAAAAGTAAGATGCACTTGTGACAACCTTATGTCAGGGGTTTATTATTGCGAACGGAACTAGTAAGTAATTGGGTTAATTTGATTCTATAATGTTATGATGAAAAAAGGCTCAATTAAGAGCCTTTGTATTATAGTTTGAACGTTTCCTTTACTTCTTCATAGTTAGTAAGGTCCACGTTCGGGTGTTTTATCAATCCGGAACTTTTGATCAAAACAGCTTTGAACATGAAGGTATTTGTACTTGTCCAGGGACTGCCAGCCGACCCATCAGCTTTCTCCGTATTGATGAATAGATTTCCATTAGTTTCAGAAAACTCTGCGAAAATATTTATCGTACCAGAAGAAACAAATGGTAGCTGAACCCAATAATTGGTTCCGGACAATTGTTTGTAATATATGAATGTCAATACAACATCTCCTTCATCATAACCGGTTACTCCAGAATATGATTGGTAGGTATCTGATGCGGTAAATGTTAAATTGAAGTTGAATGTTTTAGCATCCGGACCTGCTGCACCGGTCGCTCCCGTTTCTCCTTGCGGACCAACCTGTTTCTTGCATGAACTAATTCCAATTACTATGATTAGTAATAACATAAATAAACTCTGTGTTTTCATAAATAGTGAATTAAAATAATTTGGACAAATATACTCGAGACGATCAGTAAGTTATTTGACCATGGTTTGAACTTGTGATGATCCCAATAACGATTTGCCCTACAATATTATTGCACAAAACGACCGTGAACCCGAATAGATAGGGTTTTTCTTAATTTAGCCCAATGACTTAATAATTCCGAAAAGTTATAAGATCAATCCAAACGTTCCAGGAAAGTCTCCAATGACAAAATCACATTTCCGGCATTGAATGCTTCCATATTCTCACAATCCAGCTTCATTTGAAAAAGATAGTTTGAAAAAAAAGGGGTGACCGGAGTTATTTTTTCAATCTCACTGATCGTATTGTAAATATTTCTCCGGAATTCTTCAAAATCCTTTGTCTGCTGATACGTTTTTTCATGGTTTACTATTTGTCCATTTAGCTCTTTTATGGTTTTCATATTTTCAGTTTTAATGGTAAGTAATCAACCAGGTATTGAACCTGATTCCATATTCATATGTGGGATGAAAATATTAAAAGAAATACAATTGTGTTATATGGGAATTGTTAAATATTTTGAACGGACACCCGTAACTACTCATTAATAGCTTTTTTTAACTTTTTTCCGTATATTTTATGATTGAAAATCAGGATTTTAAATCGCAAAACTATTTCGTCGGGTATTAGATTGAAATTTTGTTGAAAAGTCTAAAAAAAACACAATTGTGTTGCATACAGAATGTTAAATATTTCGACTTTGCCGTGATGAATAATAAGGAGTTTAATCATATTTTAGGAGCGTTAATAAAACAGGTTAGAGAAGAAAAAGGAATGACCCAGGAAGAACTTGCTTCGCGCATGAATGTAAACTCTCAAAACATCTCCAGTTACGAAAGAGGTGAAAGGTGCCCTTCCCTATTTTGGATGAACAGATTATATGAGGCCCTGGAAATCAAACCGGCAGTTTTTACAGAAGAATTATACCATAAACTGAACGTCGAATCTCCCATAAGTCCGAATATCACTATTATCAATCCGGTATCCAAAGGAATCTAATCCACCTGTTTATCAAAATATTCTTTCAATGTCATATTGTGTGGTTCAAATTTTTCAGTTTGAACCTGGAGGCTTTTAATCCGGTCTAAGCGAAAAAAACGGAATTCCTTTCGTAAACGGCACCAAGCAAGCAATAACCAATTTTCCTGTGTACTCAACAAAGCAAATGGTTCGATAATCCGTTCCGTCGTTTCACTGCTGTCTGCTTTCTGATATCCCATTCTCACCAAGTTGAAATTGGTAAGCGCCAATTGAAGCGCTGATAACTGGTTGCTTGTCCTGTCATTGGAACTATTCTGTCCGATTGCAATGCGGTCGGACAACAAGTTCGCACCGTCCTTCGTACTTTCACGAAGAACCGACTTTATTTTCGTTATTGCATCCGTGTAATCCTGTACAAAGGAGGCATCCTTATTTTTCAGTACGAATTGTTCTGCTGTGATCAATGCATTTGCCTCCCGTTCGCTGAACGTAACCGGCGGAATGCGATAACCTTCCATCAATGAGTATCCTTTTCCCTCTTCCGTAATGATGGGAACTCCTGATTGTTCGAGTGCCCGGATATCGCGGTAAATGGTACGCACACTCACATCAAACTTCGCAGCAAGTGAAGTTGCCGTTACCAAACGTTTGGATTGCAATTGCAGAAGAATCGCTGTCAAACGGGAAAGTCGTGATGTTTCGTTGTCGTTCATTCTATTATTGTCTAAATGATAGCTTTTGGAAATGGCTTTATTTTCCTGAGATCATTTTTTGAGAATCGATTTGCGATTAATCTCCAACAGGTTTCGTTTGATCGTTGCAAAAACAAAAATCATAAAAAATAACTGTCCAATAAGCATCCAGTATTTTGTCGCCCACATTTCAATTCCGATTGCATTCATGTGTTGGTTATTTAGTAATAAGAGTACGTTATTATGGATTACATCGGCTGTTATTATTGTCACAGTCAAAAGAACTCCTTCTTTAGGCCTGCTTATTAAAAGTATGGCTGCAAGGATATCCAAAAAAGTCAGGCTATCCCAAAACACAGTTGAGAAAAAGGGAGTATTTGCCTGTTGCAAAAAAATACCATTTTCCGCAATCCATTTTATGTGCGTTGACGCACCGGCAATCATACAAGTGACTTGTATGATTAAAATTACTTTTGTTCTTTTGTTCAAGAGATTAAAAACCTTCACCCTGTTTTTCGTTGGTTCGTAATAAAGAATTATCTCCTTGAATCAAACGTTTCCGTTTTAGGAGTTTAAGAATAAAAATAGTCATTGACTTCCGCAATTGCTAAGAGATTTTAATCATTTCCGTATCACCATCCCACTCATCCGGATCCTTATACTTCAGAATCAATTTTTCTCCATTCTCGAATTCGAGCGTGATTTCGTTGTCTTTACAGTAAACTGATTTCAATACCTGTTTTTCAACTTCGAACTTCTTGCCATAATCAGGATAGGAATACGCCTCATCTTCCGTATCGATTTCGCCCCAGTTTTCCCAAACACCAAAACAGGATTCTAAAAAGTATTGCGACCAACTGATACCTTCCAGTTTGATATATACCAAAACAGGCCCACCATCCGGATTATCCGGGTTTTCCACTCCAATCAATTGTTCCAATTTCTTTCCTTTGGCGCTTTTAACTGTAAAGTTGATGTCTTGGAACATGCGTCCTGCAGCCGGTTTACTCATTTTATAATTGAAAATGTAAAATTGATAATTTAAAAGGAACCTCGACTCCGTTCAGCCCCCTTTTAAATACTTAAATTGGCAAGGTGGTTGAAGGAGAAGCCACTCTAGGCATATTTACTTCCTGTATCATAAGTCTCAATCACCTTGATCATCTCATCCAATTGTTTTCTTCCGAAGCTGGGAAGTTCACTGTAATTGGCAATCTTCACATAGGAATCCATATCCTTGTTGGCTTTGATCTTCTTGATTTCCTCTTTCAAAAGCTCGAATTCCTTCTTGCCTTCCAGTTGAATATACAGATTCGTGTAAACCTTATAACTGCCACTATTCAATTGATCGAAATGCGTAGCGAACATCGCCAGGTAATGATTCAAATAACCTTTCGGGTATTTTTCTTCCAGTTGTTCGGCAATTGCATAATCGAACTGAAACCGGTATTCGGCTGAGATACATTCAAAAATACAAGTGGGAAGAAAGAAGATGAAATGTTTCAGTTTCGTTCCTTTCAATGACTCATTTATCACCACTTTATCCGCCGGAAAATCAGTTCTCCAACTGGAACCGGGCAATTCATAGAATTTACCCCAAGGCAATTCTTCATTTTTAAATCTGAATTTGCCTACCTCATATTCCTCTTGAGTAATCGGAGTTAATTTATAAGCAAATACATCATCGAATCGGATAGTTCCTTTGTCTCCTTCATCAATGTGAGGAAATAGAAGTGGATTCAAGTAAAAGTTTAATTCAACGGTATTTTGATCAACATTTACAATAGGTTCCATGGTTTCAGAACTTGCATTCCAGTTTTTATTCAGCTTGATGTATTTCATTTTATCCCTTAATTATTTGGATGGTTTATTCGTGTAAAAATCAAAAACCGTTTTGGAAATTTCAGCAATCAGCTTTCGTGTATCATCGTAACTTTCCTGTGAATTAGTGACCAAAACCGATAGCGCAATATGCGTTCCGTCCGGCAAAGTTATGAGTCCAACATCGTTACATGCATCATAAACACCATTCCTGCTATCCGAAGTCCCTGTTTTATGCGCAACTATTGCTGTTTCAGGAAGCATTCCTTTGATTCTTGCCGCATCATTGGAAGATTCGATCATTAAGTTCATCAAAAAAGTATTGCTGACATCCGACAAGTATCTCTTTTTGAAAAATCCTTCCAACAATTGCGATAGCGCCATCGGTGTGCTCCAATTAGTGTATTGGATCTTCCAATCAGCATGCATCTGATGTTCTGTAGTGGAAATTTCCATCCCGTTGATTCCAAGCTGATGAATGTATTTATTCACCGAATCCGTTCCCCCCACTAATTTGAATAGGATATCACAGGCAATATTGTCACTTTTTGAAACCGAATAATCCAATAGCTGAGCCACTGTCAGACCCACATTCCCTTTTGGGTACTCTTTTTTCAGCGGGCTCCATGTTTCATCCAACAGGTCATTCTTTGTTACCCGATAGGTTTGATCCAAAGTCAATTTTCCTTTATCTACCTGATTCATGACAGCCAAGCCGAGTTGGAACTTATAAACGCTTTGCATCGGAAAGTGGAACTCATTGTTCATAGTCAAAGTATCTCCACTTTCAATATGAATCATCCCAATTCCTACAGTTGCTTTGTACTTATTTGAGATATCAAGTAATTGCTTCTTTAAGTTCGTTTTGACACTTGATTCTTGCGCAAGCACATCCTTATTCGCTGTGAATAAGAAGAAAGAAAACAAAAGGAGAAGTCTGAGCTGGTTCATCTACACGAATCAATAAATTATGACAGAATCTAATTACAGAACCAAAGTAGATAGAATTTTAATTATTTCAAGATAATTCACCCCCTTTTGGTACTTTACGCCGCATGATAATTGCTGTAATCAAGGTAAATAAGATTCCCATCGGAAGGATTTCCATATAAGTTATTGCTGCATTGAAGAACGGATTCCGGTATATCACCATAAACTCCTTCATTTCGTTGGTTTGTTTTGCGATTTCAGCTGCGCTTGCGCCACTCGCCACTAACTCTTTATACATGTAATCGGCATAAACCTCCATGAAATTGGTATCTGTTGCGTAAAAATAAATCAACCAGGTTACCACGTAGACCGTCGATGCGAGCAAGGCGATCAGGATACCAACCTTGAACGCTTTCCCAAAGGTAATTACTCCACCGTTATACTTGTCCCGATAATTCTTCACACCGACGACTAAAAATACATTCGCAATAATCATAGATGCATAACCGAGGACCATTCCAAGAGTCATGTGTGTCTCAAAACTCAAAAAGGACATTGCAATGACGAACCAAAGGATACTGATCAAACCGGAGATCGTTCCAAAAACCAAAACATTTCTTTTCATATTTTCTAATTTATTATTTCGACAAAAATGAGATGTGCTGCGGTTTTATCACTCATACTTTCGGGTGATTTTACGATTAAAGCGGGATAATTCCAATTCGCTTTGCTACTTCAACGGCTTGTGTCCGGCGACTAACCTCCAGTTTTTCAAAGAGTTTCGAACTATGAGTCTTGATCGTGTTCAGCGAAACAAATAAACGCGCCGCGATTTCATTGTTACTTAATCCCTGAGCGATCAATTCCAATACTTCCAACTCCCGTTTGCTCAATCCGAGCTTTTCGACCGCTTTTTCATTTCTGACAAAATTTTCAGATTGGTCCACATAGACTGTTTTCTCTATCAGAACGGTTTTAGGTTTGGATAAGTGTTTTGCCAACCAGATTCCAAGGATCAGGAATACAACGGCAATAGCGCCCGCATATAATTCGGTAGTGTGATCAATGATCAGTAAACGAAACTCAAGCCAACGCATCAGGAAAAGCAATCCTGCGAGTGAAAGCCCGTAAAGCAAAATGATTTTATATGAGCCGAACAACTTTTGGAACATCGTTTTTCCTGAATAGCAAATATAAACTAAAACAGGCTGAACCAGGAATCATTCAGTAAGTTTGAATGAACACGATCTGAAAATCGGTAAATACCTATATTTGAACATCGCAATATTGCGATGTTCAAATATTCAAAAATCTCGATATTCAAATAGTTCGATTTCGGAAAATTCCAGTTCTTATTTCAAAATCAATTCGTTATTCTCCGGATTTCGGGTAGAAAATCGAACCAATACGGTTTCCCCGATTTTATAGTGATGCTCCTTTTCCGATTTGGCGAAAGTCTTATATGTTTTTGACTGATATCTGAATTCACCTGAAACAATCCAGCCCCCTGTTCTTTTACTGCTACTCAATTCCCTTGTAAGAATTCTCCCATAAGTTGTCCTACCGAATTCCTTGAAATCATTCTTTGAAACATGATTTGCCCAAAGTCCAAAAGCAGGTCCAAGAATCAGTATACTCAAGGGGAGAACTTTATTTACAAGTACATCCGCTTTTATCTTGAAAGTGCTCAGAAACCGGAACAAGGCAAATGGAACTCCAACGAATATCAGGGCAAAAATCAACACACGAATCACCACTGATTTCCCAAACAGGATAATATCTCCCAACCCAAAGAACAAACTCCAGATCAAAGCCGCAAACAAGATGAAATAAGCAATTCTTTTAATCACTACACAAACAATAAAACCAGCGTCAGCACCAATCCGGCAAGCGAATAGAGCAAGCCAATTTTGAAAGCTTTGGTTTTTGGCAGATACATCCAAAACGCGGAGATCACGAAGAACAGAAGCGATACACCGAAGAAAACATTCAACCAGTAAAGCGGATCATCCGTACCTGCTTTATGCAAATGAGTCATCTTGTCCAGGATATACGGTAACTCCATGGATTTAAGATGTGCTATACCGGTTTTCTTATTGTAATCGCCATTTTTGAAATAAATAAGGTCTCCCTCCTCTTTCTCAAACCGGTACCTGCGCATATCCAATGCCTTACCCAGATTTTCTTTTTTGACATTCGGTGCGATCTTCACTTCTTCAATGTGCTCGCTTTTGAGAAAATCCGTATCACGAAAAATCAATACGATTCCGCTGATTGCATATACAGCCATAATCCCGGCCAGGAAAAAACCAAGGTATCTGTGAAGAACACGCATGGAAGGTTTCGAATTATTCATGCGGTAAAATTAATTATTAAACCAGTAAGAGTAGAAAAATTTCGGGAGTTCTGTATTATTCCTATCTAAATCTTCCTGAATATTAAAAACAACTATTCTACCGGTAATGCACGAGGAGTTATAAACCGGAGTTAAAAGATTCATCTATCAACTCCCTACTAGCCATTACTCCCGCCAAATTTCCTTGTGCCACCGCATTTGCGACGGAACGCATCGGTGTACAATTATCTCCGCCGGCATAAATTCCGGGAACGGTTGTTTTTTGGAACGCATCCACCTGAATAAAACCTTGTTCTGTCAATTCACAACCCAACTGTTGAGGAATGTCCGAATGTTGTACAAGAGGCAATTTTGCATACATGGCTTTGAGTTCCGCAGTGCTTCCATCTTTAAAGCGAACTTCCTTCATGTATCCATCCGTATGCCGGAAGGCTTCAATTTCTTTCTCAACCAAGTCGATTCCGTGTTCTTTCAATTTACTTGTCTGCTCAGTCGTCAAAGTCGATTTTCCATTTGTGAACAAGGTCAACTCTTTCGTCCAATTACGGATCAGTTTTGAAAATTCAAATGCTATTTCTCCGTTTGACAAAATTCCCGTTTTTTCATTTCGCACTTCGTATCCATGGCAATACGGACAGTGGATCATCGAAATTCCCCAGCAAGCGCCAGCTCCTTCAATTTCGGGCATGAAGTCCCTCACTCCGGTAGCAAAAATGAGCTTTCTGGCAGTAAAGACTTCCCCCGTCTCGGTGCTGATTCCAAATCCGGAGCCTGTTTTTTCTCCACGGATTGCGCGACCTGAATGAAAGGAAATAGTTTCATATTTCTCCACCTGTTCCCTTGCTTTTGCGGCAATTGCCCCAGGTGTTTCACCATCCTGTGTAATGAAATTGTGCGAATGCGGAGTTTGGGCATTGCACGGTTTCCCGCTGTCAATAATAAGCACTTGCTTTAATGCTCTTCCCAATGCCATTCCTGCCGAAAGACCGGAATAACTTCCCCCGATAATAATTACGTCGAAATCGTTGTTTGTCATGTTGCTGAAAGTTTATCTGTCAGACAAAAATATACTTTCAATTTTATTAATGCAACTTTATTGCGTTAATATTGTAAAAACTTGGAAATGCCCACCTTACTTCGCTCGCATTTTATTATTCTTTGCTTCATGCGTGACTTCTGCCAGTCCCAATTTTTCCATCAACGGTGGAACATACATTCCAAATCGACCACGAAGTCCTTTCTTCAATCCGTACCAGCCACCAACAGGATTGCTTTCCGAACGCCCCCAGGCTTCCACAGTTCCGTCTTTTGCCGGCTTTTGTTCGTCAGCGCTTCCCAGATCCATCCAATCTCCATGTTCTTTCAACATTGTTTGAAGATCTGTCAAGCAGCGCACGTCGTATAACAAGGTGGTTTTACCTACCACACAAACGATCACTTCCTTGTCATCTCTGACATCTCTGTACATTTCGTATTCGGATGTCATTGGTGGAGTTTTCAGTTTCCACGGGTTCTCTTTTGTTCCTTCTGAAGCCATACTGTTTGATTGAAAATGTAAAATTGAAAAGTTTCGAGAAAGTACTTCTAATTGATCAGTGGAAATTTAATTAAAATAAGTGCCCACTTCAATCATCAGGGTGTCGAAAGTGAAATAGAATCCAAAACTATCCCTGATTTTTCGTGGTTCTTGTCCCACTTCTATACCGTTATTCTTCAACTTTTCATATTGCGCAATCACTTCGGACTCGTTGTCCAACATGAATCCGACATGAAATGCATCCGGATAATTTGCTTTCCCTTCCTTCGGTGCCATAATGACCAAGGTGAAATCATCTGTTCCCTTCATAATGGAAATGATATGATCTCCTTTTATTTCAACAGAAGCAAAATCAAAATTCTGCTCGAAAAAACGTGTTGCTTCTTCCACATTGGAAACAACTAAATTGATGTGATTTAATTTCATTTTTTAAATTTTTGAATCGAGTAACTGTTCGTCAAATGAAGATTCTTTGTACTTCAAATGTTTCACAGCCGAATTTGCCGTTTTCAGGTTCATAATCAATACGATCTCCCCGCCAATTCGCACGACCATAAAGATATATATTAGAAATCCCCAAATCAAACCTCCCATCAAAGCAAGCAAAGAAATCAAGGTACAGAAAGAGAAAACAGAAAACCCTAAATAAAATGCCCATGGTTTTCCTTGTCCTATAAATACTGCGCTTAAAATATAAGATGCAAAAACAACCAGGTTTATTCCCAACACTACAATTTGCATTTCAGTCCATTCGGAAAAAGCCCCAACTTCAATTGAACCTGCAATGAACGCCAAAACAGATATGATCCAGAAGTAAGTGTTTGTCCTCTTCAATTCCTTAACCGGATGTGAAACATTGACAGGACTGTGATATCCATCAACAACGACATCCAGTGTAACCGGTTTTTCTGATAGTTTAAGCGAGATCAGTCCCAAATCGGAAGGGAACGAAATCCCGGCATTCAATTTCCCTGCTCCCCGAACTGAACCGATCAATTGGTCGTTGTAATATACATCAACGTCCTTGTAACCACGTGTCCATTGAACCAACAAGTGTTCATCCGGTCTTTGGGTGATCGGGTATTTTTTTTCGAAATCCATGCAACAAAAATAGAAAAGGTAAAGATGTTATTGCTTTTTATTTTCCAAACAACTTTTTCCAGAAACCACCTTTTTCGTCAGTTCCGGGTTTGGACAAACTAATCTGTTCGGGAACATTCAGTTCCGAAGTGTCTTTCGTCAGATTCCGGATTCCGCTGAATAAAGGTTGTGCTTCTTTTTGAAGAGGAGTTAAGGAATCTAACGGATAAAACCTGTCATATGCATCCATTCCGACCGGAAAATTGGTTCGTTCCAGCCAAAATGGCTCCAATAAATCCGGCAGAGGTTCCATATTGATCTTTTGGTCGAAACCGGTACGTGCCTTTTGGATGAAATCCGCATCAATATTCGATTGAACCTGCAGGAAGTACTTCACTCCTTTCGCAGGGATATGCAATAGGAAAATCTGGGTCTTATCTCCAATTTTGTAGACATCCAAAACTTTGAAATAACTATTTGCATTGATGCAGCAATGCCCGAAACGCTCGTTATCCGGATTTACTTCGTACAACTTTGCAGCTTTTGAAGAAGCTATCAGGAAACGTGTATTGAATCTGATCCCAGCTCCTTTCCAGCTGATATCCAGGAAATAACCGTTCCGAAGAATTTTACCCGGAGTGAATTTCTCTGAGACCGAAGGTTTCAAATCACAATCCTTGTAATAAAGTGTTGCTCCGGGATAGGTCCAGTTTACAATTTCTTCGGTATTTTGGAAAAGTTCGTTTTCTTGCATGATTTTTTATTTTTTGAGAATCTCATTCAGTACGCCGGTCAAATTATTGTCATGCCGAATAAGTGTTGTTCCCCAATTTAAAACTCCTAATGTTAAAAATCCAATACAACCTAAATACCATATTTGACTTACAATCCCAAAAAGCAATCCCATAATGAATCCCGCAATTAAAATCTGAGACGTATTAAATTCATAAACTAGTGTTCTTTTTCCGTTCGATTCGTCCACTTCAATTTTGCCTCGATTGATCCCAACCCAAATATTCTAATTCCCTCCCGGTTTGGACGTAAAAAGATCAATCTTGAATGTCATTAGAGACTCTGTTTCTGAAGTTATTTTACTTACTCCTTTGCGCTTTATGTTTTCTTTGAAAGAATTAAGGATGGATTTCGTTTCAACGGCATCAAAACGTTGATCAAGGGTTCTTCGGTATGTAATTGTAAATGGAAACATCAGTTTTTCTTCTCTTCCAATTCAGTGATGATTTTGCTCAGCACTAACTTATCCGCATTTTTTGGTGCCAATTTATATGCTTCCCGGTAATTTTCCAAAGCTTTTCCGTTGTCAATATCGGTATACAGGTTCCCCAATAAAGAAAAGTACAAATGATGGTCTTTCAATTTTAGTTTTTCGGCTTCAATAATTGCTGCTTCTTTCCCGGTTGCTTTCGATAAGGCATATGTCCTGTTGAGCGCTACAATGGGGGAATAATCAATTTGAAGGAGCTTATTGTAGAGTTGAAGAATATTCTCCCATTTATCGGGATTGTTTGTTTTAGTGGAATGCCAGTATGCAATGGACGCTTCCATGTGGTATTTTGAGATTTCCTGCCCGTTGGCACTCGCTATCAGAAAATGGTTCCCTCTCGAAATCAATTCGTCATTCCACAAACCCTGATCTTGCTCGTCGTACAGGATATTCTCACCGGTTTCGCTTGTCCGTGCTTCCAATCGCGATGCCTGAAAACACATCAATGACATGAGCGCATTGACAATTGGCTGATTCGTGCTTTCATTTTCCAAAAGCAAATACGTCAGGCGCATGGCCTCCAGGCAGAATTCCTTGTGAATAGTGTTTGCTTGATTAGTAGAATAATAACCTTCGTTAAACAATAGGTACAAGGTTGTAAGAACAGTTTCCAGGCGTTTGGGGATTTCACCTTCAGTAGGGAATTCAATGGCTATATTTTCTTTTCGCAGGGTTTCTTTTGCCCTGAAAAGCCGTTTATTGATCGTTTCCTTATTACTCAGAAAAGCATCCGCAATTTCGTTAATGCCAAAACCACAGAGAATCCGCAAAGCCAATCCGATCTGTGCCTCAGTGGAAATAACCGGATTACAAACTGCAAAAATCATCTGCAACTGGCTGTCTGAAATATTTTCAGGAGATAAATCGACTTCCAAAGATTCGGAATCGGCCTGATTAGTACGTAAATCCACGCTGATTTTCTCTGTAAAATTCCGATGTCTTTTAAAGTAGTCTTTGGTTTTGTTCTTGGCCACCGTATAGAGCCAAGCGGTTGGATTTTCAGGAATACCTTTCAGTTTCCATGTCTCGGATGCGAGTAGAAAGGTATCATTACTGATGTCCTCAGCCATTTCAATATGAGCAATCCCAACTAATTTACAGAGTACAGAAACAATCTTCCTGTACTCTGTTTTATACAATTGTGAAATCAGCTGATCTTCTGTCATTACATCGTCATCGGAATCACTTCCCGCACTTCAACACTGCCGCCAACCTGAAAGATCGGGCAACCTTCCGCCAATTTCATCGCCTGGTCAAAATTTTCGGCATTGATCAATAAATAACCACCTACGATTTCTTTCAACTCCGCATAAGGTCCGTCAGTAACCACATTATTCGGTTTCATCACTTTGGCTCCTTCGGAAGTCAACCGGTTGGTTCCGATAAATTTTCCTTGAGCAGCAATTCCACCCATCCAATCCTGCCATTGCTTGATATTTGCCTGAAGTTGCTCTGCTGTAGGCTTACGATCCGGTGTAAACTCGTTTCTGAAAATCATCAAAAATTCTTTCATCTTTTCTTTTTTTTAATTGTTTATACTATCATGACGATTGACTTTTTCCGAATTGGACAAACTAACCAAACTATTTTATTTTTATTGTTTCTGCAGTTCTTTTAAGCTTATCAAAATCACCTTCTGTCCGATAAGTACTTCCGGTAAATAAAACACTCGATTCATTTCCAAGAAGTAAGGCCAAATAAATTTTTCCTGGATTGTTCTTGATTTTCATATTCGTTTCCAGAACATAAGCATCATACCCTCCAACTTTCATTTTTATCCATTTTTCCGAAGCCATTCCAACTCCCGATTGTTTATACAATCTGAAGAGATCAGTTATGTAATCACGCGCTTTTGAATCAGACATTTTCGGGAGTGTCGCAATTTGGATCGTATTTGCAAAAGCATTTTGAAGATCGACCCTTCCATCTTTGGAATAATAGAATATCCCTGATCCCCTGAGGGCGTATTTAAAACCTGTTATCGTTTGGTCGAATTCAAAATTCACCAGTTCCATTGAATCTATCTGTAGGTCTTTTTCATAATAAACTGTTCTCAAAATATCCAGAAGTTCTTTCTTCCCTTTTTGATCATTTTCTCTATAACGTCCAAAAACAGTTGTGGTGAAGGTATCATCTCCAAACGTCAAAGAAAGCATGTTCATATTCGGCATTCCGGATGAACCCTCCAAATAGACACCTTCAAATCCATTCAATTTAATCTCTTTCAAAACATCCAATCGCGCACCATTGGATTCAAGTGCTTTTTTTGTCATTCCTGATTTGATCTGAGTAAACCCACTACCGACCAAATCGAATACTTGCACAAATAAATTGTCATTTTTTTTATACCTGGCTAATCCCTTGACATAATGAAATTTCTTCGGAACTGTCAGGTACACCTTTGTTCCCAAAACCCGAACTTGCCCTTTATTTTTGCTCGTTTTAATTTTATCAGGAAAATCGGAACCTCCGGCCTGATAGAATAATATTAATAAAACGAGAAGGGGCAAACCTATACCCAACAGGTATTTCAAGGAATTTTTTTTCATTTTTGATCAGTATAAGATTTCTAAGTTTACCAGGAATATCCTTTCGACCAGTCCAGGAATTTACCTATTTCATCCTTATGATCCTTCAACCATTTGGAAACTTCCGCATTATCGCTGGAAGCAAAAGCAATGTATCCAAAGGCTTCAACCAGGTTTTGTTCTTTCATTTCAACGAAATAAGGTGCATAATACTCCCAAAAGAATCCGCTGTTATCTTTTCTGGATTCACCCAAAATGGAACAAAGGGTCCCAAACTTCCTGATAAACTGTTCAACCTCTGTTTCTTTCTTGTACTTCTTGTCAAAATCCATTGCCGATTCAAGAGACAGGAGCATTTCTGCGGTAGAAAAATTGTTCGCTTTATTTTTCCCATCTGCAGTAGTATCTCCCATTGTTCCCGGGTCGATTGTGATCGTGATCGATTTATTTCCTGTCTTTTCAGCACTTCCTTTCATCAATTCCTTCAGGGTAGACAGGTTTTCCTGAGCTCTTTTACTTGTTGGTTCAAGTGATAAAAACCTACAATAGGCCAAAATTGCAGGAACTTTCTTGCTTTCACCATAGACAATCCGCGCAATTCCATTGTGTGAGCTTGCATGATTCGGATTCAGTTGCACCGCTTTCTGAAAACATTCCAAGGATTCTTCGTAATTTTTTTGGTGAATCAAAGAAACTCCTTTATTGAAATAAAGCTGATAGTAATCCGGGAATAACTTGATGCCATCGTCATATACGCCAATGGATTCGTCTGTTTTCTTTAATCCATCGTATGCATTACCATAAGTGACATACACCGAATTCAACAGTTGATTACCCGAATGGTTTTCGATGGCAGCCTCACAACATGCGATGGATTCCTCATATTTGTTTTGATAAAGTAAAGTCATTGCTTTTTCTGCAAGTGCCAGAAGATTGTTCTTATCCAGCTCCAGGGCTTTATTGTATTTGGAAACTGCCTTGTCGAATTCACCTTTGTCATGAAATTCGATTCCTTCATTAACCAATTTTTCAGCTCCTTCTTTATCCTGACCGAATAAGGTGCTTGAAAGTAATGAAAGAAGTAGTATTAAAAGTGTTTTTTTCATCTTGTGATTTTTAGATTGACAAGACGAATATAAATCAAAAAAAGGATAGAGACTTTAAATCTGTATCCTTTCCGATTCATGAACTGATGAACTTTTACTTTTTTATTACCCTGATATTTCGGATGGAATCATCATCGGTCAATTGAAGCAGGTAAAGTCCTGTATCCAGTTTATCGAGCAAAATGGTTTCCTTATTGTCAATTTCCTGTTCACCAACCAATTTCCCATTGATATCACGCATGGTTGCATGACCTTTAAAATTTTCGATCACCAATAAATCTGTCGCCGGATTGGGATACACGTTAACTGATTGTGAGAATTCATTCACACCCGCCACGCCTTCATCGATTAAAGACAGATTGTCAACTGTTAAAAATGAGCCAATCCCATCATCCATTGTGATATAATTCGGACCGTTCGGATCTCTTCTTACCAAAGAAGGGTCTATTAAGATATGGATCGAATCCGGTACGACTGTCGCATCGATATAAGAAACCGTATTGGCAAACAAAGTGTAATTTGCCGCTCCGTTTAAATCCAACACTCCGATTCCAACAGTATCTCTATGCATTGTATTTGAATTCCATTTGGTCATAAACACAGAAATCTGTGCAATATCTGCAATAGTGTCTGTTTGAGCATCAACAATGTTTTCCTCGTATTTGTAGAATCCTTCCAAAGAAGCAAGTCGCGAAGTATATGGTTTTGACAGAATCGCCCTATCTTTTGTATAATAATACCACGTGCTAAGTTTCAATGCATAATTCCCATTTTGAGCATCTGTTGCGGGTGCATGATAGAACAAACCAAAGTCGGATGGTTCTGTAAGTCCAGGAGTGAGTAAATACCAATCAACAGGCCGGTTATTGAAAATTGTACCGGAATCAACCGGATTAATCCAATTCTCAAAATCGAGATTCGTCACCTGTGTATTTCCTACCAGCGGCATTGCAGCAAGTACCAACAGGAATAGTTTATTTTTTATTGTTTTCATAGCAAATCATTTAAGAATCAATTCAGCAAAGCTAAACCTTCTGCGATCTGTTTCCCTTATGAAAATACCGTGAAGAATTGTGAATTTGCATTCGAACCTTTGCTATCCATTCCTGAAATCCTCTTCCAAAATCGCATAGAAATAGTTGTCTTTCCACTCTCCGCGAATCGGCAACTTCTTTCTTTTTCTTCCTTCCCGCGTCATCCCTGATTTTTCAAGTACTTTGATTGAACCGATATTCTCAACTGCGCAACCTGCTTCTACCCGATGCAAGTTCAAATCGACAAAGCAGAATTCCAAAATCCGTGTCAGTGCTTCCGTCGCGTACCCGTTTCCCCAAAAGTCCTTATGAAGCTTGTACCAGACTTCTCCCGAATTGTAATTGGGTACTCCCAGGTTCTTCAAGCCAATTAACCCGATAAAAGTATTGTCCGATTCAATTTTAAAAGTGTATCGATTCCTTGGTTCTTGTATGTTGATCCATTCATTCACCAATTTCTGAGTGACTTCTTTGTTAGCCGGAATTCCCAGCGTATTGAACTCATCGGTTTCAGGGAGCGAATGAAGTTCATGGATCTTGTCGATATCACTTAAGGCAACTTCCCGAAGAATCAGTCTATGTGTTTTTAAAGTCTGTTCAGCCATAATTTGTAGCCTTATTTATCCAAAATCTCAAACGCATTCGAATAAATGAACTGGTTGTAGCCCCAGTATCCTATTTTATCTGGTCCATGCGAGTACTTCTTGATAAGAAAATAATAATGACCCGCCCTTTTGGGCATCTTCACGTTAAACACCAGTTTCTTACCCGATTCCAATGGTTGGTCAAAGCCTTCAAATCCTAACTTGGAAACTGTAGCGGAATTGGATCCGGATAAATGAAGACCAATAAAACATGGGTCTAAATAACTCATTCCCCCGAGTAATCCGTTGTCTTCGGAAATTACCGCTTTCAGATATAACTTCTTCAATTCCTTATCATCATAACTAAATGTTGCTAAAGAGCACTTACTTTCCACATCGCTTGGATAGATGTAAACCGTTTTACCGGTATTGTTTACAACGGTTAAAGTTATTTCCTCATCTATCCGGTATTTCTTTCTATCCGTTTGAGCGTGTAGTTTTTTATCAGAACCTAATTGATTAGCCTTTAATGTACTATCTATGAAAGTTTGATCTTTCTTCGAGGTGGGCGGAAAATCCAACGAACTGTAGTCCACAGAATAGGCGTCACTGCACGCAGACAAAACAAACAGGATGAATCCGATCAGGATACAGTAGATAAGGGTGTTTTTCATTAATCAAATATACCAATTCAAACAAAAAGAACGACTTACCAAAAACAATTCGGCATTCCAATCAGGTGAACAAAGTTGAATTTATGAAAATCCAGGAATTCTTTGCAAATGGTGCAAACTAAGTGAAATTCTCATACCACTTCGGTCTAAATGAAATGGTCTTTCATTCTTTTGCCCAAACTAAAAACTGGGCGTTTTCCGTACACGTTGCGGATTTAATCACGTTGTCGAAATCAAATCCTTCATATTTCGAGACAATATCATATATATCATCCCATCCTTTTGATCCCTGTGGAATGGAACATCCTTTATTGTTTCCTGTCAGAACCATCCAAACATCCGGTAAAAACGGGCCATCATCCGTATTAATCAATTTAATCTCTTCAATCTCCGACCAATTAATCTTTTCTTCAGGGCGATCGGGATGAGTAACTCTGATGTATTCATCCGTGATCTCTGTTTTGTACAAGTCTTCGGGCTGTACTTTGAAGGTAGCCTCTTTCTTCTTGTCCCATTTTCTAAATAATCCCATTTTGTTTATTGTTTTTGATTAGCTAATCAACTCCTAAAAATAACTCTTAATCCAAAGTTATCTGTTCAACCAATTCCAAGCGCTTGACGATGGAACCTTTATTCAAGATTGTACCTGGTGACAGAACGGCATTCGCACCGATTCTGGAATCATCACCTACCAAGGAGCCGAATTTTTCCGAATTAGTTTCGATGATTTTCCCATTATACAGAACAGAAATCCGTTTGTTCCCGCGTTCATTGTAATGATTCGCAGCGATTGAGCCGGCTTCAAAATTCACATTTCGACCAATTATGCTGTTCCCGATGTAATTGAAATGCGCAATTGCCGTATTCGAGCAAACAATACAGGTTTTCAATTCACATCCTGGACCAATCTTCACATCATGCCCCAGATATACACCTTCCCTAAAATAAGCGTGTGCACCTACAAAACAGTTTTCTCCGATAATTGCGGGACGTTTGATCATAACACCCGGTTCGATCGTTGCAGTTTTATGAATGGCAATCCCATTTTCTATCCGATAGTCATCACCCAAAGTTGGGACAAGTTTCTCCAATCGGGCTTTCAAAGTATCCGTAATTTCCCATGGCTTCAAACCCTTCCAGTCTTCAAAGCTTTTTGTATAATCGGAAATAAAGTTATCAATCCGCATCATCTATTTTCATTAAGGCATGATATATTTACCTGCAAACAACAACCAAAAGAGATATCCTGCAATTCCTCCGATTAATCCTGAAAGAAGAAAAGTAAACCGCTGTTTGAAAGGTATGAATTTAAAAAAAACCACCGTCAACACAATGAATCCTGCAATTGCCGTCGGAACCAGGATACTCCATTCGGAAAGTCCCAAGTAGCCTGCAATTCTTAATTCGTCACCACCTTGGGAAAATTCCCCATTGATCAGATAGCTTCCAAGCCAGGTGGTTAGATTGGCAACTTGCCGGAGCCAAAAAAGTGAAACGAATACCATTATCCATTGTCCGGATGAAAGTTTATCTACAGATTGAAACCCTTTCCGATATGAAAACAATAAAACGCATCCGATTGTCCCTGTCAACAGTGTTTGAATAGGTCCGCCCAATGTGATCAGGAATGAATTTCGGGGAGATACATATGCATCATCCTGAATGTATGTAGTCGCATAATTCATGCTCATTTCATAACCCAGACAGTTTCCTGCAATATAATGCCCTAATTCATGAGATAAAGTTCCAATAATCGTAAATGCTATGAACGCAAAAAACAGTCTGACAAACACTTTTCTGTTCATAGTCTTCATCTTGAATTCAACCTATTATCTGGTTCAGATGGTATTCCAGATGGTCCACATAATCAACCATCAAGAATCTCAGATCGGAAAATGACCCATCCGAAAATTCTATTCCATAATTCAGGGCCTGCTTTGTTTGGAGTTCCATCACTCTGACTATCCGCCGGTTAAGAGCAGACCACAAGCCTGCGAGTTCACTCAATTCCGCTTCTCGGTAATTATTTGCTTTTACCAACTCATCCTGTTTGTATTTTCGAATCCGGTAAGGTTTGCTTTCATATTGGATTTCCGTAAAACGCTGAAGGTTATTTATTGCCGAGTCAATCAAATGTCCCAGAATTTCCTTTTTGGACCATTTTTGTGGAGACAGTTTATATACCATTTCAGATTCAGAAGATCGGGAAAAATAATCCAATCCCGCTTTCAAAAGTTGTTCCAGTCGTTGCGTTGTTTCAGCCATTGTTCAGAGCGAAGATGAGATTAACTGTTTACTTTGCTAAACATAAGAAGTTTTTATCTGAATTTATAACTTCTTGAGAAAATGGTGCTTACGATCCTGCAAATGGAGTCCCGAAAATTCCCACGGCAAGTTCCATCCAGATCAACACCAAGACGAATACCGCTGCCAGACAAAGAATGATTCGGGTGGACCTTTGGATCACTTTTCTCAGAATAAATTCACAAACCAATCCCGTTCCGACTAACAGTATTCCCATGATCAGGAAATCGAACCCATCCCATTTCACTTCATCGGTAAATTGCATGGCAATAAATGGAATCAATAGTAAAACCGCCGCTATCGATAAAATGATGATTAATCTCTTGTTTTTCATAATTGTCTATCTTAAATTCAATTAAAAGTACTTTGAAAAACAAAGTAAAAATAAAAACCCGAATTATGCAATTATTTTTTTTAAATCAGTCACTGAAGTTTTGAAGGGTTACTGATAGAGATAAGGTTCTTTACTTAGCGTCATTTCGCGGATGTTTTCGAGTACCCTTTTCATATAAATTCGCCAAAAAGTCTTTGTGAAGAGCCAATTCAAGGGATAAAGCAATGCAATATCAGAATGCAAAGTATACGTGTATTCGATTTCGATCTGGTCCGGCGCCAATTCGGTTGTTTTCCATTCTCCGGTGAATTTTGAAAAGCCCAGCATCCAGGATTGGAACTCATTCACTTCAATTTTCCAGTAGGCGTTTTCTTCCCGTTCAATGACTTTATCCACAGAAGCCCAACCTCCCTTTTGGGTCAGGGATTTGGTTACAAATACTTTCTTACCGTAACCCGGTTTTCCCCAATCCTCATCATCCGTACAATGTGTCACTTTAGGCATCACGCCATATCCTGTGTGAACTTTCGATACATCACAAAGCATGGGAGTTTTGAAAGCCCGTTCCAATGAACAATTATAAACCGTAATTACCTTAACCTTTGATTCCATACTTCCTGTTTATAGGAATTCCGTATTGATTTCAATCGGATTCGTAAGGATTTTATGAACCGGGCAGGCATTCGCGACCATCATTAGGCGACTCCGCTGTTTTTCATCCAGGTCACCAAAAAGTTCCATTGTTCGATGAATGATTGTTTTGTTGGATTTTTCATCCCGTTGCAGCTCTATTTGCAACTTCACTTCCTGCAAATCCCAACCCTTATTGTCTGCATATATTCGAAGTGTGGCACTGGTGCAGGCTGCCAGCGATGAAGCCAACAATTCCGTAGGCGAAAAACCCAGATCCTGTCCTCCGCTTTCCAACGGTTCATCAGCAATAACGATATTCCCGGAAGGCGACTCTATTTCAACTCTATATAACTCCTTTTTGATACTTGACGAGACGCTTGCCATACTTCTGTTTTTGATGAGGAGGAAAGATACGGATTCTTTTGATGTGTGTTTTAAAGAAAGAAGCTCTTTTTAAATAGAAAAGTGCATTAAACCAGTTGTCTAATACACTTTTCTTTCCTACCACACTAACACAACTTCTAAAACCTGTGTTACTTCACCACAACCTATTTTTAGGATTCATTCTGTTTCTGTTAGAATTTGAATCTGTTTTGTCTTTTATTTTCGCTGTTCATTCTTATACTTTGTCAAATTCATTCCGTAAGCGAAACTCGCAGTAAGAATCACATCATGTAGCAAATATGAAGAACAAACCTGCTTAAATTGTTATGTAATTTTTGAAATAGCTTACATGATTCACAGAAAATAGGATTTGTCCAATTTTCAACAAACATGGGAATGATGTAAGTTTTTTCGGGAATCTTGTAACAGAATTCAGATGCCTATTCCTCATATTTACGTCAATTGGTTGATCAAGAACTTAAAAAAACGGTTATGAAAAAAGCAGTTTTGGCATTACTCCTGTTGTCAGGTTTGACACTGGCATCTTGCAAGAAAGATTACACCTGTTCCTGTGCAATGGTTCATACGGACGATAACGGAAATCGGAATACATCATCAGATGGAAGTTATACCTTCAAAGATTCCCGTCTGCGCGCGGAAAAAAAATGTAACGATCTGGAAGAAACAGGGACAGACGTTTTCGGAAACTACACGAGAGAATGTGATATCAAATAATTCTTATCCATTTTGAGGATTGCATCGTGATTTTTTAAGGTGAAACACAATTGCCGGAACAGTTTACCTGATCTTCGCTAATGGAAATATTGAACTCTTTTTACCGGGAATCTAGGAATAATGTAAGTTTTGTTCAGATTTCTGTAAGGTCATTTCAGGAACAATCTGCCATTTTTGTTTACAGGTTTTATCTAAAAACACCTTAAAAAAGAAAGATTATGAAAAAAGTATTTTTAGCATTAGTGATCCTATCAGGATTTGCCTTGGGATCTTGCAAAAAAGATTATACGTGTGAATGCAGAAAAATTCACACAGATGATAACGGAACCAGTGTTACCACTTCAGATGGAAGTTATACCTTCAAAGATTCCAAAGCGCGTGCAGCAGACAGATGTAACGAAATGGAAGGAACAGGAACAGACCTTGGAGGAGATTACACTCGTGAATGTGATATCTGATACGAATTTTATCAACTGATTGACGCCGCCGGAATTTGGATTCTTGCGGCGTTTTTTTTTTCGAAAGGATAGTATATTCGCTATTCCGGCATTGATTTATACATCTTCAGATGCGGGATTCCATCTTCCGGAAAGTAATCTCCTTCTATGAGGTAATTGTTTTTTAAGTAAAAATTGACAGCCGTATCTCTTGCATGGCAATATATCTGTTTTTTCCTGTTTTCAATTGCAATCTCTTCGCAAAAGACCATCATCTTTGATCCGATACCGGAATCCTGGTTTCCTTCTCTGACCACCACACGCTGCATTTTCATTGAATCTCCTTCCGGTACCAATACAGAGCTTGCTATCAGTTCATTTCCAAGAAAACCGGCAATATGAATGTGTTTCTTTTCCTCATCCAATTCTTCAAGGGTAAAGAAGCTTCCCAAGGGTTTGCGTAGAATCTCTTCCCGAAGTTCAACGGCGGATTTCCAACCTTCACTTCCGTATTCCACTAATTTAAAATCAGGTTCCAATTTTATTTATTTGTTAAGAAATTCTTCTATCAATAAAGTTGCATTGAATTCGGGCCAAATTCCATTTGGTAAAGACTCAATAGCTCCGAGATAAGTTCCATGTCCGCCTGGAAAGGTCACTAATTCGCAATTTGGAATGGTATTACACATTTCAACTGCATGTTCCAAACTCCCAACATCCTGATTCCCGTTAATGACCAAAGTCGGGGCGTTAATCGATCTGATTTGTTCGTCTTCCCAACCTTTAAAGGTTTTCATTCGCTGAACATCTTTGTTGAACATATTCAAAAGTCCGGCTTCACTATTATTAACTTTCAGATAAGCTTCTTTCAGGACTTCCGGCATCCATTCGATCTTTGCATCTTCAAAACCTTCCCAAAATTGTGGCACTGCGGCACTCCGTTTATAGAATGTGGAAGCCAGGATCAGTTTATCAACCAATTGAGGAGATTGAAGAGCCAGTTCAATTGCTGTTTGCCCGCCATTACTGAAACCCAGGAAATCCGCTTTCGGAATTTCAAGATTCTGCAACAATTTTGCAACATCTGCTGCATCCTGTTCGAAAGTCAGGAATGCCTCCCGGTCATTTGTACGTCCGTGTGCCTGTAATTCAACCGCAATGATCTGTCTTTTTTCCTTCAACAACGGAATGATCCGTCCGAAGGTTGTTTCAATGGTTGATCCTCCACCATGAATAAGTACCAGTGGATTTCCTTCACCGTGGATCTCGTAATACATGTTCAATCCGTTTACCTCAGAATAGCCACTTTTCATCTGTTCCGTTTTTAATATTCATTCTTCAATTTTAAAGATACAGATTTGTTTCAACTGTTCTACTACGTTAATTGCCGTTCCCATTTCTCTTTGAAGAAATATTCCAATTGGTTCAGTTCATCCCGGTACATGGTATTTTTGCGCGTTCCAAAATAAAGGATATTCTCAAGAGGGTTGATTCCTTCCCAAACGAGTTTGACCTCACCCGTGTTCATTGTATCCTGACATAAAAAATCCGGTACAATGGAGAACCCCTTTCCATCGCTTAAACAACGAAGGATCGAACTGATATTCGGAACAATGTAATTCGGACGAAAATCCGGATGTTCCCCAAAATTCTTCAGCCAAAAATTCTTCAAATGATCCATATCAGCCGCCGTACTATACCACAATTGTTGCTTTAGGAAATCTCGTGCTTTTTCCATCTGACCCGATCTGAGCAGTTGCTCCAATTCCATTGTATCTGTATTTCTTCCTGCAACCAATACAATCCGTTCTTTTGAAAATGGCTCGTATTGCAAGTTTTTCTGATTTCCTTTTTGTGGAGTGACAATCAGGTCAAGCAAGCCGTTATCCAGATCCTGTTGCATTTGCGGATACTCTCCAAACTTGATGATCAAATTAAAGGACAAAGAAGAAATATGTTCTTCCAAGGTATATTGAAAAGTTTCAAAACACATTCCCACACTGATTGTGACTCTTTCCAACTGGGAGCGCTTGTGAAAATGCTGTTCAGCTATTTCCAGTTTCCGGATGGGTTCCAAAATGAAATTATACAGGATTTTCCCTTTTTCCGTTGGAACCATTCTACGAGCGGAACGATCAAACAACTTGTATCCTGTGAAAGCTTCCAAAGAATTCAAATGTAAACTGACCCCGGGTTGCGAAACATACAACTCCTTGGCTGCGGCAGAAAGTGTTCCCGTTTCATAGATTGCCTTAAAAGTTCGGAACCATTCTAAATTGATCTGCATACTATCATTTTTATGATACAAATATACAACTTAAGTTATTTTTATAATATCATTAATCTTCTGAACTTTGTCGAAACAACATGACAAACATGAAAAAGATATTTATCATAAACGGCGGACAGCACTTTGCACATTCAGGAGGAAAATTCAACGAGACATTAACAAACTGGACTTCCGCTTTCTTACTACAACACGGTTTTGAAGTTCGGTTAACGGATATCAACAATCCATTTGATCCGGTTGCCGAAGTGGAAAATTTCAAATGGGCCGATGTAATCATTTACCACACTCCTATTTGGTGGTTCCAAGTCCCGAATCTTTTCAAGAAGTATATCGATGATGTATTTACTGCCGGACATCAAAATGGAATTTACGCCAGTGACGGCAGAACGAGAACCAACCCGGGAATCAATTATGGGACCGGCGGAATGATGCACGGTAAAAAGTACATGGTGACCAGTACCTGGAATGCGCCGGATACAGCTTTCACATTGGAAGGTGAATTCTTCGATCAAACATCTGTAGATGACGGAGTATTATTCGGTTTTCACAAAATGAACAAATTCACCGGAATGGAACGCATCGATGGCTTTCATTTTCACGATTTGGAGAAAAATGCCACTCCCGAGCGCATCGAAAATTACCGGATTAATTATTTAAATCACCTGGAAACTCAATTTCTAACAACAAACAACAGCAATCATGAACATTTATCTCACAGCAACGCTGAATAGTAAACCCGAATTTACCGAAGAAGTGAAAGCGGTCTTACAAACAATGGTAAGGGAAAGCAGAAAAGAAGAGGCCTGTATTCAGTATGAGTTGCACCAGGGAATAAAAGACGAAACGCTGTTTGTTTTCCAGGAAATCTGGGAAAGTGAAGCAGCTTTGGAGAGCATAACAAGCAACCATATATCCAGGCTTTCGGGAAATTAGCGGATGAGAAATTGCAGGGTGCACCAATGATTTATTTTACCGAAAAACTCCAATCATTAAAATAACGAGTGTTATATTTGTTGATTATCAATGAATTAAAAAATTCATTCCTTCAACTGCATGACCTGCGCCAGGAGTGGAGCCAGTTTATTGGTTTTCACTCCTACATCGTCCGTATACTGGCTCAATACACATGAAACGTAGCGATCCCTCACTTTTGCGGTTACATAATATACGATCAGGATATTACTTCCTCCCATGATCAGTTCGGGAATTCTTATCTTCAAAGTGCACTTGAATGCTTTCACTTCTTGTCCTTCGAAAATAACATCAACCTGCTTTTGCTCCAGGATTCCATATTTTTCAGAATTGTCATTTGCAGCTTTTTGAGCAGTGATCATTTGTCTTGCCCGCACCGAATCACTGAATTCAGACCAATTCATTTGCCCGTAATTCGGACACTGCAAATTGCGCGCTCCCATCCATTGGCATGGCGGACCAAAGTCTACTTTTCGCCCTGCAAATAGGATCGTATCCACACTTAGGGAAGTAAACACACTTTTCGGAAGCGTCTTTTTGATTATTTCTGCATACAGTTCCTTTTCAATGCCCGGAACCCGAACACAACGTGTCGCAAATCCCACTACTTTCAAAATTCCCCATCGTGGCGTTGACAAGTAATAAATACTACGAGTCACAACCCCGGCATCATTCGTATTCAGTTCGATCATTTTCACATTCGGGAAATCAGGACTTTCAGAGATGGGCGTTTCTTTTGGAATTTCCAGTTTCTGTTTGACTTTCCGGAATCCTTTTTCGTCAAAATAGAGTTCGAAATCCATTTGAAAGACCTCGTATCCTTCTGTGTCGTAGAATGTTTGCTTCCCATCCGTAATAGCTTGCAAGTTTCGAATGGTATTACTTTGAGCAATTGAATGAAAGATCGTAAAGAGAAAAATTCCGATGAGTATCCGTTTCATAGATCCGAAAATTTGATTTAGCTGGTTATAAGTTGTTTTACGTATTCATGTAAAATTAAAAAAAATCCAAGTGAAAAGGTTTAAATAAACATTGGAACGTGCGTATTGAGAAGTTATTCCTTTTCCTCCATAAATTTAGGCGCTATGACCAAAACGGTTCCCAATACAAAGATCCAGGTACCGATTTGCGAGAACAATTGGATTTTCCCTTCCCAATTTTCCAACTCCTTCACTTGTTTGGAATAGAATTCCCAGTCGGTTTCATACAATTTTAAATCAATCTCACTCTTTGAATGCTCCTTGGTATATTCCTTCCCGATCAATCGCCAGATATGGTCCAACTTCTTATTCAAATGATAATTCTGTGATTCCCTGAATGAACTCTCGGAGTCACTTTGAAATGATTGTACAAAAAAAGAAAACAGGATGAGGATTAATCCCACGCCTTCAATTCGATTGAGCCAGTTTCTTGATAGTTTCATATGAATAGTGTTTTATACTGCCGAAAAATAGAAATTATTCCAATTATAAATCTTATGGAATCTATTAACTGATCAATTTTAGAACAACTGCACAAAATAAAAAAGCGACTCATCAACCAATTGGCCGACAAGTCGCTTGAATTGAAATAGGAATGTATTTGTATTTTACTGATTTACAAATGGTAGGAATTTCTCTTTCAAATACTGGGACCATGCCGGGGCACAAGCATCATAACATTCCACTTCAGGGGTCAAACCTTCGTGCGTAAAAACCAATTGGGTTTTACCGTCTTTCTCCGAAATTTCAAAAACCAGTTTCGTTCCCGTCCATTCATCGGCTTTCTCGATGAAAGTGAAATCGCTTTCCGTGATCAGCCAGACAATTTTTTCGTTCGGAACAAGTTCGACCAATTTTTGTTTGGAATAATGCGCTCCGCCACCTGCGCGAAAACTGAATTCATCTCCCAATTTTTCGGAATCGCCGGTAAACTCCTCTTCATACAATCCGGACCACCAGGACCGAACTTGCTTGATTGCCTGAAAAACTTCCTGAGGCGTTTTATCTGTTGTTACAGTGAATGTGAAATCTGTTACCATCGTCATCTACTTTAAATAAACCAATTGTCCTGTATGATAGGTCAAGTGTGTGGTTCTCGTCAGGACGATGTTCAGTTTGTTTCGGTGCGGTTCTTTCGCAAAATCCTCTTCGGATACTGAAGTATGTCGTTCAAACCAGTTTTCCGTACTCAACTTGTCAAATTGCTGTTTCATCTCTTCCTTCTGCGTATTCCACATGGATCTCAATTCAGCAACAGATGGAAGTTCACTAACTGCCTTGTCCGGAGATTTGATAAAAGCCTCATCCAATTCAGCATGCTTTGCGGCTCCCAAATCCAATAAAGGAAGCATGTGATCGTTAACTGCAATCAGATGCCCCAATAAATAAATTCCCCGGTTCTTACCAGGAGCTATTTCTCTTTGTAATTGTTCATCCGACAAAGTGTTTACAAGTGTGTCGCACTGCTTTACAGATGCATCCCATCTGTCGAGAATGATTTTTACCATTGTTTGATTTGTTGTCATAGTTATCAATTTTGAATGTCCAGCAAAGCTATGGTCTAAATATCACCCCGACAAGTGGCTAAATAGACAATCTAACGGGTTGATTTGGACAAGGGTCTTTTGTACATTTGTAGAAAATTGGTTGCCATGAAACACATCACGATCATTGTTCCGGAAGGAGAAGGGAACAACCTCAGCAGCATTGTCGGCGCATATAAACTGTTTTCCAAGGCCAATGAGTATTGGAAACAAAACGGCAATCCCGAGCAGTTTGTCATTCAATTAGCCGGAATTTCAAAGAACATCCCATTTTTCGACGGTTTGTTTGAAGTGAAACCTCATATTCATCTTGCCGATATTGCAAAAACGAACCTGATTATCATTCCGTCATTGAACCACAATTATCAGGAAGCTATAAAAGCAAACCAATTCCTCATTAATTGGATTGAAAAGCAGTACAAGCAAGGTGCAGAAGTGGCAAGTATTTGTACAGGAGCTTTTATATTGGCTTCAAGCGGATTGTTAAACGGGCAAAGTTGTTCTACTCATTGGTCGGCGGTCAATGGCTTCAAAGCGCTCTTCCCCAAAGTCAACCTGGAACCGGACAGGCTGATAACGGATGAAAAAGGGATTTATACCAACGGTGGAGCTTATTCATTCCTGAATCTGATCATTTACCTGATAGAAAAGTATTTCGACCGGCATACGGCTATTTTCTGCTCGAAAGTTTTCCAGATCGAAATGGACCGGAACAGCCAATCCGAATTTGTGATCTTTAACGGACAGAAACTCCATAATGACGAAATCATCAGACAGGCTCAGACCTTCATTGAGAGCGAGCTGTCCAACAAAATTTCCATTGAGCACCTGGCTTCCAGGTTAGCGGTAGGAAGACGGAATTTTGACCGAAGATTCATTAAAGCTACCGGAAACACACCTGTTGAATATACCCAACGGGTAAAAGTCGAATCGGCAAAAAAAGCGTTCGAAAGCAGCCGGAAAACTATCAATGAAGTGATGTACGATGTGGGTTACTCGGATGTGAAGGCATTTCGTGAAGTGTTCCGAAAAATCACCGGCATGTCGCCACTGGAATACCGGAATAAATACAATAAGGAAGCGGCAGTTCGTTGATTAAATCAGGGCTTTCTTTTTTTCGGTTTCGGTTCAGGTAATTCCTCGACAGTCAATCGGATCAATTCGTTCAACCAATCGGAGTCTTCTATTTTGTCTTCGATCAAAAAGCTGGGTTTTGCGCCGGGATATGGAGGAGCTTCCACCACATTACCGATAAATGCTCTTCCCGCCGACGTAGGTTTGATGAACAACTTGTTATCGCAAACAAGCGCAAATAGTTTGATATCGAAATACAGTCCGTATTCCCCAAACATTTTCTTATAGGTCACTCTTCCTGAAGAATTCACCTGGTCGATAATAAAATCGACAGCCTGTTGATTTGAAGCCATTTTAATTTGTTTTAGCGTTTACTAGGTTGTTTAAATTACCATAAAAGCAAAAAACACAACCAACCCGACGATTCTCAATGACGAAGTAAAAAGATAGGTTCTAATATAAAAATCCGGAAAATCATAATCCTTTAATTTCCGATAAGATAGCAATGTATTGATGAAAATATATAAGGTTAATAAAATAACGTAGATAACAATATTGAAGGCGGAAGAGATTAATTCAAATTTTGAACAGGCAAAAAACAATCCGATGATCCCGATCAGAATTACATAATTGTAAATCCGTCTATTTGAGAAAAGATCCAAAAGTGCCACCTTTTGATTTTGGTCCAGCTTTTTCATTGCCCTTTCACTTAGAATTCGTGAAATAAGGAGGACAAAAAGCATGGAAAAAAGCCCTGTAATGTAGTTATTATCCATTATTTAAATTTTGATTTTTAACCAAAGCCAACTCAATCATTCCCTGGAGTACATCCAGGTTCACATCCGTTAGTTTCTTGACGTAGATACAACCTCCATCCGTTTTGTATTTGCCCAATTGCTCCAATACCGCAGAACGGTCTTCAATTCCTACACTCAGATACAAGGACAAATTCGCTTTTCGTGGTGCAAAACCGATCAAAAACCAATCTACTTCCCTCCCACTTCTTTCGCTCCTGTATCTTTTGTTTCCAAAACCGACGATCGAACTGCCCCACAGGACCGGTTCTTCCCCGCTTGCTTTTCTCATCATTTCAACCAGGGTGGAACTGTCATTGCGTTTTTGTTCGTCTTCGATAGTGTTAATGAAATCCCTTACACTTACCACCGTTGGTTTAGTCTTGATCTCTGCCAGTTTCGGTTTCTTTTCTGCCATTCAGTATCGTATTTGTTCTTCAAATTTAAGCTTAGTTTTCGCATTTATCTAATAGTTCATTTCATTATAGATTTCCATTTCTTTCAAAGTTGAAATACCAAATGGATTCTTCAAGCTTCTTTTGAATCCCTGATCCAAATAACTTGAGTAATCGGTTCCATTATAGACAAATAAAGCCATTTTCCTGTTCCTATTGTTCTTTATCAGAACCCGTTTCAATCCATCATCGCTCAAAGTCTGAACCTTAAAACTGATGGCTCCCGAAACCCAAAGGATTCTCTCATAAGTTCCCTGTTGTTTTTTTTTGTAGATGAAGATATCTTCATACGATCCGCCATACCACATGTTTATCACCCAAGCCTCCTCACCTAAGGATTCGATGGTGATTCCCATTGCACTTTCGGCCAAATTGACCAAACTGTCTTTCAAATCGTCACTATTCTGCCCAATCTTTTTAATCAAATCAAACTCAGACGATTTCAAGGTGTCTTTGTAATCGACCATGTCTTTTTTGACATCGATTGGTTTCCGAGAATTTTGCACACGCTTTTTAGAATCGTTACATGAACCAAGTATAAAAATTCCTAGAACAGCTATATAAATAGCCAACTTCATATATTGCGTTTTTTTGGGATTATTACTTCTCATTCCTTAAAACATAGAACAAGGTGTCCACGGGATTGAAGCTCATTTTATCCGGTAAATCTGATCTTGGGATGAGAACAAACCTGTTTTTGGCATAGAACTTCTGAGCTGCCCTGAATTGATCCATCGTACCCAAATAGATCGCTGTATACCCAAGAGTTTTTGCTTTGTCAAGTACCGTATCCAACAAGGATTTCGCAATAGCCGTTTGTCCTCCCCGGTGTTCTTTTGCCACGAACATATTTCTTAAGACACCTGTAGTACTGTCAAAACCCGACAACCCGATTGTGCCGATAACCCGATCGTCATGAAGAGCTACCCAAAAATGGTTCCCGGCTTCGACATATTCTGAAACAGATACCGAATTCGGATTCCTGAAAGGAAGGTCAAACTCTTCCTGAATTTCATTCATCAATTCTTCGATGGCCGGTTGGTGTTCTTCTATAAATGGTAAGATTGAATACATTTGACCGCGTTTTAGTTACTTCTTTTCATTCATATCTTCTTCCAGGAGTTTCGAGAACATGATGGAATCTTCGAACTTTCCCGCAACATAATAATGCTCACGCAATACTCCTTCCCGGATAAAGTTATTCTTTTCCATCAATCTCAGGGACGGAATATTCTCTCTGCCTACCAATGCTTCTATCCGGTGCAGATTGAGAACCTTGAATCCATAGTCGATTATTGCTTCAACAGCTTCTCCCATCAATCCTTGTTTTTTAGAATCCTCATCTTCCATCACATAACCGATTTCCGCGCGTCGGTGATCCGCATTCCAGTTATGCAATCCACAACGGCCAATGATCTTATCCGATGTCTTATCAACGAGTAGAAATAGCATGAAGCTTCGGTTATAAGTTGCATATCCGTTTTTGTACTTCAGGTATTCCTTCTCATAATCGGCTTCCGAGCGATGCCCCAGGATCGTCATGACTGTTTGTTTTGGGTTTTGCTCAAAAACTATCGTCATATCCTCCGGAGAAAGTCCTTTGAGAAGTAGTCGTTTTGTTTCAATCAGTTTAAAGTTAAAGTTCATCCCGGTGTTTCTATTTCCTTTTAAATTTGATAGTTACAAACGATCTTATCACTTTTGCTTATTTAGCATTAAAACATACTCCAAAGCACTTTGTGCAAAGATCTGCCATTTTTCCTCGTAATCAAACGGAACTTGCACCCATTCCTTCATTGGTCTGCCTTTACCCGAAGGATCGAACAATTGAGAACCATCCAGACTCAACGCTTCTGTGTGAGCGTCACCGGTCAATTTAAAGACCAGTTGATTGTCAAAAAGACTCATAAAAGCTTTCCCATTTACCTTAAAACAGGGTTTGCCGAACATTTGACTTTCCTGCGCTCCTTTCAACCTGCGCCCGATGGCTAAATATGCTGTTTCTTCTGCTCTCATAAACTATCATCTACAAATTCCAAATATCATCATCCAAAGCCTTGCAAACAACTTCAAGCGCACTAAAACGAATAACTTTCGCTTTTCCTGTCTTTATAAACATTTCATCCATGCTTTTTCCAATAGTCTTTCCCATAACTGCAAAACAACTCTTCATTTGCCCGGATATTTCTTAGCGCCTCGATACAAACATTGTTGTTCAAATCTAAGGTAATTCGGGTATTGTTTTTAAATTTTGAAGCAGACGATCCTTCGGCATCATTGGCATATTTTGCAAAGCACTCTACATTTTTTGAATCCATGATGCTACCGTCCAATAAATTGATAAAGTACCCGTCATTTCCGGCCTCGGCTCTTATTTTTGCTTCTAAATCGCTGAGAAGTTCGCCTTTAAATAGGGCAATCGTTTCGTCTTTGTAAATATCGATTACCGTAAATAGCCCTTGACCCGAATTTGGAATTTGGGATTGGCTTTTGTACAAATAATCGGATTCAAGAGCGTCAATTTGATTGGTTGAATTTTTCAAAGCAGTTGTTTTTGAGAGAATTAAAATTCAAATCATCGCTGTTTACCGAATAGTCATTTAACAGCTATGAGATAGTTGCCAGATTTATTGAGGTTCCAATATTCTATAGCTAACGATAAATATGATTTTTAATCCGAGAAAAACAAATAAAAATATCCTAGCGATCTTATTTGGAATGACGATGCTGAAAATTAGAATGGCTATTACAGATAGGATGTCCGTTGTCCACCCAAAATTTTTGTAAAGAAGCCCTATTTTTTTCCAGTCCGTATCTCCACGTTTTTCAAAAAAGACGGGAATAACTATTTTTTGTAAAATAAACCAACCGATCGATATGACATATTCTATCCCCATCAAGATCAAAAGTTGATAAACTGTTTTGATTGCTTTTTGACCGTCCGTCTTTGCTGAATCGGACAATTCGATTTCTTGAAAATCTTTCATACTGGAATTCTAAGTTTATTTTGTTTAACGAACCTTAAAAATTGAAGAATGAAAGATAAGCGTTTTTTTTAATCGGGACGATTCGGGTTCAAATCCAAATAGGATTACTCCCTCGATTTAGGTCATTTTAGTTTAAGGTTCCCTTTTCAAAGTTATTTTCCCATTCGGCCTTTGTAATACGGTAAACGTTCACCGGCATACCATTGTAAACTGTTTGTTTTGAAAGTTTCATCCCGTTTTTCAGCGCTACATTCTGAGAAGCGATATTTTCCGGATGTATGATAGAAATCAGGGAATCGCTGAAATCATTTTGAAAAGCAAAATCCCGACATTTACCCGCAGCTTCCAATGCATAACCCAAACCTCTCGATCCGGGCATCAGGGAATAACCGATTTCCAATTCTTCCATGTCGTCCACTGTGTGGACCAATAAGCCGCATTGACCAATAAATGTTTGTGTTTTCTTATCGATCAAGGCATTCATTCCTCCTTGAAGATTCTCGTATCTCCAGGTAATCTTCTCGAACCATTGCTGACATTTTTCCAATGCAGAAGCTGTTTCCGGAAAAGCAAAATAGCGCATGATCTCGGAATCTTCGCAAAAAGTCAGCCACGTATCAAAATCATCGGATGTCAGTCTTCGGAAAGAAAGCCGGGCGGTTTCCTGCCCGAAAAGCCATAATTCAGTTCTGTCAGCTACATTGATCATCCTTTGAAGTTTAAGCTTCTCCCAAAGTACTAATATTCTTACGCTTTCCAGCAGGAATCGTAGATATTTGGAGACAATCTAAAAATCAATTAAATGTTTTCCGGAATTCCAAAGGTGAAAGATTTGTTTTTGCTTTGAACAACTTGCTGAATGATTGTGGATATTCGAAGCCTAATTCATAAGCAATTTCAGTCACGGACAAATTCGTAACCGATAATTTCTCTTTTGCCTTCTCGATAAGCTTATCGTGGATGTGCTGCTGTGCATTCTGTCCGGTTAGTGCACGAAGCATATCACTCAGGTAACTTGGAGAAATGGCGAGTTTATCAGAAAGATATTGAACGGTTGGTAATCCTTGTTTGACGGAAACTTCATCATCAAAATATTTATTCAGAATCTCATCCACTTTTTGCAGCAGATCATTGTTTACCGCTTTACGGGTGATAAATTGGCGCTTATAGAACCGGTTCGCATAATTCAGCAGTAACTCGATCTGCGAAATAATCACGTCTTGGCTAAAGTCATCGATCCTGCTGTTTAATTCTTCCTCTATGATCTTAAAAATGGACGTGACCGTTTCCTTTTCCTTATCGGACAAGTGTAAAGCTTCATTGATCGAATAGGAGAAAAATCCGTATTGTTTGATTTTTTTCGCCAGGGGATAATTCCAAAGAAAATCGGGATGGATCAGCAAAGTATATTGAGAACACTCTCCGGGATTCGTTCCCGATTGATTCCCGATAATTTGGTTTGGAGAAGCAAACAACAGGCCGCCACCATCAAAATCATAATATGTTTGACCGTATCGGATCTTGCCACTCAGCTGGCGTTTTAAGGATATTTTATAAAAATTCAAGGCGTGTGACTGAGGGAAATTGCCACTCGTTGCCTGGCTGGTTTCAGCATTTATAAAACCAATCAGCGGATGCTGAGGATCCGGCAGCCCAAAACTATGGAACGCCTCCGATAAACTATTGAATCGTTGATGAATGACCTCTTCTTTTTTCATACTGAAATTTAAACAATGATAACCGAATAACAGTGTGCCACCGGTTATCATTAACATTTTTTTATTTTGGTAAATCCTGAGCTGAGTTTGAAACAGATTCCCAGGCTTCCCATTCTTCCATTCTATCAGCATATGCTTTGCGTACCCAAGGTAAATTATGGCTACCAAGGAAAAAACGCAACGGTGGATTTTCCGAATCTACCACTTGAAAAAGAGCTTGTGGTGTAGCTTCCGGATTTCCTCTTTCCATATTCGTCAATTGTCCGAAGAAACCCTCTTTAAAATCGGCATAAATATCCATTCCTTCGGAAAACTTCAATGATTCCTGGCTTCCGAATTCAGTAGCATAAGCGCCCGGTTCGATAATCGTCACCTTGATCCCGAATGATCTCACTTCTTCTGCCAGGCTTTCGTGAATTGCTTCAAATGCCCATTTGGAAGAACAGTAATACCCGATCACCGGCAATGTCACGTGCCCCAGATTGCTGGACGTTCCAATGATATGTCCTCCCCCTTGTTTGCGAAGTAAAGGCAAAGCGGCCCGAATAACAGCCATCGGACCGTAAACATTTGTCTCAAATAAAGCGCGGACTTCTTCCACACTTGCTTCTTCAATTGTTCCAACCAGGGAATAACCTGCATTGTTAAATACGATATCCAGTTTTCCGAAGTAAGCATGTGCCTGTTCCACTACTTTTTTCACTTGAGCGTGATCCGTCACATCGAGTTGCAGTGTCAGGACATTATCGCCGTATTTCTCTTTGAAATCTGCAATACTTTCCAATTTGCGGGCCGTTGCAGCAACCTTGTCGCCGCGTTTCAGGATTGCTTCTGTCCAAACACGTCCGAAACCGCGGGAAGCGCCTGTTATAAACCAAATTTTGGGTGTTGACGAAGTGTTGTTTGAATTGTCATTTTGATGTACCATAAACTGTTTGTTTAATTAATACAACAAATGTCCTCAACTATTATCTTCTGATTGTATCCTATTTGAGGGTCTTTGTATCCAAAATGAGAATAGCTTCAATAATCACTGTTTCTTGGTAGAGGAAGGATGAATTGTTTTAAAAGCAATATCCCAAATAGACGTATAAAACCCAAAGTTATAACCTGGATTCTGATGATGCAAATAATGAAACTCCGAAGTGCATACAAATCCTTTTTTGGCAAATTTCAACCAGGATTGCGGCAAAACGGTGTGATTGAGATGTCCAATCGTTCCCCACAAGGAATTAATTACCAGGTAGAGTGAAATAGCAATTGCAGAAAAAGGAAAGAAAAGCAATACGACCAGCATCATCAAGCCAAACCCGATGGATTCAATCGGGTGAAGCACGAACAGGCTCAATAGGTTCGTTGATTCGTGTTCGTGATGCCGTTGATGAATTTGTCTGAAATGACGTAAAAAATGAACCGAGCGGTGAAATACATACATCAGCAGATCCATTATCAAAATCAATGACATCACTTCCAATACGATCCGGAGCAAGTTGTAATCCTTATTGAGCCGAATGAATCCGTATTTCCAAAGGTATACAGCCAAAACAAACACGAACGTATTACAGAAAACGGTCAGAATACTTAGAATAACATCGGATTGGAGAATCGGTTGCCGATCTCCCAGTAGTTGTTTCGTTGGAAAAAAACTCAATATGAAATAAAGCCCAAGGGAACAAAAATAAATCCCGAAATTAATGATCAATCCATAAATGATAACCTCCGGAAAAGTTGCATGCTCAAACGTTTCGATGATTGATTTCATGATCTACCTGGTATTACTTCAACCGTTCCAATTTCCCCTTGCGCTTTACCAGGTTCTTGTAATCCCATTGGATATCGCGTGCTTTCTGCAACCATCCTTCCAAGTCCTCCAAATTAATTTCCGATAACTCATTGTAAAATATGGATGCGTCCTTGAACTTTTCTCCTTTCACATTCAATCCATCTTCCCCAAAACCGGCCCCACTCCAGAACATCAGGCGAACTCCGCGTTTTTGGATACTGTATCCGACAATCGGGTTTCCATCCAGGAACCAGACCGGATGAGCATGCCAGATCTTATTTTCCGCTTCGGGAAGTCCCAGGCAGATTTCGTTTGCCAATAAATCACAGATCTTTAAATATTCTTCCGGCTGTGAAAGGTTGTATGTTTGAATTTCCGGTCTCATTTTCCCCTATTTTAATTTCCTGAAACTGCAGAAAACAAAGTTCTGAATAGTATCAAACGGTGTTTTATGGTCCACTGTAATGCAATCCACTTTTTCAAAAAGCGGCTTCAATCGGTCAGCCAAACTTGTTTCAGAATACTGTTTGATTTCTATACCGCTGCATTTTTTCGGGCCTTGTTCCGAAAAGGTTCCAATCACCAAAATACCCGAAGGATTGAGACTGCTATGAGCTATCTTAGTATAACTTGAGATTTCCTCTTCATTTACCAGGAAATGAAAGGCTGCCCGATCGTGCCAAAAGTCATATTTCTCCACGGGTTGAAATGTAGTGATATCGGAGACAATCCACTTTATGTCCGCACGATTTCCCAAGCGTTGCTTCGCCCGTTCAATTGCACTGGCAGAAATGTCGAGTACGGAAATATCCTGGTAGCCCAAGTCCAATAAATGATCAGCCAAAAAGCTGTCACCCCCGCCAATGTCAATGATTTTAGCCCTTAAGGGCACATGCCATTTCTCAAAAAAACTCAACGAAGTTTCCGGTTTTTCCTGGAACCAGCTGACATCTTTCAATTCTTTGGTCTGGTATATTTCCTCCCAATGTTTTTGACGGTCAAAATTTTCCATTCACTTATTTGATTAGTAGGACTAATTTCTTATCGAAGGGTTGGTTCTTATTTTCGTTTTAATTGCCAACTCACTAAATCCTCTTCCGGATAATCCCCCAAGTTATTCCAAATTTCAACATAATCTATCAGACCATTGGTGAAATGAATGGAAGTATCTGCCTGGATTTTCAGTTCATCGTTGATCAATTCAACCTTGGACAATTCCGGAGTCGATTCACCAAATAGTTCATGTAGCTGAGCGTCCGTTAACCAAAACTCCTTGGCTGCCTTTCTGTATTCAATAAAAATAAGTAATCCTGAACCGGTGTGTTCGTATTCCACTTCTTCCAAGTGTTCCAGTTGCCTTGTGATTTGTTCCTCGTATTTTTCACCTTGCAAGGTTGAGGTAATAATATCCAAAGTGAGTTTTGATTCTATCATGTCGTTTGGGAAATAGTATTTTTTGCCCGAAGTTAATACCTATTTGGCGTTTTTATCAAAAGATTCATTCTCAAGACTCACAATTGGTCAAAATAAAGAAAGCGATCCTTCCGAATCGCTTTCCAAAATAAGTTATCTGTCCAATTATTCCATAAACCAAACCACAGTAACTGATTCCTGTAATTCTATTTCCTGGGGAGCAAAGCTGAGATTCGCACCATCCGCCATTTCAGTACTCATGGTCATTCGCATGTCTGACTTGTAATAAACCGGGACTGGAGATTCACTGCCGTAAACGATTGCTTTGAGACCTCCAACTTTCACTCCCGCAGCTGTTGCCAAATTGGCAGCTTTCTTACGTGCATCCGTTACTGCTTTCCCTTGAAGATCTGCTTCTGTTTTTTCACGCAAGGCATCTGAAACATAGAACCCTATATTGAAATCCACCGGATCTTTCGCTTCTGAAAAACGTGCTGCAATTTTCTGCAATAGTGACTGATTATAAGCAAATTTCACTGTCAGGCTCTGAGAAACCACGTAACCGCTGTCGACTGGCCCGTTTACACGATAAATCCTGTTTTTTGATGCAGAGAAATTGGTTGTTTTCACATCCGTTTCCTGGAATCCCAATTGCTTGAGTATTTTCAAATACTGCTGCGTTTGGTCACCAATTGCTTTGGTGGCGTCGGCCATATTCATTTTTAGCGATGAAACATGAATATTCAGCTCCGTCATGTCCGGAACGATGGAAACTTTAGAAGATCCGTTTACCGTAACCGTAGGTTTTGAAGTTTGCGGGTCTGTCTGCCCGAATAATGTTCCTGATGCAAGAACCATTACTAAAAGAAGCTTTTTCATGATTAATCTATTTGTTAATTTCAATATATGGCTTGATTAGCAAGAGGTGTGCCAAATCGAATGAAAATTCAAGCTGAAAAATGTAAAAAAAACTATTCAACTCATTCTCAAGCACCCAATCAACTTAACTGTTTAAAAAAATGTTTAAATAGCGTTTAAGGGTAAATCGATAAGCATCGAAAGTCAATTCTTAATTGAATCTCCGACCGACTGAAAGAATTCCTTGTTTTTTTGTTCTTCAAGAATTTCATCCAGGAAAGGCTCAGTTATGCTTTGAATCTCACTGCTGGAAATATCCAACGCATGCGGATTATCAGTCAATTTCAGCCAGGGTTTGGGAGCTTTGAAATCATAACTTCCAAAAATGATGACGGGAGTTCCCTTCATCTGAATGGTTGTCTTGTCAGCCAATGTCCATTGGTCCGCCCAATAATAAAGATACTTCGCATCGGCTTTCTGAAGTCTCATACAGGAATGGGATGCCGGGTAACCGGGTAAATTGTATTGGTGCCAACCAACACCTGCCTTGTTTGAAATATTGAAGTTCCACCGCAATTCCCATTCATCATTGAATGTACTTGTTGTCTTTTTGGCTTTCCAATTGGTGAAAAAAAGTCCGGTCGGGGTTTGGTCTTTCTCTCTTCCCATATTCGTTGGACCGGTGCGTACGAGTACACCACACTCATAGGCTGCGAACGTTTGGGTCGGGTAAGAAAAGTAGATCACTTTTTCAATCTCCTTTATAAAAGGCACTTCCAAAGGAAATGGAAGGTAAAATACGATGTCACCACTCAGATCGACCGGTACTATGACAGAATCCATCTTTGAAAAATTCAGACTGTCTGTTCGGTTTATTGCAAACACTATTGCGTGTTCCGAACTCCCGATTGCAGAATCCGACAACCATAATTTCGCATCTTTTATTTCATAAGCGAGTGTTTTCGGCGCCTTCCAATGAGGCTGAGGTATTTCCAGTTTATGTTGTGGATCAACATCAAACTGACAGGAAACCAGGAAGGAAGCGAGAATAGTCGAAATGATGATTCGTTTTTTCATTTTGGTTCCACCGATTAATATTGATCAGCAATGGCCGATTCTTTCACTTCTTTTCACTTTCGACAACTTCTTTCAGTTTTTCCAACACCATTTTCCAATTTTCCGTGGAATGCTCCTTTTCCTTTTCAGTAGCGATATTATCCTGGGTAAGGGTCACAACTGTTTTGTCATCCGCTTCCGAGATTTCGTAAGTGACAAGATTATAGTTTTCCGGTTTGTCTTCCTTTCCAGACATGGAACTCCAGTAAGTACTTTGAAAGATCTTTTCCGGTTCCATTTTTTTGATTATTCCTTTATCGTGGTACTTCTTTCCTTCATACTCACCGGAATATTCAATTTTACCACCCTCTTTCCAATCTGAAACAACATGAGTTCCCATTAAATATTCCTTAATCAACCCAGGAGTCGTCAACGCTTTCCATACCTGTGCCGGTGTGGAATCAATGCTTACAGATGCTTCTGCTATCAATGTATTTTTCATCTACTTATTTTTGGTATTGAAAACAATACTATTCAAGTAAAGTTGACACCTTAAATCCGAAAGAGCATTACATCGCTCACTGAAAGAGTTGTGTCATTTACAGATTTGGATTGAACATTACTGCGTTAAGCTGCCACGGTAAATCATTCTTACTTGTGAAGTTCACTCTACTTTTTTGTAAGCGGTTCAGCAATTCCAATCAGGATCCCTTCAGGTCCACGGATGTAACAAAGCCGGTAAACGTTCTGATAGTTAACCACTTCTTCGACCAGTTGTGCGCCATGTTTGTAAAGTCTCTTGAGCGTTTCATCAATATCAGTAACAGCAAACATCACACGCAAATAACCCAATGAATTTACCGGAACATTGCGGTGATCTTCGATTACTTTCGGGCGAATGAATCTCGACAACTCCAACCGGCTGTTTCCATCGGGTGTCACCATCATTGCAACCTCCACCGATTGGTCACCAAGTCCGGTTACACGACCAGCCCATTCGCCTTCGATCAATCCTCTTCCTTCCAACTCCAGTCCGAGTTCCCTGAAAAAAGCTACTGTTTCGTCGAGAGATTCCACCACGATTCCCACATTGTCCATTCGGAGTAGATTATTCTTTTCCATCTTCTGAAATTTATGTTGTACAACCTTAATTTAATCAAATTCTCCTGAATGGAAGTTTCAAATCACCTCCTTCTTGCATTTTATTTTTTTTAGCTCCTGTTTCTTGACGGCATGCTCTAAAATAAACAGAAGAGAAAAAATGTCTTTGAAAATCAATTGATGATCTCTCCCCTGATATTGGCCAACCGCTCGCGCCATTTTTCTAACTCCTCAGGTGTTTGCCTTTCCCAATCAGTTACCTCTCCGACAATTCTCAACGGCTCCTGACTGCGATACGAGCGTGTCGGATTACCCGGGAATTTTTTATCCGTGACATTCGGGTCGTTTTCAAAGTTGCCTGTTGGCTCAACAATGTAAACCCGCTCACTTCCATCTCCTTTTGCCAGTGCGGCGGCAAGTCCGGCCCCATTCACCATGGCAGTGAAATAAATGTGGTTCATCAACACTTCAGATTTGTAATTGGAATTGAAACCTGCTGTCAATAACTCACCTATCTTTAAATCGGCTTTCGTGCCGTGATAAAAAGGTCCACTGTCTGAAATTTCAGTTTTATTTCCCATGCCTTCAGGTCGTTTTGAATTTACTTACTTGTCTTTTTGATAGCAGCAAAATAGATTTTTTTGATGCTGTTTTTCTCTTCTCTTTCGCAAATCACTTCGATAGCAGGTAGCAAATCTTTGTTGTGCTTTGTTTTGAGTTTTAAGATTTCACCAAGAGCAAAAGCGGCACTCCAACGAACAACTGTTCCTTCATTTTCCGTATTCAAAAGCAGATTGACAATTGCTTGATCCAATTCATCCGGAAATAAATGCGCAATATTCCCTATCACTTTCGCACTTTCCCATTTTATTCTCGGAGCTTTTTCCGTAAGTGTTTTACTAACAAATGTCAAAACTGCTTCATCTGCACTTGATGGATTTTCTTTAGTCGCAAATTCCATTGCTTCTATACAAGTTGCTTTTGCAGGGTCTTTTTGCTTTTCGGCAAATGCAATCAACTCATCCATCCTTAAGGAATGATCAGAAATCCACTTGCTAATGGTTTCCGTTTTGTCTTTAGGCTTGATCGCTTTGTCTTTTAAAAGTTCGTCTAGTGTCATCTATTGATAGGATTCATTTTTCGCTGCTAAATTAACCTTTATCCGCTTTTACCAATTTGATAAAACTCTCTGTTTTTTCAATCGACATAATTAATGATGTAGGATCCATAACCTATATTCAGATTCGTAACGATTTTATTCTAACTGTCCTTGCCATCCAGAAACCAAATCTTAAATTCGGGTTTTATTCCCAGTATATTATTTGGAAGCCAATAGTTTGTCTAAGTTTTCCAGAGCCGCAGTGAATCCTTGTTTGAAGCCCATTTCAATCGTCTTCTCCATACGTTCAAGGGATTCATTAAAAATAGTAATACTCACTTTTGTAATACTATTTTGTTCACTGAACTTATAATCCCATTGAGATCCGGGTAATTGAGGGTTTTCGTCTTGGTCCGCAAATGCATTCAATAGTTTGAAATTAGTTTTTGGACTAATAGCAGTATATTCCTGGATGATCCAACCTTCTTGACCTTCCGGACTCACCATAGCATAGAATCGTTTTCCACCAACCACAAAATTCATGTACTTTGTTCTCGCTATATATGGAGCCGGTGCACTCCATTGATCCAAAATTTCTTGTTGTGTAAAAGCATCCCATACTAACGAAAGCTCAGCATCAAACTCCCTTGTTATAACTACCGTTTTTGCTGTCTTGTCAACGGTGAAATCAAATAGCAATTCATTTTTCATTTTTCTGTTTTTTAATTGTTAATAATACCTTGTCCAATTGATTGAACTGAGTTTCCCACATTTTCCTGAACTGAGCTAACCACGTATCAAATTCCTGCATTTTTTTCGGATTGAAATGATAGTAAATCTCCCTACCCGACTGTTCTGGCTTGATCAATTCACATTCCTGCAATACTTTAATGTGTTTTGATACCGCTTGACGGCTCATATCAAATTTTTCCGCCATTGCATTCGGTGTTAACGCCTGAACGGCAATCAGAGTCAAAATCGCTCTGCGTGTCGGGTCAGCTATGGCCTGGAATATGTCTTGTCTCATTTTATTTTTAATTAGTTGCGCAACCTGTGAGTTGCAAATATA
>NZ_CAMLDC010000007.1 GCF_946478805.1 uncultured Fluviicola sp. | reverse complement strand
AGAATACGCATCTAAAGCTCCCTGGTAATTCTTCATTTCCATATATACATTTCCCAACTCGTAATAGGACTTTGAATTCGGATACTCTGAAATAGAAGCCTTGAACCCCTCACTTGCAGCCTGTAAATTCTTTTTGTTCTTGAATTCATCCAATGCATTCAGGAATAACTTAGTCGATTTCGGGTTCGCTTTCGGATTTTGAAACAGGAACAAACGCACCTTTTCCCCGTTAAATAAATCCGCAGACCCTAATTTGATCGGCAGGGTTTCGTTCACAACCGGGGTTTTTCCTCCGGATTCCGGAATAGCCGGATTTCCGCAAGAGGTAAGCACAGCAACAAAAAGCAAAGAATAGAAGGCAAATTTCATAGGTACCGAATTAAGTTCACTAATGTAAACAATTCCGAATTACGAATGCAGAATTACGAGTTCATAATTCATCTGTCGATCTTAATTACATTTCTAACTAATCAGATATTATGCTTCTGGAAAACTTCTCTCCTGTTCAATTCTTTCAGTAAAATCAAGTGTTTTAAAATGTTAAATACTTGT
Source organism: uncultured Fluviicola sp. (assembly GCF_946478805.1). The sequence goes on along the minus strand of NZ_CAMLDC010000007.1, from coordinate 230,271 downwards.
ATCCCAACCTATTTTATCGTAATTTCTAATCTCATTCAAAGAGTAAAGTCATGAATATTCGAAATAGATCTCTAGTCTACGGACTTTATAGTTTTGCAGGGATTGCAATACTATTTTTGATAATGAAATTATTTTCATTGGAAAACAATGGCTATCTGCGTTTTTTGAACGTATTCATCGTATTTTTCTTTACAAATAGATTGGCCAAAAAGAACCGTCAACTCGAAACAGATGATAACTACCTGAAAGCCTTCGGTTCCTTGATTTTTGCCAATGTTGTAACAGTAGTTTTATCCGTGTTCAGTTTTGTAATCTATGCGGTGTTCATTCAACCCGATTTTATCAATCATTTTGATGGTGGGATCTTTTGGAACAATCACGTTACAATTGGTCAGGCAGCTGTAGTCCTTTTCTTTGAAGGTATGGGTTCTGCGTTAGCCTCATCATTCATTATTGTGATGTATTGGAATGAAAGAAGCCCGGATAACAAATGTGTGCCGGTAGAGCCCACAAAAAAATAACCCATACAAATCGGGAGATCGGGTGGATTCATGTAATTCACCTGATTTTCTTTTTATCCCCCCTGATACACACTTCAATACATCGGACTGATAATAAGCATTTTAACCCGGTTAAAATTTGGATGTTATGACATTTTATCGTAATTTATAATTTCATTTAAAACACATCGCCATGAACAATCGGTCTCAATCCATCCGCTACGGACTTTATAGTTTTGCCGGTATTGTAATTTTATTCTTACTGACAAAACTATTTTCATTGGAACATCTGACTTTCCTGAGATTTTTAAACGTTCTGATCATTATTTACTTCACAAACAGATTGGCCAGAAAGAATCATAAAAGTAACTTGGACAGCAATTACCTGAATGCCTGGGCTTCCCTGATCCTCGCCAATGTGATAACGGTCGGTTTATCTTTACTCAGCTTCGTGATTTATGCGACGTTCATTCAACCTGATTTCATCAGTAAATTTGAAGGGGGAATACTTTGGAACAACCACATTACAATAGGTCAGGCTGCATTGACCCTATTCACTGAAGGGATTGGCTGCGCTGTAGCCATATCATTTATCATCATGCAGTATTGGAATGAAAGTCCTAAAAGTAAGGTAAGTACTTCCGAGACCATTAAAAAGTAAAACCATTCAAAAAAAACCGGGAAAATCGAGTGAATTTAGGACTTCACTCGATTTTCTTTTTGTTCACTTCCCAACCGAAAGCAATACAGTTCCGTTAAGGCTGATGGTTGCATGGTTTGATTCAATAGATTTACAGCACTAAAGCCCTAAGCTCCGGAAGCAAAGGAGAGATCGGATGAACCCGGAAATTCATCCGATTTTCTTTTTTCACCTCGTAAAAAATTTACGTAGTTCCTGCCTTATATTTGCCTTACAATATCCAAGCGTAACAAAATGCTTATCAATTCATTAACGATTTAAAAGGATTGGATACTATTAAAATTTGTCGCATATTTATGTGGTATTTACTATTCACTTATTGAACACTATGACACTAGAAGATTTCATCAATTTCGAACGAAAATGGGAAGGCGGTCTCAGCAGGCACACCTCCGATTCTGCAAGTAAAACCCCATGCCCTACTCCTTACAAAGGAAAAACAGGTTGGCATACCAATGCAGGAATCACTTATGCCGTCTGGAGAAAAAAATTCGGAAAACTAAACGACCAGCGTTTTTTTGAAATGTCCAATGCCGATTGGTTTGCCGTTTTCGATTCGCTTTATTATTCAAAAGTAAAAGCAGCTTCCTTCAATTCCTTATCCATCGGATTTATGGTTACCACCATTGCCTGGGGTTCCGGGGCCCGACAAGCAGGATTGACACTTCAGCGTGCAATCAATAAAAAAGGCGGCGCGGTTGGCGTTGACGGAGTGATCGGACAAAAAACTATCACTGCAGCAAATGCAATTCCGCCAAAAGAATTGTTCGACGAATTGGTCAAACAACGCTCCGATTTCTTTCACCGCATTGCGAAAGGGAAAAATGCTGTTTTCCTAAAAGGATGGATGAACCGGTTGAATGCTTTTGTGAAAGGGTTTAGGCCGGTTTAAAGAAATAATCCAACGGGCACGCGATTAATCGCGTGCCAACTCTAACCGAACTGCTCTTTCGTTTTTCCATTCGTAGATTTCGGGATAAATTCCCCAATCTGCGTAGTAATATCCCGGAGTCTCTTCCAGCAGACCGGAGTTTGTAAGGAGCATTCTGCTGTTCCTTTGGTAACGAACTCCGTAATAACCATCTATGTGCGTATCCGTAATATTCGGAAAACTGATTTTACCGGTGAGCCTGTTTACTATACACATATTTTGACACATTGAACCACATCCCCATTCCACAATAGTGTAATGCCCCGCAAAATTTACTCCCTGTGTCAGGCATTCGGATTTTACATATGCTTTCCATTCTTTCTCATTTAAATAACTGCAGAAAGGAGCTTTCACATCCGTTAAGTCGGGAAGTTTTAATTTTTTGCCTGTGACCGGATTCACTTTGAACTGACTAAAATGAAAGGCGGATTTATATCTTACTGAAATCCACGTTGTGACCTGATATCTTCTATTACCCAAAAGAATAGCTTCCGAATCAGCAAAAAGCGTGTCGCCTTTACTCATTATGGGTTGATTTTTTTCATTCCGGTAAATACAATCGAGTTTCATCGCTTTATGACCGATGACCAGGAATTTCTGCGTATTCAGTAGTGTATCCCTTCTCATCTCAGGCCTCCAATCAATTTTTATATGCCTGGAACCGATTCCTTGTATTTTAGCTCCTTTTTTTGTCTTATGAGAAGAACTACACGAACAAAGAATTCCGATCGCCATCAAAAAAATTAAACGTTTCATTTCCATTTTTCATCAATACTACCGATGAATTCCCGTAAAAGAAGTACTCTTCTATTATGTGACGGAAAATTTTGATTATCCGCTTATTTCTCTGCTTCTGCCTTCAACGCTTCATTCATTTTACGGAATCCATTCAAGGTGTTTCCATCCAACATGTTTGAAAGCATGCGGACCAGGATTCCTTTGAATCGCTCAGCTTGGATGAAGGTGGTTGTTCCGTCTCCATTGTCAATAAGTTCAAAACGGTGTTCACCATCAAATAAACCGGTAAAGAATAAATGACCGATCCATTTGAATTCCCTGTTTTGATCGAATACCAGAACTGTCGGTTTAAATGTCATTCCTTTTGCTCCGGGAGGTTCCATACGCACAACAATTTTCTCTCCCACTTTCACTTGTCCTTGGATTGATTTGATAAACGGGTTCCAGTTTGGATACTTTTTAAAGTCACTTAGAATTTCCCATACACGACTTGGTGTGGCCTGGATAACTATTTCCGATTTGATTTCCTTTTTCATCTGATTTGAATTTTGATTATTTGATAAATCAAAGTTCGATGAAATAGCCGAACCCCCTCTTGACAAATATCAAGAAATGGAAGTGCTTTTTTTACGCAGCCTGCTGAACGTTTCAGGAGTCATTCCAAGCATGGAAGCCAAATACTGCAAGGGAACCTGGTTAAACAACTCCTTGTTAGAATTCCACAATTGATTATATCGTTCCTCAGCTGACAGGGAAATATAGGTCAGGATACGGTCTCCCATCGTAGAAAAACATTTTGCCATAAAAAGCTTCTCTACTACATGCCAGGACGGAATGGTCTTCCCCATATTACTATAATCCTCTTTGCTAATGACCTGGATCTTGCAGTCTGTTAAGGCCTGAAGCGCTGATTTGGATGGTTTTTCAAATAAAAAACTGGAAAGGTCGGTAATGAAATAACCTGGCGTGGCAATCCATTTGGTCACTTCTTTATCAGGAAGGTTGACCCATTCACGAAGGATTCCGGATTCCACAAATCCCATTTGATTCGAGTAGCCGTTCTCCTTGAAAAAATACTCCCCTTTATTCAATTGAATTGGCCGGAAAAATGAACAGATAATCTTCAAATCAGCGGCTTTAACTTCAAAAAGTGCAGCAATATTCTTTTCCAGTTCGTTCATTCTTATTTTTTTTCAACGTTTAAAGCTAGGAAATATAAGGGAAAACAAAAATTAATACATTTATATTTATAAATATAGTTGTATAATTAGAAAAGTAATTATATCATTGCCTTATGAAAAAGGAATTAACAAAAGCAGAAGAACAGATCATGCAGGCCATTTGGTCGGTTGGAAAAGGATTTGCAAAGGATATCCACGAGCAATTGGAAGAACCGAGACCCGCTTATAATACGGTACTGACAGTAATCCGTGTATTGGTTCAGAAAGGATTTGTGGAGTTCAAAACGTATGGAAAATCCAATGAATATTACCCGATGCTAACCAAAGAAGCCTATTCTGCCCAACGCATCCAATCCCTAAAGGAAAATTACTTCGGGAATTCGAATGCAAAACTGCTTTCCTTTTTCATGAAAGAAAACAACCTTGATCTCCAGGATTTGAATGAATTATTGGAAATCATCAAAAACGAACGCCATGACTAATTATCTGTGGATCATTTTCGAAGTGAATGTACTGATCACCTTGTTGTTCGGTATTTTCAAAATCATCCAACGTTATCTTCCGTTCGGATGGCAGCGTTTCTCCCTGCTTTCAATTCCCGTACTGTCAATCGGAGCAATTTGGCTGAAGCACGGAGCAGTTTCCAAATCATCGTGGAGCTATCATATTCCGGTATTCGAATTGGAAGCTGTCGAAATCAGGCCAAAACAAGCAGTTCCAACGGTTTTTGATTACTCCTCCTTGCTGGAGATCACTTATTGGTTGGGAGTCGGAATCCTTTCCGTTTGGATGTTCTTTAACCTTTACAAGGTAATTCGCTTATTCTTACAGGCAAACCGGTCAAAAGAAGAAGGGTTTACACTGATCGAATTACCGGATGAAGCTCCCTCCTCTTTCTTTCGTCTCATCCAGTTGCCAAGCGGACTTTCGGAACACGATCGCTCCATTATTTTCCAGCACGAAAAAGTACACGCTCAAAAATGGCATTCGGCAGACCGCCTGTTTCTCGAAGCAATTCATTGTTTGTCCTGGTTCAACCCGATATTGCTGCTCATGAAAAAAGAATTGGTCCATATCCACGAATTTGAAGTGGATCGGATCATGTACAACAAATACTGCGTCGGCTACATGGAATTCCTGCTGGCGTATTCATTAGGAACTAGTTCATCCTCATATTTATTCACCAATCAGTTCATGACGAAGCTCACGCTGATTAAACGCATCAAAATCATGAAAAAAAATTCAAAAAAAGTGTTGGTTGCAGCACTGGCCCTACCCATCATTGCCGGCGGAATGACCTTGATCTCCTTTACCGGGGCGAATGGCACAATCCGGGAAAAACAAGTAACGAAGGAAAGTTCAACATTGAAATCCGGGTCAAAGGAAGCTAAAGCTGACGAAATTCTAAGTAAAAAAACGGAACACTTCGAAGAAATTCCTGGTACTGGTCTCGAAACAGAGTCAACAACGGACGAAAAAAAGGTTCAATTTCTTCCTCCTGTCGAAGAAATACCGGAAATCTCCACCAAATTGCAGACAATGGACACAAAAACCTTAACGCAGGAAGCCGAAGTGGACAAATTACCCGAATATCCGGGTGGAACGGAAGCGATGACCAACTACCTGATCACTAATCTCCGCTACCCGGAAACTGCTGTCGCTACAAAAACAACCGGAAAGGTCTTTGTATCGTTCATAGTGACAAAAGACGGAAAGGTTAGTAAGTCAGCCATCAGACGCGGCGTCAGTAAAGAACTGGACAATGAAGCATTGCGCGTCATTTCTGCTATGCCGAACTGGATTCCCGGGGAAAAGAACGGTAAAAAAGTGGATGCTGAGATGGTATTGCCGGTATCGTTTAAATTGTAAAAGAAAGTAACCCTAAATCCTGATAAAGCCGATTCGAAAGAATTGGCTTTTTGTTTTTCACATACGTCCTGATACTTGGGACGATTTAGACATCTTCTATTTTAAAAATTGAAATATCCCATTTTTAACATTGCCTGATTTGGATCCTACAGGATGTTTGGATAATATTATCGGATCATAAATCTTTAATCGAATGGAAAACACACATACACCAAAACTGAAATGGTATCATTACATTTCTGCATTCTTTGCAGGTACTTTTCTTGCGAACGTCATTCCGCATTTTGTAAACGGGGTTTCAGGAAACCCATTCCCCACTCCTTTCGCAGACCCACCAGGCATAGGACTTTCCTCGCCCTTGACAAATGTTTTATGGGCATTGGCAAACTTGCTTATCGGCTATCTCCTTTTCAGGGCGAGTAAGATCACTTCCAAAACAATCATGGGACTGGTTGTTTTCTTTATCGGGATAGCTGCAATAAGTATTCAGTTGAGTATTCACTTTGCTGAAAAGGCGAAGATGTAGTTTGCTTTGAAATAGATATTCTATTCAAAAAATGATCTCGCTCATTATTTACCAGCGTCTTTTATACCTAATTTTAGGGCTCAAATAGCGATTATGTTTTCAAAAGGGTTTATCCGGTTAAACTGGATCACATTGGTCTTCATCTTTTTGGTAATTATTGCCGGAAGTGTCGTTCGTACTTCAGGAAGTGGGATGGGATGCCCGGATTGGCCGAAGTGCTTCGGAACATGGGTTCCTCCTACCAGTGAAGCACAATTACCTAAGGATTACCGGGAAGTTTACGGTGAAAAACGTGTCGCGAAAGTGGAAAAGTTTGCCAAATTCCTTTCCATGCTTGGAATGAAGGAAACAGCGGAGAAAATCAAGAAGGATCCCAGAACTTATGAAGAGGAACCGTTTAATGCTCAGCGCACCTGGACAGAATATGGAAACCGCTTGGTCGGTTTTCTTGCCGGAAATGGTGTATTGATCATTTTCCTCTGGGGATTCTGGAAATATCGGAAAGACCGGAGATTTGTTTGGCTTTCATTCATCAACCTGGTAGCGATCGGATTAAACGGATGGTTCGGTTCGATTGTCGTGGCAACCAACCTGGTTCCATGGACCATTACTGTACACATGTTCCTGGCACTATTGGTTGTTTGTCTCCAATTGCTGTTAATCCGGAGAATCAGCCCTATCCAACAGAAAACGTTGAATTTACCGGTTGCGATGAAATGGCTGATCGGGATCATTCTGGCAATTACAGCCTACCAAATGTTTTTGGGAACGCAAGTGCGCGAATACATCGATCAGTTGACACAGCAAGGATTGGGAAGGGATTCCTGGACAAGCCGGTTCGGATGGGCATTTTTCATTCACCGTTCGTTCTCCTGGGCAGTATTGGTAATGATGGTCCTATTGGTGTTCCTGAACTACAAAACGGACAAAGTGAAATCCGTCTATTGGGCATTTTTAGTCTTGGTGATCGAATTGGTCGGTGGAGTTTTATTGGCTTATGCCGATATGCCCGGATTCGTGCAAGTATCTCATTTATTGTGTGCTACTGTTTTATTCGGCATTCTGTTCCTGCAATTCATTCGTTTACGCCCCTTGTCAAAGCCGCTTTCAAAGAATAGTATCCGCGGATAAATTTCCTTGACTTTTCAGGTTTTCGATTTGAAATTCGATAGAAATAGTATATTTGCACCCATCTAATTGCTCCAGATCAGCGGAGATTTTAAAATAGTAGTGCGGTCCTATAGCTCAGTCGGTTAGAGCAACTGACTCATAATCAGTAGGTGCTTGGTTCGATCCCAAGTGGGACCACAAAAAGAAAAGCCTTGGCAGTTTTGTCAAGGCTTTTTTGTTTCCTCCCTTGAGGGAGGATTAAGGAGGGTGACATACCTAAGACCTCCGCGAGTAGCAGATATTACTCAGTTTTTCCAAATTTACCGCGGTTCGATTCCCTGTTGCTCGAAAAGTGTTGTATTTCAGATTTTTTTTGGTAGTATTGGGGACTTAACATAACGCTATTACTGAAATGAAAGAAAAGAAACAAAATAAGAATATTGAAGAGATAAAAGAGCCTATAATAGAAGAGATTGAAGATTTTGAACTATTCGAGTCCGCGATCGACAACTTTATCTTAGAAATTGATGCATTAGCAGAGTCTCTCCCATTGATATTAGGATTAACTCAAATAAAGTATATGAGTTCATCTAAAAAATTAGATAAATTTATTGATGACAATTCTTCTGATAAAAATGATGAAACAAGCTTCAAGATCCCTGTTAATGAATTTAATAAATTCAATCAGCTTAGTGATGAAATGAGAAGTGCAGAAGCTGCACTAAATATTCTTCCAAGAACTTTTGTTGTCGCATTAGTTAGTCAGTATGATGCCTTCATTGGTGAGTTATATAGATCTTTATTTGAAGCAAAACCTGAATTAATCAACTCCCTTGAAAGAGAGATGGATATTCAAGAAATATTGAAATTTTCAGATTTAGAAGAATTAAAAGACTTTATCATCGAAAAGGAAGTTGAATCCCTTCTAAGAGATAGTCATTTTGAACAGCTTAAAACTTTGGAGAAAAGAATTTCAAAATTTAATGGAAATAATTTTGTTCTAACAAAGAATTTACCAACGCTATCAAATTTTATTGAAGTTACGGAAAGAAGAAATTTGTTTGTTCATTGTAATGGTATCGTATCTAGACAATATGTTGAAATATGCAAAAAACACGGAGTTAAAGGGATTGACAAAATCCAAATAAACGAACAGTTAGATGTTGATCCGATGTATTTTCAAAATGGATTCCATGCTATTTTTGATGTGGGAGTTAAATTGGGACAAGTATTATGGAGGAAATTTTTGCCTCATAGAATAATTGAAGCAGACAAGAACATCAATAATATTTGTTATGATTTAATTGTTAGCGGCTACTATGATATCGCAATAGAATTACTTCGATTTGCAACAGAAACAATTCCAAAAAATGGAAATGATGAGATGAAAAAGACTCTCATTATTAATAAAGCACTGGCAAGTTATCTTTCGGGTAATAAAGAAGAATCTGATAAGATTCTCAAAAATGAAGACTGGTCTATTGGAAATGAATTTAAACTTGCTGTAGCTGTTTTGCAGGAAGATTATTTGGGTGCAGAAATACTGATGCTCAAAATTGGACCTAATGATGAGGAGTTAGGAAAAGAAGATTATCAGGAATGGCCCCTATTTAAAAAGTTCAGAGATAGTAAGGAATTTAAAAGAACTTTTAAAAAACTTTTTAAAGAGGAATTTATAATTAGAGAAGTTCCAGAAAAAGCATTTATCCAGCTACTCACACAAATCAATGAGAAAAAAAGGAAATAATTAAGATAATTATAGTGAAACTATGATTGGTTCCATTCCCGTTCGTTCTTCTCCACAAAAAAAGCATTCATCAATAATTGGATGCTTTTCTTGCATTAAAGCGGAATACCCGGTTCACATTACCTGTTAGTTGCGACACATCGATTGACGGTTGCGACAGAACACTCAACAGCCACGTTTCAGGGGCAACTGTTTGCAAAATAAATGTGTTATTAGTAGTAATAATAAAGCATTCTACTGATGAAAAAATGGCTCCTATTCGTGATGATTCTCAATGTGTTTTTTGATCAGATTGATGCACAGATGAATGCTACATTCAGCAAAACCGTTAATACCAATTGTAATGGTAATCCGTGTAATAATAATGGACCGACAATTCTGATCAATGAACTAATGGTAACACCGAATTCTTATGACGGATGTATCTCTACTGATGGGACAGGAATATTTTTGAATTGTGCTGAGTGGATAGAGCTTTACAATCCGAACTTATGTCAGACTGACATTTCCTGTTATTATCTTGGAAACAGTTCGGTTGAGGGAGCAGGAGCTCTTCGGCTGCCTGTCGGTACGCTCATTCCTCCGGGAGGATTCTGCATTATCCGGGGCGCAGAGGCAGCAGCAGTTCCGTCTAATTTGCTCGTTCAGAACGGGGGAAACACGGTTGAAATAATAGTCACTCACACATATCCGGGTATTTGTAATTCAAACGGTCGGTTTTGGCTTCCCAATCAAGGTGGCTGGTTGGCAGTTTACGATGATTCGGGCATTGCTCAGGATGCTTTTGCTTGGGGAACCGGTGCTATGATAGCTGATCAACCCTGTATACCAACAGCTGGAAATGGGTGTACTGCCCCAACAGCTTTAAGTTCCTTTGTAAATATTCCAGCAAATCGGAAAGAAGAATTACTGATTGCGGCTGCTCCGGTAAATGGCATTACCTATGCCAGAATGGTGGATGGTGGAACGTGGGATAATGTTTTACACTCTCCTACCTATGGCACATGCAATGCAGCCTGTCAGCAACCTGTAGGAGTCATGTGTACCGGATCAGCAACGATCAATGTTACAGGTGGTATGATCCCCTATTCTTTTGCTTGGAGTGGCCCGGTACAGCAAACGACTCAAACTGCTGTTGGACTTTGTGAAGGAACATATACTTGTCAGGTAACGGATGGAGCGGGAACTGTTCAGTTATTCACCGTAACAATTGAAGATTTTGAGCCGGTACTTAACTTTAGTGTCCAGGATGAATTCTGTTTAAATGATCCGGCTGTAACTTTATTGGCAACGCCGGTCCCTGTAGGACAAGCTACCGGTGTTTTTAGCGGAAATGGTGTCTCTGGGAATATTTTTGGCCCACAGATAGCTGGCGCTGGAATTTCCGGAATAACATATACCTATGTTGATGAAATGGGATGTAACAATAGCATTACTGAAACAGTTACCATTCATGCATTACCGGCAGTGAATCTCATAAACATCGAATCGCCCTATTGTGTAGCTATTCAGAATGCAAACATTCAGGGAATTCCTGCCGGCGGACAATTGAACGGACAGGGAGTCTCCCAGAACCAGTTTCATCCCGCACAGGCAGGACCGGGAACTTTTAATTTGACTTATCAATACGAAGACATCAATGGTTGCGCCAATTCGGTAACAACTGTTGTTGAAGTGGTTTCTGAAGCTCCTGATGCCGAGATAACAGTTCCCACTGATTTGTGTATTGACGCTAACCCGGTGAATATCCAGGTTAATCCTGCCGGCGGACAAATACAGATAGATGGTGCGAATGCAGGCTTCAATTTTTCTCCCCAGATATATGGTGTAGGGGTGCATAACCTAAGTTATTCCTATACAAATGGTGACGGATGTGCAGGAACCGGAAATGCGACAATAGAAGTTCATGAATTGCCGATAGTGTCTATGAACCTGGAAAACGTTTATTGCTCCGGAGCTGAATTTATCCCCCTGGTACCACAACCGGCAGGAGGAATTCTTTCAGGTAACAATGTGATCGGAGGACAATTGAACCTGGATCAGGCGCAACCGGGTGTGTACACGATCAGGTACGAGTTTACAGATCAATTTGGTTGTTTCAACTTCATGGAAGGTACTTATATCCTGTCCGAGGAAATAACCCCAGGGTTTGATTTTGTGTTGGATTGTACCCGGAAATTGGACGTTGATGCGGATCCCAAAAACACTACCTATACCTACGATTGGAATTTCGGAGGAATGGAAGAAACAGGCGGACCGCTTAATTCCTTTCAATTCGGAAACCCGGGATCTTACCCGGTTATATTAACGATAACGGATACTTTGGGCTGCAGTCATGACGTGACGCATACGATTGAAATACCATATAGTGATTTGCTTGCTTTTCAAATCGTAACGAATCCGGTAACGGTTGGATCGCCGGTCCTGTTCCAGAACTTGCTGCAGATGGAAAACGTGACGTATGAATGGGATTTCGGAGATGGAACTATCTTGCAAGGTGTTCTGCATCCGAATCACATCTATCAAAATCCAGGAGCCTATCTTGTATTACTAACCGCAACTGATACGAACGGATGTAAGTATACAACCTGGAGAACACTTGTTATTCCGGAGGAAGCTTACATTTATATCCCGAATACGTTTACTCCTGACGGTAACGAATACAATAACTATTTTGAAGCACAAACTACCGGAATATCCGAGTTTGAAATCCGGATTTTCAATCGATGGGGAGAAGCGTTTTTTTATTCGACAGATCCACATTTCCAATGGGATGGGACATACAAAGGGGAAAGATGCCCGGATGGAATGTATAATTATGAGGTCATATATACTCCGCTTAACGGTTTGCGGAATCGTATTGTGGGACATGTGAATTTGCTGAGGTAGCGATGAAACGAAAGAAAAAGCATTCAGCGGTAGTTGGATGCTTTTTTGTTTTTTGTCCCTCAATGCCAGCTCCGCACTCGAACTGTCAGGCGAAAGTATCGAGACGACAACGGTTCGATTCCGTTTTACATAACCAAGTATAGGCAAAAGCCGCAGAAACATCGGTCTGCGGCTTTTGGTTTATTACTGAATAACAAACTATTGAAAAATCACGTTCTTTATCCGATAAAATCAGATCATAAAGCCACCCAATAAATACGGTTGTTAATCGAACTGTCCGTATAACTTGGCTGACTAATAATTCGGTGGCCACTGTAGCCCCCGGCAGTGAAATAGTAATTCTGATTAAATGAAAGTGTTTCCATTCTGTCGAAATACCAGGAAATACCATCGTTCCAATAATGATAGTTGTAATTAGCAAACACCCACTGATTGCTGATATAAAGACCTGCACAAAAATCGACTGTGATTGTGATAGTGGAATATGATTCCACGTAACCATCCTTTTGACGGATGGCTTCGATTGAATATCCTATTGCATCTCCGATATTTCGATCGACCTCGGTCAGGTAAATGCCTTTTGGATCAGAAACGGGCTGTTTATTACATTTCTCACCTCTTTTTGCATCGACAACTTTGTTCGTAAAATTCGGAGCTTTCATAAGAAGTTTGATTGTTGTTGCTTCCATATCTTTTTTCATAGCTTTCACGCTTTCAGAGTGATCTGACGCTATTTGATAGGTGACACTGAATTTATGCGACTGGTCATAAACGATAACGTCTTCACTGTATTTCAATTTGGTTTCATCCGTCTTGCAGTGAATGTTTTCTGATTTACGCGGTGAAAGCTGTTCTTTGGAACATGCCCCGGCTAACAATGTCATGATCAAAATGACAAAATAATGTTTTGTTTTCATAGACTTTTCAGTTAATGTGGTTAATTTGAACAGGTGACCAATTGGAATCCTGTAACTTTTGGGAGATTTCCCTTTCAATGAACGTGATTTTCAAATTGAATATACCGCAAATATTCAGAGAATACGATCACCGATGAGTCAACTATTGTTATCGATGAACAAATGTAAGTTTCCCTTATTTGTTGCCGATTATTAAGTTACAATTAGGAGTAATCTGTTCATTTATATTCCCTAAGAACCCAACCAGTCATCCGGACAAACAAATCACTCAAAGTGAATAGAATACGACAATTGCAGTATTGCGGCACCTGAATTTCTATCGTTACTTTGTCCTACTAAATTATTACGCCATGAAACAGATCCTTTTAATCATCAGCCTTCTTTTCACCTCAATCATCTCGTTCGCACAATTGAACATCTCCACGAATTATCGCCAGGATGGGATTTGGAACGAAGAAACGTCCGAGTGGGATATCACTTCCACGGATGAAGGTGGCACCTTGTTCGAATTCAACAAGGAACTGACCACTTTCCACCATACAACGGCAAGTATTTCTTCCGATTACTTCATCACGAATTACGATTACAACGAAGAAGAGATCAAGTACACCATGAATATTAAGAGCGATGTCGGGAACGAGTACGAAATGATCATTGACGGAGTGAACAATTGTGTTTGTTTCTTCTATTGGAGAGACAGCAAGTACTACCTGGTTCGCCATACGATAAAAAATACGTGGATCAAGGAGAACTAAATCATTTACATCTTAAGAGATAAGATCGGTATCCAGCCGGATTATTCCATATGTGCTCCATGTACCTTACCGTGGCTAAATAATTACCCCACATAAGAACATAGAGCACATAGTTTTATCTTTTTGATACCATCGAACTCCCAAAATAATGTACATTTATCTCATGAAGATCGGAATAATCGGATTGGGATGGCTCGGGCTTCCACTCGCCAAATCACTATTAAACAAAGGATTCTATGTAATCGGAACTACGCGTTCACGTTCTGTCGAGTTATCCCATGAGCGTTTTTCGCATGTCCTGTTCGACCCATTGCAAAAAAAACAATCGAGTTCGGGTTATTTCAGTGAACTGGACATACTCATCCTGGCATTCACACCTTCCAAAACAGACGAAAAGGCTTATGCAAAGGATTGCGTCCGCTTATTGGATTTCATTTCACCCAGCTGCAAAGTCATTCAGCTGAGTTCTTCCAGCGTTTATCCTGAGAGGAACGGCATATTTAACGAATCCGATTATCCTGCCGGTTCCGTAAAGACGAATTCAATCGGTTATGCTGAACTGGCTGTCAGTTCCATGTTGCGGGACCGATTGACGGTCATACGTTTGAGCGGATTGGTGGGTCCGAAAAGATACCCTGTGACAGCAATGGCAAAATCGGGAAAAACATACCAGGCATTCGACCGGGTGAACCTGATCCACTTGGAAGATGCTATTGGCTTGATCGAACACGTTATCGGGAATAAATGGTGGAATAAAACAATCAACGGATGCTCCACCGAACACCCGTTTAAAGGACAATTTTATACTGAAATGGCTTCCAAACTGGGAATCGCCCCTCCTTTATTTGAAGACAAAACCCGTTCCGAACGCATTATATCCAATCAGTATTCGTTGGAACTTGGATACAAATACATTTACCCGGATCCAAAAGATTTTCCTGTAGCATAAATTAGGTGACTCAGACTCCATACCTATTCAACAAACAAGTGCTCAATTACCACTAAAAGCGAAACCTTGCAATTCTTTGTTTGAAATCCAGTTATAATTTCGTGATCTTGTAAGCCCCGATATTCACCGTTTTGGTTTCCTTTGAAAGAGCAGTCACCACCATGTGCATTTCAGGTTTTCCGGCCGGATCGAATGAATTCATCTCCATCAACATTCCTCCTTCGGTAAATGCTTCAGACGGAATTTGTGAGGCAGAAGCCTTGCTCATATTTGCAAAAGTGTTACTAACGTCAATTCCTGCATCTTTCGTTATCCAGACTTCGGTTTTCTTATCTGATTCGATCAATATCTCTTCGCATTTATACCCCAAAACAGTTTTGGTTCTTCCTGTTCTGGTGATTTTTGAAGCAGGTTTATCTCCCTGATTCATCTGTTGTTGTTTCATCGCAGCTTCCATCGCTTTAGTGGACATCACCATGGCTGTTTTCTCTTTGTCATTCAGCATGATCATCACCCCGTTCTTCGAATCGATTATGGAAGCCATCCCCTGGCTATTCGCGTCCATTTTCACAACCTGGTCTCCAAAGTTGTAATTGATGATTTGCGACTCACCCGGTTTTTTGCTGCTTTCAATTTTATAAGTCACACTGCTCGTAAAAGTGTAAGATGCTTGGTAATCGCCGGAAGCTTCTGTTGAAGTTTCCTCCACAGGTGTTGCACTTTCACTTGAAGTCGGAGCCGGAGCCCCCGGAGCCGGAGCTGCTTCCTTGGATTTGTCATCCATCAGGTTTCCGCGTTCCTTATTATTTCTCGTGGTATTAAAATCCTTGGCGTTCGCTTTTTCCTGGGCAGTTCTGCCAACAGATTTAATCAACTCCGATTGTCCTGAAACAAGGGAGGATAAGCAGCATGCGATCAGCGCTAAGAGAAGTGTTTTCATAATTCGGTTTTACAGATCAAATGTAATCAAAGACGACCAAATGAAGACCCAAAACTCGTGGATCTTCCATTTCAGTGTGTGGACTCCTTACTTAATTGATTCCTAAAACTTCCAAAAGTTCCATTTTCTTGCTTCGGGAAACCCCGATCTCTTCCTGGTTGGATAAAATTACGGAACCACCCTCACCACGAATGTACTTCACCACCTGGTTCAAATTCACCAAATGGGAATTATGTAATCTGAAAAAGAATGGAAAATCGATCAATTGTTTTTCAATTTCCTTCAATGTTTTTGAAACCGTGATCTTGCGTTGGTGCAGGACGATGGTCGTATAATTTCCGTCGGATTCACAACGGATGATCTGATCAACTTCAATCAATTCAACACCGTTCAGGGAAGAAATCGGAATTTTGGGTTTCAACCCCATTCCGTTGATACCATGGGCTTTTCCCTCCAATCGTTTCTTTTTTACACGCTGAACACTTTCAACCAGGTCTTCCGCATCAATGGGTTTAACCAGGTAATGTACAGCTCCCTGTTTAAAGCCTTCCAAGGCATATTCATCATAAGCTGTGGTAAAGATTACATCCGAGTCCTTATAAGTCAACACATTCAATAATTCAAAGCCGTTCATCTTAGGCATTGATATATCCAAAAAGAGTAAATCCGGTTCCTCGGTATTAATTATTTCGACCGCATCGATCGGGCTTTGCAATTCTGCAACAACCTCAACATCAGGACAAAATTTTCGAATTAATATAGCAGTAGTTTCTAAACTGTGCCTTTCATCATCAACAATAATTGCACGTAATTTCATAATCTAATTTGGCGTTTCAAAGTACAAGGTAACTAAAGTTCCGATTGACAGACCATTTTCGTCAATTAAATCTTCTATTTCAAATTCGTTCTGCTTTTTCGTCCGTAAAGTGAGTGAACGCAAACGATCCTTCGTTATTTGAAGACCCACACTTCCTTCTTTCAACGAACGTTTTCGGTTGTTTTCTTTTGCTTTCTCTCTTCCGATACCATTATCCTGAACCATCACATATAATCCGCTCAACTGTTTCTGAAAGGACACCCGAATTTTTCCACCTGCTTCGGTTCTCGGCATCAATCCGTGCCAGATTGCATTTTCAATGAACGGTTGAATAATCATCGGTGGAATCTGGCAATCCAACACTTCCTGCCCATCAATTTGCAAATCGAAATCAAAGTCCTGATCAAACCGCAAACGCTCAAATTCCAGGTACAATTTCAAGGATTGGATTTCATCATATACCGTAATCATATCCTGGCGCGAATAATTCAGGATCATTCTTAATAATTTGGAAAACTTGGCAATATAATCCGCTGCATTATCCACTTCGTCTTTCAGGATAAACAACCGGATCGAATTCAAACTATTGAATAAAAAATGGGGATTCATCTGGGCCCTGAGCGCTTTTGATTCCATCTCATTGATCTGTAAGCTGAATTCCGCCTTCATCTGCTCCGTACTTTGGATCCGCTTGATCCGTGAACGCATGAAAAACCAGATTCCGAAAGCAATTGCCAAAGAGGAAATGGTAATGAACCACCATCTTCGCCAGAAAGGTCGTGTAATCTTGAACCAATAGGATGTGATCGTTGATTCATCTCCTTCAACAACCTGCACCTGGAAAACATACTTTCCGCTTGGAAGGTTGTGGTACAATGCCTCGTTCTTCTGATTTCCATTGATCCATTTGGTATCCAGTCCAAGCAAACGATAGCTGACCAGGTTGTTCTCCGCATTTGAAAAATCCCGTATCCCAAATTCAAACACCAGGTTATTCTGATCATAGGAATACTTGGTTTTAATCGTGGAAAAACGACTCATTCCATTCATATCCCTGATTTGGACAATATAAGGGACGGCTTTCTTACTGACCGGCAGACTCTTTGAAACATTTCCAACTACATAGGAATTCCGCTGAAGAAAATAAATAGAATCCGGTGTGATATTAATTCCGAATATGTCACTGATACCATTGCGTCTTTCCAGACTCTGGACTTTCCCGGTGGATGTATTGACAATTGCTACGCAGGAAGGATTCAAAATCCAAAGTCTTCCTTTCGAATCCAGTGTCAGTTGGTTCACCTCGTCATTTTGCAATCCGTTGAACGAAGTGTACTCATTGGATAGACTTTTTGACATCAGATCATAACTCCAAACGCCACTTGCCCGAGTTCCAACCCACAGTTTCTCTTCTGCACCGATTGCCAGACAAGTTATCTGATCCGTATTCTCGTGGTTGAAAAGTCTTATCTTTTCCAATCTTTTCGAACGGATGTCGTACCGGTACAATTGCTCGTTCTCCGAAAAATATACCTTCCTATGCTTATAAACCATTGATAATGGGAAATATTCCCGGGTTTCATCCAATTTCGTTTCTTCGGAAATGGAATAGATTTTTCCCATGGAGAAATCAGAAAGCTTAAAACAAAGCAGGCTGGCATCCAATGTTCCTACAAACAAGAGTGAATCTTCTACCAGCAGTGAATTCTGAAAACGCTTGTCAATGGATTGGTGATTGAAATGAAGCACCTTCCTTACCACTTTGTAATTCCGGTCTATCAACATCAATCCGTTGGCTCCGACAACCAACATGCTTCCATTTTTCAGATAATAGAATGATTTCGCATCGACCAATCCGTTCAATGGAACCTTTTCCGGGCCGGAACCCAAAATTCGTTTTAGGATCGGACGCGAATCTCCCAACAGTTGATAGGCGCTTTTTCCGTCCTGTGAATAGCGAATAGCATGCAATTGCATTTCAGTTTTCACCTTTGTTCCATAAATCAGCGATTCATCATGAACAAAAAGCCCGGCATTTGAACTCGCTATTGCCAATTGGGAATCGAATTCCGTTATTTTAAAAGGCATGACCGCACTGCGCTCCGATTCCTCATAACGTACATATTCTTTCTTATTCGTATCAAACAAAAGAATTTCCTTGTTCAGAAAACAGAGATGCAAATATCTCGGATCACGCCATTGTATGGAAGCGATTTCACATCCTCTTAAATCATCCAAGGTTACAGGAAAAGACTTGAACAACCCTTGGTATTGATCAAAATAGAGCAATCCTCCTTTTTTTAAACCGATGAACAAATTCCCCTTGCTATCCTGCACACAACAAACCATTTCATTTCTATAACTTGTTGTCTGTTGCGGATTTATATCTGTCGATCTTTTAAACTTAAACGGAAGTCCCCCATGATCCTTCACACCAAAACGGTACAGTCCGTTGGATGACATGATCCAGAGTTTATTCGGATCTGATCCATCTATCAAGATCGCATTTAGGCTGGAAACTTTGGAGTCAAATTTATTGAGCGAAAATTGAACTGTTTTTTCACTTTTTGAATTGAACGAATACAACTTCCCCTCGGCAGACGCATACCAAACAGTGTTATTCTGAACAGCCATTGCATTGATCCGGTTGCTTCCGAAAGAAGGGATTGTACGTTTGCTGTAATTTACAATACCGAAAGTTTCAGTCTGTATCGCTATAAGTCCTTTGTTATAAGTATAGGCCCAAATGGTTTTATCCCCGTCGAACACCAATCCCTGAACATCATTTGAAGCAATTGAACTGGAATCTATCGGGTCGTGCTTGAAATGGATAAACCTTTGTCCATCAAATCGTTCAATCCCTTTCGGTGTTGCTAACCAAATGAATCCATTCTTATCGTATGCAACATCCCGTATCTCATTGGAGATCAATCCATTTTCTTTGGAATACTGGATCAATCCCCTTTGTGCAAAAAGAGTCACATTCGAAAGGAAGAAAAGCAACCAAAGTCTAAATTTCATGTTACAATGTCGAAACTATATTTTAAATAGCATGAAACTTATTGAATAATATCTCCGTTAACATGAAAAATTAAACCGTTTAATCAATAGAGCATCAAAGTTTTAAAGATTAAGAAAAAAAAACTGAATTTTATAATGCTTTTCTCCATTTATGCGTAAAAACCTCATACTGTTATTCTTGTTGGTTTGGGCACTTCCTTCCCAGGCTTCACATATTGTGGGGGGAGAAATCTATTACGATTACCTGGGTGGGAACAATTACAAATTCTATATTGCGATTTACCGCGATTGTGCCTCAACAGGTGCAGCGTACGATTCCCCTCTTCCTTTGAGTGTTTTTACGGGTACCGGAATCCGGATCTCGGATCACGATGTCAGTTTTCCGGGAAGTGTTGTTTTACCAATCGTATTCAATAATCCGTGTATCACTGCACCAACCGGAATTTGTACGGAACGGGCGATCTATACGGTAATCCTGAATCTGCCACCATCGGTTAGCGGTTATATTGTAGCCTATCAGCGTTGTTGCAGAGGCCCGAATGTTACCAATCTGGTTAGTCCGGATAACACCGGGCTCACCATTAAAGCAATCATTCCTCCGGGAGGTCAAAATCAATATATCAACAGCTCTGCCCGTTTTGTCAATTATCCGCCATTAGTGATTTGCAACAATGAAAATCTGAATTTTGATCATAGCGCAACGGATGCGGACGGAGATAGTTTATCCTATGAATTAGTGACTCCACATGCCGGAGCAGACAATTTTACACCGGCTCCCAATCCCATTCCCAATCCACCATACCCAAATGTAACCTGGGCCGGTTCCTTTAGTCAAACTGTTCCACTTGGACCAGGATCCACCACGACAATCGATCCTGTAACCGGCCATTTATTTGTAGATGCGAACAATCTTGGACTCTATGTAGTTGGAATCCGCGTAAATGAGTGGAGAAACGGTGTTAAAATCAGCTATGTGACCCGCGACTTTCTCTTCCGGGTAGTCAATTGTAATGTCCAACTTTCAGCTATCGTAACGGATCAGGAAAATACTCCCGGATTTGTTTCCTATTGCCAGGGACTCAGTTTCACTTTCGACAACCAAAGCTTCGGAGCAACGAGTTATTACTGGGATTTCGGAGTAAATGGAATCACAACAGACAACAGCACTGCTTTCGAGCCAACTTATACGTATCCACAACCCGGAACTTATCACGTGATGCTGGTGGCCAACCCCGGATGGCCTTGTACGGATACAACTTACGTTGACCTGACTTTGGAAAATCCGTTCCAGGTGAATTTCAACTTTATCGATTCCACTTGTTTTATCGATAACACCCTGGACTTTCACAGTCAGATCATCAATGGTCCTCCGACCACTCAATTCAATTGGAATTTCGGCCCGAATGCCACTCCTGCTACTTCGACAGCGGCGAATGTATCCAATGTTGCATTCAGCTCATCAACAGGAAATGTGGTGACACTTATCGGAACATACAGTGTTTGCGCAGATACGATTTCAAAAACGGTTTTCTTTTACGATAAACCGGATCCTCAGGTCGGCTTCCAGACAAACCATGAATGTGTCGGATACACTCAGACTTTTGCCAATAATTCAACCGGATCCACAAGCTATTCCTGGGACTTCGGTGTTCCCGGAATCACAACAGATGTAAGTACTGCAGTTTCCCCTACTTACACCTTCCCATCAGAAGGGACTTACCCGATTACACTCATTGCAAGCAGCGGACCCAACTGTACGGATACATCGATTCAGAACATTACGATTTACGAGCCCTTGAATGTTTCCTTCACGCATAACGATTCACTTTGTATAACAACCAACAGTTTCAATTTCGCAGGAAACGTTACCGGGCCAGCCATCACGACTTATTCCTGGGAATTCGGGAGTCATGCAAACCCGTCAAATGCAACAAGTCTGAATGTAAATAATGTGGTTTTTGACGATTCCGGTGTATTCCCGATTACACTAACAGCCAGCTTCTTAAACTGCTCTGAAACTGCAAATTCGAATGTATTCATATTCTCTATCCCAACAATCGGATTCACTATCAGTGATGAATTGAAATGCGAACCGTATCCTGCACAGTTTATCAATTTAAGCCAATACGAAGCTCCTTTGCTAAATTATTGGACTTTTGGTGATGGAGGAACAAGCACAGAGGTCAACCCACTCCATATCTACCAAACTGCAGGAACCTATTCTGTCGAATTGACCATTATTTCTACTGTTGGCTGTATTGATACCTTTAGCTTGTTACAACAGGATCTCATTACCATACATCCGAAACCTGTTGCCGGTTTTTCAGTCGATAAAACTGAAACCACTATTTGTGATTCGGAAGTGCAATTCACCGATTTATCCCAGGGAGCGACACATATCACTTATTTCTTTGGCGAACTGGGTTCCGGAAGTACGGACCCGAATCCGGTACACACCTACTTTACTGACGGAATGCATTATCCGAAACAAATCGTATTCAACCAATTCGGTTGCAGTGACACCACTTTCCGAAGTATTGCAATTGAGCCATTCGTAGTGTATGTTCCCAATACCTTCACTCCTGACGGGAACGAACACAACAATGATTTCTATCCTAAAGTCGCATTAGACCCGGTTGAATGGGATATGAAAATCTTCAACCGATGGGGAGAAACTGTTTATCATTCGTCCAATTTCGAGGAACATTGGGATGGGACATTCAGCGGCCTTCCGTGTAAAAACGATACTTACACTTATGTTATTCGTTACGTTTCGTGTGCTCCCTATGCCAATGCGGAAGTGCTTACGGGACATGTAACGCTGTTGCGTTAATTGAAAAATGAGAATTGTAAAATTGAAAAGTTTTAGAATACTAGTTTAGCAGCACAATTTACCTTCCTTTAGAAGAATCCCCCTTTTCAATTGTCCATTTTAAATTTTCAATTATTTAATGAATTTCGTTTTCATCGTCCAGCCAATTAAGGTAGCGCGTTGTTTTGCCAGATTTGCTTTTTCTCCAACAAAAAATTGATCCACTGTTTCATGGAATAATTTGAGCCAGCGTTCAAACGATTCTTCCTTCAAATCCAATTTCGCATGTTTTTCCATCATGTTGGCACTGTACCCGGCTTCATCCAATAAGATAAAACTCCAGAACTGAACCACCCTGGGTAAATGTTCTTTCAAATCGAGCTTGGAGAAAAAATGCGAAACCAACTCATCCTCAAGCAATTTTTGGTAGAAGGTCTCCACCAACAATTCCACGTCTTCCCTTGATCCGATCTCTTTCATATTTCAAAAATAAGGTTCTTTCGAGAGTTTTTTTATAATAAAAATCAGTTTTCGCGTTTACCTTTTTACTTCTTTGACATTATACTCTGGAACCTCGAAAAAATTAAACGTATGAAACTGAGACTACCGATCATCGCGACCATATTATTTATCACTTCGATAAGTTATTCGCAAACAAGCCACCAGCAATTGGAAGTGGAAAAAGTGGCTCCAAAAAAAGGACAGTGTATTGAAATTCCAAGCACCTTTTCACATGAGACCCTTTCCCAATCGAAATCCTTGAAAGACCTTCAATCGAAAAAGATCCGTCGTATCGAATTGGTTTATACCCGTTACAAGGAAAGTGCCGATTTTGATCAGAATCAATTGAACGAAGACCGGATGTACCGCCTCAACCAGTTGCTCCCCAAACTTCAGATCGACAAACCGGAAATAGTCTGGATCGAACAGACAGGTGCAACAACCCGTGAAGATGCGAAAAACTACTTTCACGGCTTCCGGATCTACACCGATGCTGCTCCGGATATGAGAACCTATCACCGCACGAATATGAAAGATGCAGGAAACCCGGCACTCGATTTTTCTGTGGACAATTCAAAAGGTGGTGTCTTCACTCATCCGAATGGAAGTCAGATCCACATTCCTGCAAATGCGGTTGTTTATGCAAATGGAAAGCCTGTTTATGGAAATTATACAGTGAGTTATACGGAATACCGCAATCCGGCTGAGATCCTGTTCTCCGGGCTTCCAATGACCTTCAAGGATAAAACAGGTACATACCTTTTCAATTCTGCAGGAATGTATGAAATCCGTGGAACAAAGGACGGGCAGAAACTAACACTTCAAAAGGACATTTCGATCGATTTCAATTGCACGAAGAAAGCTCCGGGAGTCAACTTCTATGAAATGGATGATCAAACCGGTGAATGGACAACTCTAAAAAGAGATTTATTTGCTCCGGCCAATAATCCGGAACTTCGACAAGAAAATGCATTTGAAGAAGCTGTCCAGGGAGATGCAGAAATCAGAGACAAGAAAGAGGCAAAAATCTCCTATGTTACTTCCAAACCCTATACTGTTGTGACGCTCGATGAAGATACTCGCGAAGCTTACCGCAGCCTTGCTAAAAAATCCCCTCAAAAGGTTGAAGAAAGTGTAGCACAGGATCTTACTGCGGATTTCCAACTGAAGGTACGTCCGGAATATGCTGAGCCTCTGATTGCACTGATCTGGGCGGAGTATAATACCAACAATAATGTGAATCAAGGGAATGCAGGCAAAAATATAGCCGTTGGAAAAGGGAATACTTTGCTTCCCGGAGGAGGCGACAAAGGTCATCAATACCCGAACCTGGTAAGAGGATTGAATTGTGATAAGTTCGGAGTTTACAACTGCGACCAGATCTATCAAGTTGGGAATGCCATTAGTTTTTCTCCCAAATACCTGGATGCGTCCACTCAAAAAGAGATTAAAAACCAAAACATCCTTTGCCTGATTGACAAGAATGTAAACGGTTCTTTCAGTTTCGACCCGAAGCAAATTACCTGTAATTCTAAAGGAGAGAATATTTTCTTACTGTTTACTGATAGTGGTGAAGTCTACTCCCTTAAATCGGAGAAAGACAAACCTATCGATCTTAATGCAAAAGCGCCTGAATTCCGGATGGAAAACATTACGAAACAAGTGAAAACGTCCGATGATCTAAAAAATTACCTGGCAATCTAAATCAAAAACCCAAAAGCCAGACAAGAGGCATCAGCTACGGCTGATGCTTTTTTTGTTCAAATAGTTCAATTGTTTAAACTTTTGAACTATTACACTTTTTGAACTTGTTTCACTTAAACCATCCGGAATACATCACGTAATTATTCGCGATGCGTTGTACTTCTCCTTCAAACAATTCAGGAGATAAGGTTTTCACTTTCTTTGCCGGAATACCCGCATAAACACTCCATGCTTCCACACGTGTATTTTCCAGTAACACAGCTCCTGCAGCAATGATGCAATTGGATTCGATATAACAGTTATCCATCACAATAGATCCCATCCCGATCAACACGTTGTCTTCGACCGTACATCCATGAACCAAGGCATTGTGACCGATCGAAACATTGTTTCCAAGAGTTGTTTTCGTTTTCTCATAAGTGCAATGGATCACAGCTCCATCCTGCACATTCACCTGATTTCCCATGCGAATCGAATTCACATCTCCGCGAATGACCGCATTGAACCAAACGGAGCAACGATCACCCATCACTACATCACCTACTACTGTTGCGTTTTCAGCCAGGTAAATATCTTCTCCGAATTGAGGTTCTATTCCTCTGCATGATTTTATAAGAGCCATATTTTTTATTGAGAATTATCAATTACAAAATTATCAATTATAAAGAGAGTACCTCACTAATAGTCCTTCAATTAATAATTGCTACTTCCAACTCAACAATTCCAATTCCTTCGAAACCGGTTTTCCATACTTGTGCTGAATAGATCGGATAATCTTCTCCATTGAATCCCAATTTGCATGGCGGAATGCACTCACAGCAATGATCGACCGGCCGGGAAAAGAGCCGTGGTTATCGCGAATTGATTTGAATTCGGTACTTTGATTCACGAATGGATGATAGAATTCAGGAATCAGGGTATAACCACCTTGCTGATCGACCATGCGCATCAACAAATCCATGTTTCCTCCCTGGTAATTCCAACTGGAGGGTAAATCATCATTAATGGCACAAAACTGCATCATTTGGGTGCGCAGGCAGTTTCCCTTGTTCAAAAGCCAGGGTTGCAGATCTTTCAATTGGTCAACTAATAAAATCTCGCCCGGAACACTTGGAGCATAAGCTAAAATCTCTTCCGAAAACATCGGTGTTATACGGTAATTTGCCTGATTCAAAGGACCCGCCAGAATTGCCAGGTCGACTTTGCGTTGATCCAGGGCTTCTATCAGTTCTTCCGTTTTCAATTCCTCCACAAAAACTTGGGTCGTTGGAAGTAAAGTCTGCCATTCCTGAAAATTATCCAATAATAAATAGGCTGCTACTGTAGGGATAACACCGATTCTTAAACGTTCCTTGTATGTCCCCGAATGTATTTGACTGATCCGGTCGATTGCTCCAAAATCTCCTTGGATCTGTTGCAAAAGGGGAATTAATGATTTCCCGAAATCTGTCAATTCCATGGAATTCGTATCGCGGTGAAAAACGAGATGTCCGAGTAATTCCTCTGCTTTTTTCAATTGCATGGAAAGTGTAGGTTGAGTTACAAAACATTGTTCCGCAGCCCGACTGATTGAAGCTGTCTCATAGACCGCCAAAATGTATGTGATTTGTTGTGGGGAAATCATTATAAATTAATTCTATGGATTTATAAAGTTAATCAATAACATTTATATTTGAAATAGTTGCACCTTTGAATTGTTGAAAGACTAAAGACAGAAGACCAAAGACAACGGACCGATGATAGTCTTGGGTCTATTGTCTTTAGTCTATTAGACTACAAAAACAATAACTATGAGTTCACAACAAGATTTAAATAATAAGATGAACCGCCTTTTGGCAACATACCAAGTACATTATCAAAACTTGCGGGCGATTCACTGGAACATAAAGGGAAGCAACTTCTTTGAATTGCATTTGAAATACGAGGAATTGTATACCAGAACACAAGTAATCATTGATGATCTGGCGGAACGAATCCTTACTCTTGGAATCACTCCCCTTCACCGATTTGAGGATTATCTTAAAAATAGTGCATTGAAAGAAAACGCAACCATTCACGAAGGAAAAGAAGGTATGACGTACATTTTAAGTGCCCAGGAAACAATTCTGAAACTGGAGCGTGAAATCCTGACCGAATCTGCTGATTTGGGAGATGAAGGGACAAATGCAATGATGAGTGACCTGGTTCGTGAAAAAGAGAAAACGAACTGGATGTTTGCAGCGTGGCTGGGTAAGTGATTTGACTTTAAGACATCAGGATTTTAAGACTTGAATAAATTCTTAATCATACCAAAACCTGATTTATCTCATAGGAAAACCCTCAATTCTTTCTGAAAATTGATGTAGCAAATAAAATTGATTTTTTGGACGATATTCAGACTTTGAACGATACTAAAGTCCCGATATCTTAAAATCTTAAAGTTTTAGAATCTTAATAAATAAAAACAAATAAAAATGAGTGTAGTAGGTAAAAAATTTCCTTCCGTATTGGTAAATGCAATGGATGAAATGGGAGATACTTTCCAAATCGATGTATTGCGTCATGCAATTGAAAACAAGAAAAAAGTATTGTTGTTCTGGTACCCGAAAGATTTCACGTTCGTATGTCCGACGGAAATCCATGCTTTCCAAGAGGCAGCTGCTGATTTTGAAAAACGCAACACATTGATTATCGGTGCATCTTGTGATACGGCTGAAGTTCACTTTGCATGGTTAAACACGGCAAAAGACAATGGAGGAATTGAAGGAGTTAAGTTTCCATTGATTGCAGATTCAACGCGTCGTTTGGCAGAAGAACTGGACATCCTGGATTTCGATCCGTATGATGAGGATTCAACAGGTGACAACGTTACTTACCGTGCAACATACCTGATTGATGAAGAGGGAACGGTTTTCCACGAATCAATTAACCACATGCCTGTAGGACGCAACGTACACGAGTACATTCGCCTGGTTGATGCATATACACACGTTCAGAAACACGGTGAGGTATGTCCTGCAAACTGGGAAGAAGGGAAAGATGCGATGAAAGCTGATCGTACAAGTACAGCAGATTATTTAAGCAAACACTAAGAATCATGTTTACAGAGTTAACGGAAGACAATTTAGAGCAGTTATTGAGCGCCAATCAGAAAGTGATGGTTCAATACGGGGCATCCTGGTGTGGTAACTGTAAGATCACCAAACCAAAGTTCAAACGGTTGGCTGAGGAAAATCCTGAAATAGAATTCTATTACGTGGATGCAGAGAAATTGCCAAACTCACGCAAATTTGCGGATGTTTCGAATCTGCCGACTTTCGCTGGCTTTGTAGGAGGAAAATTGGTAAAACAAGCTCAAGGAAATAAAGTGGAAATCATTCAAGAGGTCAGAGATGCGGTTGCCGGTAATTAAACATATGGTAGCTTTCATCGAGGAAAATGATGAAGACTACGTGAACGAGACTATCGAAACATTGGAACACTTGATTGATGCTCCTGGTTTGAAAGATGAAGAGCTGGATGTCATTGGAGAACTACTCTCCAATTTCTCCGGAGCGATAGAGGTTCATAGGGAAATCAAATCTGGAAAATCTCAGAAAGATGCGCTCAACGAATTCATGAAACGCGTTACCGGTTCGATTGATAAGTAAAAAAAAGGCTTCCGGAAGGAAGTCTTTTTTTTGTTCAAAAGTTTAAAAGTCAAACCGTTCAAGTATTGAACAATTGAACTTTTTCTCTCCCCGAAGCCAACCAATCGATGAAAAGACCTTCAGCGAAGAACCTTGTTGTGAAGATTGTCTTATGCATATTGGATCCAATCCCTTGCTTTTCCCACGGAAAGTATAACGAATGGCCAGTTCCGGATGGAATCCACGTATACCCTTATCGTCACTTATTCAAACGAAAAAATCGAATTTAAAAGTGGATTTATCGCAGTGACACACTAATAAAATTCGATTCTATCTTAACGGATAATTAATCCTTCTTAACTCTTACAGCTGTTGGTCCTCTTTGTCCTTTTTCAACTTCGAAAGTAACCCGATTTCCTTCTGTAATTGCCTCAGTCAGTTGATTTGCGTGAACAAACACACTATCTCCCGATACACTATCTTTGATAAAGCCGTATCCTTTCGAATCATTATAGAAAGTTACAGTTCCTGTACGAATTTTCTCTTCCGGTGGTAAATCCTCTCTTTTCGGGACACCAATAACAATATCCTCAGCGTTGAATTCCAATCGCTTAGAATGATCAGGCGGAGTTGATGTTTGATTTCCATTCTCATCGATATAAACGATCATGTCCTCAAAACTTGCTTTTCCACCTTCCTTGCGCTCAAGCATTTTCTTTTCTTTGTCCTTGCGCTTTTTGTCTTTTTTACTTTGAATCTCTTTTTTATTGAAAGTCTCTTGTGATCTTGCCATTTAATTTTTTAAAATTTCTACTTTTTTTTAAATAAAAAAGAGTTTATTCGTCAACCGACAAACAAACTCTTTCGTTCAATTATTAAAATCAATTATTGGATTACGCGAACGTTTACTGCGTTCACTCCTCTTTTACCTTCTTCTAATTCGAATTCTACTTGGTCACCTTCACGGATTTCATCAACTAATCCTGATACGTGTACGAAGTGATCTTTTGCGGAGTCATCTTCTTTAATAAAACCAAATCCCTTAGTTTCATTGAAGAACTTTACTGTTCCTTTGTTCATTAAACTTGTTATTAAATAAATACTTGGAACGAAGGTACGGTTAAAAATCAGGATATCGGTAAAATAAATGCTATTTCCGTTAATTTAACTTTTATTCAGATCCAAAAAAGGGCGTTTTTTTGAGTTCTAAATCCCACCAAACCCAAGTAATTAAAGGCACATTCCCCCGGTTCTTAGGTTGCAAATTTATTTTTTGAAAAAATCGTCTTTTATTTAGTTAATCGATAATACTTTAACAATTATCGACGATTTATTCGAATTTATCCTATTAAAAATAACAAGGGTTTCCCCCTGATTTTTAGTTCAAGCTCAATCATTCGGTCAAACATTATAGTTTTGTTATTAGTTTATTTCCATTTATGCATTATATTTGTCTCAACCATATGATTAAACATTCACTGATGATGAAACCTCTTTTCAATAATCCCCCAAGTAAACCTGCGTTTCAATTAAGCGTATGTTATCATTTGTCAAACTGTAACTTTTAAACAAATAATAACTATGTCTACTGAACCATTTATCGGAGAAGTTAAACTATTCGGATTTAACTTCGCTCCAAAAGGTTATGCAACCTGCCAAGGGCAAATTTTATCAATTGCACAAAACACTGCTCTTTTTTCGTTACTCGGAACAACTTACGGAGGAAACGGACAAACTACTTTTGCGTTACCGGATTTACAAGGTCGCATGGCGATCGGACAAGGTACAGGGCCTGGACTCCCTTCTCACAGCATGGGAGAGGTTTCGGGAACACCGAATGTCACACTGTTAACTTCTAATATTCCACCGCATATTCACCCAGCGGCAGGAATTACTGTTCAAGTACCTGTTTCCTCAGGTGGTGGTGATCAATCTGATCCAACGAACGGATTTATCGCTAATCAGGGAACTGACATTTATTCTTCTGTTTCTACAGCAGGTAAATTCTATGGACCTGTTCAAGTAGCAGGAAACACGGGTGTAACCGGTTCCGGTTTACCTTTTTCCGTAATGAATCCTTATTTGGTTATGAATTACTCCATCGCGCTGCAAGGAATTTTCCCAAGCAGAAACTAAACAATACTCACCTCTAAAACATTCTTAATATGTCTACAGAACCATTTGTGGGTGAAATCAAAACGTTTGGTTTCAACTTTGCTCCTAGGGGTTATATGACTTGCCAGGGTCAAATACTATCAATTGCCCAAAACACCGCATTGTTCTCTTTATTGGGTACAACATATGGTGGAGACGGACAAACAACTTTTGCCTTACCTGACCTTCAAGGACGTGTTCCTCTAGGACAAGGCCAAGGACCAGGTTTACCTGAATATACGATCGGAGAAGAAGCCGGATCAGAATCTGCTACACTGACTGTTGGTAACCTTCCTGCTCATATTCATTCCGGACAAGGAATTACAGCTATGCTACCTGTTTCTTCAGCTGGCGGCGACCAATCAGATCCAACAGGAGGCTATATTGCCAATCAAGGGACCGATGTCTATTCTTCGGTTTCTACGCCTGGTAAATTCTACGGAACTGTTCAAGTAGGCGGAACTACAAGTATAACAGGATCTGGATTTCCTGTCGGTATTATGAACCCTTACCTTGTATTAAACTACAGTATTGCAACTGAAGGAATTTTTCCAAGTCGCAACTAATTTGAATATCAAAAGGAAGCAAGACCTCGGTCTTGTTTCCTTTTTAAGTAAGAAAAATATGGATCAAATCGGTATTTTACTACCCCGCTCCACTTATTACGAAACGATCGGTTTCGATATGTATGAAGGACTGCGTTCAGGTTTGAAGCATTTCGGAAGAGAGGATATTAAGATCTTTAGTGAAAATATCGGTTTCGGAACAGATCAGCAGAATTGTTACCGGATCGCAGAACGCTTATTAATGCAGGAAAACCTTTCGGTTGTTTTTGCATTTGTCAGCCACCGTACAGCACAATTAATGCGTCCGCTTTTCATTGCTACAAACCGGATACTGATTGTCCTTGATGGCGGTGCCAATATGCCGCAAGAATGGCCGGATTGTCCAAATATTCTTTTTCACTCCCTACATAATGCACTTGGAAACTGGTTTGCAGGCAAAAAGGCAGTTAACGATGGCTATTCCAAAGTTGGTGTAGTTTCGGGTTATTATGACGGTGGTTACCTTCAAACTTATGCCGGCACTCTGGGATTGATGGACGGTGGCGGTGAAGTGGTCTTTAATCATGCTACCGGATATAAACGCGGAGAATTTTCCATGCTTCCGTTGAAAGAATTCCGTGATCAACAATCAGACAATGCTATGTTAGGTATATTTAGCGGGGATTTTGTTCAATGGTTTTTTGATGAACTTAATATGCATTTCCCGGAAGAACAATTACCCATATACCTAGCTCCCTTTGCACTTGAAGAAACACTTCTTAAAGATGCTGCTTTTCCTGGTGAAAATGTCTATGGTGTAGCTGCCTGGTCAAGAACATTTGACAATGAAGAAAACAAGCATTTTGTTCGTAATGTAGAAGAAGCCGGATGGAATGCTAACCTGTTCTCCTTATTGGGTTGGGAAGCCGCTGCTATGGCCATTGCCTTATTAGAATTGATGCAGGAGCATAAAAACAACGGAAAGGAAACACTGAAAGCGTTTAAAACGAAAACATTTGAAAGCCCTAGAGGAACTATCCGTTTCCATGAAACTGCCCAGGCAACACTTACTCCTTTGTACGAAGCTACATTGATTGAAAAAGAAGGGAAATGTGATCTTTCCATTACCGGGACAATTCAAATTGAAGAAGTCAAATCTGCTTTTGAAAAAATGATTGCTGTCCCATTGGAAAATGCTATCTCAGGATGGTATAACAGTTATGCTTGTATCTGATGGAAAAATTAAAAACAGTCATCATCTGTGGCGGAAAAACTGCCTTTGAATCCGTTCACTTGCTGGCACTGGAGGGAAATCTTGCAGGTGTTGTCATTGGAGGCAAGGATCTCGAATCTGCCCGGCAATTAAAAGAATTTGCAAACGGTTCAGATATTCCTTTTCTTTCTGTCCGCTCAGGAAAAGACCTTCCACAAATGAAAGAATGGATTAAGGACGTCCAACCCGGATATATTTTTTCAATCAATTTTCCTTTTATCATAAGTGAGAATCTTCTGGAATTGCTTCCAAATAAATGGTTTAATTTTCATATGGGACCACTTCCATCCTATCGAGGGGCAATGCCTATTTTTGAGGTTCTCAAAGCTCAGGAAAAGGAAACAGCCATTGCTGTGCATAAAATGGTATCCGATGCGGATGAAGGACCGGTTGTTTTCCAGGAAACAGTACAAATTGATAAAAATGAAACATTTGGGTCTTTGGCTATCAAACTAAGAGAACGTACAAGTCTTGCGGTGCAAAGCCTCGTTCAAATGCTTGAATTCGGAACCAATATTCCATTGATCGAACAAGATGAAACACTGGCAGAATACTTCCCAATGCCCGAAATAGAAGAAACACGGATTATCTGGGAAAATATGAATGCCCAAGAGATTGTCAGTTTAGTCAATGCATGCAATCCTTGGAATTTTGGCGCAGATGTAATGTTTCATCAACCATTTAAAATAATTTCAGCAACTGCTGAACTTAAATCACATGGAGCGAAAGCAGGAACAGTTTTATCTATGGATACCCACTCTGTAAAAATAGCTTGCATAGATGATAGTATTGTTAATACTCATATCGTAAAGCTTGAATCAGGGGTTTTCCAGGCAGGTGAACTCAACCGATTATTTATTCAAACAGGATCTAACTTAAACTAATGCGTATGTAAAAACCAGAATTTCTGCAACTTGCAATTGACAAACATTTATTTACTAATAATTAAATTATGAAACGATTATTACTTTTATTAACCCTATTGTCTGCCGGATTTTCAATGGCCCAGACCCAATTTTGGGCGGACAATTTTGACAGTTCTCCTACGAGCGGTACTCGCACACCAGAGGAGAACGGCGGTACAACACCACTCCCATCAACTTCCTATTTTCGTTTAACGGATGGTTCAACAGTTTCTCAAGTAGTTCCCTTTACAGGTAAAGAAGGTACTTCCTATTGGGCTGGTGAAGATCATAACGCTCTCGGAACCGGTTTTACAGCAAGTGGAGCCGTATCCAATCAAACTGCCAGTGCTGCAACCAATGAACTTCAAATCGATTGGACCGGAATTAACATTGCCGGAAAAAGCACCCTGAGTTTCAAAGGTTTAATTGCTGCTGCAAGTACCAACGAACCATGGGATAACACCAATGCCTGTATTAGTGGGGTTGGTACTACAAATACCGATTACATTATTATTGAATACAGCATCGATGGTGGAGCATATACTCCTTTAATCCGCTTTTTCAATAGAGGAAGTGCTGCAAATGGCGTAGATAAATACCTGTTTGAAGATACCGATGGAAATGGATGTGGTGATGGAACCCAATTGACCAATGTATTCGGTGAATTTGTCAAAAGCATTCCCGGAACCGGAACAACATTAAGTTTACGAATCCGTGTTTTTTCTGAAGGATCCAATGAAGAATGGGGAATCGATAACTTTCGCCTATTTGAAGTAGCAGCATGTACTGCACCTACTATCACAGCGAACCCTCCAAACAGAGCAATCTGTGTGAATGGAAATACAACTTTTTCATCGACAGCAACCGGAGCTACTGCTTATCAATGGCAAGTAAATACCGGTTCCGGATTTACCGATATCACAAACGGAGGTGTTTACTCCAATGCAACTACTTCCACATTAACTATCACGGGAGCGACATCCGGCATGAATGGCTATTTGTACCGCTGCACAGCGATCAATGGAGTTGCTTCGTGTTTTACGAATTCGAATTCCGGAACCTTAAGCATATCCAACATTACCTCACCAACTGCTCAAAACAATATAACTTGCTTTGGTTTATCCAACGGATCTGCAGCTGTTTCTCCAACCGGAGGAATCGGATCATACACTTACAGTTGGGCTCCTTCCGGTGGTACATCCTCGATTGCTACAGGTCTATCCGCGGGAAGCTATACTGTAACAATAACAGATGCTATTTCTTGTCAGATTACAAAAAATTTCACTCTTACTCAACCAACAGCTTTGAATACAAGTGCCGGATCGCAAACGAATGTTGCTTGTAATGCCGGTTCAAATGGGTCAGCAACTGTTTCTCCATCGGGTGGAACACCAGGATACACGTATTCTTGGTCTCCAAGTGGCGGTACAGGTGCAACAGCCTCATCTTTAACGGTAGGAAGTTATACCGTAACGGTAACAGATGCAAATAACTGTTCAGCAACCAAATCATTTACAATTACTCAGCCTCCCGCTATCGCTGGAAGTACAATAGTAACGAACGTGGCTTGTAACGGAGGAACAAACGGTGCAATCAATTTAACACCTTCCGGTGGAGCGTCGGGGTACACCTTTAGCTGGGGCGGTGGAATTACAACTGAAGACCGTACAGGACTTGCTGCCGGAACCTATTCAGTGACAATTACAGATGCAAACGCTTGTACCAAAACCGTTTCCGGAATCACAGTAACACAACCAACTGCCGTTTCAGGAAGTACTGTGGTAACCAATGTGGCATGTTTCGGTGGAAACACAGGAGCAATTAACCTTACTCCTACAGGAGGAACAGGACCATATACCTTTAATTGGGCAAGTGGACCTACAACGGAAGATAGAACATCACTTACAGCAGGAACATACTCTGTAACTATTACAGATGCAAACGGATGTACCGGAACAGTTTCTCCAACAGTAACACAACCCGCGGCATCCGTTTCAGGAACTACAGTTGTAACGAATGTGGCATGTTTTGGTGGAAACACAGGAGCAATTAACCTTACTCCTACAGGAGGTGTGGGACCATATACATTCAATTGGGCAAGTGGACCTACAACGGAAGATAGAACATCACTTACAGCAGGAACATACTCTGTAACTATTACAGATGCAAACGGATGTACCGGAACAGTTTCTCCAACAGTAACACAACCCGCGGCATCCGTTTCAGGAACTACAGTTGTAACGAATGTGGCATGTTTTGGTGGAAACACAGGAGCAATTAACCTTACTCCTACAGGAGGTGTGGGACCATATACATTCAATTGGGCAAGTGGGCCAACAACGGAAGACAGAACAGGTCTTGCGGCCGGAACTTATTCGGTAATTATCACAGATGCCAATGGATGTACGGGAGGTGCGAGTGCTACGGTAACACAACCAACTGCAATCAGCGCAAGCACAGTAGTAACTAATGTTGCTTGTAACGGCGGAACAAACGGAGCCATCAATTTAACTCCGTCAGGTGGAACCGGACCTTATACTTTCAATTGGGCCAGTGGACCAACAACGGAAGACAGAACAGGCCTTGTAGCAGGATCATATAGTGTAACTATTACAGATGTGAACGGATGTACTGGAACTGCGAGTGCTACTGTAACACAACCAACGGCTTTGAATGCAACATCTTCTCAGACGAATGTTTCATGTAACGGCGGCTCAAACGGTACTGCAACTGTTAACGTAACAGGTGGAACACCTTCTTACACGTACTCATGGTCTCCTTCAGGCGGAACTTTTGCCAGTACAACAGGAAGACCTGCCGGAACGTATACGGTGACTATTACAGACGCAAACGCATGTCAGACGACACGATCGTTTACAATCACTGAACCGACTGCTTTGGCAGCAACTGCTGCAGCACAAACAAATGTAAGCTGTAATGGCGGATCAAACGGTGCTGCAACGGTTAGTGTAACCGGAGGAACACCTGGTTATACTTACTCCTGGTCTCCATCAGGTGGAACTGCTGCTACGGCAACAGGACTGGCTGCAGGAACTTACACCGTGACTGTTACAGATGCGAATTCTTGTCAAACTACACAATCCTTTACAATTACTGAATCAGCAGCTATCGCATTCACTGCAGCTTCACAAACTAATGTTGCCTGTTTTGGCGGAAATACTGGTGCTTTTGCAGTAAACCCTGCATTAGGGGGAGCCGGGGCATTCACGTATGATTGGGCGCCAGGGACACCTACAGGTGACGGAACGACTGCCGTAACAGGGTTGACAGCAGGAACTTACTCAGTAACTGCTACAGATGCTAACTCATGCACGGCTACGATCACATTTACGATCACACAACCTACTGCACTTTCGGTGACAGCTTCTTCGCAGACAAACGTAAGTTGTAATGGCGGATCAAACGGTGCAGTTGCAATCAATGCTGCTACCGGTGGTACTCCTGGTTATACGTACGACTGGGCTCCGGGAACACCAGTAGGTGACGGAACAACATCTATAACAGGAATCGGAGCAGGAACATATACTGTAACAGTTACAGATGCAAACGGATGTACGGCTTCTCAATCATTTACAGTGACTCAACCTACTGCTCTTTCAGTAACCGCTGCTTCACAAACAAACATTGCCTGTAACGGCGGATCAACCGGTGCTGCAGCAATCAATACGCCAACGGGAGGTACTCCAGGTTATACTTATGACTGGACCCCAGGATCTCCAACTGGTGACGGAACTATTTCCGTAACAGGATTAACAGCCGGAACGTGGACTTGTGATATTACCGATGCTAACGGATGTATGGCTTCTCAATCATTTACGATTACAGAGCCTGCTGCTCTTTCAGTAACAGCCGCTTCACAAACAAACATTGCATGTAACGGCGGATTAACCGGTGCAGCAGCAATCAATGCTGCTAACGGTGGAACTCCTGGTTATACGTACGACTGGACTCCGGGAACACCAGCAGGTGACGGAACAACTTCTATATCAGGAATTGGAGCAGGAACATATACTGTTACGGTTACCGATGCGAACGGTTGTACAGGTTCTCAATCATTCACAATAACAGAACCTGCTGCTCTTTCAGTAACCGCTGCTTCACAAACAAACATCGCATGTAACGGCGGTGTAAATGGTGCTGCTTCGATTAATTTACCGACAGGTGGAACTCCGGGTTACACTTACGATTGGGCTCCAGGTACTCCAACCGGTGATGGAACAACTTCCATAACAGGATTGGCAGCTGGTTCTTATTCTGTTATCACTACAGATGCTAACGGATGTATGGCGACTGTTTCATTCACTATTACTGAGCCTCAAGCGATAGTAATTACACCTACTTCACAAACGAATGTTTCCTGTAATGGAGGTGCTAATGGTAGTGCAAGTATTTTTATAAACGGTGGGACTCCAGGATTTACTTATTCTTGGTCACCTTCAGGTGGTACAAATGCGAATGCGAGCGGACTAAGTGCTGGTACGTATACTGTAACAGTAACAGATGCTAACGGTTGTGAAGCAACCCAATCATTTGTTATTACGGAACCAACTGCTTTAGATCTTTCTGATAACTCTCAGGTTAATATTCTTTGTAACGGAGCTTCAACAGGTTCTGCAACTGTAACTCCAACAGGTGGAACAGGAACATACACTTATTCGTGGGCGCCAGCAGGCGGAACAGCTCAAACAGCTTCAGGTTTAACTGCAGGTACATATACCGTTACGGTTACAGATGCTAATTTTTGCCAGGCTACACAAACCTTTGTAATCACAGAATCTGCTCCTTTAACAAGTAGTTTCTCTCATACAGCTTGTAACACATATACATGGGGAACCCAAACGTACACGACGAGCGGAATCTATACTCAAATATTGGCTGCTGCAAACGGATGTGATTCCACAGTTACACTTACTTTGACAATTAGTACAGAAATTACAAATACTGTTACTGAGAGCAATTGTGTTTCTTACACCTGGGCTCAAAATGGAATGACGTACACCACTTCAGGTTTGTATGTGGATACCATTCCAAGCGCTGGTGGTTGTGACTCGATTGTAACTTTGGATCTGACAATCAATACTCCTTCCAGTTCAAGTTCTTCTGAATTTTCATGTGGATCATATATGTGGGCACAAACCGGAATGACTTACACCATGTCAGGTGTATATATGGATACCATTCCAAATGCTGCAGGTTGTGATTCGGTGATCACATTGAACCTTACAATCGGTGGATCAAGCGCTACAGAGAATGTAACGGTTTGTGAAACTTATACTTGGAATCAAACTGGAATAACGTACACCGCATCAGGAATGTATTCAGACACATTGGTTGATGTAAATGGATGTGATTCGATTTTGATCTTGAACTTGACTATTACAGGAGCTCCTTCTGCAAGCATTACTAATAATGGTAGTACTTTGACTGCTTCCAGCGGAACAACTTACCAATGGCTTAATTGTAATGGTACAGTAGCAATTAGTGGAGCTACGGGTCAAACATTTGTACCGACAGCTAATGGTTCTTACTCGGTTGTTGTAACAAATGCAGCCGGATGTAGTGATACAGCAGCTTGTGTTGTAGTTACAGGTTTAGGTCTTGAAGAATTGGATTCTCAATCTGTCCAGGTATTCCCGAATCCGACAGAAAACCAAGTGACAATTACCATGACTTTTGCGACTGCCAACTTGGTTATCACAGATGTTCAAGGGAAAATACATTATACAGGTCAAATTTCGAACGGTCAATTAATTAATCTGGCTCAATACGCAGATGGGGTTTACTTCTTGTCTATTGAAACTGAGACTGGAAAAATATTGAAACGTATCGTTAAGAATTAAAACCAAGTTACTACTGGTTAAAGCGGCGGTCAAATTAGACCGCCGCTTTTATTTTTTAGATAACTTCCTATTTTCAGGATACCTGTTTTTTGTTTAACAGATACGAACAAAAGACAAATAACTCTAATTTAGCAGAGCTATGCCAAAGAAACAACCCTCTTCCAATAAGCAGTCACATTCTCAAAAGATGTCTGCCTCTGTTCCTCTAGTTGACAACTCGCTTCTAATCCGACGCAGACTTTTCTGGATATTGTCTATTGCAGCATTTATTCTGTTCATCCCCACTATTCAGCATGGATTTGTGCTGGACGATTTAGCTGTCATTGAAAATAACCGGTTTGTGCAGGAAGGTTTTGGAGGAATCCCCGATCTGTTCTCCACTTTTTACTGGAAAGGGTTTTGGGATGCAAATGCAGGATTGTATCGTCCATTATCCATGGCCATGTTTGCAGTTGAGTGGGCGGTTTCCCCAAATAATCCGGCAATACATCATTTTATAAACGTGCTTTTATATGCACTCACGATTGGATTGCTCTTCAAACTCTTATTAAAATTACTGCCCAATTATTCTGCTTGGGTTTCGTTCGCTATTGCTCTTGTTTTCATGGTACATCCAAGTCATACTGAAGTAGTTGCCAATATCAAAAGTCGGGATGAAATTCTCTGCTTCCTATTCTTCCTGCTTACTTTCCAAAGCATACTGAAAGCGAGAAGCGGAAAAACACTCGATACAATCAAAACAGTTCTTTTATTCTTAGCTTGTCTCTTATCTAAAGAGGCAGGAATCATGTATCTGCCCATTTTGGGACTTTACTTTTGGATGGTTCAAAAAGAATCGATTAGTTCTGTCTTAAAGAAATTGTTACCATTACTTATCATCACAGCTGCCTGGTTGATCCTGCATCAATCGGTGATTCATAACGATCCTACACCTCCTATTCAATATGGCTACCACGATAATTCACTTGTTGCATGTGAAAGCGGTTCGCGATACGCTACTGGAATCGGCATTTTAGGCCGTTATATGTTGGAAGTTATTGCCCCCTATAACCTGAGTTATGATTATTCCTACAACCAAATTCCTTGTTTGAGTTTCACTTCTCTTCCCGTAATCGGTACATTATTAGCTTTGATCCTATCGGCAGTAGTCATTATTAAAACACGCAAATCAAAACCTGAAATTGCATTCGGAATCCTGTTTTTCTTTATCACTATAGCCATGGTGACTAATATTTTCTCTTTAATCGGGACTACCTACGCCAATCGATTGACCTACGCTCCTTCATTAGGGATCATTATAGTCTTCGTAATAGGTATATTCACTTTATTCAAGACGCAACAAACTGAGAAATGGCAATCGGCTGTTTTATTGATTTTCACATTGGCAATTGTATTTAGTGTTCAGACAATCCGACGCAACAAGGTTTGGGAATCCAATGCGACCCTTTTCGCTGCAGACGTTCAAAACAGTCCGAACAGTGCACGCGTTCACTTCAATAACGGTGTTCTGAAAATGAATACAGATGACCTTGATTCCATAACAGCACGACAACAATTACTGGTTGCTGTTTCCAGTTTCAAAAAAGCCATTTCCATTGATTCACTGGATCTTGGTTCCTATACCGATTTAGGGGTCGCCTGCTTCCGATTGAATCAGTTTAAACAATCTGTTTTCTATACTCAAAAAGCGATCAGCCTCAGCCCAACTGACAATTCTTTATATAGCAACCTGGGAGACGCCTACTTCATGTTAAATGATTTTAATCACTCGGCCATTGCCCTCAAAAAAGGTATTCTTTGGAAAGACGCCACTTCTACCAATTACAAACATTATGGTATTTCCTTATTCAATTTGAAACGATACGAGGAAGCAATTCCTGTTTTCAAGAAAGGGCTTCAAAAATTCCCCAATGATACCGAAATGGCATCCAACCTTGGGAATTCCTACGGAGCTGCAGCTAAATACGGAGAAGCCGGTCAGGTATTTGAAACTATTTACACCAAAGATTCTACCAATGTGAATGCATTACGATTGATGGTCATATCTTATGAACAGGCAGGGAATCAAGCTAAAGTGGCTCAATATGGGCCGTTATTGAAATAATCCTTGTCGGTTAAGGAGCCGAAAAAATATTGAACCCAGGCTACTACTGGTAAAAGAGAGATTCGTTGTGAGTTCTCTCTTCTTTATTTAATCCGGTTCCAGTATTTTAGATAAAAACAATTTATGAATACTATTTCCTATTTTGAAATTCAATCATCCGATCCAACAAGGGACAAAGCATTCTATGAATCATTATTCGACTGGAAATTTGTAAAGGAAGAATCCGTACCTATCGAATACTATCGCATAGAAACAAATAACATGTACGGTGGTTTATTGAAACGTCCGGCCAAAATTCCACCAGCGGAATATGGAACGAATGCTTTCACCTGTTCCATTGAAGTAAGCAGTTTTGATGAAACGGCGGATTTAATCTTAAAATTGGGAGGTCGGGTAGCTTTACCCAAATTTGCAATTCCGGGAAGATGTTGGCAAGGATACTTTATTGATTTGGATAATAATACGTTTGGAATTTTTGAAGTGGATGAACTTGCAAAATAAAAAAGGGGAATTAATTAAAATTCCCCTCTTGCCTTAATTTACCTAAAAAATGATGATTTGATGATTTAGCCGGCGATTAATTTCAACAAGCGCAAATGCAGTTGAATCAGGGTTAAATTCTGCAATGCAATTTTGGTTGTGTTTGAAGATAGGTCAATTGAACTAATTTCGAATACCAAATCCTTTTGCTCCGGATAAGCGATTTTTAATCTTCCGTTTATCTCTTCTGTCAACTTGCAGATATCATCCCATTTACTTTGAATATTTCCATTCAAAACACGCGACATTGCTTCTTCTTTCGGCAATCTGGCAAAGGCTTCATCTTCGGGCATTGCATTGTATTCCCGCTCCGTTAATTGTGTAGAGCTTCTAATAATCAAGGATTTCAAACTGGTGATTTCCCGATTTAACTTAGCAACCTGTTTCTGCAATGCTTTCACATCTTCCTGATTTACTGATACAACCTTTGATTGGTCCATTTTCCGGACTTCCTCGTTCATCAAACGGTATGCTTGTCGGGAAGATTCTTCCACTTTGGTAGAATACCCCAAATTATACATCGCAAATAACAACCCTCCACATCCCATCATCAGGACAGAATTGACTGTTGTATTGAAACGCAGTTCAGGTCTTCTGACTCTTGTGAAGAAATACAGGGGAACATATACGAAGGTAAATGACACCAGGCCTGTAAGCATCAGCATATTTGCTCCCGGCCAATGAAGCATTTTGGCTAAAAAACCCAAAGAGGTAACGATTCCTACTAAAAAGCCGAAACTTAGAACCAACTTATCTGTTTTGGTTCCCTCGTCCCTGAATTTTAGGGCAATCATCAGTGGAAGAAAGATTAAACTGAACGAGGCGATTCCAAGAATGAAAGCTGCTCCTGCACCCGGCAGATGAAAAACTTTTAATACTGAACCCATCAGAGTTAATACAGCTGCTAAAAGTCCTGAAATATTTACTGTTTTTTTCATGGCGTAAAAATGTTTGAAGGTTAATAACAATTCTGTTTCCTCCTGAATTTCACGCAAGTTGTCGTTAAAAAATCGAGGCAAGAGCCCTTGAAAGAACTGGTCAAAGTTGTCTGTTTCAGACATTTCATTCTCAATAATACAGCACATGTGATCCAGTAGGTTCCATTGCAGATCTTCAATAGTAACCCCGCGTGCTTCAATTTCATGAAGAATAAAATCAACTTGCTCGTCCGAAACTCTAACCATTCCCAGTTCTTGGCTCTAAATCCAACAGGAACTTCATGGTATTCATAAAATCCACCAACTCGTTTACCTTCTCTTTGGCTGTCGACTGCCCTTTTTCAGTGAGCGTGTAATACTTGCGTACCCGTTTCCCTATGAACACTTCTTCCGTTTGCAATTCGCCTTGTGACTCAAGCGCATGCAAGGTAGGATAAAGTGCTCCTTCGGTAATTTGGATTTTCTCACCTGTGAGATCTTTGACGCGTTGGGTAATTTCATAACCGTACATTCTGCCATTGTCCTTAAGCAGATTGAGAACGATTGTTTTGAGCGTACCTTTTAAAAGTTCTGATGAATACATAGGACAAATATACATAAGAAAATTAGGTATACAAATTTTTACATAAGAAAGTTA
This sequence comes from uncultured Fluviicola sp., assembly GCF_946478805.1. Next base: position 187,099 of record NZ_CAMLDC010000007.1, on the reverse strand, counting down.
GGTATTATTTTACTCAAAGAGTGAAATAATCTCATTTACAACAGTTTAACTCAATTCACTTATTGCGTTTTTTTCTTTTTCAATTAAAAAAATCGCAACCGCATCTTGTTTAAGGTCAACTTTTTCATTAAATTAAATAAGAAAGTGACTACTCATGGGAGCAAAAAAGAAACATATTTTCAGCAATGAGACAAACAGGAATGCCGAACTGGGATTAATCATATCTGCTTCCGCACGGATTGAAATTTTGGAATATCTGGATAATTATGGGATTATGAATATCCCGATGCTGGAGGCATTTATCCCTTTGCATCAAAAAACGATTAATCATCACGTAAGTTTAATAGAACGCAGTGGTTTGATTAAAGGACACTATTTGGGTAATAAGTATTTCTGGTCAAAGAACGAAAACATGCTTGACGAATGGGAGAAAATCCGATGGGCCTTCTCTTCCTAGGATAAGTGTACACTTATCCTTCTTTTACCCTGGTAATTAATTCATGGTTAGAATCGAATCCCTTTTAAAATCAACCTTCGAAAAAGATTTTTTTGCATCTTTTATACTATTTAGTACAGAATAGAGCATTCTCAGATTACTGAAAGAATTAATTTATATCTGCCGTATGAGTGAAATGCGATCGTTTAAACTACAGCCTAACGCATCTCATGGCTATTCTCCTTATCAAAACTCGAATCAACAGGTTCCCATAATTCGATTCGATTTCCCTCAGGATCCAAAATGTGGACAAATTTTCCGTATTCATACGTCTCCACATCATCGCAGATCACTGTTCCCATGGTTTGGAGATGAACCAACAAGCTTTCGATTCCTTCCACCCGGAAGTTGATCATTGCCTGTTGATTTTCACTACCAAAATAGTCGGTGGTTTCCGGAAAAACGCCCAATTGCAGGTAGCCTTTCGGATTCGAATTCCCATTAAACGCAAAGAGCACACCATAGTCATTCGGATTCAAGCCCAAAGCCTCTTTATACCAAGCTATCATTGATTTTTCATCCTTGAATTTGAAAAAGATCCCTCCTATTCCAATTGCTTTTCCCATCTTTCTGTTTTACATTAAAGATCACAATTTAATCATCAATTCCAAACCGGGTACTTTGAAAAAAGTTACTTTTAGATTATGACGAAGCAAGCGATTGTTATTGGGTCGGGAATTGCCGGAATTGCCAGTGCAATCCGTTTAACTCAAAAAGGATACTCCGTCTCCGTTTTTGAAGCAAATGATTATCCCGGAGGAAAATTGACAACCATTCGACTTGGAAACTACCGCTTTGATGCCGGCCCTTCCCTCTTTACACTGCCTTACCTGGTCGATGAATTATTTGAAGTTGCGGGTAAAAATCCAAGAGACTACTTCAATTACCAACAATTGGATCTGCTTTGCAATTATTTTTATGAGGATGGAACAATCCTACACGCATATGCTGACCAACAACGATTACTGAAAGAAGTCGGAAACAAACTGCAAATTGATTCTGCCCCTTTGAAAGAATACCTGGAACACAGTACGTATCTATTTGAACGGACCCGGCATTCATTTCTTGAAAAGTCACTGCATAAATTCAGTTCCTATATTTCAATGGATATCTTGAAAACAATTACTTCCATTCGAAAATTGAATTTATTTGAAAGTATGCATGAAGTCAATCAGACCCGGCTGAATCATCCAAAACTGGTTCAACTTTTTGATCGGTTTGCAACTTACAATGGATCAAATCCCTACAAAGCTCCGGGAGTTCTAAACAGTATCCCTCATCTCGAATTTGGAATCGGATCCTTTTTCCCGACGGAAGGGATGCACCACATCCTAAGAGCATGTATGAAGTTGGCAGAAGAACTAGGGGTTCAATTTCACTTCAACGAACGGGTGAAACACATTCAGGTTGCGAATAGAAAAGTAAACGGAATTGAGACTGAAAAAGGAAGTTATACAGCCGAATTGGTTATCAGTAATTGTGATGTGAAACAGACATACAATCAATTGATTCCGACCCAAAAGGCTCCCAAACAAACCATGAAACAGGAACCGAGTAGTTCTGCACTCATCTTTTATTGGGGAATCAGCCGATCATTTCCTGAATTGGATGTTCACAATATCCTGTTCAGCAATAACTATGAGGAAGAATTCAAGTCCATTTTCGAAAAGAATACAGTGAATGATGACCCAACTGTCTATATTCATATTTCTTCCAAAATCGTTTCCGATGATGCTCCCAAAGGCAAAGAAAACTGGTTCGTTATGGTCAATGTTCCCAGCGACCAGGGACAGGATTGGGAAAAGCTGCGCTTAAATGTCCGACAGGCATGCATAAAGAAAATCAACCGGATCTTAAGAACCGATCTGGAGCCACTTATCGAAAATGAAGATTATCTGGATCCGATTCGTATTTCGGAACGTACGAACAGTTTTGCAGGAGCACTTTACGGGGCAAGTTCAAACGACCGGATGGCTGCTTTTTTCCGTCATCCAAATTTTTCGAAAGTAAAAGGCCTTTATTTCGCCGGAGGAAGTGTTCATCCCGGAGGAGGAATTCCCTTGTGCCTGCTTTCGGCAAAGATCGCAACAGAACTAATACCGAATTAAAATCAATTCGGTATTCGGAACCCATAATTCGCGATTCGAATCAAAATCCTTATTTTGTGATACCAAAGTTACTTTTTCATTAATAACGGATTCCAGTGAAAACCATTTTACTTATCGAGGACGATGCCATTTTGAGTCGCAATATCAACGATGCATTGATGGAAGAACAACTTCAGGTTGAATCTGTGTACGATGGAAATATTGCTGAAAAACTATTGAAGAAGAAAAAGTTCGACTGTGTTATCCTGGATGTCAATTTACCCGGAAAAAACGGGTACGAAATCTGCAAAAACTTCCGGTCGTACAATACTCAAACGCCAGTCATCATGCTTACTGCTTTTGATGAGTTGGAAGACAAGGTTCAGGGATACGATTGTGGAGCAGATGATTACCTTACAAAACCGTTCTATATGCGCGAATTGTTATTGCGCATACAATCCTTGATAAAACGCAGTGAAACAGGAAATTCAAAGGATTCACCTGAAAATGCAGTGCTTCTTGCCGATGATGTGGTCATCAATCAGGCCACTAAGAAAGTTACCCGGAAAGGTCAGGAAATTTCACTTACACCTAGGGAGTTCCAAATACTTGTTAAATTGGTTTCTTCCAAAGGAGAATTGGTTTCCAAACAAGATTTGGTCAAGGAGATCTGGGGGAATATTGTGGATGCGAACACCAACACCATCGAAGTTTACATCAATTTCTTAAGAGGAAAGATCGACAAACCGTTCGGGAAACAAAGTATCAAGACAAAAATCGGCTACGGCTATTATTTTGACACGGAATGAAAATCAGGAACAAGATATTATTCTACTTCTCATTGATTATTCCGGCAATTACAGCTATTGCCTTCCTGGTCATTTACGTCTTATTTTCAGAAAACAGGGAAGAAAGTTTCCAGATGAGACAGAAGGAAAAAATCGCCACCACACTCGAATTCCTTTCAGACATCAAAGAATCCGATGCAGATATCATTGAAACCTTGGATCAGATCACCATCAACGAATTATATAACGAGAAACTGCTTCTCTTCAATAAGGATAAGGAACTGATTTATTCCAATATTGTTGATATTCCGGTTCCGGTTTCCAGAGACATCCTGATTCACTTGAATCCAAAAAACAAATGGATCGAAACAAAAGACGGTTTGTATGATGTCGTCGGAACCTACATTCACCGGAAAGGAAAGATCTATTATGGAGTCAGTAAAGCATATGACGATTTCGGGTACTCCAAATTACGTTATCTGAAATACATTTTATTCTTTACATTCATCAGTATCACCATTGTGATCGCCCTTGTTTCTTTCTATATTTCACGTAAGATCACCAACCCGCTGGAAAACATCACGACACAAATCGGTAGCTACGATTTTAGTTCCAACTTCCAACCTATCGCCTTCAAGGATACGCGAGATGAAATTGCAGTTCTGGCAAATGCTTTCAATGAGTTGATGACCAGGATGAATGAGGCTTTCGCCTTTCAAAAGCACGCTATTCACCACATTTCTCACGAGCTGAAAACGCCGATTGCAATTTTGGTTTCAAACTTCGAACGGATGGAGAAAGAACAGGATCCGGAAATTCTGAAAGCCCAAATCAAGAACCAAAAGGAAGATACACGCAGTTTGAGTGAAATCATCAATTCACTACTTGAAATTGCAAAAATTGAAACGGCTCCCGACCATTTCAACGAAACATTCCGAATAGACGAACTTATTTTCGATATTTCGGATAACCTGAAAAATGTATATCCTGATTTTGTCTTTTCAGTGGATTACCTAGAACCCATCAATGAAAGTCAATTGGAGATAACCGGCAATTCAAGGCTCATGAAAGCCGTTCTTTCCAACCTGATGGAAAATGCAATCAACTACAGCTCTGATAAACATGCTTCTATTCACATAGAAAGTCAAGGACAATTGGAGATCACTTTTGAGAACAAAGGAAAGATCCTGACCAAACAGGAAGTCAATTACCTTTTCAAACATTTCTTCCGTGGAGGAAACAGCAAAGGAAAAAAAGGATTTGGATTGGGTTTGGTATTTGTAAACAGGATCATTACAATGCATGGTGGTTCAATTACTTATGAGACTGAATCCAAAAAAATAAATCGCTTCAGGATTATCCTTCCTTAAGCTAAATTTTACCCGTTTTAAGTTGTTTTTAAGCTCCTGAAAGGTTAATTTGTACTTTATAAAACCAAGTACATGCAACAATTAGTAGCATCACTATTCCTGATTCTTCTGACATCAGTCGGAATTCACGCGCAAGACACTTTGCGCCTCAGCATCAGGAGGGCAGATAGTGTATTCCTGGCTAAAAATTATTATCTCCTGGCTGCCTCTATGGATATCGAAGCTCAGAGAGCCCAAATAATCCAAGCGAAGATTTATCCCAATCCCATTTTCACAGCAGACATCAATGCATATGATCCAGCAAATAACCAGGCATTCCATGTCGGTAAAACGGGTCAAAAGTCATTTCAATTAGAGCAATTGATTATCCTTGGAGGAAAAAGGCATGCTGAAATTGAATTGGCAAAAACGAATGTCGGAATAGCAGAATTGGAGTTCCAACAATTGGTTCGTGAACTCAAATTCCGGTTGCACAGCGATTTATATACCATTGGTCAACAGGATTTTCTTTTGAGAAAGTATGCCAATCAACTGAATTTGCTGGATACACTTCTGAAATCTTATGAAATCCAGGCAAACAAAGGAAATATTGCACTGAAAGAAGTGGTGCGTTTACGAGGTGCCTACATTCAACTAAACAATGACCGCGCAGAATTGTTTCAATCCTATATCCAAACGCAAACAGATTTGCAGATTCTCTTACAAACCAATTCCATTGTCTTACCTGATTCTACGGAAAGCGACCTGAGTCATTACCTCATCCCTTCTTCCGTCGGCGATATTCAAAGCACTGCAATGGAAAATCTTCCCGAATTACTTGTAATCAGGCAGAACAAGGTTCTTGCAGAGCAATATCTGAAATATCAAAAGCGTGCTGCAGTTCCAGATATCAACTTGTTTGCTTCCTACGATCAGCGTGGAGGAGCATTCAACAACCAGGTCAACGCCGGAATTGCAATCCCATTACCTTTTTGGAACAGGAACCAGGGAAACATTAAAACTTCCCAATACCGTTTGCAAGAAGCGGAGTACAACTTGTTGGCAAAGGAAAACGAGATTGTCAGCAGGATCAACAACAATTACGCTTATTATGTTCAAACCGTTTCCGAGTACAAAAAATCAACCGAGTTATACAACGATGATTTTGAAAAAACAGTAGAGGGAATGACGGTGAATTTTCAAAAAAGGAATGTCTCCATTATCGAATTCATTGATTTTTTTGAATCATACAACGATGTATTGGCAGAATTGCTTCGCATTAAAACGCAATTGGTCATTTCAGCAGAACAGATCAATCTATTAACCGGAAAAGATATTTATTAGGATGAAAGTAACCCGATATATTATTGGAGCAAGCTGTGCTCTTTATTTTTTAATCCTTGGCTCATGTAGCACTAAGGAACCCGAGAACACCATTGAAACCTTCACCATGAGTGATACCATGTTGAAAAAGTGTGAATTCTATACTACCAGTAACCAGGATGTGAAGAACAGCATCCGTCTTTTTGGGAAAATTGAGGCAGACAACAACAGGCTGGCTCAGATTTATCCGATTTTGAGTGGAGTGGTGACCTCCATCAACGTGGGATTGGGCGACTACGTGAAACAAGGTCAGATCCTGGCAAGTATCCAAAGTGTGGAAATTGCAGGCTTTCAAAAAGAGCGATTGGATGCGATCAATGATGTTTCAACGGCTGAAAAAAACCTGCAAGTCGCCAAAGACCTGTTTTCGGGAAAGTTGAATTCCGAAAAAGATGTCGCAATGGCATCAAAAGAATTGGAAATGGCAAAAGCGGAACTCAGACGAATCAATGAAATCTATAAGATCTACAATTTGAAATCCGGGTCGATATACAACATCGTCGCACCAATGAGCGGTTTCGTCATTACCAAAACCCTGTTCCAGAATGAGCAGCTGCGTTCCACCGATTCCGAAGCCTTGTTCACCATTGCAGAAACCAAAGAGATTTGGGCGGTAGCAAATGTAAACGAGATCGATATCAGCAAGATCAAAGAAGGATACGATGTGACAGTGCAAACCTTGGCTTTTCCGGACCATCCTTATGGTGCGAAAATCCAGAAGATTTACAACGTTATCGACGAACAGACGAAATCGATGAAGATCCGGATCTCCCTTCCGAATGAAGATTTCAAATTAAAACCGGAAATGAATTGTACGGTAGATGTACATTATTCTGAAAATCAACAAATGATCACCATTCCTTCTTCTTCCATCATTTTTGACAAAAATAAATATTGGGTGATGGTTTTCAGGAACCGTCACGATATCGAAACACGGGAAGTGGAGGTTTACCGTCAATTAGGCGATATTTCATATATCAGTCATGGATTGAAACCCGGCGAAAAAATCATTTCACAAAATGGTTTGTTGATTTACGACGCATTGAACGATTAAAACAGGGAACATGAACAATTTCATAAAAGGTATTCTTTCATTCTCCCTGAAGAACAAATTCTTCACGTTTTTCTGGGTCGGATTAATAGTCATTGCCGGAGTAATAAGCTATATCCGAATTCCGATAGAAGCGTTTCCGGACGTTACCAATACGCAAATCATTATCGTAACCGAATGGAACGGGCGAAGTGCTGAAGAGGTGGAGCGCTTTGTTACCACACCGATCGAGATCTCGATGAACAGCGTACAGCGAAAGACAAATGTCCGCAGTATCACCATGTTCGGTCTGTCTGTTATCAAAGTCATTTTTGAAGATGATGTCGACGACTTTTTTGCACGGCAACAGGTAAACAATCAGCTGAAGAATATCCAACTTCCGGATGGTGTCGATGCCGATGTACAACCCCCTTATGGTCCGACAGGAGAAATTTTCCGGTATGTCCTGAAAAGTAAGGACCGGGATTCGCGTGAATTGCTTACTATTCAGAACTGGACTATCGACCGTGAATTGAGAAGTGTCTCCGGCGTTGCTGATGTAGTGGCATTCGGGGGACAGGAAAAAATCTATGAGATTTCCGTTGATCCGGTGAAATTACAACAATACAACCTCACCCCACTCGAATTATATAACGCCGTAAGTAAATCCAACCTGAATGTCGGAGGAGATGTCATCGAGAAAAACGGACAAGCTTATGTCGTCAGGGGAATTGGTCTGTTGGATGGGAAAACCGATATTGAAAATACGATTGTCGATATTTTTAACGGGAATCCATTACTCGTAAAAAATGTAGCAACGATACAGGAATCAAGTGCTCCAAGGGTCGGACAAGTGGGATTGGACAACAAAGACGATGTAGTCGAAGGAATTGTCGTCATGCGAAAGGGCGAAAACCCGAGCGAAGTTCTATCCAGGGTGAAAGAAAAAATTGATGAGCTCAACTCCACTACTCTTCCTTCTGATGTAAAAATGGAAACATTCTACGATAGGGATAACCTCATGAAGTATTGCACGGAAACGGTAATGCACAATTTGATGGAAGGAATAGTCCTGGTAACAGTTATCGTATTCATTTTCATGGCAGATTGGCGTACAACGGTTATTGTAGCGATCGTTATCCCTCTTGCCCTGCTCTTTGCCTTTTTTATGCTTTACCTGAAAGGGATGAGTGCCAATTTATTGTCACTTGGAGCCATTGACTTTGGAATCATCATAGATGGAGCCGTCGTCATGGTCGAGGGCATATTCGTAGCTCTTGATCACCACGCGAAACAAGTGGGAATGAAGAAATTCAACAAACTCGCCAAATTGGGTTTGATTCGTTCTACCGGAGTTCAGATGGGAAAGGCAATCTTCTTTTCAAAATTGATTATCATCTCTGCCTTGCTTCCTATTTTCTCTTTTGAAAAAGTGGAAGGTAAAATGTTCTCTCCTTTGGCATGGACACTTGGTTTTGCCTTATTGGGCGCGCTTATCTTTACATTGACTTTGGTTCCTTTATTGAGTTCTATTTTGTTACGCAAGAATGTAGTTGAAAAGCATAATTTTTTCACACGTTTTGTCAATAATTCGGTTGCCAAGGGATTCAACTGGACTTTTTCCAGGAAGAAACTGGCATTGCTCATTTCATTTATTGTCTTTGGATTAACCATCTTTTCTACTCGCTGGTTGGGTACCGAATTCCTTCCGCAACTGAATGAGGGTGCTCTTTGGGTAGAAGCTAAAATGCCTATGAGTTATTCGCTACCTAAAACGGTAGAAATGGTTCACACACTGCGAGGAGAACTGACCCAATTCCCGGAAGTGAATGGCGTACTTTCCCAAACGGGAAGAAGTAATGATGGAACCGATCCGAGTGGTTTCTATTATGTTCAAATGCAAGTGAACCTGAAACCTAAAGATGAGTGGCAACGGAAGATCACCCTGGATGATTTGGTGGAGCAAATGGATAAGAAGTTGAAAAAATATCAAGGTATCAACTACAATTATTCGCAACCGATTATCGATAACGTGGCAGAAGCCGTTGCCGGAATGAATGCTTCCAATGCAATCAAAATTTACGGTGATGATCTCGATAAACTGGATGAATACGCCAACCAGGTATTGAATCAGATCAAGGATGTTCCGGGAATTAAGGATGTTGGAATCTTACGAAATATCGGTCAACCGGAAATGAGTGTCGTTTTGGATGAAGAAAAAATGGCAATTTACGGGGTCACGAAAGCTGAAACACAAGCTGTGATTGAAATGGCTATCGGAGGAAAAACAGCCACCCAAAAATACGAAGGTGAAAAGAAATTTGATATCCGTATTCGCTACGACAAAGATTTCAGGAAGAACGAAGACGATATTTTGATGTTGATGATCCCAACAATCAACGGCAACCGGATTCCGTTGAAAGAAGTAGCAACAGTGAAAGAATTGACCGGTCCTGCCTTCATCTATCGTGATAACACCAAACGTTTCATCGGTGTAAAATTCTCTGTTAGAGAACGAGATCTTGGAAGCACTATTGCTGAAGCGCAGCACAAAGTGAAAACTCATGTGAAACTTCCTGACGGTTACCGGATGAGTTGGAATGGGGAATTTGAAAACCAGGTTCGCGCAAGCCACCGCTTATCACAGGTCGTTCCTATCAGTTTGATCATGATCTTCATTCTCCTGTTCATTATGTTTAACAATGCACGGGATGCCGCTTATGTCTTGATCAACGTACCTTTTGCATTGATTGGAGGAATTCTTGCATTGCACATCACCGGAATGAATTTCGGGATTTCTGCAGGAGTCGGATTCATTGCCCTATTCGGAATCTGTGTACAAAACGGAGTGATTCTCATTTCCGAATTCCATAAACAGGCGAAATCCATGGATGATCTGAATCAAGCCATTGTGAATGCGGTTAAGGTTCGAACCAGGCCGGTTGTCATGACTGCTATGATGGCAGCAATCGGGTTACTTCCCGCAGCGATAAGTACCGGAATCGGTTCGGAAAGTCAAAAACCGCTGGCAATTGTCATCATTGGAGGATTGGTCACCGCAACGATTTTTACTCTTCTCGTTTTTCCTATCATTTATCATAAAGCGCTTCATTTAAGAGAACGAAAAAAACAAATTCCAAGAATTAAGTAAAAACCTGCGTAAGGGTTATTTGATAAAAAATCCCCGATTTGCCTCAGCAGACCGGGGATTTTATTACCTCAAAATAGTGACATGACCATTGAGATCGATACGGTAATCTTTTACTTTTTGCTTGATGACAATTTTCCATGTGTAAGTTCCTTCTTTGCAAAGCTTCTCATTATAAGTTCCATCCCACCCAACTGTTGTGTCATGGGTTTCGAATAAAACTTCTCCCCAACGGTCAAAAATCAGCATGGTATAAGATTGTTTATCGAAGGCGTCATTGAAAATAGGTAAGAACACATTGTTCACTTCATCTCCATCTGGAGTAAATGCGTTGGGAATATACCAGGTCAGATCCTCCTTAACTTCTATGGTCGCTTCAGTAGAATCGATACAGATTCCATTCGTAGCATATAGAACAATCTTGTAAATACCCGCCTTATCCGGATAAGTATGTGTCGGTGCAAAACCGTTGGTAGTGAAACCATCCCCAAAGTCCCATGAATAATTCGTTGCATTCGAAGAATTATTGTCTGTTGAAACAAATGGATTGTAAGTCGAAAGCTCTGTTGGAGTAGCATTGAAACTTGCAAGGGGTTGAGGAAATATTGTAATCATATCCGTATTCAACAAAGTGTTTACACACCCGTTAAAATCTGTTACGGTCAAACTCACATCAAAAACCCCATCACTGGTGTAATTTTGAATAACGGTTCCACAGGTGTTTTGAGTTCCCAATCCTTCAAAATCCCAAGTACAGTTGGATGAATTAGGCGTCGTGTTATTGAAAGTGATCTCCTGCGGATTACATCCTGAAGTAATGTCACTGTTAAATGTGATAACCGGCAACGCATAGATTGTCACTGTAACATTATCTGTTGTAGAACAAGATCCGACACTGGCTGTGAGTGTGTAATTTGTTACGCCGACAATACTAGCATCGAAAGTCGGATTTGCTATCGTCGCATCATTCAATCCGGTTGTTGGTGACCAAGAATATATCACTCCTGCAACCGGTATTTGACCAAGCTGATTGGATCCCGTCGAATTGGCACAAAGTGTGGCATCGTTTCCTGCATTTGCTGCCGGAGGAGAATCAACCGTAATAGTGAAACTGCTCGTTGCACCGGCACATCCGTTTAAAGTTGGAGTAAGTGTAATTGTTCCGGAGTTTGATCCGCTACCCGGATTCAATCCTGTAAATGAAGTGATGTTACCCGTTCCGCTGACAAGCAAACCTATTGTTGAATTGGTATTCGTCCACGCAAATGTTGCTCCTGCCGGCGTTGATGTAAAAGAGGGAACAACAACTGAAGTATTGGAACAAACTGTGATCGGAGAAACCGCATTTGCAGTTGGAAGCGATGAAATTGTTACCGTTGCAAATCCCACTAATACCGAACTACATCCACTTGGAGGATTCATTTGAACACTCACAAGAGAATAAGTCGTGGTGGAAGTCGGAGAAACAGATAAAGAAGCATTTCCGGCAGCGTCCAGGACAATTGTTTGATTTGTTCCGCCAATTTGATAAGTCACAGTAGCATTTGGAGTTCCTGTAAAATTGATCTGTGTACTTAAACCACTACAGATTATCGCAGTTCCTCCAATAGTAGCCGTTGGTAAGCCAACGACTGTAATAACTTGCGTCGTTATGCAAGCTCCGGAATTCATGTAGGTGATCGTTGTTGTTCCAACTGAAACTGCAGTCACCACTCCTGTAGCAGAAACGGTTGCAACCGCAGTATTTGAAGAAACCCACGGAGTGGATGCATGTGCAGTTCCGGAACCTGTTAAATTGGTTGTCCCTCCAACACATAAGACCGTCAATGGAGCATTTATTGTCGGAGTCGGGTTAACCACAATCGTGGTTGTCGAAGTACATGGAACACCCGCAACAGTTGCTGTCACTGTATAAGTATAAGAACCCGCGGCGGCAGGAACCGGAACGCCTGTAGGATTTTGAGCATTGGAAGAATATCCGTTAGGTCCGACCCAGTTCCATGTTGCTCCGGCTACATTCGTTGCTGTTAAATTAAATGTTGCAATACCTTGACAAACATCCCCACTATTCCCTGCTGTAACGGTACATCCTCCGCAGGAATTCACAGTAATTGTAGCTGTAGCTGTAGTTGAGGAAGGACACAACGCATTCCCAGTCGCTGAATTAACAGTGTAAGTATAAGTTCCCGGAGTTGAAGGAGGTGTAGCTGTAACAGTTGCCCCCGTTGTTCCGCTTAAATTCGGAGATGCATTCCATGTATAAGATCCGTTTCCACCGGTGGCTGTAAGCGTCACAGATTGCCCGGAACAAATAGTAGAAGTTACAGGAGTAACATCTACCGGGATAGAAATTCCCGTATTTGCTGCAAATGTGTAATCACAAATATCGCCGGCAAATCCATCAATCATGATATAATAGGTATTTCCTGGCGTAAGTCCGGTAGCTGAAACAGTTTGGGAAGATGCGGAGGGAACCAATTGATCACAATAGTAAGACGTAATATTTCCACCACAAGTCCCGGAGAAAATCATGATTTGAATCCCGTCTCCGTAACTCGAGTTATATACCCAACAATTAAAAGAAATAGATGATGAAGATGCTACAAATGATAAATAAGAATCATTTTCAACCGACCCACAGAAAGAACCAAGAATTCCCGTGCCGGGGCATGAACTTAATCCCAAAAATCCACAACCGAATGGCGCTCCTGCAGATCCCCAAGCATCCGGAGTATAACTGGAAGAAGTGTTTCCACAATATCCATTCAACTCACAGATAGGAGTTGCGGTAGCACAGGTATTTCCTGCCGCAGGATTGGATCCGCACGGCGGTTGTCCAAAGCCCGATACACTGATCAGAACGAAGACAAAAAGGTATATCAACTTTCTCATTTGACCCCTTTTATGCGCCCTTCGATGTAAATCAAGATCTGCTTGTTTTGAACAGAAGGTTGCGTCCTATACTTATAAATGTAGGATTCACGCCATTTTTTCAATTCGAAAATCGATAGCAAATCAATCTGCTCATACCGTTTTTGTAACGAATTTGGTGACAATGAATCAGCGGTGGCCAAACAAGTCGACCTGGTAAACACATCAGTAGTATGTGCATACGTAGTAGTTGCACCAATAACCGAAGCTATTGTTGCTAGTAGTAGTAATCTCATAGTGTTGAATTATTTTACAAATTCTATTACAAGAACGAAATTACAACAAAGTAGTTGCTTTATTTTAGTGAGACATAAATGATTAACTAAATAATAACTAAATGTTAATTATTAAACACCTGATTGTTTTTAGATATTTCTTTACCTAAGTAAGTCCCTCAGTAATTGATTCCCTTTTTCACTTACTCAAAAAATTACGGATAATCGTATTCACGGTGTCGGGCTGATCAAAACTTAAAAAATGTCCGGCATTTTCAACGGTTCCGGTTTGGACGGTTGGAATCCATTTCTTCGCTTTATCCAAACACCGCTGATTATTTATGATGTCCTTATCTCCGATTAAGACTAAAACCGGCATGTTTAAAGTCTCCACAGATTTTCGGGAATAAGGTGTCATCTCAAAAATGTGGGAAGAAATGCTTTCTTTTTCCGTGCCAAGGTAATATTGATCAAAATAGGTTTTATTTATTTTGATGCTTCTCACTGACAGACCGGATAGCACGTCATTCAATTTCTCTTTATCAGGAGAAATACTGTAAGTTATATTGCTCAACAGAGCAGAACTGGGTTTGATCCATGTAAATGTTTGAGCGGGGCTCAGCAATACCAGTTTTCGTATTCTTTCAGGTTTATTCAAGGTGATTGCCATTGCTAGCCACCCGCCCCGGGAACACCCGACCAGGTAAAATGACTGCAATCCGAGTTTCGAAAATATTTCATCATACCAGCCGGCAATTTGTTCTTTATTCAAATGTTTCAGTTTACAGGTCGATTTTCCGGGTTCCAACAAAAAATCAATTGCATAAACACGGTAATTTTTAGCCAAGTCCTTCATATTCGGATACCACATAGTAGAACTTGCATTCATTCCGTGAAGTAAAACAAGCGGAGGATTATCCGTTTTTCCGCAAATCAAAACATGTGCATTACCAAATTGGGTTTGTACATCCTTTTCCTTCACCGGTAATTCAAACAATGATAGAGTTTTGTTATAAGCATTGATATAGTCGCTTAGTGAGTCATTATAAACAAACTCATAATTTCCAGACAAATCTTTCCGTTTATTTTTTTGTTCAGGGATCGCTGCTTTTATTTTTCCGGGCTTTTTTCCGGGCTTTTCAGTCGCTTTTTCACCATTATTCGAGCAACAATAGACAAGTGGTATCAATAAAAATAAGGCAATCATAAATCCTGACCTGCGCATCATAAAAGCAAAATTTTTTCTCTAATTTACCCGAAAAAAATTGTGAACACAACAAATAATCAAAAGGCAGTTGATTTATTCAACAAACTTGCAGATTCATACCAGGAACGCTTTTTATCTGTGGAAGCATATTCCGAAAGTTTTCATGTGCTTCTTTCACTACTGGACAAAAACAGTCGTGTACTGGATGTTGCTTGTGGTCCAGGAAATATTTCCAGATTCTTATTGAATGAACGACCTGATTTAAATATCCTCGGAATCGATTTGGCACCAAACATGATCGAATGGGCGAAAAAAAACAACCCTTCAGCAACATTTACTCTTCATGATGCCCAACAAATAAATCAACTGGATGCAACTTTTGATGCGATCATAGTAGGTTTTCTTTTCCCCTATTTCACGATGACACAGGTTCGGGAATTTATCGGAAAGACTCATAAAATGCTTCATCCGAATGGAATCATATACATCAGTACCATGGAAGACCGTTATGAAAACTCACGTTTGAGAACATCCAGTACTGGAGAGCAATTGCTGATGCACTATTACGAAGCAGCTGATTTGATTGAAATCCTGGAAATGAACCGATTTCAAGTCGTTTTTGAAAAAAGGCAACCGTTTTCTACCGATCTTCCTGAAAACGATACCGACCTGATGTTGATTGCACGAAAAATCAATTAGACTCATTTTTAAAATACTGTTCAAAGAGCCAGAAATCGCAAACCGACTCCTGAACAGCAAGTCAATAAATAACCAGGTTATTCATTGTCATATTTATAGAGTGTAGGAATTACTTCTGACAAATCAATTTCATTTCGGATTACATCTTCCAATGTTTCTCTTTGTCGAATCAAATACGGAATCCCATTTTTCAAATAAACTTCTGCCGGCCTTAAGCGCGAATTGTATTGATTACTCATACTAAAACCATACGCACCCGCGTTATAAATTGCCAATACATTCCCAACTTTCGCCTCGGAGATCGGGCGATCATAACCAAAGGTGTCCGTTTCACAAATGTAGCCAACTACGGAGTAAAGCTTTTTCTGCCCTTCCGGATTCGAAATGTTTTCAATCCGGTGATATGCATTGTAAAACATCGGCCGGATCAAATGGTTTTGTCCGCTGTTCACACCAAGAAAAACAGTTGAGGTGGTTTGTTTGACCACATTTACGGAAACCAACAAAACCCCGCTCTCACTTACTAAAAACTTCCCGGGCTCAAACCACAATTCGATTTCACGGCCGTATTCCTTACAGAAGTTTTGGAAGGATTCCCCGATCTTCATTCCGATTTCCTCAATCGGAGTTACAAAATCGCCTTCTTTATATGCCACTTTAAAACCCGAACCAAAATCCATGAATTCCAATTCAGGGAAATAACCTGCTGCCTGATACAACAGGTCTGCACCTTGCAAAAACACATCCGCATCTACGATATCGCTACCCGTATGCATATGTAAACCGACGATATGCAGTTTATAGTGGTCCACAATGCGCTGGATATGTCGCAATTGATGAATGGAAATCCCAAATTTGGAATCGATATGTCCCACCGAGATATTTGCATGGCCACCCGCCAGAATATGTGGATTTATACGAATACACACAGGAACATTTGATCCGTAGACCGTTCCGAAATGCTCCAAAACACTTAGATTGTCAATATTGATCATGACACCTAACGCAACAGCCTCCTCAATTTCAGAAAATGCAACTCCATTTGGAGTATACATGATTTCATTTGCATTAAATCCTGCCTTAAGCCCCAAAAGAACTTCTTCAATCGAAACTGCGTCCAGACCTGCCCCTTGTTTCTTAAGTGTCTTCAAAACATTGATATTGCTTAATGCCTTCATGGCATAGTGTAATTTTACCTCTTGGGATCCAAATGCATTTTTCAGGCGATTGTACTGGGAGATGATCTTTGTTTCGTCATAAACATAAAGTGGGGTTCCGTATTCCTTCGCTACAGATTCTAAGAGTGTTGAGTTCATTTTATTGTTACTTTTCAGGGCACAAAACTATAAACAAAATTTAATTTCACAAAGTTTTTGTTTTAACACATTTTGTTAATAATAAAACAAACTGATTCTTGAACGAATGTGCTGTTAATGTGTACATCACTAAAACCAATACTATGAAAAAAAACATTTTAAACCTGTTACTCTTCTTTTTACCGATACTGTCATTTGCTCAAAATATCCAGGAGCAAGTTTTGAAGACAGAAATCAAACGTGTCAAATTATTCCTTACTGCAGGGGAAATGACACATGAAACTCCTGTTAAATTGGCAAAAGGGAGAAACAAGATCATCTTTTCAGGAATTTCTGCATTTGCAGACCCAAGGACCATCCAATTTACAGGTACAGGCAGTTTCCGTTTGGTTTCGATTTCAACGGAAATGGATTTCCTGGCTGCAGAACAATGGAATCCACGGATCAAGGTTTTGGCAGATTCATTGGAAAACCTGAAAGATCGCCATCAACTGAATGTAGACTTATTGGGTTCCTACCAGGCAGAACTTGGAATCCTGAATACAAATAAGGATTTAAAAGGTAAGAATACATTGACAATCGATCAAATAAAAGCAGCTGGGGAATATTACCGGACACGCACATTCGAAATCAATAAGACAGTCACAAAAATTAAAAAAGAACAAGACGTCTTATCAGTCAAAATTAATGATACCCGCTTTCAATTGACGGAATTGAATTACACTGAAAACCAACGAAGCAATCAAGTGATTGTTCTGATCGATGTAGACAACAATACGGATATTTCCGGAGTTTTGAAATACCTGGTTTCCGATTGTGGTTGGGCAGCTACTTATGATCTGTCCGCTACCGACCTGAACCAACCGATCAACTTGAAATACAAAGCGCAGGTATACAACAATACCGGCAATGATTGGAAAAATGTTTTCTTAACCTTGAGCACCTCCGATCCGCTTCTTAGCGCAGCATCGCCGGTTTTAAATCCGTTTTATATCCGTTACGGTGAACAGGCTGAGTATAGCAAGAAAGCATATGTTCAACCTCTTCAGCAAAAAACAGAATTCCGAAATGAAGTCATGAATGAAATCAACATGGCAAACCAGCGCGCATATGACAATTACGTATTGGATCAAAAAGTGAGTGAGAACAATGATATTTTCACATCAAACCGGTCAGGAGCTAAAAATGAAGGCAAAAAGGTCAGTACTGTTGCGATGAAACAGATCGAGATTTCTGATTTGAATACGGAATTCGCTATCACACATCCATTTTCCTGCCCGACAGATGCTAAACCATACATCGTGGAAATCAAAGAAATCAACATGCCGGCAACTTTCACCCATGTCTCCATACCGAAATTGGATCAGGGTTCATTCCTGCTGGCTAACATTGTCGGATGGCAAGACCTGGACCTGATTCCTGGTCCTACCAATGTTTATTTCGCAGGAAATTACGTTGGAGTCAGTGAGATCAATACCAATAACGTGGATGATACCTTGAGTTTATCTTTCGGTCGCGATTCGAAAATTCAGGTATTGCGCAAACTGAAATCGGAAATGAGTACGAAAAAAGTTTCCGGAAGCACGAAAAAAGACACCTATTTCTACGATATCCAAGTCCGTAATAACCGTACAGTGCCGGTGAGAATAAATGTATTCGACCAGATTCCGCTTTCCAGCAACAGTGAGATCACCGTTACAGTCGAAACAATCGGAACCGGCAAGAAAAATGATCTGACAGGTGAAGTATCATATTATCTAACGCTTCAACCCGGAGAGACAGTCAACCTGGAATTGGGTTACTCAGTCAGGTATCCGAAAAATGCAAAAATCAGCACACGAACCTTTAAGACAATAAGTTGTCCAAGTTTTTAAATTGAAAAAGCTCTCCACAAACGGAGAGCTTTTTTTTGATTTGTCACTTCGGAATCAACAAATGCTCGATGAATGTTACGATATGCTAAATGTTTAGTAAATAAATTGTTAAAAAATTAGGAATCAGCTATATCGTTTTAGTATGTTTGTATCAAACTACGAACATGAAACAGACTATCCTATTACTATTTTTCAGTATCCTGACTGTAACTCCCCTACTTGCTTGTACAGGCGGAACCGCTTCAGGATCATTGGTTCCAACAGCATCTTATCAAACCGTTGCTACACAAAACGGAAAATATTATACCATCAACGTGGTGCAGTGCAACCAGTACGAATTTACATTTTGTGCAGGAGGAGGTGCATCAGGAATCGACACACAACTGACTTTGCTTGACGCAACCGGGGCAACTCAAATTGTCTACGCAGATGACATCTGTGGAACAAACGCTTCAATTAACTGGACCGCTACCTTTACTGGAACTATCCGGATTTTGATTTCGAAGTATAATTGTGTTCATGATTTGACTTCCAATGTCACATTAGCTTATAAAATGGTTGTGAACGTAGGGAATTATTGTCTGAATGGAAATGCGAGTTATCAAACTATCGGTGGGCAAAGCTGTATCGAACTCACTCCGGAGTTATCCGATCAAACAGGTTGTGCCTGGAATAATACCGCAATCGATTTCAATCAACCTTTCAACCTTTCACTGAATTATTATTTCGGGAACAACATCAATGGTGCCGATGGAACAACTTTTACATTCCAACCGAACCCGAGTGCATGCGGAACAGCCGGAGGACAACTTGGTGCCGGAAATATTCCTAACTCTCTGGTGATTGAATTTGATACATACGACAACGATAATCCGGCACATATCTATGATATGTTGGCGGATCACATTGCGGTGGAAATCGATGGGAATCTGCAAGGTCCGGGAGCACCATATTGCGGCCCCACCCCGGCCTTTGCTTCACTTGCAAACCTGGATGACGGAGCTGTCCATACCATCATGATTTCCTGGGATCCCGTTACGCAGAATCTTAAAGTTTATGTCGATGGGAATTTACGTCTGACTTGCAATGGGAATTTTGTGACTTCCGTATTCGGAGGTGATAATACGGTCTATTGGGGAGCAACCGCTGCAACAGGAGGATTGAACAACCAACAATACTTTTGCCCTTCATCCGTTGTTCTTCCAGTCGAATTAAGTGCTTTCAAAACGAATTGCGATGGAGAATACAATCACATTTTCTGGCGAGCAGAAACCGAGAGCCGTTTGGATTATTATTCATTGGAATATACATTCGACGGACAATTATTCTATCCACTCTCAAATATCCAGGCCAGTGGAAGCTCTGAAATTCCTCTCGAATATTCTTACGTGGACCAACGCAAATGGGAGAAGCAGATGTATTACCGCTTAACTTCAGTTGACATGGATGGAAAATTAGAGTACAGTGATTTGATTTCCGCATTCAATTGTTCTGTTGATTCCAAGAAGTTGATTACCAATCTATCTTCAGAAGAAGGTATCCTATCCATTCATTTCGCAGACAAATCCATCTACTATCAGGTTTTCGATCTGAATGGAAAAGCAATTACAGAAATTTTAAACAATGATGACAAATCTGAAAACCAACTGATTACATCTGTTTCCCAAGGAATTTATATTCTTAAAGCATGGAATAAACAAGCGACAATCTTTGAAAACCAACGCTTTTTGATTAGTAAATAAAATTCATTCGGATGTTATTTCTAGGTGTTCATAGCTTTTTTCTTAACACTTGCCGAATAAATTAAATGAACTGGTAAAATTAATTTGGAAGTAGGATTCTCCTGAGATATATTTGTTTAAGAAGAACTTCTAACACACACACGACCGATAGGAAGCTGTCAGCCTTGGCTGACGGCTTTTTTTGTAGGTAATATTTTTCAAAAAGCTCAAAAGCTCAAATAAACATTGAGCTTTTTTAACCCTTAAGCTTGTCTTAGTGCGATCCGCGTTCGATGAATGAGCATTCCATCATCAGGTGTTTGCGATTCTCTGTAGATTCTTTCAACCTGTCCATCAATCTTTCAACCGTTTCCTTACCGATGCCGTTTACCGGTTGACTTAATGCTGTAACCGGTGGAGCAAAATATGAAAAGGCCTCTGAATCGTCAAAGGAGATTATACGTACTTTTTTAGGGATTTCGACCTTCAGGATATTCAATGCATTAATGGCATGCAATGCCACTTTATTATTCAACGCTACGAAGGAATCAACCCCATCAGCAATCATTTGTTGCATTTTAGCCACGCTCTCTTCCTGGTTTTCAGTCAAAGACGCCAATTCATAGGGAATCCCTTGTTTTTCACAGGCGGATCTTGTTCCATCTATACGCAGTTGAATCGTCATTACGTCCGATCTTTTTGGATGCAGGACGCCCACTTTCTTCGGTTTTATGGAGAATTTCTTAATCAACATTGCAGCTTCCATGTAATTGTCCACTCCAACGAAATCAGCAAATTCATCGCCGATTCTATCCACCCAAACCACTGGAATCGGTGTTTCATCCAAAACAGGTTTCAAAGCAGGAATTCCATTGCAAGGAGCAATAATCAGTGCATCTACTGAACGCAAAATCAGATCCCGGATCAATTTAAGTTCCATCGTACTGTCATCGTTTGTAGAAACGATAAACAAGCTATATCCCTTTTCGTATAATGATTCCTGGATTGCCTTACTTAGTTCGGAATAGAATGGATTGGAAATATCGGCCAAAACCAGACCAATCGTCTGTGTTTTCCCCTCTCTCAATCCTTTCGCAAAATAGTTCGGAACATAGTTCAGCTCTTTTGCTTTTTCCAGGATTAATTTCTGCGTCGTTTCACTGATATTGAACTGTTTTCCTTTACCATTCAATACAAATGAGACAGTAGATTTTGAAACATTTAAACTTTCGGCAATATCCGCAAGTGATGTTCTTTTTGATTTCATTCCTAAAACGTTAGTTTCTTTGATCTTTCCCCCATGACATCTTGTTGCGTATGGTGTCTAAGAAATTAGTGTCCTCTAATTTAATGACATTAATCATATATTCGGCCTTTCTAATCAAAACTTCTTCGTTCTGCTTAATGCTTTTGGCGTTCCCGTCCAATGATATCAGGTAGTTGCGTTCTCTTCCTTCGATTCGCAATTTGATAGGCATATTATCCGGAACCACCACCGGTCGAACATTCAGATTATGTGGTGCAATCGGTGTAATGATATGTACCTGGCAACCCGGGGTGACAATTGGTCCTCCACAACTTAAATTATACGCAGTTGATCCGGTTGGAGTTGCCACGATCAAACCATCTGCCCAATAGGAATTCAGGTATTTGTCATCCAAAAAGGTGTTTACGGTAATCATGGATGAAGTATCCTTCTTTAAAAGCGTCACTTCATTCATAGCTACGTTGTCCAAACCATAGATGCTTCGTTCAGTTTCCACCCGAAGCAATGATCTCAGCTGAAAATCGTATCTTTTTTGGCGAACCAGTTCCAGTGCATCTTCGAACAATTCGTCACCGATATTTGCCAGGAAACCCAATCTTCCGGTATTGATTCCCAAAATTGGAACTCCTGAATCACGTATATAGGCCACCGTTCTTAAAAAAGTTCCGTCTCCACCAATACTGAATACCAAATCTATTCCTTGATGAAAATCTTCATGATTTGAAAATGTTTCTGCATCTGTGCAGATTCCGGCTTTCTTAACGAGGTGATTTTTCAACTCTTTTTCAAGAATCAACTCCCATCCAAAACGTTTCACAGTATTTGCAAATCGCATGAAAATTGGAATGGTGGCTTTGGTGACTTTCTTACTATAAACAGCTACCCGCATGTCAGATATTTAAATAATTCATCAATGCATCATATCTGAACTGCACGTCATCCTCATCAGTCGATCTTTGGAAACTCGCTTTGACAACCATGTCATAACGTTCAAAAGAACGGATAATGCGGGATAAGTCCACTTCTGCGATTTTCAAGGTCACTTCTATTTTCGTAGAATCAGATGATGACATAATGAATGAAGACAAAATCTTCGCATTTTCACTTTCTACTATCTGTGCTATTTGAGCCAGGGAATAATCTACCCGATTCATTTCAAGGACAACAATCCCCCCAACTTCCTTGATACTTGCCGTATTTGCAATCAAAGTCATCAATTGATGTACACTTGTACACCCCAGGTATTGTTCATTGACATCCAAAACCGGCAGCACCGAAATACGATGTTCAGCCATTTTTCCCAAGACTTCGTAGATATGTGCATTTTCTAAAACATAAGGTCTTGGAAGGTGATCGAATAGCACATCAAGAGACAACTCCAAATCCTTTTTATCCAAAATATCACTTTCAGAAATTAAGCCTACAAAGTTGCCGTTTTTCAATACAGGAAGATGGGAAACTTTAAATTCCTCCATCCAAATAAGTGCCTTCTCCCCTGAATCAGTATGAATTAAAGGGGGAATCTCGTCTGTTATTACTTCTCTTGCTGTCATGTTATGTGCCAAAGTAGTAAAAACCTAGCTATGGGCGAAAACTTTGTGAAAATTTAATCTATGGAAATAACCAATCTAACACCTCCGTTCAATTCCAGATTCCATGCTGTTGCAATCTCCGAAAGTGGAAAAATCCGGGTATTCAACTTCAATTTTCCATTAGCTGCCAATTCAAAAACTTCCGGAAGGATTTGATTATAAAAACTGTTCAGGTCTTCTTTCGAGAGACTTCCCAAACCTGAACCCAAGAGTTCAATGGCTGAACTTCTCAAAGTACCCGAATTCAAACTGATTGTTTCTCCGGCCATACTTCCAACCGTCACTATTCTCACTTGTGGAGTGAAGGTATTCACACCTCCACCTTTCAACGCTGAAATGATCAATTCAACCGGTTTCCCCCACAAGTAGTCGATCACACAATTGATCGGATTTTCCGAATGAACCGATCTGATCCGTTCGACGATTTCTTCGTCGGAATCCAAAAGCGAGATAACCTCATCTGCACCCAAAGACAATAATTCGGTTAAAATTTGCTCATTTCGACCTGTAACTATAATTTTTGATGCTCCATCGTGCTTTGCCAATTGAACTGCCAATTGCCCTGTAACTCCGGTTGCACCATTGATCAGAACAACATCTCCGGGTTTCATTTTAGCTCTGAAACGCAAGGCTAATGCAGCTCCAATAACCGCATTGGGTAATGCTGCAGCTTGAGCAAGATCCAAACCCTTTGGAACTAACACATACTGCCCTTTTCGAATCACTGCTTTTTCTGCCAACATTCCTGAAATTCCCTGGGCATAAACTAGAGTTCCATCTTCCAGTTCTCCTACTCCGTCAATCCCAACAACTACCGGAAGTTCGGTATAACTGGCATAATGTTTTCCACTCGCACGCAACTTGTCCAGGTTTTTAACCGACGCCGCTTTAACATTGATAAGCAATTCGTTCTCGTTCGCCGGAATCGGATCGGGAAATTCGGTATAAATTGGAGTTGCTCCAAGTTCTCTTATGATTGCTGCTTTCATATCTTTTCTTTCTGCAAATGTCTGACTAAAGAACAGCGATCCACTTAACAATTGTAAAGTAATTTAATCCCGCTATTGGATGCAATTCACTTTTTACTTGTCTTATTCCGAATGCGACTCAATGAAACAGGAGTAATCCCGATATAAGTTGCCAGATCTTGCTGCGGAACGCGTTTCAAAAGTTCCTGATTTGTTTTTAGTAAATGCAGATAACGCTCTTCCGGTTTGTCGCGAAGAAAGGAAAGTACATGTTTTGAATAATAAAGGAATCTGTCAAGTATATATTCCTGGAACCATTCCTTGAATTCGGTATCGTTCTTCATCAACTCATCGAAAGTCATTTTGTCCAGGACATACAGTTTGCATTCTTCAATTGTTTCCAAGCAGAAATCACTGGGTTGCAGACTTAAAAAACTTTCCAGTGAAGCCACTAATTTTCCTTCGAAGAAAAACTGGCTGGTAATCTCATTTCCATTTTTGTTGAGCCAGATCCGCAAAGCACCTTTCTCAATAATATACATTTTTCGGGCAATGGAACCTTCTTGGACCAGCTGTGTTCTCGCAGGAACAGTAATCGATTCCAATCCGAATAAAGATGCCCATTCGATTGCCGTCATTTGATTTGGTTTTGATTTTTCCTTATTCGATCCGGTTCCCATACTTCTTTCGCAGATGCTTTGTTTTGAGATCTTCCTCCTTCCAGCAAATGTATTGTCCGAACGTTCCTCTTAAGCGCTGCCACTTGGATTGTCTCCTTACAATAGACGCAAAATTACCGCATTTTGCCGAGTTCGGATCAATGTTGGGCTCTGTCAGATCTTGCTTCAGGAGCGTATCTTTGATTATCGGCAACAGGTCAACCGGAAGTTCAAATTTCTTAATGAATTTCCGCATTCCATTCAATTGAAAAGGATCTGTTGCAAGTGCGATTTTTTTGAAACCTTCTTTTTTTGCAATCCGATAAGAATAATAGACATTTTCAGTACTGTGTTCTGCCCTTGTATCCAGGAAAATATGTTTTTTGGGAATTCCTAAAGCTTCGCCGTAAAGAGCCATGATCTTTGCTTCCTCGTATTCCGTATAAACAGCCGCTCCCGAATAAATGATGTTTTTTGTTATCCCTTTTTTATACAAGTAATTCGCCCACTGAACCCGGTTTCTCATGGTTTCACTCCAATGTTCCCCATCGTATGGGACACCGGGAACAATAATGGCATCATAAGGAGCCTTGGATAAATACTTCCGATTGGTTTTTTCAGCTGATGGAGAAAAAATAAAACACCCGCTGACAAGGCTTGTTACGATTAACAAAGTGATTACAGAAACTACTTTCATAATTCAATTATACGGCTTTACGCGAAATAATCCACCCGGTAAACGTTAAAAACTCGTAAGAAAACTTTCAAAAACTTTAACATGATTAAGATATAAATCCTCTTTATATTCGCAACTCCAAAGAAAAGAAGTCATGACAAAGCTGAGCGTAAACATCAATAAAATTGCCACTATTCGAAATGCACGTGGAGGAAACACACCCAATGTAGTTCAGGTAGCCATTGATTGCGAGCGCTTTGGTGCAGCTGGAATTACCGTACATCCGCGGCCTGATGAAAGACATATTACAGGAAAGGATGTCTTGGATTTATCGAAAGTGGTCACCACCGAATTCAATATTGAAGGATATCCGGATCAACGTTTCATGGAAATGATCGAAGCTATTCGTCCGGCACAGGCCACTTTAGTTCCCGACCCACCTCATGTACTTACAAGCAACGCAGGTTGGAATACGAAAGAACACTTGGAAGTGCTGCAAGACATTATTCGAAGAATCAAAGCATGCGGTGTCCGTACTTCCATTTTTGTAGATACCGATTTGCAAAATATCGAATATGCGGTGAAAACCGGAACAGATCGCATAGAATTATACACCGGCCCTTATGCAGAAGCATTTTCTGAAGACCCGGAAAAAGCAATTCGACCTTTTGTCATTGCAGCAAACCGTGCATTGGAATTGGGACTGGAATTGAATGCCGGACATGATCTGAACCAGGACAACTTGCGTTTCTTCAAAGAAAACATTCCTCAATTGGCCGAGGTTTCCATTGGCCATGCATTGATTTCAGACTCGATTTATCTGGGACTGGAAAATACCATTCAGCGGTACAATTATTTACTTCGGGATTAATTGCCGAATTTCCTGAAAAAAATAGTTCTAAAAAGAATTACCATGGTAACAGGAGGATAAGCTTGCGCTTATCTCATAACCCCGGTAAAAACCTCTTTATAGAACATGTTATAGGTGATCCTCCAAAATTTTCCGGATGTAAGAATTGATCTGCTTCTTCTGTTTGCGGGATCCCTCGTCATTCATTTGATTATGTGTGGTGTTCTTCAACTGAATGATATTTATTCCGCAAGTCAGACAAATATCTTTCGAAGGAATAACTGTCGAATCAGCAGTCTTATCACTAGACCTTAAACTAGAAAACTGAGGCTTTGATACCTTTGGAATCGGCATTCTCAAATTATCCAGGGTAATTACCTTCCGAATGAGTTCGGGATGATCTTTCGCCGTCAAAACACTCATATCTCCTCCATTCGAATGCCCGATCAGGTCTACTGACCTAATTTTCAGATTCGGATTTGATTCCTTGAAATGATTCAGTACAAAAAGAATATTCGCTTCTCCTCGTATCCAAAAGGGCATCCGTACAATCTGAATGATCCCAAAAGTTGGGATCAAGGAATCTCCTTCCAATTCATGTTGAATGCTCAAAGTCCAAAATCCTTCTTCTGCGAGCTTTTTGGTCAAGTAAGAATAATTCAAATAATTCTTGGAGTAGTTGGAGCCATATCCATGGCTAAAAATGACCAAGCGAATCGAATCATTGTGCACCTTGGGTGAATACAATGCATAAGGTATCAAGCGATTCCTGATACTGTCGAACACCTGGAACTTTTCAATTCTAACTCCATAACGCTTGTTCGCATTGTTCCCGGAGGAAATTGAGACAGGTTCTTCATATCCGGAAGACATAGAGGCGAGCCCTCCAATGGTCAGGACAAAAATCCCAACCAAAACAGCATAAAACCGATTCTTTCGTCGCTTCATCCCTTATTTCGAAACCAAGGTGAAATTCACTCCATCGATTGTGACTGTTCGCACCTTGTCTTCGGAATCTGTCACTTTACAGATCAGCTTCTTCCCATTGGTATTCGGAACCTCTGTTGTCTCTGACCAAATATTCCCCAAACAACTCTCCACATCTTCCTGGCGGTAATCCTGCAAGATTCCATGCGCATCAAACAACAAGAGCAAATAACCGACTTCCATTCCCGCCCCGCACATTCCATTGGGATTAGAAGTGGAGGTAATCTCGTATTTCAATAAGACCTTGGAACCTGTTGCGTCGTATTTTGAGGCAAAGATGGAATATCCATCGTTCACCGGCCCGAATTGGCTCAATTCAATCTGCTTTTTTTTCTTGTTTGGAAGTGGAATTACCAGGAACTCCTGTTCTCTGTTCAAACCGATATAACTCATTCCAAAGCTCACTTTCAGTTCCTTTTGACTATTTTTCCAGGTTCCCTGATACCTGTAATCGGTATAATCAAAATCAAATTTTTCAACAAAACCGGTTCTGTTCATTAAGTCATCTGTCGCTTCCCATGGGTTTGAAACAGATGAAAGCATATGCTTCACACTATCTGCTTTTAATGAATCGGTGAAAGAATACAAAACCATGCTCCCGGAATAAACGCCGACCAATGGAATTTTCTTTTTGACCTTGTCGTAATAATACCATCCGACAACTGAATAGCTCAACCAATTCTCAGGAGAAAACTCCTCAAATTTCAGATACATTGTGATCGGATATTTTTCATCAATCACTCCGTTGACAATCTGGTCATTTATTGTGAAATCTTCGATGTAGATTTTTTGCTCCTGTGCTTTTAGCGACGAAAATCCAAGAAACAAAAACAGGATTATGGTGAATAGCTTCATTTTACGTGCGTGTTTTGGGTGATTACAATTTGTTCGTGAACAGTTCCTTTCGGATCAGTGTATTGAACGGAAACAGTAGGTTTTTCAAACCTCCTTCCTGTCACAGTATAATAGAATGTTTGGTTAGCAGTAAAGTTGAACCGGGAAGGAAGGGATTCAAAATCGGATTTTGAAATAAATTGCAGTGCTTTCGGTAGGTACCAATTGTATTCCTTCACAATTAATCCGGTCGTTTTTGTCTCCACATTAGTTCCAAATATACTGGATTCTATTTTCGTAATCTCTGTATTCCAAACACTCCCTACAGCTTCCCCATTTTCCAGACAGCTTGCCCCTTTCAAATGTAACACCTCGCCCAATGATTCCCCATCGATCAAAAACAATCCCTGATACAGAGGCCAATAATCTTCTGTAGAAACACCATTTGCTTCACCTCCATGAATTAGAAAAAAAGCCTTCCCTTTTGTATCATAAAACACTCCATCAACCGGGGAAGCAAACGTGAAACTTCCCTGCAAATTGACAAAAGGATTAAAATTGATGAGTTTCCAGCTTCCGTTTTGCTTTTCAAAATATGCAATACTTAAAACGCCTCTCGTAAATCTTCCCGTTCCGTCATTCATTTCCGAACTTGAAAAACTAGCGACAGCTTTTTCAATACTATCCTTTGTTTTATAGTACAAAATGGATGTACAGGATGTATAATTACGTTCGAAAGGAATCAATTCTTTTTCATCCTCCTCGTAGGAATCATCTTTTTCAAATGTATACAGTTCTCCGCGCCAACAGGTAGAACATTTCCAATATGCAGAAGTTTTCCAATCAGATAATTCCGGATCATCTTCTTTCATAGGTGCAGGGAATAAGCCAAAAAGAATTTTATCAGCATTCAACGTATCGGATCCAAAATCAAGTTGTTTCAACTTCTCAAGATCAAATGAAATATCAATTGGAGGAATCATTCCCTCTTCCTGGGAAAACCCTGTCAAACTGCCAAACGCAGTTAAAAGAAGGAACGTAAAAGCAGGTAACTTACTCATTTAAAATAGTCTTCAATATCGAAATTACAACTAAATACGCAATAGTCGATTCTAAAAATTCAGGACAAAAAAATCCGACAGTGATAGTCTGTCGGATTCCATGCTGTTAGTTAATTTAAATCACTCCATGAACGGTAGCCTCGTCATCTCCTTCGAGATTTATTTTCTTTCTTGTCAATTTCACTTGTAATCGATCTACTGTGTAGTACATAATCGGTACTACAATAATAGTCAAGAACATTGAACTTGTCAAGCCACCTATCAAAATCCACGCTAATCCGTTTTTCCATTCTGCACCTGAACCTGTTGCTGTTGCAATCGGAATCATACCTACAACCATTGCAATTGTCGTCATCAAAATCGGTCTCATCCGTTCCCGGACCGCTTCCAGAAGCGCATTGTATGTTGACCTGCCTTCGGCCTTCAGGTGATTGGTGAAATCCACGATCAGAATGGCATTCTTGGCCACTAGTCCTAAAAGCATCAACATCCCGAGCATCGTAAAGATTCCCATATTGGACGAACTCAGATTCAACGCCAGGATCGCACCGATCAACGAAACCAGGATGGAAAACAATACAACGAACGGATAAACAAAATTGTCATAAAGTGCAACCATGATCAGGTAAACCAGGATCAAGCCGATTCCCATTGCCGTACCCAATGCTCCCATGGATTCTTTGGAACGTTTTACTTCCCCACCCCAAAGCATGCGAACGTTTTTATCCAATGGTTCTTTTTCCAGGTATTTTGTAATTGAATCAGCGACCGTACCTGCAGATGTACCCAGTACATATGATCTCAAAGTGGTATTTGAAATCCGATTCTTACGTTCCAGCTGCCCGTATCCATTTTCAATGGAAACATCCGCAAATTCACTCAGACGAACTTGCTTTCCATCATTGGTAACGAAAGTCATTTCATTGATATTATCAACGTTACTTCTATCATACTTATCCAACATAATTCGGATGTCGTATTCATCGCCTTTGATATCAAAACGCGCATCGTCGTTTCCTGTCAATCCGTTTTGCAACTGCATTCCCACACTGGCAATCGGTAAACCTAACTGCCCCATTTTCTCCCGATTCAATTCAACTCGAACTTCCGGAGAAAATTCATCTGTTGAAATCGTCGGATCTTTCGCTCCTGGAATGGTCAAAATATGTTTTTTCATTCTCTTTGCTTCCTTCATCAATAAGTCAGGATCATCCGAAGAAAGGAAAATTTCAATTGGTGCTTCTTCCGAATCCACCATCCCCATGTTCAAAGCTTTGACTTCGACACCCGGATATTTATCCTGAATTTTCATCCGGATCTCATTCATGTATTTCAGAGTGGGATATTTCTTCTGCATATCCTTCTTCATTTTCACCGTGATTTCAGATCTGTTTTCCTGTCCGAAAGATGCAGCTCCCATTCCTGAAGAAGGTCCGCCCACATTCGAGAAAACGATAGCAATCACATCTTTTTGAGCAATGATCATCTGCTCGATTTCCAAAGTTGTCGTGTTGTTTTCTTCAAAAGTGGTACTCTTATCATACTTCAATTTGATCATGAATTTCCCCTGGTCACCTTGGGCTACGAACTCCTGACCAACAATTCCAAGTCCCATTGTTGCCATACTTGCAAAAAAGATCACAAGCACTCCAAGTCCCATAATGATCTTATGCTTCAAGGACCAGGCAACTAATTTCACATATCCGTCCGTAAATGATTTGATCATACTTTCAAACCAGATCAGGAAACGTTGGAATGGGTTTTTGGGATTCAGCTTCACTTCTTTAGCCAAACGAGAAGCCAGCCAAGGAGTCAATGTAAAACACACAAATAAGGACATCAAAGTGGAAACTACCACAACGATCGAGAACTGGCGCAAGATATCCGAAATGGTTCCTTCAATGAAAACAACCGGAGAGAACACCACGACATCCACTAGTGTAATTGCCAAAGCGGTAAATCCGATCTCATTTCGTCCATCCAAAGCTGCTTTTCTTCGACCTTTCCCCATCTGTAAGTGACGGTAGATATTCTCCAAAACTACAATCGAGTCATCCACAAGGATCCCGATCACCAAAGACATCGCCAAAAGCGTCATCAAGTTCAATGTATATCCTAATAGGTACATTGCAATGAAAGTCGAAATCAAAGATGCCGGAATTGCAACCAATACAATCAATGCATTTCTAAAACTGTGAAGGAATAACATCATTACTGCCGCAACGAGCAAAACTGCCAATTCCAAATCGTGCAATACCGCATCTACGGATTCAATTGTGGGAATAGAAGTATCAGTCGCAACGGTAAATTTGATTCCTTCTTTTTCGTATTTCGATTCGATTTCCTTGAATTTCTGTTTCGTCAGATTTGCCATATCCACGGCATTCGCATCACTTTGCTTTTTAATCCGAAGACCGATACCATTTGTTCCGTTATAACGGCTTACCGTAATCACGTCTTCCGAACCATCCGATACATCTGCAACATCTCCCAAACGAACAGAAGAAGTTCCGTCCGTGTAAACAATCAGGTTTTTCAAATCGTCCACCGTCTGGAATTTTCCAGCCAAACGAACAGTCATTTGTTCTGTCTCATTTTTCAGTTTTCCGGTAGGAAATTCAACGTTTGATGCAGCAACAATTTGATTTACCTGTGCCAAAGACAAACCATACATTTTCAGTTTATCCTTATCCACATCCACCCGGAATGCGCGTTTTTCACCTCCAATCACTTGTACCTCCGCAACCCCTTTGGTTTGTTTGATCTGTGGAAGCAATTGCTTGTCCATCAGCTCCATGAATTCGCGGTCATCCATGTTTTTAGCAATCGCACTTACCTGGAGTACCGGAGCGGCATTCGGTTCTATTTTCGCAATAGTAGGAGATTTCGTTCCCTCAGGCAAAGTACTCAAAATATTATTGATCTTCCTTTGCGCATCCTCCAAAGCTACGTCAATGTCCGCCGAAGCTTTAAACTCCAACATAACGATCGATGCATTGTCCATCGAGAAAGTGGTAACCTCCGAAATATTTTCGAGTCCGCTTAATGCATCTTCCAAAGGTTTGGCAACCTGCGTTTCAACCGTTGCCGGAGAAGCACCAGGATACAAAGTTGTTACAGTAAGAATTGGCGGAGAGAAATCGGGTAATAACTCATAGCTCAATTGATTGTAACTTATCAGACCTCCACCAATCAAAATTGTAAAGATTACAATGATGAAGGACGGTCTCTTAATGGATAATTCCGTTAATGTCATGACCTTAGTTATTTTTGATTGGTTTTGATTTTTGTTCTGTCTTGAAGGTTCACTTGTCCCTTAACAACGATGATATCTCCTTTATTGATACCACTAACCACTTCAATGTAATCTCCATCAGAAGTTCCTGCTGTGAAATCAGTCAGATAAGCTACATTGTTCTTCACAACATATACCTGCGGTTTTTTAGTTGATCCTACCAGTGCAACACGCGGAACAGAAAGTGCTGTAACGCTCTCATTGTTTTTCAAACGAACGGATCCGTACATTCCTCCCATCAGGTCTCTTTTCGGGTTAGGAACAGTTACCTGAACTTTGAAATTGTGAGCTCTGTCTGCAACCACACTGATGTTTGTTATTTTACCCTGGAAATCACGTGATCCGTAAATATCAACACCGACAGAAACAGGTTGTCCCAGTTTGAACTTCAACACGTCTCTTTCAGGAACATTCACAGTCAACTTCAAACTCGAGATATCTGTCAATTCAAACAACTGAGTTCCCTGACCGATAAACGATCCCAAATCAATCATCTTACGTGTGATTGTTCCGGAATATGGCGCCACTATTGATGTGCTCTTAATTTGTTTCTGAATCTGTTTCTTTGTCAGTTCACCTGAACGAACGCCTAATCTCGTTTTTTCGACCTGGACACCTGAAACAGCATTTTCCTTTTCAAGGTTTGAATATCGTTTGTCGTCATTTTTCTGTCCTTCCAAACCAACCTCTGCATTTTCAAGCTGTAGTTGAAGCATTTCATCATCCACCTTCGCTAGTAATTGACCTTGTTTCACCTGGTCCCCTTCTTCAAAACGGATGCTCACCAATTTTCCGTTTGCATCAGAACCGATGACATTTTGACGAGCCGGTTCAAATGTTCCAAGGAATGAAAGTGAACTTTCAAAGGAATGGGTAGTTGGGCTTGCAGTTTTTACCAAAACCGCCGCATTTACATCATTAATGAAAATCTTTGCCTGAACCTCTTTCTTGTTCGACATTAATTTAAAAACAATTAGTCCTACCAAAACTACTGCTACGATGACTATAGTGATAACTCTTCTCATTTTATTTTTTTTATGTTAGAAGATCTGTTGGTACAGATCATTTTATCGAAAGCTGTGCTTTCTCTTATTTAACGTTTCCTATGTTCTTTAAATATTCCAATTCCGCCTGACGCAATTGTACATATGCCAAGACCAGATTGGTTTGGGACTGCTGTAAATCCGTACTGGCTTTCACCAAATCATTCGAATCAACTGTTCCTTCATTATATCGAAGTTCTGTTTGCTTATATACACTTTGGGAAAGTTTCAATTGTTCCTGGGCAATTCCAAGGGAATTAACCTGGATTTCAATTTGACGTTTCGCATTTTCGGTCTGCATATGTAATTGCTGGCTCAACAATTCTTCCTGGTTTTCCAATTTCATATGTGTAACCTTGGTCACCTTTTGCTTGTAGTATTTCTCCATCCCATCAAACAAAGTCCAATCCAGGCGAATTCCCAAAAATGCAGAAGGAATTCCTTGCCGCACCTTATCTTCCGGTTTCATGTTATAAGTGTAATTGTACCCCGCATAGAAAGACAAAGAGGGTAAGTAAGCCATATTATTTCCCTTTTTCTCAGCTTCATTCATACGGATTTGTGCTCCTACGAGTTCCAGTTCCGGGTAACTGATTACGTTTCCGTCAACCAAAATGGATTTCTCCACCAGCTCATCTGATGCCAAAGTAACCTTTTGCTCTTCCGGTAATCCGATCAGGATTTTCAACAACATTTCCAATTGATCCTTGTTTGCCAGGAGTGTCTGTTTTGCATTCACAGAATTCAAACGATTGATTCTCAACTTGTCAACTTCTGTCTTAACAACCATTTGTTGTTTCTCCATAGCTTCCATATTGCTAATCAAGCGCTCAATATTTACCAAGTTCGAATCGATGAAATCAAGCTGCTTATTGACTGCCTGCAAATTGAAAAAAGTACTTGCAACCTGCGTTTTAATGTCTCGTTCGGTAATTTTTTGCTGGATCTCTACCAACTCCTGCTGGATCTTCAGTGCACTGATTCCATAATTGATTTGAGGATTGAATAAGATTTGCTGCAATTGAACCGTATTACTAAACACATACGGAACACCGAACTTTACTGCCTGGTACGTTCCCGGAGGGCCTCCGAAAATCTCTGCTGGCAATAACTGTCCTGGGATAATCGCGTTATACTTATAATCACCTGAAGCGGTGATTTTCGGATAACGAGCAGTTAAATAGGAAGAAACCTGACTTTTATTAATTGCTACATCCATTCGGGAGTTAACAATTGATAAATTGGCCGTATCCGCCATCTTCAAACATGTTTCAAGGTCCAATACCTGAGCTGAAGCACTGCTTCCAACTCCTAAGACCAAGAGTACACCTAAAAAACCTTTTCTCATATTAAATCGTTGTTTAAATGAAGTGTTTAATTATTTGTTTTTGGGATAAATAAATATCCGATTAGCATTTCCGTAACATATTGTTTTTGGAGTGTCAAACGCTCCTGGTATTCCTCTTCCGTCAATCCATTCAAATATTTCATTAATGGTTTTGCCATGAAGGGGTAATGACAATTCGACATGATCATCAACATCACATTTGTCAAATCGATTTTGCGGATAATTCCTTTTTCCTGCGCATCCAAAAGCTCTTGAAAAACTCCGGTATCAGCTATCTTTTCCAAAATTCCGGCATGGTCGAACTCACACTTGTCACCTCGTGATAATTCGGATAAAATGAAACGTGGAATATCCGGATGAAGCACCAGGAACTCATATTCACGTTCGATAAAAATGCGCATTTTTGACTCCAGGCTGAGGTCTTTTTTAAACACTTCAACTGTTGAAAGCATAAACTCTTCCATTGCAGCTTCAAAAACGAGTTTGAACAATTGCTTCTTGGAACAGAAATAGTAGTTTACGAGCGCCACGTTCATTCCAGACGCTTTGGCTATCTCCCTGGAAGTGCAGCCATCAAATCCTTTAGCTATAAAGACATTCTTTGCAGCTTCACGGATCTTCTCTTCTGTTGACAGTTCTTTGCTCATATTTTTAAAATCGCGACAAATTTAAACATGATTTTTAAACAAGCGTTTAAATTTTTCTGATTTAATTGTTCTAATAATTAAAAAACCATGCAAAATCAAGGATTTCAAGGCAAATAAATTATTAAACAGGGCAAATTTGGGGATGAAAAGCGTACGAACCCATTAAAAATCGGTGAATGGTAACCCAACTGCCGTGAATGGTGGAAACCGTTAAATAGAATGAGCAAAACCCATAGCTATCGCATAGGTCGAAAAGTCCAAAAAATCCAAAAATAAAATGTGAGCGGTCTTTGTACCAGGAAACAATTTTAAACTCTTGTTTATGGTTCGTCAATAAATACGTCTGAACGCTTATTGTTGAAGTAGAGGGTCATTGCAAATCCAACCGAAAGGGTTTGAGTCGGCGCTTTCAAATCACCGGGAGTATAACCTCCTGATGTGGTGGATCCGATTCGGTTTCCGTTGAACTTGTATCCTGAGAAATTATAACTCACAATCCAGCGGTATGCAACCGCTTCGTCTGAAGCCAATACAACCGTGAATGCCGGTTCCACATATCCGCAAGTGACTTGTTGTGGTCCGTAAGCTCTGGTTCCGGTCGTGATAAATTGCTGGTTGGCAATTCCGGCACGAACTCCCAATTCAAGCCCCAGACGTGGAGCAACCCAGCTTGTCCAACCTAATTCAACATCTCCGCCAAGTACATGCATTCCTCCCCTCATGGAAACCACTTTCTTGTGATCTACAACGGAATTATCATTTATACCCGGTTCAAACGGGATTTTGTACTCATTTACTTTGTAATAAGAATATTTCGGTCCAAAGGCAACGTACCAATGTTTAAACGGTTTGTATTGAATTTTGGGATGCACATTAATCAGTCCATTCAGGTAGTTTTTAAACATCTTATTTGCCATTCCCATCGGAAGGGTCAATTCTCCCGTTATATTCCATTTATCATTCTCAATTTGAGCATTGGAATTTACAACGGAAATAAGAATAAGCAATAATCCCAAAAACTTTTTCATAAAATCCCTTATTTTACCCCTAATCTACAAAAGTATTTTTACACATAACGTAGAAATTTATCAAACATTGGCGGAGATTGAACATACCTTGTAATTTTGCGATATGATTAAAGGTATTGTCTACATCATTCTTTCAGGAATAGCATTTTTTGTCATCAATTTCTTTGTGAAGTTGCTCGGAAATCCTGAAAATGAACTCATACCCAACCTGCAAAAATACCCGGCTCATGAATTGGTGTTTTTCAGAAGCTTGGTGTCCTTCATAATCAGTGCATCGATTATTAAATACCGCGGACTTCCAATCTTGGGAAATAACAGAAAATGGCTTTTTCTCAGGGGAACTGCAGGAATGCTCGCCCTGACCATTTTCTTCTTTACACTTCATAAATTACCATTGGCAATTGCTTCCACGCTCCAGTATCTCTCTCCCATTTTTACCGTACTGATCGCTTCCCGTCTCTTTTCTGAAAAAGTGAGCAAAGCTCAATACTTCAGCAGCCTGATTGCATTCTCCGGAGTGGTCTTCATCGGGTTCAATGGTCTGACGGGAGGATTCGATCATCAAAAATCGGATTTGTTCTGGATGGGCATGGGAATACTCTCGGCTGTCTTGTCCGGTATTGCTTACAACGCAATTTCTAAACTGAAAGAAACGGAAGAGACCATCAACATCGTCATTTACTTCCCAATGCTGGCACTTCCCCTGACAGGAATCTGGTGCTTGTTTGACTTCACCTTTCCCAGGGGAATCGAATGGTTGATCCTGTTGACAATCGGGATCTTTACACAAATCGCACAAGTCTGCATGACGCGCGCATTTCTTTCTACAAACACGGCAATTGTAGCGCCATTTCAATACATAGGTGCTATTTACGCCTTATTGTCGGGGTGGTTTATCTTCAATGAAAAATTGGAAATGGCATCGATCATCGGTGTTTGCATGGTTGTCTTCGGAGTTATTTTCGGGACAATTTTCCGGGCAGGAAAACAACGGAAAAAGGCTTCCAAACCGGGAATCGGGATAGAAACGGAAGTTCTTTCTTAAAATTCGTGAAACTTCCATAAAACAAACACATTTATACGTATTTTCGAGCCATGTTGTCTACCATACAAAAAGACCAGCTGGCTCAATTCGGTAACCTGGAATTACTTGCGAAACAGGTCGTAGAAGGTTTTATCACCGGAATGCATAAAAGTCCTTTTCACGGATTCTCTGTTGAATTTGCGGAACATCGCTTGTACAATCCGGGGGAATCCACACGACATATTGATTGGAAATTGTTTGGACGGTCGGATAAAATGTTCACCAAAAAATACGAAGAAGAAACCAACCTTCGTTGCCAAATGGTGATTGATGTTTCATCATCAATGTATTACAGCGGAAAAAACGAATTGTCCAAACTGGAATTTTCAGTTCTCGCTGCAGCTTCACTTTCTGAACTATTGAAAAGACAACGCGATGCGGTAGGACTTTCCCTATTCCATAACCGTTTATTCCTGCATACTCCGGCAAAATCTTCCGGGGCACATCACCGTTTTTTACTGCATGAAATGGAAAAACAGTTGCACGAATACGAAGCTGTGGATGCCAAATTGACTGAAACAATCTCTTGTCTTCACGATGTAGCGGAATTGTGTCACAAAAGAAGCCTGATCGTGATTTTCACGGATCTATTGGACGATCCATCCAGGCTGGATGAGTTCATGCAGAGTATTCAGCATATGAAACACAACAAACACGAAGTGGTCCTTTTTCATGTAATGGATAAAGCCACTGAAATCGATTTTGACCTGGGACACAATCCGATCAATCTCATTGATATGGAAACAGGTGAGAAAATGAAACTTCAACCAAGCGAAATAAAAGAAAAATACACCACTGAAATCAACCGGTATTTTAACGAAGTAAACCTGAAATGCACCCAATACAACGTCGATTTTTATACAATCGATATCAAGGATCCAATCCAGGATGTGTTGGTGAAATACTTATTGAAACGGCAAAAATTATATTAATTGAAAATGTAAAATGGATAATTGAAAAAGAAGATTTCGATTAACAGATCAATTATTATCCTAATATACTACTTTTCAAATCTTGCCCATTTTTCAATTGTCAATTTTCAATTAATCAGGGTTGATGTGCCCTGTCCAACAAATCCAAAATGGATTTTACCGGACTAAAGGTTTCACTCGGAATTTCCACAAAAACCGTATTCCATCTTGCCATGGAGCCATTCCACAATCCGGGTAACTCTACGAAATGAATCGATTGACCTTTGTGTGACTTACTCACTTTGAAATACGCATTCTCATCCTTGAATGCAGCTAAATCAATTTTTGAACCATCACTGTTCTTTCCCTGGCAAACCATCATCACAGGATTGAAATGGGAAGACTGAACCATGACGCGCACCTGGTCACTTTTCGGATTGATTTGGGCTTTTTCTACAATTTGTTTCGTGATTTCTCCATTGTTCTCAACCCAGAACGGCCCTCCACCAGGCTGTCCTTCATTTTGTACCATTCCGCAAATACGAAGCGGTCTCTTCAATAGGTCCATTTTTTCAGCATTTGACAACTCGTTGGCAGATTCATGAAACAATTGGTAATCCGCATTAAACTGATTCCATGCCTCTTCCGAAAAGTCGGCAACCAGTTTCTCCATTTGGGCTTGTACTTCCAAAAACAATCCTCCAAGCATCCGCTGCGTTTCGATCGCAATTTCAGAATGGTTGTAGTGTTGGATATTGTCTATATTCTTAATGAAAACCAAATCAGCATCAACTCCCGCAAAATTTTCCAACAAGGCTCCATGTCCTGCAGGTCTTGTCAGGTATTCTCCTTCCGGACTGATAATCGGCTGGAAATTATCATCAAAAGCAATTGCATTGGTATCGATGTTCTGTACCGAAAAATCGACTTCAAATTTTTTGGAAGTCATTCCTTCCAGGAATTCCAATTGGCGCTGGATATATTCTTGGAATTTAGCCTGGATCGTAAAATGAAAAGAACAGGTATTCTGATTCAATAATTGTCCTTGAACCACATGTTCCTGGATCGGGCAAAGTAAAAAAGGACCTGTTTTATGAAAAGGAATCAATCCTTTCGGAAGATGCGCCAATCCATATCCCTTGTTATTCAGAATGAATGAAACAAACGCATCCAGATCCATACTCCGGTTACGCAATGCCTTTTGGATTGACAATGGAAACTGATAGAAAAACGCGAAATCCTCAATATGAGTCAAAAAGCGTTCAACATACCCACTATTACTTTCATTCGGATTTTCCAAAAATTCGAACAAAAAATGAAACATCCTGGACCCAGAACCCGAAGCAGGAATGAAGAATGAAATTTTCTTATCGGAATGGTAGAACGAATGAGCTAAATCAGCAATTTTTTCATCACTTAAAACGATGATTCCTTCCTGGATTTTACAGGCAGAAACCAAATTCAATGCCGGTTGCGGAGCTCGCAGGCGTTCGATCTGTAATTCTATCGTAGTTTTTAGCATAAGCATGCTTCCTGTAGCGTTTTTTTGTTTCTTTGCGTCATGCAAAATTCCAAATCAATTTTCGGATTTTTACTTAAGTCAAAAGGTAGGCATGGAATTCATTCTCCCTTTGTTTTCGACTTTGTCGACAACTGTTTAACGACAAAAGTGGATAAAAATTTCCTCACTGCGCGAAAAAAATGGCTACAAAAGGTCAAAAACAACCGGGAACAATTTAAAATCACTGATTTAGGAGCCGGATCGAAACAAATGGGAAAGACACGTTCTGTTTCCGATTTGGCAAAAAACGCGAGCAGTAAAGGGCTTTATGGTGAAATCTTATGGAGAATTGCACATCACTACAAACCTCTACTCATGCTGGAACTGGGAACATCCATTGGAACAGGGTCCATTCATTTGAAATCAGGAAATCCGGAAGGCCATCTGATTACTGTCGAAGGCTGTGATGCAATCTTACAGCGTGCATCTCAACAGTTCGACACCTGGAATTTATCGGGAATCACAACTATTTGCAGTTCATTTGAAGAATTTGTAAAACTTCCGGGGATCGGTACGTATAATTTGATTTTCCTGGATGGAAACCATTCAGGAGAAGCAACCAAAAATTACATTAATTCATTATTCAAATATACCGACAGCAATACAGCCTTTATCCTGGACGACATCCGATGGAGCGATGATATGTGGAATTGCTGGAACGAATTGACTTCCGATCCTCGTTTTCACGTTTCGATCGATTTAGGAAGAATGGGGATTCTTTGGCGACGGGAAAAACAGACGAAAGAATCGTTTACGATCCGCCCGAAAATATTCAAGACCAGATTATTTTAGGAGGGTCGCGATATCTCGCGACCCCAAATATCATTTGGTTTAAGATTTTCCTACAGACCCCATTGTGATCAGGTAGCGAAGAACTTTCTCCTGTCCTGCTTCATCAATATGATGTCCTTCTTTGCTATTCACTTTTTTGACCATTCTCGGTACAATCTCTTTCCACTCCGATTCCGACTCGGAAGCAGGTTTTTTCAGCTTATGGCACAAATTGCAATTCGCTTCAAACAACTGTTTCCCTTGGTACAATTCATCCAAAGTATATCCCGGGAATTTGGCTTGCACCCGGTCAACATCTCCCTGGGAAGGCATTGTCTCCACTTTGGCTGTGGAATTTTTTGCTGTTCCACAGGCAACTAAAATTGCGATACACGCACCTGCTAATAGATTTTTCTTGTTCATAATATAGTATTATTTAAAACATAACCAAGTTGTGTCACCCTCAGAATGTACTTAACTAAAGTGCTTGTTTTCGTTCAATCAAATATAGGAAAATTCAGTTTGTTAAAATTAACAACCAGTAGTGTTATTAGAATTAATTAACTTTAAATCATGAAAGTTTACACCAAAAAAGGAGATGGCGGAACAACCGGTCTGATTGGAGGAACTCGCCTTCCCAAGCATCATATTCGTATTGAAAGCTACGGAACGGTTGACGAACTGAACAGTTATATAGGTTTGCTTCGTGATCTGATCGGAAAAGATCCCAAATCAGAAGTACTGATTGAAATTCAGGATCGCTTATTTACAATCGGTTCCCAGTTGGCGGCGGATCCCGTTAAATCCAAAATGACACTTCCTGAAATTTTTGAAAGTGATATCACGTATCTGGAAAACCAGATCGATGAGATGGACAATGAGTTGCCTCCAATGAAATTCTTTGTTCTTCCGGGTGGAAATGCCATTGTTTCGCATTGTCATATTGCTCGCTGTATTTGTAGAAGAGCCGAAAGATTGGTCTCTCAATTAAGCGAATCAGAAAAGGTGAATCCTTTAATAAGCGCTTACATGAATCGGCTTAGCGACTACTTATTTGTCCTTTCCAGGAAACTTGCTCATGAACTAAAAGCAACGGAGACTCCATGGAAGCCTAGAACAAATTGATTATCAATCAATTAAAAAGAGAGGTAAAAGTTTTTTTTTTATCCTGAAGAAAACACTTGGATTTTTTTAGAATAAGATTATTTTTGCGCAAATAAACAACAATATTACTAAGACATGTACTGGACATTAGAACTAGCATCCTACTTAGAAGACGCTCCTTGGCCTGCAACAAAAGACGAGTTAATTGACTATGCAATTAGAGCAGGTGCACCCTTAGAAGTAGTTGAAAATCTGCAAGATTTAGAAGATGAGGGCGATGTATATGAAAGCATTGAAGAAATTTGGCCGGATTACCCGTCTAAAGATGACTTCTTATTTAATGAAGATGAATATTAATTCATAAAACAAGAAAAGGTTCTCAAAGAGAGAGCCTTTTTTTTTGTTTCATATTGTTAGTCGAAAAACGTGATTTCCCATCAATTAACTGAATTAACCAATATTTAACACGATTAAATTTGGCTATGTTTCAACTCTGAGTTAGTTTTGCACCATGAAAAGTTTGCTTATTGGATTTTTTCAGCTCTTGTGTTTCCTCCAAATCTTTGGTGCGAATCAGTTGAATACTCCATTAAACCAGGCAAAACCCTCCTACAATTTTCATCACCGACCTTCAGAACATACTCAATTTGTAGTTAAACACCACAAATCGAGTTCTGCGATAGATAACAACTCTTCCATTCCTGCGGAAGACGCGGAAGTGATTTTTGAAAATCTGGAAGAAGAAACGGAAGACTTTTCTTCCGGGAAACACCTTTATAATAATCTCTATTTTGCCGGGATTCCTGTAGATCAATCGCTCGATTATCTCTACGGAAATACCAAAAACACCTTAATGTTCTATGAACAGTCTTCTTTTATTCAAGCGAATAAGAGACATGTCGTTTTTCAAGTTTTCAGAATATAGAATCCAGCAGACAGTCTCCTGATTGTCGAACTATA
Source organism: uncultured Fluviicola sp. (assembly GCF_946478805.1). The sequence continues at coordinate 144,209 of NZ_CAMLDC010000007.1, read as the reverse complement.
TTATTAAGTTTTCCTTCGCGATTGATTTGAAGCTATTTAAAACAATCGTATATTAGAAAACTATTGCTGGATCTAACAATCCAAAACACAATTTACAAAAAAAACAAATCGTTTTTAAAAGCAAGATTATTATGAAGAGAGTTCTCATTCTCATGGGCTTATGTGTTGCATTAATCAGCACAAGCTGTCAATCAGCAAAAGAAGAAAAGGAAAGTACCGGTAAACTACTGGTAACCAACCCAATCATAATGGACACCACGATCATCAGAGATTATGTGTGTCAAATACGTGCAATTCAACATATCGAGATCAGAGCCTTGGAAAAAGGTTACCTGCAAAAAATCTATGTGGATGAAGGGCAATTGGTTAAGGAGGGACAATTGATGTTCCAGATCATGCCGATGATGTACCAGGCAGAAATGCAAAAGGCACAGGCAGAAACTGACTTCGCAAAAACGGAATACCTGAATGCCAAATTGCTGGCCGACAGTAATGTCATTTCCAAAAATCAGCTTGCACTTGTTAAAGCAAAATACGACAAGGCAAAAGCGGAGTTGTCATTATCCCAGGTTCGTTTAGGTTTCACTGAGATCAAAGCACCGTTTAGTGGTATCATGGACCGTTTCCAGGTTCGATTGGGAAGTTTGGTTGATGAAGGAGATTTGTTGACAACCCTTTCCGACAACAGCAGATTGTGGGTTTACTTCAATGTACCGGAAGCTGAATACCTGAACTTCAAGACCGTTTCCAACAGCGACAACATGAAAAATGTGCGTTTGTTGATGGCAAACAATGAAGTATACGAACATCCGGGCGTAGTGGAGACAATTGAAGCAGATTTCAATAACGAAACCGGTACCATTGCTTTCCGTGCTACATTCCCAAATCCAAAGGCTCTTTTGAGACATGGTGAAACAGGAAGTATCCAGATGGTTGTTCCTTTGAAAAAGGTTTTGATCATTCCTCAGAAAGCTACTTATGAAGTTTTGGAAAAGAAATATGTATTTGTTGTCGGTAAAGACAATGTGGTGCATTCCAGAGAAGTTGTCATCCGATCTGAAATGCCGGATCTTTATGTAATCAAAAGCGGAGTAAAACCAGAAGAGCGAATCTTATTGGAAGGAATTCGTAAAGTAAGAGATGGCGATAAAATCACTTATAAATACCAGGAGCCGAAATCTGTGATTTCTCATTTACAAGTTTACACGGAGTAATTCACACTTTTTTAATCCATTCAGATTATGTTTAATAAATTCATACATAGACCTGTTTTAGCAATTGTGCTATCATTGGTCATCATCTTCATGGGAGTACTTGCGATTAGTGGTTTGTCCACATCGCAGTTCCCCGAAATTGCACCGCCAACTGTTATCGTAAGAGCTTCCTATCCTGGAGCAAGTGCGAAAGTACTGACTGAATCCGTTTTAATTCCCCTGGAACAAGCCGTGAATGGTGTTCCGGGAATGAAATACATGACTTCGGATGCAACCAGTGCCGGGGAAGCGAATATCCAGATCATATTCAACTTGGGTACGGATCCGGATCAGGCCTTGGTACAAGTGAACACTCGTATTGCCCAAGTATTGAACCGTTTGCCGATCCTGGTACAACGTGAAGGGGTTATCGTGAACCGGATCATGCCGAGTATGTTGATGTATGTCAACCTATACAGTAAGGATCCAACCGCGGATATGAAATTCATCTTCAACGTTGCCGGGGTGAATATGATTCCTGAATTACAACGTATCAACGGAATCGGTCAGGCAAGTATCCTGGGAAGTCGCCAGTATGCAATGCGTGTCTGGTTGAAACCTGACAGAATGCGTGCTTACAATGTTTCCGCTGAGGAAATCATGGAATCGTTGGGTTCTACGAGTGTCATTGGTTCTCCTGGTCGTATCGGACGAAGTGACGGTAAGCGGGCTGAAGCTCTTGAATACGTATTGACTTACAAAGGTCGTTTCAACGAAGCGGAAGAATACAAGAATGTCATTATACGTTCCACCCCCGACGGAGAAATTCTTCGTTTGAAAGACGTGGCAAACGTAGAACTTGGAAGTGAGTATTACGATATCTACTCCAACAAAGATGAATACCCGTCTGCTGCGATTGTCTTGAAACAAACCTACGGAAGTAATGCAACGGAAGTAATTGGTCGTGTAAAAGAGAAACTGGAAGAATTGAAGAAAACATCCTTCCCTCCGGGAATGGAATACGAAATCAGTTATGACGTTTCGAACTTCCTGGATGCTTCCATTGAAAAAGTAATTCATACGTTAGGTGAAGCATTCATTCTTGTTGCCTTGGTAGTATTCTTATTCCTTGGTGACTTCCGCTCTACCCTTATTCCGACAATTGCAGTTCCGGTTTCCTTGATCGGAGCCTTTATGTTCATGCAGATGTTCGGCCTGACAATCAACTTGATTACCTTATTTGCATTGGTACTAGCAATCGGTATTGTGGTCGATGATGCCATTGTCGTCGTTGAGGCGGTCCATGCTAAGATGGAAGAAGAACATCTTTCGCCTTACATGGCTGTGAAAAAAGTACTCAAGGAGATCAGTGGAGCCGTAATTGCAATTACCTTATTGATGACTGCGGTATTCGTACCGGTAGCCTTCATGACAGGTCCGGTTGGTATCTTCTACCGACAATTCGCCATCACCATGGCAACTTCCATCGTCTTATCCGGATTGGTTGCATTGACTCTGACACCTGTACTTTGTGCGATGTTATTAAAAAATAACCATGGAAAACCAAGAAAGAAAACACCAATTAATCGATTCCTCGATTGGTTCAACAGAGGTTTTGAGAAACTGACAGGAAGATACGTTGGGCTTTTGAATCGAATCGTAAGCAGACGATTGGTTACATCCATAATCTTGCTTGCATTCGGTTTGGGAATTTTCGGATTGAGCCAGAGATTACCTTCCGGGTTCATTCCTAGTGAAGACCAGGGGATGATTTATGCGATTATTCAGACTCCTCCGGGATCAACTTTGGAAAGAACCAACGATATTGCCCGCAAATTGCAAGGAATTGCAGAAAAAGTGGAAGGTATCAAATCGGTTTCTGCTTTGGCGGGTTACGAGGTATTGACTGAAGGACGTGGTTCCAATGCCGGAACCTGTCTGATTAACTTGGATCCTTGGGAGGAAAGAAAGCACAACGTGCAGGAAATCATTTACGAACTGGAAGAAAAAGCGCGGGTTATTCCGGGAGCTACTATCGAGTTCTTCGATCCGCCGGCAGTTCCGGGATATGGTGCAGCTGGAGGTTTCACTTTACAGTTATTGGATAAAACCAATACAGGTGACTACAAGGAATTGGAGCGCGTCAATACGGAATTCATGAATGAATTGCGTAAACGGAAAGAAATCACCGGTTTGTTCACATTCTATAGTGCGAATTATCCACAGTATGAGCTTCATATCAACAATGATTTGGCCATGCAAAAAGGAGTTTCCATTGGAAATGCAATGAACACATTATCGATCTTGATCGGTAGTACCTATGAACTCGGTTTCATCAAGTACCAGCGTTTCTTTAAAGTGTTCGTCCAGGCTTCTCCGGAATACAGGAGATTACCTGAGGACATCATGAAGCTGTACGTGAAAAACGACCGCGGCGAAATGGTTCCATTCTCATCCTTCATGACGATTGTAAAATCCCAGGGAGCCAATGAGATCAACCGTTACAACATGTATACAACTGCTTCCATCCGTGGGTCCGCTGCAAAAGGATTCAGTAGTGGTGAAGCGATCAAAGCTGCACAGGAAGTTGCGAAAGCAAACTTGCCAAGAGGTTATGATATCGACTGGGGAGGACTTTCAAAAGACGAGGTAATGCGTGGAAATGAAGCCTTGTATATCTTCATCGTCGTGTTGATCTTCGTTTACTTTGTATTGGCAGCCCAATACGAAAGCTTCATCATACCTTTGGCAGTAATCTTCTCGCTTCCGGCCGGAATTTTCGGATCGTTCTTCCTGCTCCAGATCATGGGCTTGGAGAATAACATCTACGCCCAGGTAGGATTAGTCATGCTCGTCGGGCTCCTCGGTAAGAATGCCGTTTTGATTGTAGAATTCGCCATGCAGAAACACCACGAAGGTGCAACGGTATTGGAAGCTGCAATTGAAGGAGCGAAAGTGCGTTTCCGTCCGATCCTAATGACCTCATTTGCCTTCATAGCGGGATTACTTCCATTGGTTGTTGCAACGGGTCCGGGAGCGATTGGAAACAGAACGATTGGTGCTTGTGCACTTGGAGGAATGCTCTTCGGAACCATTTTCGGGGTAATTATCATCCCAGGTTTGTACTACATCTTCGGTTCCCTTGCAGCTGGTCGAAAACTGATTAAAGGTGAAGATGACAGCTCTTTAACAGAAGACTTTGTGCACGCTATAGACAATTTTCCAACAACAGAAGAAACTGAAGAAAACAATGAGCACTAAAAATAAAATCAGTAGCTGGGTTGTAATTGCCTTTATTGCAATCACCGTTACGGCTTGTAAAAGTCTTAAGATCCATTACAAGGACGAAAAAAGGTACACTCCTGAAGCTTATCAAAGCTCGTCGAAGGATTCTACCAATACGGGAAAGGTTAAATGGAAAACTTTTTTCCATGACGAAAACCTGATCGCATTGATCGATACAGCCCTGAAAAACAACCAGGAGTTGAACATCACTATCCAGGAGATCGCAGTGGCCCAATCGGAAGTCCGTGCAAGAAAAGGTGAATTCTTACCTTCTGCCGGAGTTGGCGTGGGAGCCGGTGTCGAAAAAGTAGGAGAATTCACACGTGATGGAGCGGTTGAAAAAAACCTTCCTATCCGTGACGGGAAAGCTTTCCCTGATCCGCTTGGCAACCTGCAATTGGGTCTGAATGCATCTTGGGAAATCGATATCTGGCGTAAATTGCGAAATGCAAGAGACGCGGCATCTTCCCGCTACCTTGGAACCATCGAAGGAAAAAATTTCATGGTAACGATCCTAGTGGCTGAAATCTCCAACTCGTATTATGAATTGATGGCCTATGATAACAAACTCGAAATCCTGAAGCAGAATTTGGAAATCCAAAAGAATGCCCTGGAGATCGTAAAACTTCAGAAAATTGCAGGTGAAGTAACCGAATTGGCTGTTAAAAAGTTTGAAGCGGAAGTTTTCAAGAATCAGAGTCATTTGTTCTACTTGCAACAGCAGATCATTGAAGCTGAGAACCGGATCAACTTCCTGGTTGGGCGTTTTCCTCAGCCCGTGGCACGCAATTCGGCAGCGTTTCAACAAATGGTTCCCGACACGATTTACTCCGGGATTCCTTCACAGTTATTACAGAACCGTCCGGATATCCGCCAAGCTGAATTGAACCTGGTAGCATCCAAATTGGATGTGAAAGTCGCAAGAGCACAATTCTACCCTTCTCTTCGAATTACTGCGGGAGTTGGTTACCAGGCTTTCAATGTGAAATACCTGATCACGTCTCCTCAGTCCTTGCTTTATAACATTGCAGGAGACTTGGTTGCACCGTTAATCAATAGAAATGCGCTGAAAGCAAAATATGCGTCGGCAAATGCAAAGCAAATTCAAGCTGTTTATAGTTATGAGCAAAAGATTCTGAATGCTTACATTGAAGTTGCGAACCGCATGTCCAAGGTTACGAATCTGAAGAACAGTTACGATTTGAAACTGAAACAAGTAGACGCAATGAACCAATCGATCACGATCTCGACCAACTTGTTCAAATCAGCAAAAGCAGATTACATGGAAGTATTGCTAACACAACGCGATGCAATTGAAGCGAAGTTTGACTTGGTAGAAATCAAACAGGAACAATTATCGAATATGGTCAGCTTGTACCAGGCATTGGGAGGTGGTTGGTAACCTTAATAAATTCACAATCTCTTAAAAAAAGCATCCGTCAGTGACGGATGCTTTTTTTTATGCCCATTCAGGCATTAGATTCTGATGTAACTCAAAAATTCTTCTTTGGCTTTATGATCTGAAATCGTCAACTGGCAATGCTCATTCAATTCGATTTCCAGTTTCGTATTTATTTTGATCAGTTTTTACCTGATAAATTATACCGATTATTCCGTGACCGACTAATCCTGCAGGCTTTTGATTCCTGACATTCGGGCAAGTGAAAAAGCTCCGATAGCCATCGCCACATCCCTTACGGCTACATCCAGGAAATTTCCACTGATGAGCAGGCTCAATGCCACCAAAACAAGCCAGGCTGATACTAAATATCCACCTTTCTGAGGTTGAAAAAAGACCAGGATCCCAGCAAAAATTTCGATTATTCCTACAATTGCCATGAACGTTTCACTCCCAAAAGGCAAAATTCCGGCGATATTTGGATCCAGGTACTTGGACCAGTCAGTCAATAAATTTGAAAATTTATCCGCTCCCGCAACTATGGGGATGATTCCATAACTGAATTTTAATAATGTTTGAATTTCCCAAACTCTTTTCATTGAATTTTCCATGTGATTTAACTTTTTGTTTAGTCATTGGAGAACCGGATTAAAAAAAGGTTACAAAATTCATTTCACTATTTTTTGTAACCTTTCTTGTTTTCAATGCTCTGATGTAATAAATTACATCAATAAAACTGTCAATGGAATCACAGAACAATCCGGAAACATCTCTTCTGAATGACGAAGAACTGGTGCGTTGCATCCTCAATGGAGAAACACATTTGTATGCACATCTGATGCGAAAATTCAACCTGAGACTGTACCGGATAAGCATGTCGATCATTAAAGATGATTCTGCTGTGGAAGATGTGATGCAAACAACGTACCTCAACGCTTATCTGCAGTTAAACAATTTTCAAAACAGGTCAAGTTTCGGAACGTGGATCACCCGGATTCTGATCAATGAAAGCCTGCTCTTTCTTAAGAAACAAGCAAGGCAGCGAGAATTCGTCTCACAAAAACAAGAAAATCATCATCATTCTGATACTCCATTAACAAAACTCATGAACAACGAACTAAAATTAATATTGGAAAAATCTGTTTCCGGCTTACCGGAAAAATACCGCCTCGTATTTGTCATGAGGGAAGTAGAAGAAATGAGCACGAAGGAAACCATGGAAATTCTGAATATCAGTGAATCCAATGTTAAAATACGCTTGAAGCGTGCAAAGGAAATCCTGCAGCAGGAATTAAGTCATTTTTACGAACCAAAACAACTCTTCGAATTCAATTTGGTCCGTTGCGACCGTATTGTGAATTATGTCCTATCTGAAATCGAAAAAAGACGACGTTCTACGGATTACACCAACTAACATTTCATAGCTTCGAAATGAGGTTTCGAAAAAGGAAAATTATTTCGGATAAAAAACTCCTTTATTAAGCGCTTTTATTATCTTTGTATGAAGAACAAAAGGAATAATGTTTTCAAAAACGTGTGAATACGGAATAAAAGCAACGCTCTATGTTGCACATCAATCTCAGTTGGGGATCCGAACGAGCTTGAAAGAGATCTCGAAAGCAATCGACTCTCCTGAAGCATTCACAGCTAAAATCTTACAATTACTTTCCAAAAACGGCATATTGAAATCGACGAAAGGCCCTTCCGGTGGTTTTGAAATTGAGAAAGAAAATAGGGAAGCTATCAAATTGAGTGACCTCGTTTTTGCAATTGACGGGAATGAACTCTATCAAGGTTGTGGTTTGGGATTGAAGGAATGTAACAGTTTAAAACCATGTCCCCTGCATGACAAATTTATGAAGATCAGGGAAGATTTGAAACAAATGCTCGAAACAACAACTATTGAAGAACTGGCGAACGGATTGAACAGTGGTTTGTCTTTTTTAAAACGATGAAAAAAAAATTAAATTAATAAAGGATAAAAAGGTCTTAATATCTCATAATAGCAATTAAAAACAAATGATATGAAAGCTGAAATTTCAAAAACGAATTTGAATTGGTTTCAAAAACAAGTCGCAAGTTTTGAAAGATCCCGATTCGGAGCAATGGCAGCACTACTGACCGCTCAAAGTTGTTTTGGTTCCGTTGCAGCAATGTATTCGTTAAAAACCCAAAGCTATGTACTTTTGGCAATTTGCGCCAATATTACTATGGCATCCAATGGTGCCTTCATTGCTCAATCCCCGGCAAAATGGTGTTTAATCCTTTTTTATGTAAGTATTATCACCAACCTGGGAATTTTAATCCTCAATTTCTTCGTCAAATGACAACTGCTGTGAAACACGACATTCTAAATCTGGAAGATATCCGGTTATTAGTCGATTCCTTTTATTTTCAAGTAAGAAAAAACAAGCTCCTGGGACCGGTATTCAGTGAAAAGATCCCGGACGAACTCTGGCCGGCGCACTTAGATAAATTGGTTCGATTCTGGCAAACACTTCTGCTTGAAGAAAATACCTATCACGGAAATCCGCTCATGCATCATCTTCAATTGTCCATTGCAGAAGATCATTTCTCCGAATGGCTTCGTTTGTTTCGTGCAACTATTGATGAACATTTCACGGGCGAAAAAGCACATGAAGCAATGATTCGGGCTGAAAAAATCGCTGTTGTATTTCAGGCAAAGATCGATCAATTCGGACCGAACCAAGAACATTGATTAATCATTTTTAACAACACAAAATATGGACTACCAAACCATCCTGGAAAAGATAAACGAAAAATATTCGGACCTGGGAGAAAAACCGGAAACCCATTTGAAAGGGTTATTGTATAGCAAGCCTATTTCCTATTGGGATTACATCGAAGTGGAAACCTTAAATTCTCTTCAAAAACCAAAAACAAACTTCAAGGATGAAGAAATATTCATCATGTACCACCAGGTGACGGAATTGTTCTTTAAAATGATGATCCATGAACTGAAACAGATCGTTTACGAGGACCTGTCTCAAGAAACTGTCCTGGAGAAATTGAACAGGCTCGCCAAGTATTCGGAAATTCTCGTCAGCTCATTCGATGTAATGAAATACGGGATGAATTACAACGACTACAACCTTTTCCGAAGTGCATTAACACCGGCCAGTGGTTTTCAATCCTTTCAATTCAGGGCAATTGAGCTGTATTCAACCCGGATTAAAAACCTCTTATCCGACAAAAACGGGATCGAAAATCCGGCAATTAACGGGGAATTATTTGAAGATCTATACTGGAAAAAAGCCGGTGTAAAACCTGGTGCAAGGGGGAAATCCCAAACACTTCTCCAATTTGAGGAAAAATACCAGGAAGATTTAATTCGCCTCGCGGAAAAAGTCCAGGGAAAAACCCTGGAAGAAAAACTGCTGTCCTTTCCAAATCCATCCGAAGAACTGGTCCGGGCTGCAAAACAATTTGATTTCCTGTACAATTTCAAATGGCCGAATGTGCATTTGGAAACTGCAACACATTACTTGGACAGCAAAGGTGAAAATCAAGCTGCAACAGGAGGAAGCGAGTGGAAGAAATATTTGAACCCTGTTTTTCAGCAACGTCGCTTCTTCCCTTCTTTCTGGAAAAATGATTCGATGGAAAACTGGCAGGATAAACTATGATCTTCTGCAAATTGTAAACAAAAAGCCCGGACAACTATTGCCCGGGCTCGAATTATCAATGTAATCAAACTTATACGTTAAATCTGAAATGCATGATATCTCCATCTTGCACAATGTATTCCTTACCTTCTACTTTGAATTTCCCGGCCTCTTTCACAGCAGCTTCCGAACCCAAAGTTGTATAGTCCTCGTACTTCATCACTTCCGCACGAATAAATCCTTTTTCAAAATCAGTATGGATCACTCCGGCAGCCTGTGGAGCCGTAGCACCAACATGAACGGTCCAGGCTCTCACCTCTTTCACTCCGGCAGTAAAATACGTCTGAAGATTCAACAAAGAGTATGCAGAGCGAATCAAACGGTTCACACCAGGTTCTTCCAAACCAAGTTCTTCCAAAAACATCTGACGTTCTTCGTATGTTTCCAATTCGGTAATATCTGCTTCAATTTTTGCTCCGACGATCAGGATCTGAGCATTCTCATCTTTTACTGCTTCGCGAACAGCTTCCACGTGCGCATTTCCTGTTTTTACTGCAGATTCCTCCACATTACAAACATACATTACAGGCTTCGATGTAATCAACTGGAATTTCTGAACGATTTCCTGCTCTCTCTCATCAAATGTCATCGAACGGACAGACTTGCCCTGTTCCAATGTAGCTTTGATTGCCATTGCAAGGTCATTTTCCTTGACGATTTCCTTATCTCCTGATTTCAATGTACGAGCCAAAGATTGGATCCGCTTTTCAATGGATTCCAAATCTTTCAACTGTAATTCGATATCGATGATTTCTTTATCACTTACAGGATTAACACGACCGTCAACATGAATGATGTTTCCATCTTCAAAGCAACGCAATACGTGTAAAATCGCATCGGTTTCGCGGATATTTGCTAAGAATTGATTACCCAAACCTTCACCTTTTGAAGCTCCTTTCACCAAACCTGCGATATCTACAATTTCCATGGTTGTCGGAACCACTCGCTCCGGGTTCACCATCGATTCCAATTTCTCCAATCGAGGGTCCGGAACTGAAATCGTTCCCACATTGGGTTCAATCGTACAGAAAGGAAAATTCGCAGATTGCGCTTTAGCGTTTGATAAACAATTAAACAAAGTCGATTTCCCTACATTCGGCAAACCAACTATTCCGCATTTCAATGCCATAAAAAAAATTTTTTGCAAAGATAAGAAAAAGCGGAAGCTTTTGAAGACTAAGTTACGATCCCGGACATCCGGGATTAGTGCGAAAGTAATTTGGGAGAAGCGGAAGCTTTTGAAGACTAAGTTACGATCCGTCAACTGACGGATCAGTGCGAAAGTAATTTGGGAGAAGCGGAAGTCCTCCAAGGAGGAAAGACCGGTCCTAAGTTTTGGCTTGTTTAGTCCGTTAATTCTTTCGTTTTTACAACAGTCAATTTATATTTTGTCGGCGTCATGTCTGCCCAAAGCCAGTTGTAGTGATTAATTGTGGTTTCGGCATCAATAAAGGGCCTGGAAGCTGTTGTGTGCCCATCTGAAATTATTGTAACCTTAAAGTCTTTGGTCAATGCTGATTTAACAGTCGAATCTACACAGAAATCAGTTGCACAACCGGTAATAAATAACTCGGTGATGTCATTCTCAACCAGAACACTGTTCAATTCAGAATTATAGAACGAATCATTTGCAGTCTTACTTACAAAAAGATCTTCCGGAAGTCTCTTTAATTCAGGTAGAATTTGCCAATCATCCGTCTGAGGGATAAAACTATTTTCCCTTGAACCATCATGCTGAATGAAGATAACCAATTGCTTGTCGTCACGAAATCTTTCGGAAAGTAAATTTATTCGTTCAATAGTCCCAATTGTGTCATGGCGCAAAGAATATGGCTTAAAACTGCCAATTTGCATGTCGATTATTAATAATGCTTTCATTGTTTAGCTTTATTTATAAGAGTTTTAAGGAGTTGCTTTGAGTTTGCACTTCAGACCGCTTGATGAAAACTTATGTCAGCGGTTCGTTGTTTTTAGTCTGTGTAGAAAGCAAACATCTTGTTTACTTTTCCGTGTTCGTCAAAAAACATGACTTCAATTGCTTTTTTGTTCATTACCGATTGATAGAATAAGGCAACTGAATTGATACCTGATGTCACTTCATACAATTCAAATTTGAGATCAGGGATTTTCTCCAATGCTTTTTTCCAGTATTCCCGCACATTTTCTTTCCCTTTTAAAGAGCCACTTTCAATGCCACCCGCTAATTTTATCATTGGCGTTGTAATCTCAATTTCATCCGAATAGTGAGCTAAAATAGCATCGAGATCATGAGAATTCCAGGATTTTACCCAGTCTTTCGCAAATTTTTGAGCATCCATATAGTCTATTATTTAATTTAATTTTTATTTGAGGATTGAAATTCGTATCGTTTTACAGTGACCATTACGTTTTGCAACTACCCGAAGGTGGCGATTTCGGAGCACTCCCTTGTCAGCCAAGCACAAACTTGATAGAAGCACAATGCTTGATTTAACCACTGAACCACCACTTTTGGGTAGCTGCTGTTACCTGCTGTTTTTTTTAATTCGATAAATATTGTGGTCGTAGTCATCTTTTTTATATGTTTTTATCAATTCAATCAACCCAAGTTCGCAGAATAATTTCAAATCCTCGTATGAAATATCATTCTGTTTAAAGGTTTGATTTTCTCCATTTATTTCTATAAACCAAGGATACCACATTACACCCCAAATCTCTACAAAGTATTCAAATTCAGTTGTTTTTTGGTCGACACATTTGTCAACTAATTCATTAAATATTTCTGTTTGTCGCTGGTTCATTATTCCGTTGAAATTTTAAAAGGTTGATTCGTTTCTATCCATATTTCAAATTTTCTAACATCATGGATTATTAATCCTGATTTGGTTCCAATTTCAGTTATTTTAATCGGTAATTCACTTTTTAAGACTTTATATATAAATCTTTTAGCATTGTTTGGTGGTGTTCCCAAAAAGTTGACTTATCACAATAATATTCTTCACCAAATAATTCTGTTGCGAAGTCGTTTTTGAATTCAATTCTGTATTTAATGTCAAACATTTTTTCGGTTCTTAAAATAGCAGGTAACTTTCTTATCCACACTATATGATTACCTTTTTCAACCGAAAGGTGTTGTATAAGCGCAACGTTATTTCGATTTAGTTTTCTTATCAAATATATTAAGAAACTCTTTTCTGAAACACTTTGCCGTTTCGTTTCTTATTTTCGTAGGATTATAACAATTGAAATTAATTGCAACTATGAGATACTATTCCTTTGCACTGCTTTTCATGGTATCGGGCTTTTCCTTTTCTCAAAAAAGCTCCGGACCCGACTCTACAATCATTAGACAGTTCTTCGACGAAGCATTGGTTCGCGGTAAATCCTATGAAGATTTGCGTTCCTTATGCAAAGGTGTGGGCGCCCGGCTTTCGGGTTCAGCTCAAGCTCAAATGGCTGTTGAATGGGGAAAACGAAAAATGGAATCCTATGGTTTTGATAAGATTTACCTGCAGCCTGTCATGGTTCCACATTGGGAACGAGGAAATAAGGAAGTGGCCTGGATTCAAAATGGTTCTGGGGATTTAGCTCCTGTCGACATTTTGGCGCTTGGTGGTTCCACCGGTACAAACGGCTTATTGAAAGCGGAAGTGATAGAGTTCAAATCATTGGAGGATCTGAAAAAAGCGACAAAAGCAAGTATCCAGGGAAAGATCGTCTTCCTGAACCAGGCAATGAATCCTGCTGATATCAGCACATTTAAAGCATATGGTGGTTGTTACAGCATTCGCGGACATGGCGCAGTTGAAGGAGCAAAATTGGGCGCAGTTGGCGTTGTGATCCGTTCTTTGGCCTTACCTGAAGACCATTTTCCTCATACCGGTTCGATGTATTATGAAGACGGTGTTTCGAAGATTCCGGCTGGGGCATTATCGACGATTTCTTCCAATGAATTGTCCAAAGCACTTGCAAAAGGGAAAGTGACCCTGATCATGGAAATGGATTGCAGGGATTTCCCGGATGAACCTTCGTTCAATGTGATGGGAGAACTGACAGGCAGTGAAAAACCAAACGAAGTGATTACCATCGGCGGACATCTGGATTCCTGGGATGCAGGTGAAGGAGCTCACGATGATGGAGCCGGAATTGTTCACAGCTTGGAAGCACTTCGAATTTTGAAAGTTTCAGGTGTTAAACCGAAGCATACGATCCGCGTGGTTTTCTTCATGAACGAGGAAAACGGAAACAAAGGCGGACATGCCTATGCAACATGGGCCAAGAAAGAGAATCAAAAACAGATTGCAGCAGTAGAAAGCGATCGCGGAGGATTCAGCCCGGATGGGTTTGAGTGCGATGGAAAAGAATCTTACGTTCAGCTCATCAAAGGATTTGCCCCACTCCTGGCTCCTTACGATTTACATCATTTTGAAGCAGGTTATGGCGGTGTGGATATCAGCCCTTTGAAATTACATTACGAAGAAATTCCACTTTTCGGGTTTGTCCCCGATTCACAACGCTATTTTGATTTTCACCATGCGGCAAGTGATGTGTTCGAAAGTGTAAACAAACGCGAGCTTGAATTGGGTTGCGCGAGTATGGCTGCTTTCGTATATTTATTGGATAAAAAACTTTAAAAGATATAGTTCAAAAGGTTTGAGGTCAATTTTGAACTCTTTGAACTCTTGAACTCTTTGAACTCTTCAAACAAAACTGCTAAATTATGGCCAATCATTTCATCGGAAGACCCAATCCGGAATTTTCACCGGCTTATGCGAAGTATTATTTTGAGCGGACAATCGGCCAGGAAGATCTGATCTTGGCTTTGGAAAAGGATCTGGATGAGACTGCCCGCTTTATTGCCGGACTTCCGGAGTCCAAAGCGGATTTTCAATATGCGGATGATAAATGGACTTTGAAAGGTGTGATCCTGCATTTCATAGAAACCGAACGCATTTTCCAATACCGCGCACTTCGCTTTTCACGCAAGGACAAAACACCTCTTGACGGATTTGACGAAGGTTGGTACAGTCAGCATAACAATACCGAGCAACGTAAATTGCAAGATCTGCATTCCGAATTCATAGAAGTGAGGAAAGCGAGTATTTCCTTATTCAAAGGAATGACTTCTTCCATGCTGGATTCCATCGGCACGGCAAACAACAGCCCGAACACGCCCCGGAACCTGGGCTGGATCATGGTCGGACACGTCATTCATCATTGCAATATCATTAAGGAGCGCTATTTGGTTGATGTAGACGAAGCCTTTTAATTATCAATGATTTAAATATAAATTATCAAGAATTGATGTCCCTGATAATTACGTCACTCATAATAGATAATTAAAGAAACAATACTATAACCCTGCTTCAAATCTGCTAATTCGGAATTCGGCATTCGTAATTCGGAATTACCTTGTTCATTTCTCAGTTAATTAATTTCATTACAAATTGGTAATATGAGCTAGAATACTGCTAAATTTGCAGTCTTAACTGTTAATCGTGCAACACATTGATTAATGGAAAATGAACAAGTATGGCAGATATTTTTGATAAAATTGAACGTAATCGTGGACCTATTGGACAGTATTCAAAAGGAGTTCATGGTTATTTTACCTTCCCGAAGTTAGAAGGTGAATTAGGTAACAAAATGATTTTCCGAGGAAAGGAATGTTTGGTTTGGTCTTTAAACAATTACCTGGGATTGGCAAATCATCCGGAAGTTCGTAAAGCGGATGCTGATGCGGCGGCACAATATGGTTTGGCTTACCCGATGGGGGCACGTATGATGACCGGTCAGACAAGTGAGCACGAAAAGTTGGAAAATGAGTTAGCTGAATTCATGGGAAAGGAAGATTGTATCCTTTTGAACTTCGGTTACCAGGGAATGGTTTCTGCAATCGATTGTTTGGTGGATCGCAGCGATATCATTGTTTACGATTCTGAGGCACATGCTTGTATTTTGGATGGAATGCGTTTACATACAGGTAAACGTTTCGTATTCCAACACAACGATATGGAAAGCTTTGACAAACAAATGAGAAATGCAACTCGTTTGGCTGAGACAACCGGTGGTGGTATTTTGGTTATCACTGAAGGAGTTTTCGGTATGGCTGGTGATCAGGGAAGATTGAAAGATATCATCGAATTCCGTAAATCCGGAAAATATGACTTCCGTTTATTTGTCGATGATGCACATGGATTCGGAACATTGGGAGAAACTGGTCAAGGTGCCGGTGAAGCTCAAGGTGTTCAAGACGAAATTGATGTATTATTCGGAACGTTTGCAAAATCAATGTCTTCGATCGGTGGATTCATTTGTGCAAAAGAATCCATTGTAGAATTCTTCCGTTACAATATGCGTTCTCAGATGTTCGCAAAAGCATTGCCTATCACCATTACAATCGGTGCACGTAAGCGTTTGGAATTGTTGCGTACACGTCCGGAATTGAAAGCTAAATTGTGGGAAATCGCAGACGCACTTCAATCAGGATTTAAAAATGCCGGTTTTGATATCGGTGATTCGAATTCTCCGGTAACTCCGGTTTTCATGAAAGGAAACCTGGCTGAAGCAACGAATTTGACATTCGATTTACGTGAGAACTACAATATCTTTTGTTCAATTGTAATTTACCCGGTAGTTCCTAAAGATGTGATCATGTTGCGTATCATTCCAACTGCAGCGCATACTTTGGAAGATGTAGCTTACACAATTGAGACATTTAAGAAGTTAAAGGATAAATTAGATGCCGGCGCTTACAAAGCTGATGAATTGGCAGCTGTTGAAGTAGACAGAAAAAAGTAGAATTTATTGGAAATACATTGAAAAGCCCCGTTCTCATTGATCGGGGCTTTTTATTTCCCCACGGACGTACACAGAGGTTGGTGTTTGTAATTTCCAATGCATCTGTTAATAATAAATACTTCTGTGTACTTCCATGCTCATCCGTGGAGATATTTAATCTTTCCAACTAACATTCCAATGAATTACTAACAATTCTTGGGATGATTGAATCAGGAAATCAAAGAATCCGTATCTTCACTTTCACAAAACAAGACTATGCTTAAGCTACTTCAAGGTGTGTTTCTTCCAAAGTTCACCAATGAAACTAATTTCGAAGATGAGACCAGATTGACACTGGCCTACCGCATGTCTTTATTTTTAGCAACCGCTTTAGGAATTCTCAGCGTTGTACTTTTTGTTTATTTTGACGTTGAAGTTGCATTCGTCACACTCATTGCTTTTTTCACCATTCTGATTGCGACGATCTATATTTACCGGACAGGAAAGTTCCGCACACCTACTATCATTTTCAACCTGATAGGGGCCATATCCTGTACAATCCCGCTTTTCTTAATCGATGATCAACCCCATTTTCTAAACGGTTTTTGGATGACAATCAACATCCTTTTCGCCTTTATCGTAATTGGTGCCAAATGGGGAATCGGATTCACTATTTTTCATGCGATCACACAATCTGTCTACTACTATTATCACCTGGATGAGCAAATGGAAATCATGCGGAACCTGACCCATGAACAGCTCGTCGCAACGATAATTAACGGAGCCATTTGCTTCCTCATCATTGGCTACCTGGGATGGGAAAACATTCGTACCAATGAGCTTGGAAGAAAAAAATTGAACGAGGCTCAAGATGTACTACAAGTACAATACAACATCATCTCCAAACAAAATGAGGAGAAAACCGTCATGTTGAAAGAGATTCATCACCGGGTGAAAAACAACCTCCAGATTATTACCAGTCTGTTGCGCTTACAATCACGGGAGCTTGAGAATCCGGAAGCCATTGCCAAGTTCAAGGACGCCACACATCGTGTTATCGCCATGTCCATGATTCACGAAAAAATGTACCAAAGCGACCATCTTTCTACCTTGCATTTACGGGAATACCTGCACGACTTGTCTTCGGATCTTGTTTCCTCCTATCAATCCGGTTACCAGGTAAACCTTAAAATTGATTGTGATATTGATTCCATAGGTTTGCGTTCCATTGTACCCATCGCATTGATTCTGAATGAATTGATCTCCAACTCATTGAAGTATGCTTTTGATGACTATGACAATTGCCTCATTTCAATTTCATTCATGCATTATCAAGGTAAAAAGTGCAAATTGATCTATAAAGACAGTGGAACCTGGAAAGCACCTTCAAGACAAGGATCATTCGGATTGGACCTCATCGAATCTTTAACCGACCAGTTGGAGGGAACGATGGATTTGAAAACCTATCCGGAAACGAGTTTTGAAATCACATTCAGCCCGCAAGAGGATCATTGATTTGCACTTCTCCCCTTGAGGGGAGATTGAGAGGGGTGACCATCCCCCTTACTCCCCCTTCAAAGGGGGAAATTGATTCTCAATTAATTTTCAGTATTTCCTGTACCGCCGAAGAAACATACTCCACACCGATTGCAATGACGATGAATCCGATAATCCGCGATATTGCATTGATCCCTGAAGCTCCGAGTGCTTTCACAATGAAATGGGATGTTCTCAGGATCAAATAGATCACCAGGCAAACAGCTATAATTGCACAAACGGATAACAAATGTTGTTGTTGATTGTTAAACGTCTGATTATAAGTGATCAATAAAGAGATCGATCCGGGTCCCGCCAACATCGGGATTGCCAGAGGAGTTAATGATACTTCGGATCTTGTTTCCAAATCAGCTTGAACACTGGCCTTCTTCATCCCCTTGTGTTTGGTGAAACTTCCGGTCAATAATGCAAATCCGGATGTGGCGATAATCAATCCGCCGGCAACGCGTAACGAATTGATGCTGATTCCAAAAAAATTCAATACGTACTTGCCTGCAAAGAAGGAAATCAGAAGAATGATACATACGTTGATCGAAGTCCACAACGAAGTCTTGTCCCGGTTATGTTTGGTATCATCTTTCGTTAGCCCAACAAAAACGGGAACTGTTCCCAAAGGGTTCAAAACTGAAAATAAAGCGGCGAAAACACTGATAAAAAGTTCCATTTTTTGCCGCAAAATTCCCCATATTTCAGGGTTTTAACGTTAGGTGTATGTTAATTATTAATTACCATAAAGGTTCAAGAGGTTTAAAGCATAAAAAAGTTCAACTAACACAATAAAAATTCACGCTTTAGAGAAATAACTCCTTTAAGAAAAGAATCAAAATAAATTCAAAAGATCCCCCGAAAGGATCAAAAATAGATCAAGCATAGATAGAGAATAGATAGAGCATGGATAAAGCATGGATAGAGTATTAAAACGTTATATATTTAACACGAGATTTCGCCGGATTTACAAAAGGTTTGGAGCTAAAACAATCAAATCCCGAACTCAAAACCCTCCCGCAAACCAAGGAACCCGAAAACCAACTCTCTTCTCACAAATGCGTAAATTAAAATCCACAAAACTTCCGCATTCATCTGTGAGAAATTCAATAATTCGCAATTCAATGATTAAATTCGTAAAAACACAAAATGGAAAAAGAACAATTAGCTGAGCTCGCTTCCCAATTGAGTCATCCATCAGGTGAAAAAGGCACTGAAATTGCACAAATGATGAATGCAACCAATATCGGAATGACCAAAAATGCCATTTCGAATTTGAACCTAACTTCCGATGATGCTGTGTTGGAATTAGGACATGGAAATGCTGGTCATCTGAATTTTCTCTTTTCCATTTGTAAAAACATCCATTATTCCGGCCTGGAAATTTCGACCTTGATGAACAAGGAGGCACAGCAACTCAACAAACCTTTTATAGAAGCGCAAAAAGCTGCCTTCGTTTTATACGATGGGAAACACATTCCTTTTGCAGATAATCAGTTTGATAAATCGTTCACAGTGAACACGCTCTATTTTTGGCGAAATCCATTGGAAATGCTCGCTGAATTTTCCCGCATATTAAAGCCAAAAGCGCTTTTCTCGCTTACATTTGCTCATAGAAGTTTTATGGAAACCTTACCTTTTACACCTTTTGGATTTACCTTATACAACCCGGATGAAGTAACGGTATTAATACAACAAAGTGATTTTGGCCTGAAATACGACGATTCACAAATTGAAACAGTGATGACCAAAGACGGACAAGCAGTAGATCGCCAATTTTCTACTTTTGTATTGGAAAATGACAAGTAATTTGAACTTTTAAACCCTGCGCCGATGCTGAAGCTTTAGCGCAAGCATTTTAAACTTTTTATCATGAAAGAACACACTTACGAAGCAACCATTTCCTGGACGGGAAATAAAGGAACCGGGACATCTGATTATGCAGCTTATGGAAGAGAGTTTACCCTCGAAATCGCAAATAAACCCAACCTGTTTTGCTCTGCAGACGTTCCATTTCGTGGAGATAAAACGAAGCACAATCCTGAAGACTTCTTTTTAGCGTCCCTCTCAAGTTGTCACATGTTATGGTATTTTCATTTATGTGCGGATGCGGGAATTCGGGTAATCGAATACCAGGATAACCCGATTGGAAAAATGATCCAGGATCCGAATGGTGGCCGGTTTACCTCCGTTCTGCTTCGACCGCAAGTTGTCATTACGGACGCGTCCCAGATTGAATTGGCAAACAGCTTACATCAAGAAGCGAATAAACAATGTTTTATAGCGAACTCCTGTAATTTCCCTGTTACACATCAACCAACTTGCACTGCGGCAAATGCTTGAATTACGGCCTACCTGTGAGAATTGCAATAAAGCGCTTCCGGTTGATAGTACCGAAGCGTACATCTGCAGCTTTGAATGCACTTTTTGCTCGGATTGTGTGAGCGGAATCCTGGGTAACACCTGTCCGAATTGTGGTGGTGGCTTTGAGAAAAGACCCGTCAGGCCGAAGCATTTACTTGTAAAATATCCTGCGACAACCCTCGTTACTTTCAAACCAATCCATAAAGCTTGACAATGAGTCCGAAAAAGAAAAATAAGTCTTTACGCAAAGCCAGGTATGTTCTTTATAAGGAAACGTTAGTCGATTTCAAAGAACATTTCTGGACCTTCATCGGTTCCTTTTTCGGAATCGGATTAATTGCCCTGACGCAGGTTCAATCACTTGACAAATTGGAAAATATTTTCCTTATCGGTTCATTTGGAGCAAGCAGTGTATTGATTTACGGTGCTATTCAAAGTCCTTTGGCTCAGCCAAGAAATTTGGTGGGTGGACATGTGATTTCAGCTTTTATCGGTGTCTGTGTTTATAAACTGGTTCCTGATCCGCTCTGGATTTCCGCTCCGCTTGCAGTAAGCCTTTCAATTGTTGCCATGCAAATGACCAAAACGCTTCATCCTCCGGGTGGAGCAACAGCATTGATTGCTGTAATCGGAACTCCGAAAATCAAGGCATTAGGATTCATGTATGTCGTTTCTCCGGTTCTAACAGGTGTTTTGATCCTCCTGGTGGTAGCAATTGTTGCAAATAACCTCACCAAGAACAGGAAATACCCGACCAATAGCCGATTGACAAAGTATATCAAACCAAAAAAAATCAGATTAAGAGATGTCTCAAAAAACAGAACGAATATGTGAAAACGGGCACCACTATTTCAAAAGCAGCGATTGTCCGACCTGTCCCGTCTGTGAGGAAGAAAGAAAATCGGAAGCTGGAATATTTTCCGGTCTTTCCGCCCCGGCAAGGCGAGCAATGGAAAACAACCGGATTACCTCATTGGGAGAATTGGCACAGTATTCCGAAAAAGAGATCCTGAAATTCCACGGAATCGGTAAATCTTCCATTCCTGTTCTCAAAAAGTTGTTAGCAGAAAAAGGGCTTTCATTTAAAAGTTAATTTGGATTATATTTATCTGATAAAGACTTTAAGACATAAGACTCAAGACCAAAGACTTGAATCATGTCTTAAGTCTTTGGTCTAACGTCTTTAGTCTCACAAAAATGAAAACCTTCAATAACGTAGATGAATACATCCGGGAGTTTGAAAAGGAAACTCAGGAGCGGTTAAACGCCATCCGGAAATTGGTTTTGGAAACAGCCCCGCAAGCTGTGGAATCAATTTCGTATGGAATGCCTGCTTACAAAGTGAACGGAAAGCCCTTGGTCTATTTCGGCGGATATAAATCACATATCGGGTTTTACGCCACCCGACTGGTCATAAAGCCTTCGAAAAGGAACTCTCAAAATACAAGCAAGGCAAAGGTTCCGTTCAATTCCCTTTGAATGAACCACTTCCGGTGAAATTGATCAAGGAAATCGTTTTATTTCGATTGGCAGAAAACCAGGATAAGTACGGGAAAAAATAAACAGACAAGTATTCTGAAAAAGGAATCATTAAATTCGAAAAAAACAATTCATGAAACACCTCCTTATTCTTCTTTTGACTCTTCCGGTTTTCCAATCATTCGGTCAGTTCACACATGCAGATTCCTTGAGAGGGACATATGGATCAGCGCGCGATTGGTGGGATTTGAAACAGTATGATTTGAGTGTTACGTTTGATATCGAGAAGAAGGAAATTCATGGAAAGAACAGGATTCAATTCTCCTTGGTCGTTAATGAGCAAGCACAAAGTACTGAATTACAACTGGATTTGCAGGATCCGATGATTCTTGATAGTG
Organism: uncultured Fluviicola sp.; assembly: GCF_946478805.1. The sequence continues at coordinate 122,104 of NZ_CAMLDC010000007.1, read as the reverse complement.
TCATGGATAAAGGAAAAAAACTTCAGTTCAGAAAGGATGGTAACGCCTATTTCATTCGGGGTATTTTTGATAATGAAATTACCGCCTATTTCCATGGAAAACCGCGCATAGCAAAACGTGCACCCTGGGATGGTGGAATGGTCTGGACGAAAGACGAACATGGCAAACCATGGGTTTCCGTTGCCTGCCAGGGACAAGGAGCAAGTGTTTGGTTTCCGTGCAAAGATTCCCAGTTCGACGAACCGGACAATGGTGTTACCATGCATTATACCTGCCCAAGCGATTTGGTATGTGTGAGTAATGGATTGTTCTTAAGTAAAGAAGTAAACAATATCAATCAATCAACCTATTCATGGAAAGTTACCAATCCGATCAACAATTACTGCATGATTCCTTACATCGGAGATTACGTAAATCTGCACGAACATTTTGCCGGTGAAAAAGGAAACCTGGAAATCGATTATTGGGTTTTGAGAGGAAATGAGGAAAAAGCCAGAACACATTTCCAGGATGCTCCAAAAACATTGAAAGCTTTGGAATATTGGTTTGGTCCCTACCCTTTTTATGAAGATGGTTACAAATTAGTCGAAGCTCCTTATTTGGGAATGGAACATCAAAGTGCCGTAGCTTATGGAAACGGCTATAAAAATGGATACATGGGTTCCGACCTGAGCGGAACGGGAATCGGATTGAAATGGGATTTCATCATCGTTCATGAAAGCGGACACGAATGGTTTGGAAATAATATTACGTCAAAAGACATCGCAGACATGTGGATTCACGAAGGTTTTACTTGTTACAGCGAAACATTGTTCACCGATTATTGGTTCGGAACAGACGATGCAGACAAGTATTGTCAGGGACTCCGAAAAAACATTGCAAATGACAAACCGATTATCGGTCCGTATGGTGTAAACACCGAAGGAAGTGGAGATATGTACTACAAGGGAGCAAATATGATCCATACGATCCGGACGATTTATGGAAACGATTCACTATTCCGTATGATGCTTCGAAAGATGAATGCCCGATTTTACCATCAAACTGTGACAACGGCACAAATTGAGCAATTTATGTCTGCAGAACTGGGAATGGATCTATCCAAAGTATTCGACCAATACCTGAGAACAAAGAATCCACCCACACTACAATTGAAATATTCCAAAAAGAAAGTCCAATTCCGCTGGGTAAATTGCGTGGAAGGTTTCAACATGCCAATTATGAATGGTAACCAAAAGTTGACTTGTACCGGCAAATGGAATTCATACTCCATTGGAACTGATCGTTCTTTCAATCTCAATCCGAACCTCTATGTTTTAAAGAAAGAAAAGAAGTGATTCAATAAAATGAGTAACTTAGTGTTCCTAAATCAAACAGTATGAAATACATTTACCACCTTATTATCGCCTTTTTCCCTACAATTTCTTTCGGTCAGTTAATTTTGGGAGGAAATGATCCCCAGGATTTAGTCACACATGCACTTTCCGGGTCTGGAGTTAGCATCTCCAATGTTCAATACACAGGTTCACAGGATGCCATTGCTTATTTTTCATCGAGCAATATTACAGATATGCCTTACAGCTCCGGTTTTTTAATGACTACCGGATCAAAATACTACGCTCCGGGACCCAATAATTCAATCAACGCAGGTATTAACAACCAAGCTCCCGGACTCGCTCTTTTTAACAGTTTCTTCAATGCAACTTCCTACAATGCTTCCGTTATTGAATTTGATCTTGTTCCAAACGAAAGTGTCCTTCATATAAATTATATATTTGCTTCAGAGGAATATAGTGGTCCCAATATTACCCCAGCCTACGCTTTCAACGATGCATTCGGGATCTTTATTTCCGGTCCCGGGGTAACCGGTACCCAGAATATGGCCCGTCTACCGAATACCAGTCCTGTTTCAACCAGAACACTTAATCCAACAGTAAACAACCAATACTTCATTTACAATGGAAATGGTTCTGAAGAACCTTACAACAGTTCTGATCAATACCTGCAATACAACGGATTAAGTGTTCCGTTAACCGCTTCTGCATCCAATCTCACTCCCGGTTCTTCCTACCACATAATCATGGTCATTGCAGATGCAGGGAATGCGAATCTTGATTCGGGTGTTTTCCTCCAGGAAGGTGGAGTCACAGCAAGCATTGATGAAACCACACTGGACAATTTTGTAAGTATTCTTTACAACTCGTCCAACCAGGAAGCAATTATCCAGATCACAGAATACCAGGACAATTTGATTTACTCTATTGTCGATCTTTCCGGTAAGACCATGACTCAATCCCAAATCAATGAAACAACATCCATCGATTTGAGTACTTACTCATCTGGAATGTATTTGATCCGTGTGGAAGGAAGTAATGGACAAATCACTAAAAAAGTGATTCGCTGATCCAATTATGTTCAACTTCTAATTTTGTTAATTAATTCTCTATTCGAACTTCAAACTGCCTTTTTGATTTTGGTACTTTTGTAAAAATTAAATTGCATGTTGACGCTCGATCCGAAAGAACTTCCCGTACCCAAACTCCATGGTTATTTACTTGGGGCTATTGGACCGCGTCCCATCGCATTTGCTTCAACCATCGATGAAAACGGGGTAAACAATCTTTCTCCATTCAGTTTTTTTAACGTGTTTTCAGCGGCTCCACCCATCCTGATTTTTTCTCCTGCACGAAATGGCAGAACGAATACAACCAAGGATACTTATAACAATGTGAAGAAAATCCCGGAAGTGGTTATTAACATTGTGAACATGGATATCCTTCATCAGATGAGTTTAAGCAGTTCTCCTTTCGGTTCTGAAGTGGATGAATTTGTGAAAGCCGGATTAACCCCTATTGCTTCGGATACAATCAGACCGATGCGCGTTTTGGAAGCTCCGGTTCAATTTGAATGCAAGGTATTGGAAGTACGTGAATTGGGAGACCAGGGAGGCGCCGGAAACCTAGTGATCTGCGAAGTAACCAAGATTCACATTCACGAGGAGATTTTAGCTGAAGATGGAACTATCGACCAGAAAAAGATCAATTTGGTAGCACGTATGGGTGGAAACTGGTACTGTCATGCCAATGAAGCTTCCATGTTTGAGATTACGAAACCGATTACAACTGTCGGGATTGGTTTTGACCAGCTTCCGGCTGATATTCGTATCAGTTCCGTGCTATCCGGAAATGACCTGGCACAATTGGCAGGCGTTACGGAAATCCCCAATGAAACAGATGTAAATGAGTATAAGCTTTTGGAATTAAGCGATTTATTCCTAACTTTAGAAGACGAGCCTGAAAAATTGGAACTCGCTTTACATCAACGTGCAAAGGAATTAATTAATAAAAATGATATCGAAGGAGCCTGGATGACCTTGCTTTCCTTTAATGATTAAATAGTGTAAATAACCAGTAGAAATATGTTTAAAATATCCGGAATCCTTAAGGTGAAAAATGATACCGTTCAAGTATCAGAAAAATTTTCAAAAAGAGAATTTGTTTTAACTGATAACGCAAGTATGTATCCTCAAGACATCATGTTCCAGTTAACTCAAGATAAGTGCAGTTTGATTGATGGATTTAACACACAGGAACAGATTGAAGTATCTTTCAATTTGAGAGGCCGTGAGTGGACAAGTCCCCAGGGAGAAGTAAAATACTTCAATACATTGGAAGCGTGGAGAATTGAAAAAGTCGGAACACCTTCAATGGGTGGTGGAATTCCAGCCGGAGGACCAACAGCTATGAGCCTGGATCCGATTGCTACTCCAAGTGCATCAACGGCACCAAGTGACGACGACGATTTACCGTTCTAATTATTTAAAGCCCTGACATTATCGTCAGGGCTTCTTTTTTAGCACCTCTTTTTATCATAATCACCATGAACGAAAAAATCTTGCGTAAACTGACGAACAGCATCACTTTGATCCGGATTATCTTCGGCGGATTGTTATTCGGTATTCTCAGTTTCCTTACTGCTATGAGTATTATCATTCCCCCTGGTGGTAATCAGGAAACCGAGCCCAACGAGATTTTTCAATTGATTGCCCCTATTTTCATGGTTCTAACCGTATCCATAAGTATTTTCCTAAGAAAAGCGATGTTGGCTAAAGTGCATAACGAAACCAATCCATTGAACCTGATCAAAGCTTATACTTCCTCCAAGCTCATCCAAATGGGATTAATGGACGCTTCCATACTATTCGCCATTGTTTGCTATGTACTAACCACCAATACCTATTTCATTATTTTAAGCGGATTGGGGATCTTCTATTTCGCATCTCTTTTCCCGCTTCAAAAGAAAGTTGTCCAACAATTAAAGCTTGATGTTCCGGTCGGATATTAATTTGATTCAGTTCCTCTGATCTTGATTCCCACATTCAAATCGGGAAGTTTTTTTCCAATTTGGAAATTTCCCGGATACTTGTTCAACTTTGGCATAACAGAATTGGCGAACCTACACCGAACTCAATAATATGATTATCAATGTCTTAACTAGTGATTTAACTTATTTTACAAAGTCAAAACCGGCCGCTGGCACCATTTTCCCAAATGACCGTCAGAAATAATTAAATCAAATAATATGAAAAAGTTTATTATCGCTGCAATCGCAATTACAACAACAGTATTCGCTAACGCACAAGCAGATGTCAATGCTACCAAAGCAAAAACAGAAGATGTTACAACAACCAACCCTGATCGCGTTAAAATCAAATTAGAAGATTTACCGGCAGCGGTTAGAAAATCACTTACGGAAGATGCATTTCAGGGATGGACAGCAAAAAACGCATATATAGTAAAAACTGCGAAAGCTGAAAAACCTTATTACGAAGTAGAATTGGTTAATGCCAAATCCGAAGCGAACGTCGTGAAATTTAACGAGGACGGAACGGTTATTAAGTAACCTTTACTCCTTTAATCTTAAGAAGGGTCTTGCTTTTGCTTGACCCTTTTTTTTGACCAAATAATCAATCGAAGGAACAGTCAAATTTTTAACTTAGAGGAAACTGCACAAAAATATATGCGATTTATCTATAAAAAACCCACGATCTTCTATTACTTGCGATAAGTTTGAATTTTAAATTAAACCTTTGTAGAATGTGGATAAATCCAAGAGGCACATCAATCCGAATAGGAATTCATATCCTGATTTGGTTTTTGTTGTTTTTTCTTCCCTATATGATGTTTCTGCGAACGGGAAATGAATTTCGTCTGGAATTGACGCATCTCGCTACCCTTGTATGCTACGCAATTATTTTTTACAGCAATTACCTCATACTAACAAATAAACTATTGTTTGAACGACGATTTATTTGGTACTGCCTTATCAATATCGTTTTACTTCTTTTTTTTCTTTGGATCAATTGGTTAATGAAGGATTGGTTGCGACCTCAACTGCAAGGATTCGAAAATATCAGGCGAATGTTCCCTCCTGATAAGCGCATGGACCCAAGTAATTTTTTTGTGCTCAAGGATCTTTTTTCACTGTTTATCCCCATCATCTTCGCAATTGCACTCAGAGCCATGGAACGCTGGGTAAAAACAGAAGCTGAAAAAAAAGAAATTGTCAATAAAAACTTAGAGTCAGAATTGGAACACTTGCGTTACCAATTGCAACCGCATTTCTTTTTCAATTCACTCAATAACATTTATTCGCTCATCGAAATATCTCCAACCAAAGCTCAGGATACGATACTTGGTTTGAGTAAATTGATGCGGTACTTACTCTATGAAACAAATCACAAACAAGTGGATCTTGCGCATGAGATTTCGTTTCTAACAAATTATATCAAACTGATGGAGATTCGTCTGACTGATAAAACAACCACGAAATACTTTTTCCCGAAGGTGGACGAAAAGAAGTATTTCATTGCCCCGCTTCTTTTCATTCCTATGATTGAAAATGCCTACAAGCATGGAGTCTCGGCCACACATCTCTCTCAAATCTATTTTAGTCTTGAACTAAACGAAGATTACTTATTATTTATTTGCGAAAACACCAGTTTTCCTAAAACCGAATCAGATTTCAGCGGGTCGGGAATCGGATTAGATAATCTTCGAAAACGATTAGAATTATTATACCCTGGACGTCACGAACTAATCATTAAAACTGAGAAAAAGCCAATAGAAATGGCTAAAAAAGAGGGACTTGATGACACTGGAAATGATCAGTTCTGGGTACGTTTACGTATTAACTTAAAGTAAGTATGAAAATAACTTGTCTGATAGTAGATGATGAACCCTTGGCTCAAGAACTGATAAAAAGATATGTTCAAAACACCCCTTTTTTGATATGTATTGGAATATGCAGTAGCGCCATTGAAGCGTTGGCCTTTATGAACCAAAACAAGGTCGACTTGCTTTTTATGGACATTCAGATGCCCGAATTATCCGGATTGGAATTTTCAAAGAGCGTACCGAAGGAAACACGGATTATATTTACAACTGCTTTTGATCAATATGCACTGGAAGGATACAAAGTAAATGCACTTGATTATCTGCTTAAACCTTTTAGCTTCACTGAATTCTATTCGGCTTCATCGAAAGCTAAAGAATGGTTCGAAATCAATTCAAATTCAGATAGTGGTTCAAATAGAAATTCAGAATTCATATTCGTCAAATCAGAATACAAACACCTGCGAATTGACTTAAAAGAGATTATCTATTTTGAAGGATTGAAAGATTACATTAAGATCTGGATCAAAGATCAACCAAAGCCAATTCTCACCTTATTAAGTCTTAAATTACTGGAATCAGAGCTTGATCCGAAGTTATTTATGCGCGTGCACCGTTCATTTACCGTTTCATTAGAGAACATTCGCGCCGTAGAAAGGGGTTCTCTATTGATGAGCAATGGCGTTTACATTACAATTGCAGAACAGTACAAGGCAAAATTCCAGGAGTTTATCAACAGAAAATCCATGAGTTGATTCATCCCATGAAAACTGGACGGTATTTTTAACCAGATCTTCGATACATTTCCATTCAACATCTATTCTTCAACCTTTACAGAACAGCTTCATTATACTTTTGAGCCTTCATTCGGATAACGCTCATTTTGCAATGCAAGCACATACTATCAAAAAAAACTTGTTATTTTTCTTTCTTTCACTAGCATCGGTATCACCATCGTATGCACAACGAGAGTTTACATTTAATTCAGACGGTAATGCGTGCCATTTCAAATATGTTTGTTACGCACCGAATAATAACTACACGAGCGTAAGACGTCCATTCATTTTCTTATTAGGAGACGAATACGAAGACCCTCAAGATTTATTTATAGTAGATAGTCTGAAGGATTTACCTCAGTTCTACAATTATCTGTTTGTATATGTTCCAAATCGCGCGGGTAAAACTTTAGATAAACTGGAATGTCTGGATGCACTTGGTAGCCTTATCACTTTCGGTTATACATTTGGTCATTCCAATGTTTTCCTTCGAGTACAGGATCCAAAGATTGGTCAAACGGATATTGATGCCTTGGGGCTATCCAATACCTTCAAAAGCATCAAACTTTTTGAGAGAACAAATACACTCTCGGAGAGTGTGCCAATAACTGAGGAATTCTCAGAAAATCAGGAAGCTTATGGTGCACTAAAAATAGATGAAGGAGATAAATACGGTACATTTTACGTCGAAGAAGAAAAAAAAGACAATAGTATAATTTCGCAAAAGGCTGTTAAAACATATTTTGGTCCTCCAAATGCAGTTGATTTCTCGCTTATAGGAATTGTAAAAGACCGTGCAACTGGCGAGGCACTTCCCTTTGCAACAATTCAAATTAAAAGCACTTCACGAGGGGGATCGTCGAATGCAGACGGATACTTTTCTATTCAACAGGTTCCTACAGATACTTCTACACTGATTGTTAACTATGTCGGTTATGAAAAGACGGAAGTATTTTTAACCCCTGGTATCGACAAAAAGCACTTCGTCATTGAGCTGATTCCTACTTCTCAGGAGTTACAAAACGTGACAATCAACGGTGTTCGCCAGGATGTAGTTCTATCCAGAAAAGAGGATGTAAGTGTTATCAAAATGACACCTAAAAAACTCGAGCAACTTCCGAATCTCGGAGAACGAGATGTGATGCGTTCGTTTCAACTAATGCCGGGAGTAAGCGCTTCCAATGAATCTTCTTCTGGATTATATGTACGCGGTGGAACTCCCGATCAGAATCTCGTTCTTTATGATGGTTTTACTGTTTACCATGTCGACCACTTGTACGGTTTCTTCAGTGCTTTTAATTCCAACGCTCTAAAAGATGTGCAACTCTATAAAGGAGGATTTGAATCGCGTTTTGGTGGAAGATTATCGAGTGTGACAGAAATCACAGGAAAGGAAGGAAATCAAAAAAAATTCAATATCGGTGGTGATTTTAGTCTCTTAAGTATGAATATGTTCGTGGAAATTCCAGTGGGAACTAAATTCTCATCAGTGATTGCATTCCGTCGATCCTACAAAGGACCAATCTATGATAAAATCTTTGAAAAATTCAATAAAAGCAGTACTTCAGACCAGCAATCAACCGGTGGTGGACCGGGAGGACCAAGATCACAAGAGACAAAGGTGACTTCCTTCTTTTACGATTTGAATGGCAAATTCACTTATAAACCGACAAATAAGGATATCATCTCCTTAAGTATCTTCAACGGGACAGATAAATTGGACAACAGCTCTTCCTTTGATGCATCCTCTTTTGGAAGTGGTAACTCTAATTTTAGTATGAGTTCTAAAGATCTTACGAAATATGGGAATATTGGGAGCAGTTTGAAATGGTCGCGAAAATGGAGTGAAAAATTCTATGGAAATACCATTTTGAGTTATTCCAATTATTATAGTGACCGAGACAAATCCCAGAAAAGAACAGTTACCAATTCAAGTGGTGAGGAAACAACTACAAGCAGCGGTATTTTTGAAAACAACGATCTCAAGGATTACAGCTTTAAATCAGATTATGAATGGAATCTGTTTCATTTTAGTCAGCTGCAGTTCGGTGTATTCGGAACCTATTTTGACATCGATTACACATACGCTCAAAATGATACTACAACAGTATTAGACAAACACAATAAAGCTTCTTTAAGTGGTGCTTACATCCAAAACAAGTTCAAATTCTGGAAAGAACGAATACAATTTATTCCAGGAATTAGAGCAAGTTATTTTGAAACAACCAAACAAATATATTATGAGCCGCGGACAACCGTTACTATTGGTCTAACGAGTAAGTTGACTCTCAAAGGAGCCATCGGAAAATACTATCAATTTGCCAACAGAGTAACGCGAGAGGATATTCTTTCTGGAAGTAAAGATTTCTGGTTGTTATCTGACGGAAATTCAATTCCTGTAAGCTCTGCTGTCCATTACATTGGAGGTTTGTCTTACGAAACTCCCAATTACCTCTTTAGCACAGAAGGTTACTACAAACAGATTAGTAACATTACGGAATACTCTCTTCGATTCAATGCCAGTCCAGGTGGGGTTAGTTACGATGAAAACTTCTTTACAGGTAACGGGTATTCAAAGGGACTGGAATTCTTGATCCAGAAAAAATCTGGAAAAATTAATGGGTGGGTCAGCTATACATTGGGACAAGCCCGCAATAAATTTGATATTTATTCGGATTCGTATTATGCGGCAAATCAAGATGTGACTCATGAATTTAAAGCTGTGCTTTTGTATAAATACAAACGATGGGATTTTTCACTTACTTGGATTTATGCTACAGGACGACCTTATACAGCTCCTTCGGGAGCTTATACGATTACCCTTCTGGATGGATCAACTCAAGATTTCTTTACGGTAACTTCCAAAAACAGTTTGCGTCTTCCAGATTACCATCGCTGTGATATTGCTATCAATTACAAACTCTTGGGAGGTACAAAAGGAGATAAAAGACGAAGAGAGATTGGTTACATTGGTTTTTCAGTTTTCAATCTCTACAATCGTATAAATACCTGGTACAAACAATACTCCATAGAGGACGGCGAGGTTATTGAAACCAATATTAACTATCTCGGGTTTACTCCAAACATTACTCTCTCACTAAAACTTCGATAATGAAATTACCATTTTTTATTGTTATTTGTTATTTAGCATTACTCCCACTGGCGGCTTGCAAAAAATCGGAAAACTCTGAATTCACAGACTCCCCCATTATTGAAGCTTATCTTGAACCGGGTAATTATCTTAGCGTTAAAATAAGCAGACAGATTCCGTTTTCTGAAAACGTCCAATATTCTGATGATGACATAGATAATCTGATGCTAACAGTTACTTACAGCGGAGGCACACATATGCTTACACCACTTGGAGGCGGTGTATATATTGACAGTTCAATTGTCGTTTCTCAAGGAGAAAATTACAGTGTTTCATTCCAATTCAATTCGAAATTCGTTTCCGCATACACCTATATTCCCTCGAAGCCGCTGAACATGACGCAATCCGCTACAGTAATAGCTATAGAAAAAATGGATAGTACTTCTGGGCCTCCAACACAAATAACTCAACCCGATCCAATCGAGATTAATTGGACCAATTCCGATGGATCGTATTATCTTATTCTTGTTGAGAATATCGAATCGGTTCTTAATCCAATCAGAGATTTTGGGGATAATGCTCCACCTGGAAACCGGTTTAGAAAATCGCCTACAAATCTAGGAGTGGAAGAAATTCGAGCAATGGAATTTCAGTATTATGGAACACATCGTATAATCTTGTATCATGTATTACCCGATTATGCCACATTATACGATAGTAATAGTACAAGTTCTCAGAATTTAACGAACCCTTCCACTAGTATTATCAATGGTTACGGGATTTTTACAGGGTTGAATTCAGATACCTTGTACGTAGAAGTAACAGAATAAATGGTCTATTGAAATGAAGTCGTTTTTGAGATAGGGCTTAAATCTTTTAAATTTATAGTGAGATGTAGGTTAATTAATTGATTTTTGCCTATCTGGTTGGTTCGAACTTTGTTGCTTTAGACTCACTAAAAGAGCGTCATGAAAATGATGCTCTTTTACTTTAGGAGAACTACAAAACTCCTATCTTCCTTTCCACTCCGGTTGTGAAACCATCAGGTAGGCCAACAGGGCAAATAAATAAACAGGATAAAACAGTTCAAACAGACCCAAACCTAAGAAATCAAGAGCTTTCGGTTTCTTTTTATCCATTTTCACCAACATGAAATCCATCCCATACTTGAATCCGATAAGCAGGATTGTCAGCCAATAAACACCTGCAAAAAAAGTAATGATGAGAAGCAGGAAATAATACAAATGAAGCCCTACTGCCCAAATTCCCAAAAAATTATTCAATGAATCTGCTACATGGCTTGTTTTTCCGAGCCATCGAACTCGTTGTTCCATTACTTTCGATAAGGTTTCCGGAGTTTCTGTTTCCACCTTAAGTGCTTCGTTTTCTACTATTTCAATTCGTTTTCCTGAACTCCGAAAAGCTCTCAGGGTATAAATATCATCTCCACTCAAAATATGATCGTGATCCTCGATATCATCGACCTGGTCGAAACTTGCGACGTGGATCAGGAGATTTGCACCACTGCAGCTTACAGGTCTCGCCCAGCCTGCAATTCCTTTGTTTAAAAGTGTCGTAAAAAGGTATTCCAATGTGAAGAACGATTGCCACCATTTGGTTCCGGTCATTTCAACAGGAAGAATGATCAATTCAGCTTCCGGAAGCAGCAACATCGATTTCATATAGTCTTTCCCGAATACAACATCAGCATCCATTGTCAGGCAATATTCCGTCCGGACATGGTCCATTCCAAAACGGATAGCTCGTTTCTTCCCTCTTTGCTCTTCAGGTAAATGCAATAACCGGATTGGAAATGAATCCATTTCCTTGAATAGGCCAATATACGAATCCGAAGAATGATCGTTGACAAAGATCCATTGTGCAGGTTGGTACCGCTGCGCATAAATACACTCCAGGAATACTTCCAGGTTGTCAGCCTCATTTCTGAAAGGAACGACAACGGAAATTTCATCTATCGCCATCATCTTTTTTGCATTTCTGCTGACCCGCAAACGGTTTACACCAAATAATAATGTTAAAATCGAAAGAGTGTATAGAAGTAACCAGGAACCAATCAACCACATAAGCTATTTTTTTCGTTTCGGTAACCAAATAAAACTACTCATAAATGCCGGCAAAGCAATGTTAATGAGGTAAATAATGATACTCGAAACAATGACATCCGGAACAGAAACGAGGGTTCCGCCAAAAACAAACAAAGCGGCCGTTTCGCGAATCAAAACCTTTCCCGACCATAAGGATGGAACGAACGAGGTGAACAGGTAAATCAACCAGATTTGTGTTAGAAGGAACCAAAAATCCTCATAACCGAAAGTCACAAACAATAACACGTACTGTAAACTGAAAACCAGGAACCGGATTACTGAAAAGCTTAAAAAAGGCCATTTTAAACTTTGATACCTGCCACGAATACTTTGAAGTTTTCTTACAAATGGAAACCGGCTTCTTTTTTTCGGAAGCAAATAATCTCCAAAGAAATAAAGGGCCAGAATACAAATTGCTCCTGCACTTGTGAGAAGCCATAACGAATTGGAATCCCCATATTTCAAGAGTACCGCAAACAATCCGAAAAGCAAAGTTGGAATCAGCTGACTCAAATTGGCCAACGCTGTAGAAAAGATGATATATATCGTTTGCCGCTTTTGAAAATAGATCAATCGACCTAAAAAATTCCCCCAGCCGTTGGGCGACATGAATCCGGAAGCAACTCCTGCCCAAAAAGCATTCTTCACCAGCTTCATTTCCACATGCATGGGATTTGTAATAGTTTTCCATTTCAGAAACTCCATCCATAAATTGGGAATGAGCAATAAAAAAGCCAGAACGAGTGCCCACCAATGTTTGATATCCAATCCTTTGGCATGTTCCCAATCTACATTATTCAACTGAAAATACAAGGTCAAAATTACGGCAACAAACACCAATAATTTGAATAATGTCATTAAACCAGCTTGTTTTTTAGTAGCTTTATCTTTCTCTTTCATTTGCATGGCCGAAGATAAAATAATTTTAGGGATTGACCCCGGGACAACGGTATTAGGATATGGTTTAATTCATATCAAGGGCACGAAAATTGAGATGCTCAACTTCGGAATTATCCAGTTGAACAAACTCGATAACCAACCCGATAAGTTGAAACGGATTTTTGATCGAATTGATGGTCTGATGGAAGAATACAAACCGGACGAAATGGCTATTGAAGCACCTTTCTTCGGAAAGAATGTTCAATCCATGCTAAAACTGGGAAGAGCTCAAGGAGTTGCAATTGCCGCTTCCCTGAGAAGGAATATCCCGTATGAGGAATATACTCCGAAAAGAATCAAACAAGCAATTACAGGGAATGGAAATGCATCCAAAGAGCAAGTCGCTATGATGCTTCAAACCTTGCTTCGTTTTGACGAACTCCCAAAATACCTGGATGCGACCGATGGATTGGCCGCCGCAGTCTGTCATCATTTCTCCAAAGGAATCGGTGAAAACAATAAAAGCAAAGGAAACAGCTGGACGAGTTTCCTGAGTAAAAATCCTGAAAGAAAATTAAGATGAGAAACCTTTTTTTAGCCATCGCTCTTTTCAGCTTGTCATCTGGGGTAATTACCGCCCAGGAACTCACTTTTGAATGGTATGAGGGTTCCTGCCTTTTCAACGCGGTGATCGACAGCTCCAAAACTAATTATCAGCAAGTCCAAAACGTACATTACACCTTGATCCAGGCTTCGGAAATGAGTCAGCCCTACCTGGCTTATCAACCGAAGGACACTGCTTATCTGAAGGTCAAAAATATTCAATTTGAATGCGACAATTTCTTGAAGGAATTGAACCAGATGGAGTATCCGAAAGGAGATTACTGGACCAATATTAAGAAAATGCGCTTGGCAAATATCAAAGAGCAATGTTTGCTACGAGAAAAAGCGGTCATTGCGTTAAATCGTCCCAATGCCTTGAAAGGAACACCTTATTGCAAAGAATGCTCCAAATATGTAACAGCACTGGATAAAGGTGGAAAAACATTGTTGAATCTTTGGAAGGAAATCCACGACAAGGAAGTTTCGGATGCGCTTGATCCAAATCCTATAAACAGGTCGTTTGAACAACACTGGAATGGTCCGGACCAGGAATTATGGGCGCGAATTGAAGTATTAAGATATGGTTGGTGGAACTGTATCCTGGAGAATCAAAAAATGTGGTTCAATGAAGGTCAATACAATTTGGAATTCAGGAAATTGATGACTTCCGTTCGCTCGGACTGCCACTAGGATTTTTTCTGTAATTCGATGGACTCTTTTTGCAAATTTTCCATCACTTTCTCCAACATGACTCTGTATTCTTCATTCTTACCACTGTAATAGGCAAATGAATCCTCGTATTGTTTTTCAGAAATATGCTTCGTCTTCAAGTAAGCCCTTCCTGATGCACTCATGACCTTGTAATAACGATTTACCGTTGAATAAGTGGTTTGAATATGACCTTCCAAAATAAGCATATCTGTCATTACCCGGATCATCTGATCTTTTGGAATCAAATTATCCGGTTTTTTCAAACCGTGAAGTTCACTGTTACACGATTGTAAACTCACCAAAATCAATATGCCAAGGAGCTTTCTCATCGATTGAATAACAAACGTTCACCACTTTGTCTACCTGTTAACATCCCATTATCGTAAACCAGTTCACCGTTTACAAATGTTTTTTCAATACTTGAAGAAAAGGTGGTTCCTTCAAACGGTGACCAGCCACATTGATAAAGAATGGATTCTTTCGTTACTGTGGACTTTTTAGTCAAATCCACTAATACCAAATCCGCGAAATAACCTTCTCTCAAGAACCCGCGATCCTTTATTTGAAAGCAGGTAGCAACCGCATGAGCCATTTTTTCAACCACCCGAACCAATGGAATTTTTCCGTGTGCAGAAGCATCCAACATGGCCAACAGAGCATGTTGAACCAATGGTCCACCAGAAGGTGCCTGCAGGTATTTCTGTTGTTTTTCTTCGATTGTATGCGGAGCATGGTCTGTTGCAATCACATCGATTCGATTATCCAAAAGTGCTTTCCAGATCTGATCTCTATCGGCGACTGTTTTCACTGCCGGATTCCATTTGATCCAAGCCCCTTTATCTGCATAATCGACATCCGAAAACCACAAATGATGAACACAAGCCTCCGCTGTGATTCTCTTTTGTTCCAACGGAATATCATTTCTGAAAAGTTCCGTTTCGATTCCCGTTGAAATATGTAAGATATGTAATCGTGTGTTATTCTTCTTAGCTAGTTCAACGGCCTTGGAAGATGACAGGTAACAAGCCTCAGCACTTCGGATCAATGGATGGGCAGACATCGGAATGTCTTCGCCATATTGCTCTTTGTATTGCTCCAGGTTTCTTCTGATGGTTGCTTCATCTTCACAATGAGTTGCAATCAACATGGGAACATTGGCGAACAAGTGCTCCAAAGTGCCGGTATTGTCAACCAACATATTCCCGGTAGACGAGCCCATGAATATTTTGACTCCACAAACATTTTGGATATTTGTTTTCATCACTTCTTCATAGTTATTATTCGAGGCTCCCATGAAAAAGGAATAGTTTGCCGGAGAAACTTCTGCTGCACGTTGGTATTTCGCTTCCAACAACTCTTGTGTCAAGGTATTTGGAACCGTATTCGGCATTTCCATGAAAGAAGTGATTCCTCCTGCAACAGCTGCCCTGGATTCAGATTGAATATTCGCTTTATGTGTCAGACCCGGTTCTCTGAAATGAACCTGGTCATCAATACAACCCGGAAGCAAGTGCAATCCCTCACAATTGATTTCAGTCATTGACTCATTTATTGAAATGGAAGATGCAATTTTAGAAATGCGCTTATCCTCTATCAAGACATCCGCAACAAATTCCTTTCCTTCATTTACGAGCGTTGCCCCTTTCAATAAAATCTTTGCCATTACACTTTTAAATTTCTCATTTTCCAAACTCCAAAGAAGGCTTCCTTGAAGATACTTGAAGACATTTTTGATTCCCCGAATTGACGATCAATAAACGTAATCGGAACTTCAATTATTTTAAATCCTTTTTTCTTTGCCGCATACTTCATTTCGATCTGGAAGGCATATCCTTTGAAATGTATATTATCCAAGTCAATAGCTTTAAGTACCTTATTTGAATAACACATGAATCCTGCTGTTGTATCGGAGATTCCAATGAACAGAATCATCCGGACATAAACAGAGGCAAAATAAGACATCATGATGCGACCCATCGGCCAGTTCTGAACTTTTCCACCTTTGGTATAACGTGATCCGATACTGACATCTGCACCTTTTTCGGTACAAGCTGCCAACAATCTTGGCAAGTCCAACGGATTATGCGAAAAATCGCAATCCATTTCAAAAATGTATTCGTAATCCTGTTTCAAAGACCATTTGAACCCATGAATATAAGCCGTTCCCAAGCCTAATTTCCCTTGTCTTTCTTCCAAGAAAATACGGTTGGGAAATTGTACTATCAGTTCGCGAATAATTGCTGCCGTTCCGTCAGGAGAATTATCATCTACAAAAAGAATATCTATCGCAACGGGCAAGCCCATTACCGCTTGAGCCATTCGCTCAACATTTTCTTTTTCATTATACGTAGGAATAATTACAACTGCTCGTGTCACGTGGGTTTTATTTCAGGTGATAAAAATACTCAAAATCCGCTTCCATCAGCGAATTTATGCAGTTTCTACTTTTTTTTAGATTAATTCCGAATGTCAAATGTCAAATTCTGAATTAACGGAGGTTTGGTATTGGCCCTGCATCACTTCCGTTCTTTCAAAAACTCCAATCTGTCGGAAATAGTCACAATAAATGCCTGTTACATTTCACTTCCTATTCTGTACATTTAAAGGAATTGGAAAAGCAAAGTTGAAATATTCTTTTACTTTCACCCATAAACTTGATACTTGTCAATTATTTCAATAAATGCGTCTCCCAAATTATTACCTCACTAATCCGTCAGCTGACGGATTGTAATATACTCTTCAAAAACTATCACTTTTTCTTATCTTTGGATGTGATGAAATGGACTTACCGAATAGCATTTTTAGTGATTTTAGGTTGTGAAAACCAGGCATTGTTCGGTCAATCATTTCACAATATAAACCTTCTTGATCAGTGGCATCAGGACAGCCTCATTTCAAATTCATCCAAAGTACGTTATTCCGATTGTTTTGGGTTTGTACAAAATGGTGAAGAATATGCTGTTATCGGATCAACAGAAGGAACACACGTTTTTTTGGTCAACGAACAGGATCAATTGATTCCAAAAGGATTTGTCAAGGGGCGTTATTCCAGCACATTCGTTCAACACAGGGAATACGCAGTTTTCAAACATTATCTTTATGCCGTTTGTGATGAAGGTGTGAGCAGCTTGCAAATTATCGACCTTCAATATCTCCCGGACTCCATTCATTTAGCAAAGGAAGACACCCTTCAATTCGGTCGTGTCCACAATATTTTCATTGACAGTGTCCAGGAAAAATTCTATTCCTGTATTCATAGAAGTACTGTAAACACACAGGTAATCGATGCTCCAATGAAGATTTTCTCCTTGACAGACCCCTTGGCCTTACAAGAACTTTGGAGTGGTCCAAACGATGTGAATGAAGTTCATGATATCTATGTCAGGAATGGAATCGCTATTATGAATTGCGGGTATGACGGATTGAAAGTTTACAATTTCACCAATACAAATTCCCCTGTTTATCTCGATTCCAAATCCATTTATACAGACCAGGGATACAATCATCAAGGATGGCTCACCCCAGATGGTACCCGATATTTATTTGCCGATGAAACCAACGGTAAACGGGTAAAGAATTGTAGCTTTAACGGATCGGTGGTAACTATCAATAATTATTTTGGGACCAATTATGAAAATGGCTCTGTTCCCCATAATATCAAAGCAACGAATGATTTTGCCTTTGTCGCCTACTACAATGAAGGTTTCCGCATCTTTGACCTCCGTTATAATGTCCCTTTGGAAATAGCTCACTACGATACGTATCCGGATGAAAATCCTTACAAGATGAACGGAAATTGGGGAATTTTTGCAGACCTTCCTTCCAAAAGACTCCTTGTTTCAGATCGGCAATACGGTTTGTTCCTGCTTCATTTTGACCAGGAAAGAATGCTTCAGTCGTTTCCCCTAACAGATGGTGAAATTGATCTATTCCCAAACCCGGTTTCGGGCAACACATCCGTTTCATTAACCATTCCCCTGGGAACAGTGAGAACAGACTGGGAAATTTATGATTTAAGCGGGAAGAAAATTTCAATAGGTGCCAGCGAAAATTTCAACTATGCTGACATCCCGATCCATTTTTCTGCGGGAACATATCAAATTAAAATCCATCTTTACGATGAGCAAGATAAATCGCAAGAAATCATTCGAAAAATAGTTGTTATTTAATTTATGAATCAAAACCCGGTAATATGAATATGAAACACGCAATTATTCCAGTTTTATCAATCGCCCTTTTTGTATTAGGGGCTTGTGGAGGAGGTACAAAAAAAGATTACTCAAAAGAAGTGGACGAAGGTACATTCAATGGGAATAAATTTACAAGTCAGGCTTTGGGCTGGACGATGGAATTTCCCGATAATTGGATTGTAACAACAAAATCGAGCCTGGAATCACTGGATGAACGTAGTAAGCAGGCTGCAGGTGATTCTGTTTCCGATATGTCCGGAATCAAACGAACTCTTGCTTTCCAAAAGAACTATGATAACAATTTCCAATCCTATTGGGAAGAATTTTCAGGAGATGAAGCAAAATACAAACGAATCATCAGCAACATTCATGAAACGATCTATACCAATTACCTGGATCAGCGAACATCCCTGGATTCGGTTGCAGGCAAATTGGAAGTCAACGGAGTGACATTTGACACGTACCAGGTTTCACTATTTGACAGGGATAATAAGAACTTCGCGAATCAATTATTGTTGACTGCTCTTGTAAAAAATAAATTCATGAGTGTCACGATTGCTTACAACAATGATGCTGACAAGAAAAAAATACTTGATTTATTCAAAAAATCGACGTTTAAATAAGAAGAAAATATTTGCTCTCCCTCCTTGAGGAGGGACTAAGGGAGGTGGCAAGAGCAGATATGAGCCACCCCTCTCTATCTCCCCTCAAGGGGAGAGGCGGATTACTCTGCTTCCAAAGAATCCAAAGCCTCGTAGATCAAATCGTTTTCAAAACCTTTTGATTGAGCATAACGAAGAACCTTTGCTTTCTTTTTCCAAGGATCTTTCTCCATTGAAAGGTCCTTTTCTTTTTTCTTGATTTCTTTCTGCAGGATCGAGAAATATTCATCCGGGTCGATTGTCTTAAAAGCCAACTGAATGATGTTTTCCGGAATTTGCTTTATCCTCAATCCTTGCTTAATCTTGATTCTTCCCCAATGCTTGATTCTAAGTTTCCCGGAAACATATGATTCGGCAAAACGACCTTCATCCAGGAATTTGTTTTCAATCAGGTAGGCAAGCAACTGATCAACCTGGTCTGAACTTATTCCCCAGGAAAACAATTTGTTTTTCACTTCGAAATGACTTCGGTCTTGGTAAGCACAGTAAGATTCAATTTTGTGCTTAGCTTCCAGAAACGAAAAATTGCTCCCCATTTTTAGAGAGCAATTTCGTTATTATTTTTATCCAGGAAATTATATTCCAGTAAGTGATACGAAGTTACGCCCCGCACATCAACCCACTTTTTATATTTGAGGAACCATTTCCAACGCTTTGAAATCAATCCTTTCTTGAAGTAAGCCTCTAAGTAAGGATGAACCAACAGCGAAATTTTTTTCTCTTTTTTATCTCCCAGCAGGAAATTCAGATTCATTTCGATTTCTTCAGCAAAAAGAATAGATGCCTGTACTTCACCTGTACCATTACAAGTAGGACAGGTTTCAGAAGTATTGATATCCGTTTCAGGTCTTACCCTTTGACGCGTGATCTCAACAACACCGAACTTGGACGGAGGAAGGATGTTATGCTTTGCCCTGTCCGAGCGCATGAATTCCTTCAACTTCTCATACAAATCCTTGTTATTCTCTTTATCGTGCATATCAATGAAATCAATGCAAATGATTCCACCCATATCGCGCAATTGAAGTAAACGGGCAATTTCTTCAGCAGCTTCAACATTTGTTGCAAGCGCATTTGACTCTTGTCCATCTGCACCTTTTCGGTTTCCGCTATTCACGTCTACGACATGCATTGCTTCCGTATGCTCGATAATCAGGTAACCGCCGGAAGGCAAAGGAACTTTCTTACCAAACATCGTTTTAATCTGTTTATTGATTCCGAAACGCTCAAAAATATCGAGTTTTCCATCATACAATTTCAAAATCTTCTCGCGACCCGGTGCAATTCCGCTGATATATTCCTTCAATTCAGCCATCAGCTTTTCATTGCTTATATGGATGTTTGAAAAATCGGCATTTAACAGATCACGAAGGATGGACGAAGTCTTGTCAATTTCTCCCAAAACACGACGTGGTGGAGTTGCCTGCTTTAGGTTTGCATGCATATTCTTCCACTTCTCCATCAAGTTCCGAAGATCCTGGTCGATTGCTTCAATCTTTTTGTTTTCAGCAACCGTACGAATGATCACACCAAAGTTTTTTGGCTTGATATCATCCATCAAATGACGCAAACGATCGCGTTCTTCCTGACTTTTAATTTTTTGGGAGATGGAAACTTTTTCCGAAAATGGCACTAATACCAAATAACGGCCTGCAAGTGTCAATTCTGCACTTAAACGAGGTCCTTTGCTTGATATAGGTTCTTTCGCAACCTGAACCAATATTGGTGATGTAGTTGATACAATCTCGGTAATTTTCCCGTCTTTTGGAATATCTTTTTCCGACTTAAAGTAAAGTAAGTCGGCGACATTCTGTCTCCCTTGCAAGCTATCTTTGGTAAACTTATTCAAAGATTGGAATTGTGGTCCCAGATCCAGGTAATGCAAGAATGCATCCTTCTCGAATCCAACATCCACAAAAGCCGCATTTAAACTAGGTACTACTTTCCTAACTTTCCCAAGGTATATATCACCTACAGCAAAGTCAGTACTTCCACCCTGTTCCTGGTGCAACTCAATCAATTTCCCATCGCGCAAGAGAGCAAGCCAAACACCACCATCACGGGTGTCAACAACTAGTTCTAAACTCACGAACGTATAATTAGAAAGTAACTAAAATAGAAAAACTTAGTAAGCAAAATAACTTACTAAGCTCTTCCAACTATCTTAAGAAGATCTTATTTCTTCTTTTTATGACGATTTTTTCTTAGTCTTTTCTTACGCTTGTGCGTCGCCATTTTATGTCTTTTTCTTTTCTTACCGCTTGGCATAGCAATATTATTTTATGGTTATTAATTCAATTATTTCAATTTCAATAGCTTTTAAAAAAAGCACTCCTGTGTGAAACAGGAGTGCAAAGATATTAAAATAAGTTTTGCTACAACTAGTTGTAGTAAAAAAGATGGAATTATTTCACAATCACCTTATTCTTCACCTCTTCAACAAAAGTTTTAGCCGGTTTGAATGAAGGAATATTATGAGCCGGG
This sequence comes from uncultured Fluviicola sp., assembly GCF_946478805.1. The sequence goes on along the minus strand of NZ_CAMLDC010000007.1, from coordinate 100,430 downwards.
ATAATAATCGTCGTGTTTTTTGAAATATTGCGCCCTGTTTTCTCTGCTCTCTCTTTCACAATGAAGCTACCAAAACCTCTTAAATAAACGTTCTGACCTTTAGTCAAAGAAGTTTTAATAGAAGTCATAAAAGCTTCTACAGCCTTCTGTGCTTCATTTCTTTCCAATCCTGTTTCCTCTGCAATCTCAGCAACGATATCTGCCTTTGTCATCTTATTATAAATTAAAGTTTTTCAACAATGTGATTTTCAGGTGCAAAAGTAGTCAGCAAAAGCGTTTATTTTTGCTTTATTTTTAAAAATTATTAATTTTTTCCCTAAATGGCTGATTTTGTTCTACTAATAAGCGATTGGTACAGACTAAATGCTCGTGAGCTCCCTTGGAGAAACACGAAAAACCCCTATTTCATCTGGTTGTCTGAGGTCATTTTGCAACAAACAAGGGTTGACCAAGGGATGAACTACTACCTTAAATTCATCGGAAATTATCCAACTTTGACTCAACTTGCCGATGCCGATGAAGAAGCGATCCTGAAACTTTGGCAGGGTTTAGGGTATTACTCACGTGCACGAAATTTGCACAAGACCGCTCAGCAGGTCCGGGATGAATTCAACGGGACATTTCCGGAAACCTATCATGAAATTATTCAATTAAAGGGAATCGGTCCTTATACAGCTGCTGCAATTTCGTCTTTTGCTTTCGATCTTCCACATGCAGTTGTCGATGGAAATGTATACCGCATCCTTAGTCGCTATTATGGAATTGACGAACCCATTGATACAGGGAAAGGAAAAAAACTGTTCCAGGAACTGGCAGATTCGCTGATTCCCGAAGCAGAACCGGCTCTTTTCAACCAGGCAATCATGGAATTTGGAGCGATTCAGTGTGTCCCGAACAATCCTGATTGTAAATCATGTGTCTTAAATCAAAGTTGCAACAGTGCGTTCAACCCTGAATTAATTAAGAAACTTCCTGTAAAGAAAGGAAAAACGAAGGTTCGGAAACGTTATTTCCATTACCTGCATATTGAAAAAGGGGCTGAAATCGCATTGGACCAAAGAACAGGGAAAGATGTTTGGGAAAAACTCTACGAATTTCCGCTTATTGAAAGTAAAAGTGACACTATCCCTTCTGAATTCAAGGATTCTGCAATCCTTAGTTATCATACCAAACATATCTTGAGTCATCAGCATATATATGCCTTCTTCTATAAGACGGATGAATCTGAAATCGAAGGGATGAATTTTAGATTCATAGAAAAAAATCATTTGGAAGATTATCCGATCCATCGTTTGATGGAAAAATACCTTGAAGCCAATTCCAAATCATGAATGCCCTTACCGAATTATTTAGATAGCTTTCTAATGAGGCAAAACTTCAACAGGTCTTAGAGGAATGGATTCCATTTGAGGTTATTTTTTGAATTTCGAATCAATTCATTCGTAATTCATAATTCGAAATTCGTAATTTTATATTTGTATCTACAAACGCAATTATGTCAGGCAGTGTAAACAAAGTGATTTTAATCGGGAACTTAGGGAAGGATCCTGAAGTGAGACGTCTGGAAAACGGGGCGATTGTCGCAAGTTTTTCAATCGCAACGTCTGAAACGTATACGGACAGAACGACCGGAGAACGTAAGGACAACACGGATTGGCACAATATCGTCGTTTGGAGAGGATTGGCTGAAGTGGTTGAAAAGTACGTACGCAAAGGTCAGAAGGTATACGTTGAAGGAAAACTGAAAACACGTTCCTGGACCGATCAAGCCGGTGCTACGCGCTACACGACCGAGGTAGTCGCAGACGAGTTAACTATTCTGACTCCCAGAAATGATCCCGACAAACAAGCAAGTTCAAACAATCCTCCATACCCAACTGAAGAGCCTCAAAATCCGAGCCCGATGAATTTGGACATCAGTCCTAATGACGATCTACCATTTTAACCATGGATAGTATACCCGGACTAAGTTCAGATATCGTTCCCGTCAGTATTCATGCCGGGTTCAATGCTTCTGACAACATCATTTCACTGATCGTTATTTTTATCCTGATTGCCTGTTCGGCATTGATGTCGGCATCAGAAGTCGCTTTTTTTTCTTTAGGGCCAACTGAAAAGAAAAACCTGGAGGAAGAACAATCCAGAAACTCAAAAATGATCCTGAAGTTACTTTCGAAACCGAAAGACCTGCTCGCAACTATTTTAATCGCTAACAACTTTATCAACGTTTGCATCATCATCCTTGCTACAGAAGTTATCGATCAATTTTTCCCGCAATCGGACAAACCGAATACCATCCGTTTCCTGATAGAGGTTGTCGGAATCACGACATTCCTGTTATTACTCGGTGAAGTCGCTCCGAAACTCTATGCATCAAGAAATACCTTGTCCACAGCCCGATTCATGTCGAATCCGATCATCTTTATCAACATCCTTCCTCCATTTTCATGGATGCGTTGGTTACTGGTAAACGGAACAACCATGATCAATAAGCGCGCAAAAAAACGCGGAATCAATTTGTCTTCTGATGATCTGGAACATGCTTTGGCGTTGACAAAAGAAGATTCCGACAATGAAGACGATCATCGAATCCTGGAAGGAATCATCAAATTTGGAAATACCGAGGTGCGACAAATCATGAAATCCCGGTTGGATATTGTAACCATTTCCAATGAAGCAAGTTTTCTAGAGGTCCTGGATGTGGTTTTGGATGCAGGTTATTCGCGAATTCCGATTCATGAAACTTCATTCGACAATGTGATTGGAATATTGTATATCAAGGATTTGCTTCCTTTCATCAATAACGAATTGTTTGACTGGGCAACTCTCATGCGAAAACCGTATTTTATTCCCGAGAACAAAAAGATCGACGATCTGCTGAAGGAATTCCAGGATATGAAGATGCACATGGCAATTGTCGTGGATGAATATGGAGGCGCCAATGGATTAGTGACATTGGAGGACGTACTGGAAGAAATTGTAGGAGATATCACGGATGAGTTTGACGATGATGATCTGATCTACACAAAAATTGATGATTCAACCTACCTGTTTGAAGGAAGGACGTCACTGGTTGATTTCTACAAGGTTTTGGAGATTGACGGGAAAGATTTTGAACAGACAAAGGGAGAATCCGATACAATTGGTGGATTTATTATCGAGCATGCGGGCAGAATTCTGAGAAATAACGAATACATTCGCTGCGGAAACATCAAATTAGTTGTTGAAAGTTCCGATAAACGAAGAATAAAAATGATTAAAACAATTCAGGAAAATGATTAAGATTATCGGTTCGGCTTGTTTACTGGCATTTCTAATAAGTAGTTGTGGAGGAGATGAATTATTGATTCCAAAGCCACCTACTTACCTGCGTACCAATTTTCCGAAACACGAATACGTGAAAGTGGACGATGCCACCACCTATTCCTTTGAATTGTCAAAAACCTATTTTGCAAAACCATTGACCTATAAAGGGCAACTTACCAATCACAAAGAAATCAATCTCGGACCTTTGAACGGAATTATGTATTTGAATTATTACCCTATTCCAAACAGAGATACTTTGGTCAGATATATCAATTTGTCCAATGACAAAGTGGACGAACACCAGATCAAGGCAACAAAAATCAAGGATGAGAAATTCATCTTCCCTGATAAGAAAGTTTATGGAACCTTGTTTGAATTCGAAGGAAACGTAGCAACTAACTTCCAGTTTTACCTGACAGATTCAACTTCCCATTTCATCAGAGGAGAAGTTTTAATGAATTGCAAACCGAACTACGATTCACTTCGCCCTTCATTGAATTATCTGAAAGCAGATATCATTCATCTGATCAATACTTTTGAGTGGAAGTAAAATTAATACCGTTAGTAATTTTATTAACGCACTGGAAAAAGAACTTAATTATTTTAAAATCAGAATTTTAAATGGCATCTGTAAGTAATTTAGCAAAATTACTTACATTCTCCCCTATGATCTTTTCACTTTAATTTAAATTCTCTAACTTCTTTATGGAGAATACATAAGATTCGTTATTTTTATAGCAAACTATATTCTCTATGAAAACAACTCTCCTATTATTTTCATTCCTGATCTCGTATTGGGGACTCTCCCAGGAATATTCCAGGGCAAAAATCATGACCGACTCCCACGGGCTTCAGACATTGGCTGAACTTGGAATAGGTGTCGATCACGGTACCGTAAAACGCGAAACATTCTTTATCTCCGACTTCTCCACAGAAGAGATCACAAGAATTCGTGAAGCAGGTTTCGAAGTTGAGATCCTTATCAAGGATGTGAAAGCTTACTATGTAAACCGCAATTTAAACCTGGATCCAAACACTTCAACAAGTGAAAAGAATGCAACTTGTCCTCCGACATCCGGATCTTCTTCATTCACGCCGACAGTTCCGACAAATTTCAATTTGGGTACAATGGGTGGATTTTATACCTATCAGGAATTTCTTGCAGAAATTGACGCAATGGCAGCTCAGTATCCGAACCTGATTTCAGTAAGAGATACGATCAGCAATTTTTTAAGTATTGAAAACAGACCTATTTATTGGGTACGTTTAAGTGATAACCCAAATTCGGATGAAGCAGAGCCGGAAGTACTTTATACCGCTGTCCATCATGCACGTGAACCGAACTCCTTATCTGAAGTGATCTTCTACATGTGGTACCTGCTTGAAAATTATGGAACAAGTGACGAAATCAAATACTTGGTAGACAACACCGAAATGTATTTTGTTCCAATGATCAATCCGGATGGATATGTCTACAACCAAACAACTGACCCTAACGGTGGTGGTATGTGGAGAAAAAACCGAAGACACAACAGTGGCGGAAGTTATGGAGTCGACCTGAATCGAAATTACTCCTACGGTTGGGGAACAACCGGTACAACTACCACCCAAAGTAATGACACTTACTGTGGAACTTCTGCGTTTTCCGAACCCGAAACCCAGGCAATGAAATGGTTTTGTGAGAACAGGGATTTCCAATATGCTTTCAATTCACATACTTACGCCAACGATATTTTACATCCTATTGGAACTACAACCGCTGAATTTGCTGTAGATCACAACTATTTTCAAGCATTTACACATCACATGGTTCAATACAATGGGTATGCAAACATCAAATCTTCAACGCTCTATCCGGCTTCCGGAGATTCCGATGATTACATGTACAAAGTGGATACAATTGTGAAACCTAAGATCTTTGCTATGACTCCCGAAGTAAGTAATACCAGCGGTGGATTTTGGCCGGCTGTGAATGAAATTACCGGGATTTGCCAAGACATGGTTTTCCCTAACCTGATCTTATCCCATTTGACCCACCGTTATTTGGAAGTCAAGGACCTGGATCCGGGAATGGTTGCAACCACCACCGGAAACTTTAACCACAGCGCTTATCGTTTGGGGCTTGAAAACGGTCCCGTGAATGTCAGTATAACTCCGATTACCGGAATCCAATCTGTTGGTTCACCAAGCACTCACAACCTGGCAATTATGGGCTCTGAAAATAGCCCTATTTCGTACGTTTTGAATCCGACTATCCAATTTGGAGATGTCATCAAATATGTTTTGAATACCGAGTATGTCGGTTGGACCAAACACGATACGATTGTAAAAACATTCGGAAGTATCACTTCCCAGTTTATCGACGAAGCAAATAGTGCGGTCAATTGGACAGGTAGCTGGGCTACTACCAATTCGACTTATGTTTCTCCAAGTAATTCATTTACGGATTCACCAAGTGGAGATTATGCAAACAATGTCACCAAAACTTATCAATTCAACAATACCATTAACCTGACAAATGTGACAGAGGCAATGATTAAATTCTATGCAAAATGGGAGATTGAAACAGATTACGACTATTGTCAATTTCAAGTTTCGAATGACAATGGTGCTACTTGGACCGGCCAATGTGGTAATTACACCGTATTAGGGAATAGCGCAAATGGTTCTGTACAGCCGAACAATCAACCTGTTTATGAAGGAACGGAATCCAATTGGGTTCTGGAAGAAATCAATTTGAGCGATTATATCGGGGACAGCATTCAAGTTCGTTTCGTTTTAAAATCCGATGGAGGAACACGAGCGGACGGTTTTTACTTTGATGATTTTGAAGTGCTTTACAATATCGATGTCACAGGTTTGGCTGAGAATCCGAAATCTGTATTCCACATGGTTCCGAATCCGGCAAGTTCGTACGTAAATATTGTTTTTGATGAAGCGATTCAGGATGGAACTGTTGAAATTGTAAATATGAATGGTGAAACAGTTGCTACACATTCTGTTGAAGGCACCAACTCGAAAGTTGAGGTAAGAACTGATAAACTTTCTGTTGGAGTTTATTATGTCCGTTATATCGGTTCCGTTGAACAAAAATCACCTATTAAGCTGGTGGTGATTCATTGATTTTGGTGTCTTTCCGGTTAAGCGGGAAAACTGTACAGAAATAATAAAAAGAGCATAAAAAAAGAGGTTTTTCATCCCGAAAAACCTCTTTTACACAATCTGCGATGATTAATTCATCAGTCAATCCACTTATCATCTTTCATTTCACCAAGGATCACTACATCTTTTGTACGTGAATAATCCTCGGCTGCAAGAAGCATTTGCTCTCTAGTATCTCTTCTAATTCGTATACCTTGTGATCCTGAATTTCTTACTTCAATGTAAAAACCATCTCGCAATCTTGCTGGTTTCGTTGGAGGTCTACCCATTTGTCTGTGTTTTTCTACGCCTAATATAGCAATACATTAAACGCTTCGATTAAAATTATATTTTTTTAGGAATCTAATAAATCAGACTCCACCTTTTCTTTGTATAGGACTCCTTGTCTTTTATACCTGTTTGACTGGATGATTCCAACGATGGAAAAAGCCATAATCATGGGTGTAAAAAAGAAAAAACCTATACCTACTTCATCAAAACTTACGCCCGACGGAGAGCTAAGCATGACTAAATCCCACAGCAAAAATAATGCCGATAAAGACAAGCCGATAATTGACAAAACCTTATTTGTAACTCGCTTGATCTTAATCAACCCAAGTAAAAATGTCGTCATAAAAAACAGGAAGAAAAACAAGCTTATCAAGCCGGCTTCTTCGGTTTCGCCTGATCCTGAATCGTAATAAGAACTGCCGTACCCATAATCTGGATATAAGTAGCTATACCTTGCTGAAGATACCGAATCAATGTAGTAGAGCACAATGACACTGAATAGTACGCTAAGAACCAAACTTGAAATGTAAAATGCTTTATTCATCCCCAAATTTGGCGCGAATATATGACTTTATTTTCAAATTCCTAAAAAACAAACTGATTATCACCAAAATAGAGCTTGCAATTTTATCTGAGCTGATAAAAAGTACCGTTCTCGTTCATCTCCATAGAAACGAGATCCCAACAAATAAATAGTGGCAACAACCTGTCAATATTGGACTTATCCAGGGAGGAAAGACGGTAAATCTTGCTTAGAGTAATCTGCGGATTCTGGTCAATGATATTCAGCAACCGGGTTTCCTCATCTCCTATTTTCTGGGGTCTTTTTTGCTCGAATCGTTGTAGTTTCCAAATGCTTAGAAGTATCTTATTGGCCAATAAAGTATGATCCTTTCTGCGGACATATGCCTTCCATTTTCCTTCTTCATCCAAAGCTAGTACCGGTCTGTTTGCTGTTTTCTCAATGGAAATTTCCAGTACCAACTTCATATCTTCCTGCCAAACACGCGATTGAAATTCCAACTTCGGTTTGGAGTACATATCCACTGCTGCTTCAATCATATGAATTTCTTCCGTAGGGTCAACCCCTGCAATTTTGCCGTTATCCTTTACCCCGATCAGCAATCTTCCCCCATCCGTATTGGCAAAAGCAACGAGCGTTCTCGCAATCTTTTTAGAATCGTCAATCCGAAATTTGAAATCCTGTTGTTGGTGTTCTCCCTCTTTGATTAACTGTTTTACCGATTGCATATCACAAAAATAGCAAGAAAAGACCAAATGCAATTTTGCTAATGGCAAACCGAAGAAACTGCGATTTTTAGTCTGATTTCAACTATTCCAAATCTCCCACGCCTTATTCGCCTGCTCTTTCAACATAGAAAGCCCGTTTAACGTAGCCGCATGGTGCAAACGTGATTCTCTCAAAAAAGCGGTCTCTTCCGGATTATAAATCAGATCGATACATAAATGCTTTTCTGTCAGGTATTGAAATGGAAATGGTAAATTATCATTGATGTTAGGGAAAGTTCCTACCGGTGTGCAATTCACAATCACTTTGCAAGCCCGCAACATATGTTCATTAATCGCATCATAAGCAAATTCCTTCTCCTTATGCGGATTACGCGAAATCCAAAGAACATCCAAACCGATCTTCTTCAAAACATATGCAACGGCTTTCGATGCTCCACCGGTTCCAAGAATGATGGCCCGTTCATGCTCATTTGTCAGGAATGGTTTGATCATTTGATGAAACCCGAAAGCATCTGTATTATAACCTGTTTTCTGTCCATCTGCCAATCGGACACAATTCACTGCTCCAATTGCCAAAGCTTCTTCGCTTAAAGAATCCAGGAAGGGAATAATTTCTTCCTTGTACGGTATGGTGACAGAAAAACCCTTTAGGTCAGGAATACTAAAAACTTTTTGAATTTCTTCTATATCGGACAATTCGAAGTTCCTGAATGTGTAATCCAATCCTTCTTTCTGAAACTTTTCTTCGAAATATTGTTTCGAAAATGAATGCCCCAGGGTTTTACCTACCAATCCGAATTCAGGCATTTTTCTTTGCCATTTTAGAACGGATGAAGCTAATGATCATCGGAAGAATTGAAATAAAAATGATTCCCAAACAAACCTTTTCAATATTGTGCTTGATCCACTCGATACTTCCCAGGAAATATCCAGCCAAAGTCAAACCGAAAATCCAAAGGAAACCACCTATCACATCAAACAGGAAAAATTTCCTGTAATTCATTTTTCCAATTCCAGCTGCAAAAGGGGTGAAAGTCCGAACAAATGGAACGAAACGCGCCATAATGATTGCCTTCACTCCATTTTTCTCAAAAAACGCTTCCGTCTTTTCCAGATAAACCGGTTTAACCAATTGTCTTCCCTTGATTTTCCAATTGAACACATTCAACCCGATATTTCTTCCAATCCAATAATTGACATTATCTCCAAGAACTGCTGCTATGACCAATAAACCGAGTAGTAAAGCAATACTCAATTCTCCTGAAGCGGCAAATAATCCGGCTGTAAACAACAATGAATCACCAGGTAAGAATGGCATCACGACCAAACCTGTCTCAACAAAGATCACCAGGAAAAGTATGACATAAATATAGTTTTCGTAAGCTTTAACGAAATCTCCAAAATGCTCCAGGTCAAATAACTGGTGGAAAAATTCTATCATAGGTTCAATTAATACATTTCATAATTCGGTTCAAACGTTTCAAACCAATTCGTTATTCCTCCTTCCAGGATGGCAATTTTTTGAAATCCATGAGCACATTCAAGTAAGTTAGCTACTGATTCCGCTCTTCGTCCCGTTTTGCACAAAATGATGTAATACTTGGATTTATCCATTGATTCTGCAACTTCCGGAATTTTATGCATGGGGATTTTAGTTCCGCCAATAGTACAAATTTCAACTTCCCACGGTTCGCGGATATCAATTAATTCTGCCTCGTTATTTTGAATCAGTTGCTTACAAGCCTCAGAGGTAATGCGATTCATTTCGATTTATTTTCGGCAAAGATAGACTTATTTGGAAATTGAAAATGTAAAATTGACAATTGAAAAGGAAATGATGCTTAGCCAATATAATCCATCTATTTTAGAGAATAATACTTTTCAATTTTTCCATTCTCAATTTTCAATTTACTTAATCTTCACTGAAATTTCCATTTCAAATAAGGCAACAGTTTCTCCATTCAGATCTTTGGCAGTGACTTTTACCCAATGGTTTTGCCGCTCATTGGTTCGGATAGCCATCAGAACCTGTTCACGAATAATTGCTCCTTCATTGCAACTGAATTCCACATCGGTTTCTGCTCGTTTTAAAAATTCCGCCTTCATCCCTTTAAAAGCAAAAGAAGGACGTACATTCAATTCATCACAAAAATAAAAGGCATGTAATCCTGCCGTAACATCAGCTCCTACAGCCAAAGCACCGAAATACATACTTTTCAGATGATTCTTCGTTCTTCTTCTGAGTCGGATCCTTACAATCACGTTCTCATCGTCGATCTGTATTAATCGTGGACTGACATATCCAATCATGGGAATTCTAAAAATCCCCATCAATCGGAGCATCATTGCATATTTTTTCAAATTCGAATTACTCATGATTTACGAGGTTATGGATAATTTCCTTTACGGATTGAATGGATTTCACATGTTCAATACTCGGTCCTGCACACCAGACTGTTTTGTAAGTTGCACTAAAAGCAGCTTTCTCCAAAGATTTCATTCCTCTGTAAAAAGTCACTGCCTTCATCCATTTTTTCAAACGTTTATTCCGATTTAAAAAGCGTTCCAACCAGGATTGTTCCGTCCCGATTTCCTTTACATAGGAAGTATTGATAACAGTACAAGGTGTACCTGACAATTTCGAAGTCATAACAATATCCTTTTCGCCATAGTCCACGCAAGCTTGCTTATATTCCTGCGAAACTCCAGCTTCATTGGATGCAATGAAAACAGACCCGATAGAAAATCCATCAGCTCCTGCAGCAATCAATTCATCCATTTCTTTTTTTGTTCCAACACCACCTGCTGAAATAACCGGAATTGAAATCGCCTCCTTGATACTTTTAATCAATGCTTTGGCACCAATTTTTCCGGCATGTCCTCCTGCCCTGTTATTAACAGCAATTACAGCATCCGCACCGAGTGCTTCTACTTTCTTCGCGTACTCAACATCTGTAACGTCACAGAAAACTTTTATGTTTTTCTTGTGTGCCACCTCAATCACTTTTTTGGGAGAACCCAGAGAAGTAATGAAAAAGTCGATTCCTTCCTCGACACAAATCTTCAACTGCTCTTCCATATAGATATTGGATGCATTCACAATCAAATTGATCCCGATAGGTCCTTTTGTTTTCGCCTTCATGCGTTTCAAACCTTCTCTGAGCAATTCGGTAGAACGGTAATTCAATGCAGGAATAGCAGCTGCCACGCCATTTTCAATGCCGGCAATGATCATTTCTTCGTTCGACACCAGGAACATCGGAGCAATGATAATCGGATGTTTAATCTGTAATAAGTCGCTAAGCGCTAATTTTTCCATTTTCCATTGATAACATTCAAATATACTATTAATTATGCACGCATATTATAATTATCAATAATGAATTTCACAATTATCACGAGTTTCAAACTTGATAATTTTCATTCCTTGATAATTGATAATTAAAAAAGCCTCCCGAATTTCTCCGAAAGGCTTTTCATTATTCTATAACGTTCTTTACTATTACATTCCGAATCCGAATTTAAGCCCTGTGGCAAGATTGATGCGGACTCCCGTATCACCATAAGAACTCCAACGGGATTGAACATTTCCTTGGTCATCAATGTAATTATCCAGGTAATTTCCTTGAATATTAAACATTCCCAATCCCACACCAAAATACATGTCGATACTGAAATTTCCATCCCCGGGCCAAAACTGGAATCCCATATTGAACCTGAAAATCATCTGGTTGATATGTGATTTCGCGTCGTCCAATGTTCCGGTAGCATCTTCATTCACGTAATTGTATTGTCTGAATTTGAACACTGGCGATAAATAAAGTCCCTTTAACTGATTATCTTCTGAAGTCGGATAGAATTTCGGTGCCAATGATGCATGAAAACCGATTGCAGTTTGTGCATCTTCACCAATGGATTGAAACTGCCAAAAACCCAAACCGTCATTCCCTTGCCATAAACGTTGATTTCCAAAGTTTAATCCGAATTGAGAAATTGTTGGGCCTACTTCCAATTCCAAACTTATTATCCGGGCAATTCGTTGTTCGTAGCTAAAATTAAACTCTCCGGCAACCAATTGCGTCGGGCAGAATTTAAGTACAAAGTTCTTCTGTCCGAAATCTTCCGATGCTTCCTGAGAAATGGCTCCAAACGAAACTCCCGAAAGAATTATTAATCCAAGTAATTTTTTCATACATCCAATTTACCAAACAAAGAAACTCTTTTTTTGTCAATTCCTAAAGTTTCCTGTCTCAATTAGCGTATTGAAGTGATAAAATACCGAAATTTGAACATGGCAAATTCATCAGACTGGATCGGTGCTCTTAGGTTAAGAACGCTTCCATTGTCCATTTCGGGAATATTGGTTGGCTCGTTCGTAGCTGTTTTTCAAGGTTATTGGAACCCGATCATTTTCACACTGGCATTATCTACTACGCTTCTTTTTCAAATCTTGTCCAATCTGGCAAACGATTTGGGAGATTCACTAAAAGGTGCCGACAATTCGGAAAGAGTGGGCCCGATGCGAGCCGTTCAATCAGGTTCGATCTCCAAAAGCGCCATGAAAAGTGCGGTTATCCTGACTGCCATATTATCCTTTATCAGTGCCGGATTACTGATTTACTTCGGCACCAAGAACCTGTCTGCAACAAGTGTCTACATTTATATTGGTTTAGCTCTTGCGTCTGTCTTTGCTGCCATTACTTATACTATTGGAAAAAAAGCTTACGGATACAATGGCCTGGGCGATTTGTTTGTTTTCATCTTTTTCGGTTTGGTCAGTGTTATAGGTGTTTATCCATTATTTTCCGACATGCTTTCCTGGATTTTGATATTTCCTGCTATAACTATCGGATTCCTCAGTACAGCCGTGCTGAACCTGAATAACCTGAGAGATCGTGAAAATGATGAAAAAGTTGGCAAAAGGACACTCGTTGTAAAATTGGGTGCTGCAAATGCAAAGAAATATCATTATTTTTTAATCATTACGGCCTTTTCCAGTTGGATCGTGTTCTTGATCCTGACTAAAAATTGGCTCGGATTCATTTCTCTGATTCCGATAATCCTGTTCATTAAACACCTGCTGTTTGTCGCTAAGAATACGGTCCCGAGAGAATTGGATTCTCAGCTGAAAATTGTAGCATTGGGAACATTCTTTATCAGCATTCTTTACGTGATCAGTGTTTCTATCAATCAATGGGTTCTCTAGGACAGCTCAGCGCTTCATTTGAAGCATTCACTTTGGACTTTAAACGTCCGAGTGGAACAAGTCGTGGTATTCTGACTCAGAAGAAAGCCTGGAAGCTTGAGTTGACTAATTCCGATGGAATTACCGGTTTGGGAGAATGTTCCGTAATTTCTGGATTATCTCCGGATTACATTTCCGATGATCAATACGAATCCAAATTAACCGAGATCTGTCGAAATCCTGCTCGTTTTATTGAAAACAAGAATCTCCTGGTTGATTTTCCATCTATTCTTTTCGGGCTGGAAAGTGCATATTTTGATCTGGTCAATGGAGGAAAACAAATTTACTTCGAATCTGCAAAAATAGCTGCCGGATTCAGTATTCCGATCAACGGTCTGATCTGGATGGGAGATTCCTACTACATGCAAGACCAGATCGAAGAAAAACTCGATGCCGGATTTACCTGTATCAAGTTAAAGGTCGGAGCAATTGATTTCAAACAAGAATTGAAGCTCTTAGAAGGAATTCGTTCAAGATACGATGCGTCGAAAATTGTGCTTCGTGTGGACGCAAATGGTGCTTTTAAGATGAATGATGCAATCTGGAAACTGGACGAACTATCCAAACTGGATTTACACAGTATAGAGCAACCGATTCAGGCAGGTTCGTGGAATGATATGAAAGATCTATGTGAGCGAACACCTTTACCTATTGCACTGGATGAAGAACTGATCGGAATCAACGAATCCGAACGAAAAATGGACTTGTTAGATACTATCAAACCTCAGTTTATAATCCTAAAACCAAGTTTGCATGGAGGATTCAGCGGAACCAGTGAATGGATCGAACTGGCAGAAGCAAGACAGATTCCATGGTGGATCACTTCCGCTTTGGAAAGCAATATCGGTTTGAATGCGATTGCACAGTTTACGGCCGGATATCATCCAATTTTGCCACAAGGATTGGGAACCGGAGGATTGTACGAAACGAATTTTGAAGCTCCACTGAAGATCGAGAAAGGGAATTTGTATTATTTGAAATAATGAATTAGCCAATGGTTATTTCCACGGAAGTACATTGATCAATATTGAATCTAACTGATTTAGTATCTAATCAGGAAACGCTTGTCGAGAAATCTGTTTCCAATCTTTCCGATAAAAAATTACATTCCTTCTATCTGATTTATCCGTAATTTCCAATTGGAAAACAACAGCTAAAAATCTATCACACATGAATATTGAAGAACTTAAAAGAAGTGTCATACTACCTGTCATTGCTTCTCCCATGTTCCTTGTTTCCGGAAGTAAATTAGTCATCGAATGCTGTAAGAACGGTATTGTCGGGACTTTACCTTCTCTCAACGGAAGAAGTTCGGCAGACTTTGAACAACTCTTGATCGAGATCACAACTGCTCTGAAGGCATTTAGAGAAGAAACCAATACAAAACCCGCCCCTTTTGGAATTAACCTGATTGTCAATAAAACAAATCCGCGACTGATGGCTGATTTAGAGCTCTGTATCAAGTACAAAGTTCCTTTGATCATTACTTCGCTCGGCGCAGTCAAGGAAGTGGTGGATGCCGTGCATTCTTATGGCGGTTTGGTGTTTCATGACGTGATTAAAAAGCGCCATGCTGAAAAAGCAATTGAAGCAGGTGTAGACGGGATCATTGCAGTAGCAAATGGTGCCGGAGGCCATGCCGGAACTGCTAATCCTTTTGCTTTGGTAGAAGAAATCCGTTCGTTTTACAGTGGAACATTGATTTTAGCAGGTGCAATTACAAAAGGAAAAGATATTCTTGCTGCTGAAACGATGGGAGCTGATTTGGTTTATATGGGAACCCGTTTTATTGCAACGGAGGAAAGCATGGCACAACCTGCTTATAAAGAAATGCTTGTAGCTTCTCACATAGATGATATTATCTATACCGACGGGATTTCCGGTGTCAATGCAAACTTCCTTCTACCCAGTATTGAAAAATCGGGGATTGATATTAATGAGAAAAAAGAAGAAGATTTTTCCAAATTAACTGCAGAACACGGAAAGGCGTGGAAAGATATTTGGTCTGCGGGTCAGGGAACCACAGGAATTGAAAAGATAGACACTGCTGCTCATGTAATCGATTCATTGAAAAGAGAATACAAAATTGCCCTTCTGGAAAATCAACAGAGATTGGATAAGATTGATTTTTAAAGCTTATTCAGCACGAAACAAAAAAGGGTTCCTGCCATGCAAGAACCCTTTTGTATTAATTTACTTATTCAGTAAGTTCGTTACTTCTTATTATCGTCAACTTCTTCGAAATCAACGTCAGTTACTTCGTCGCCATTGTTGTTTCCACCTGCGCCACCTTGAGCTCCCTGATCTGCACCACCGGCATTTGCCGCGTTATACATTTCCTGGGAAGCCGCTTGGAAAGCTGTATTCAAACGCTCCATTGCAGGTTCCAGGTTAGCCATGTTTTTAGCTTCAAACTCTGTTTTCAAAGCTGCCAAAGCGTCTTCAATCGGTTGTTTTTTATCAGCAGGGATTTTATCACCGTACTCTTTCAACTGACGCTCTGTTTGGAAAATCAATGAATCCGCTTTATTCAACGTTTCAGCTTCCTGCATACGTTTTTTATCTGCATCTGCATTTGCTTCCGCTTCCGCTTTCATACGTTTGATCTCTTCATCAGACAAACCAGAAGATGCTTCAATCTTGATTGATTGCTCTTTCCCTGTTCCTTTGTCTTTTGCAGAAATGTGCATGATCCCGTTCGCATCCACATCGAAAGTCACTTCAATTTGTGGCTCACCACGACGTGCAGGTGGAATATCCGTCAATGAGAAACGACCCAATGTTTTGTTGTCGCCTGCCATCGGACGTTCACCTTGCAATACGTGAATATCTACTGCCGGTTGGTTATCTGCAGCTGTTGAGAAAGTCTCTGACTTTTTCGTTGGAATAGTTGTATTTGACTCAATCAATTTTGTAAATACTCCACCCATTGTTTCAATTCCTAAAGACAATGGAATCACATCCAACAATAAGACATCTTTCACCTCACCTGTCAATACACCTCCTTGGATTGCCGCTCCGACTGCCACAACCTCATCCGGGTTCACTCCTTTTGACGGAGCTTTTCCGAAGAAACGTTGAACAGCATCCTGGATTACAGGAATACGTGTAGATCCACCTACTAAAATCACTTCATCGATATCGCTTGTAGACAATCCTGCATTTTGAAGAGCAGAACGACAAGGAGCGATTGTTCTTTCAACGATAGAAGAAATCAATTGCTCGAATTTCGAACGTTGCAATGTTCTTACCAAGTGTTTTGGAATACCGTTCACCGGCATGATGTATGGCAAGTTAATTTCAGAAGAAGTTGTAGAAGACAATTCAATTTTGGCTTTTTCAGCAGCTTCTTTCAAACGTTGCAAAGCCATCGGGTCCTGACGTAAATCCAAACCTTCTTCAGCTTTGAACTCTTCAGCCAACCAGTTGATGATTGCATCATCCACATCATCACCACCTAAGTGCGTATCACCGTCAGTTGCCAATACTTCAAATACTCCGTCTCCTAATTCAAGGACAGAAACGTCATGAGTACCACCACCAAAGTCAAATACAACGATCTTTTGATCAACTCCTTTTTTATCCAAACCGTAAGCTAACGCAGCAGCTGTAGGCTCATTGATAATACGTTTGATTGTCAAACCGGCGATTTCACCTGCCTCTTTTGTTGCTTGACGTTGTGCATCATTAAAGTAAGCCGGAACGGTAACAACCGCTTCAGTTACTTCATGACCCAAATAGTCTTCAGCAGTTTTCTTCATTTTCTGAAGAATCATCGCGGAAATTTCTTGCGGTGTATACATACGACCATCAATATCCACACGTGGAGTATTGTTATCGCCTTTCACCACTTTATAAGGTACACGTCCTGTTTCCAATTTCACATCATCAAAAGACGATCCCATGAAACGCTTAATCGAGTAAATTGTTTTTGTTGGGTTGGTAATCGCCTGACGTTTCGCAGGGTCACCAACTTTAAGCTCACCACCTTCTACGAATGCTACCACAGAGGGTGTAGTACGTTTACCTTCAGAATTTGCGATTACAACTGGCTCATTTCCTTCCATTACGGAAACACATGAGTTTGTTGTTCCTAAATCGATTCCAATTATTTTTCCCATTTTATTTGTTTTTTCGTTTTTCGAATTTTCCTTCCATAAGTCAAAGGTTGTGCCAGTAGACAAGGCACACCTATTTGGGTACTTTTTGTCAGTGAAGCCTGCAAATACACTTCTGTTCCCTGCCGATTTGACAGAATCTATACATTAGAGTCTGATTTTGTGTCAGACTTTTGTCAGGAAAATGGAAATCCGTCTATTCAACAACTTTATTCTTTGGCTTAAATGCCAGGTAGTAAATCGGAATCCCTGCCAGGATCAACAAGATGCTTCCAATTGTATCCCTGGGAGTAAATAGTGTTAAGGAAACACAGATCACGGTAGCGAAAACCAGGTATAGAAACGGAATAACCGGATAACCGAATGCTTTGTAAGGTCGAACAGCATCCGGCATCGTTCTTCTCAGTTTGAACAGGCCAAGAATTGTTACAATGTAAAACACCATTGAACCGAAAGTCGCGAATTTGATCAAAACACCGTAAGATCCGGAGAAGCACAAGGTAATTGCCCAAAGACCTTGAATCCACATAGCCCATGCAGGAACACCTGCTTTATTTAATTTGCTCGCCTTTTTGAAGAACAATCCGTCTTTCGACATCGCATAGAATAACCGCGAACCTGCCATGATCAAACCATTATTGCAGCCAAATGTGGAGATCATGATCAGCACAGCCATCAGCAGGTTTGCAACATTTCCGAATAACATATAAGCTGCAGAAGTTCCTACCCGGTCTGAACTTGCGAATTGGATTCCGGCAGATTGAACAGCTTCTTTCGTATAGACAAAATTACCATTGAAAGGTGTTCCGTGTAAAGGGAGTAATCCAAGATAAGCCACATTCGCCAGGATATATAGAATAGTAACGATGAAAGTTCCCAAAAACAAGGAACGGGGCAAGTTTCTCTCCGGATTGCGGATATCTCCTGCAATAAAGGTCACATTATTCCAGGCGTCCGAAGAAAACAAGGAATTGATAATAGTTGTTGAAAGAACAATCATCAAACCAATTGAAGTCAGATCTGTTGTCGTCCAATTTCCTTTTGTCAGTTCCTTTGTTGATGTTGCTTCCCACATGTTCTGGAAATTCTCATCAAAAAAGCCTGAGGAGAATCCAACTACTATACCGGCCACAATTAAAACAGCCAATGCAATCAACTTGGAACTGGTAAAAATGGCTTGGATGATTTTTCCATAATTGATCCCACGAACATTGATGATCGTCAGGATCAAAATGGTTCCAACTCCAACGAAATTGGCGCCGTTTATTTTTACTTCGCCATATTCAAACAGGGTTTTATCAACCAAAACAGGAAAGAAAACCCCGGCAAACTTTCCAAAGGCTACAGCCACTGCGGCAATCACCCCGGTTTGAATCACCGCGAACGTGGTCCATCCATAAAGGAACGAAGGTAATTTTCCCCAGGCTTCACGAATGTAAACAAACTGTCCACCGGCTTTTGGAAACATGGCAGCCAGTTCTCCATAGCTCAAAGCACCAAAAAGTGTAATGACGCCTGTAATCAACCAGGTAACTAATAACCATCCCGAACTTCCCAAATCACGCGACATTTCGGATGACACAATGAATATTCCCGAACCGATCATACTCCCGGCAACAAGGAAGGTAGCATCCAGTAGTCCGAGTGATTTTTTAGTAGTATTTTCTTCCATAAGTCAAAAAAAAGTCCCGCTCTATCTACTAAAGCAGGACCATTATTTAAATTTATTCTATTTATTTATCGTCGTCATCATTCAGGTTTTCCGAAACATTTACGATTGCGTCATGCCCTCCTAAAGATTGTTCGAAATTGTATTGATTCACTTTACTGTGTCTTCTACTGTAAGCGAAATACACCAGGAATCCTAAACCTGTCCAGATTAAGAATGCCACCCAGGTTTCAGGTTTCACGAAAAACATCAGTCCGATATTGAATAAAGCTCCCAATATTGAAACAACCGGTAGAAAAGGTGTCCGGAATGGTCTTGGCAAATCCGGTTGTTTGATTCTCAAGATCAAAACGGCAATTGAAATCATGGAGAAAGCCAATAATGTTCCCATACTACACATTTCAGCAACCTTATCAATCGGAGTTAAAGAAGCAACGATAGAGATAATCAAACCTACAATTAATGTACTTCTGTAAGGCGTTTTGAATTTCTTATGAACCACTCCAAAGATTTTGAACGGTAACAATCCATCCTTAGCCATTCCAAGGAATACACGTGTCTGACCCAACATCATTACCAGCATTACGGAAGTCAGACCCGCTACAGCTGCAATAGTTATCAGAATTGTCGCCCAAGGCATTCCGATTCCTTCAAATGCAGAAGCTACCGGAGCTTTGATATCCAAATCCTTAAATCCGACCATTCCTGTCAATACCAATGAAACGGCAATGTATAAGACTGTACAGATAATCAACGACGCAATGATTGCAAACGGAACATCCTTTTTCGGATTGATCGCCTCACCTGATTGCGTAGAAACAGCATCAAAACCGATGTAAGCGAAGAATACAATACTCGCAGCAGTCAATACTCCACCGAATCCCCAACCATAGTGAGAAACACCATCAATCATCTCTGCTTTAGGAACAAATGGTGTGTAGTTTGCTGTATCAATGAAGAAGAAACCAACAAAAATAACGAACAATACAACCGCCAATTTCAAGATAACGATCAGGTTATTCGTTTTGGCAGCTTCCTTGATTCCCTTCACCAGGATGGATGTGACAACCCAAGTGATCAGGAATGCCGGAAGATTAAATGCAAAGGATGGCTCAGCAATTCCGGCATCATGTGCTTTTTGAGCAGCAGTAACCGGATCATTCATAAGCCACATTGGTGGATGGATTCCACATTGATGGAGGAGCTTTTCAAAATAACCGCTCCAGGCAACAGCAACAGTTGTGGCTCCCATCATGTATTCCAAAATCAGGTTCCAACCGATAATCCAAGCAAAAACTTCACCCATTGTGCCATATGAATAGGCATAAGCACTTCCTTCGACCGGAAGAACCGAAGCGAATTCAGCGTAACATAAGGATGCAAATAAACACCCTACGCCTGCAATCGCAAAAGCAATTGCCAAAGCTGGCCCGGCGTGGTTGTGTGCTGCAATACCTGTCAAGGTGAAAATTCCACCTCCGATAATTGCCCCGATTCCCAAAGAAGTTAATCCCCATTTTGTCAGGACGCGTTTTAACTCACTTTTCTTCATGTCTGCCTCAAAGGCACTCATTGGCTTTACTCGCCATATATTTTTAGCCATTGTATCTACTAGTTTTCAGTTTTCAAGTGGCTAAAGATAGAAAAAATGTGAATGAATGCTAAAATCTAAATATTTGTTCTGAATTTAACTTACCTTATTTCATGATACTAAACTTTCAAGTACATTTGATATAAATAACATTCCTGTATGTGGATCTTTCGCTTTAGTTCAAATCTCAAAAACTTTTTTCGATTACTTTCTATCATTCGAATCATTCTGGGGCACTACCTTACGAATTGGCTCACTACAGGACCTCTGCGAATCATTTTCGACCCAAGAGGTAAAAACCGGAAAACCAGATCCGAAAGACTCCGACTTATCATTGAAGATCTGGGCCCTACATTCATCAAATTCGGACAAATCGTTGCAGACAGGCCTGATATCGCTTCAGAAGGTTTGCGCTCTGAGTTGAAAAAATTACAGTCTTCTGCCCGACCGATGCCCGATGATATCGCAATCCAGATTATTGAAAACGAAATCGGTGCCTCCATCGAAACCGTATTCTCCGAATTCAGGGAAAGACACATCGCTTCAGCATCCATTGCACAAGTTTACCTGGCAACCCTACACACCGGAGAAAAAGTGGTCCTGAAAGTACAACGCCCGAATATCCGGAACAAAATAAGATTAGACATCAAACTGCTTCAGATTTTTGCCCGTAAAATCCAGATACAATACCCCGAGATCAGCAACTTCAATCTCATCCAATTCATTGAAGATTTCGGGGACACCATGTTGAAAGAACTCGATTTCATGAATGAGCTTTCGAATATCATGCGGTTTACACACATGTTCAAAGGTGATCCACGCGCGTATGTTCCGAAAGTTTACAGCAAGTATTCCACATCGAAGCTCCTGATCATGGAATATATCGAAGGTGAAGCACCGGATAACCTGGCTAATTTGATTTCCAAAGGATATGACCCCAAAGTAATTGCCGAAAATGGAGTGAATGTTATCTTAACGATGATATTGAAACACGGTTTTTTCCATGCAGATCCGCATTCCGGAAATATGTTCATCCGCGGAGACAATCAAATAGTTCTGATCGACTTTGGAATGTGCTCCAACCTGAAACCGAAACAAATCGATGGATTGATCGATTTCCTGATCGGTTTTGCCGACGGTAACCCGCATAAAATTGCCAAAGCCTTATTGAAACTGACGGAAGTTGAAAGCTTGCGTGACATGGAAAGCCTGGAGTTTGAAATTCGGGAACTTACTCAAAAGTATACTTATTACACCTACGATGACGTGGATATTTCCGGGTTATTTACGGATACTTTCAAACTTCTGATGAAATATGGGATAACGATTCCAAGTAACCTTTACATGTTGCTTAAAACCTTGGTTACCATCCAAAAAGTGGCTGAATCCCTTCATGTAAAATTGGATCTGATTGCAATGGTAAAACCGTATGCAACAGAAAAGATCAAAGAACGTTTCGGATGGAAAAATATTAAAAGCAAGTTGCTTAGCTCGGCAGAAGATTACCTCTATTTAGTGGAAACCCTTCCGAAAGACATCCGGACAATTGTCACCAATTTCAAACAAGGCGGACTTCAGCACAGCATCAAACTCGGCGAAGAAGGAAATACAATTGGGAACAATGAAATCAGAAGGCACATCTACCGTTTTGGAGCGATCATTTTACTTGGTATGTTATTGATCTGTGCAACACTTTTGAAAATTTACAACGTCCAAATTTTCACCAGCAAGGATGGGAAACGAATTCTTCATGAAGTTTTCGGGAATTTCCCGGATATCTTCTTTGTAACCACGGTCGTCATATCCGTTTTCGTTGTACTCCGAATGATGTTTAGAGCCAAGTAAGCGAAATATTTCAGTTTTTTTCGTCTGTAAAAAATGTCTGCCCCACTAAATAATGAACAAAATAGGTGGATAATTGTATCATCATTGATACAAACTAATCATCTTTAAATAAATGACGATCAAAAACATTCTAGCTTTCATTCCCTGTATTTTGTCACTTTATGGAATTTCTCAGGATTCAATTCTCATGGAGAAAAGTTATTCGGATAAATTCGTTTGGATGACAGATAGTGTTTATTGCCAAAAGTCAGTGCAGTATTATCAGAATAATAAGCCAGTTCAGAAATTGACATTTAACAAAGCTGGATTAGTGGTCGGTCAGAAAATTTTTTCTCCACAGGGTGTACTGCTTATGAGATCAGAACTTCTTGATTTGGATACCGTTTTTGTCTTTGATACTCTTTCATTAGAAAATGATTTCCCTTCAAGAGCAGATGGGAGTACCGATCCAAATTTGATCATCCGGGATTCAATACTCTTATACAAAAACACTTTTTTTCGCTATTATATTAAGGCAGATACCTATTACCCAAACGGAAATAATCGGACAACATTCATTTCAACACGACAAGGAATCAACTCCAAATCCTATTCAAAATACGGAAAACTGTTGTATGAAAACAAGGTCAGGATAAATGAAACTGGAGATCGGGATACGCTTTCCGGAGTGTTTAAAGATGATTCTTATTATAACTACATCAACTTTAATATTTACCGAAAAGGTGAGATAATGATGAAAGTTAAAGTGCCACTTTATTTTACCCGCAATGCAATTAATACAGGATCAGTAAGAGAATTAGATTGTAGATCAAAGTTCTGTGTGCTGGAAAAATCAAAATCATTGTCAAAACGTAAGGAACGAAAATATTATTCGATAATCAATAAAGCCATCGATTCTGATCTTATAACGAATCTCTCTAACTGCTTTTATCAATAAGAAACTGGCATTTATTCTCTTTGTAAGTAAAGAGTTTCTCTTAAATTTGCAATCCAAAGCAATATCATTTAAGAATACAAGAATGACAGTACACGAGATTCGCAAGCAGTTTTTTGATTTTTTTGCGTCGAAAGGGCATCAGATCGTTCCTTCAGCACCAATGGTTGTAAAAAATGACCCAACCTTGATGTTTACAAACGCCGGAATGAACCAATTCAAGGATTATTTCCTAGGTAATGCAGTTCCAAAAAACCGTCGTGTCGCCAATTCTCAAAAATGTCTTCGCGTTTCAGGAAAGCACAATGACCTGGAAGAAGTGGGTGTTGATACCTATCACCACACCATGTTCGAGATGCTCGGAAACTGGTCTTTCGGAGATTATTTCAAGGAAGAAGCAATTGCTTGGGCTTGGGAATTATTGACTGAAGTCTACAAAATTCCAAAAGACCGTTTATACGTTACTGTTTTTGAAGGTGATGAAAAAGATGGTGTTCCACAAGATCAGGAATCGTATGATATCTGGAAACGATTCATCGCTGAAGACAGAATCATATTGGCTTCAAAAAAAGACAACTTCTGGGAAATGGGTGACACAGGACCATGCGGACCGTGCACCGAAATCCATGTGGATAACAGACCTGCGGCTGAAAGAGCAAAAACAGACGGAAAACAATTTGTCAACGAGGATCACCCGCAAGTGATCGAAATCTGGAACAACGTTTTCATGCAATTTAACCGGAAAGCAGACGGAAGCCTGGAACCACTTCCGGCAACCCATGTGGATACGGGAATGGGATTGGAGCGTTTGGCAATGACCTTGCAAAACAAAACTTCCAACTACGATATCGACCTGTTCCAAACCTTGATCCAACACATGGAAAAGGTCTCAGGAAAGAAATACGGGGAAAACGAAACGACTGACATTGCGCTACGTGTCATTGCAGATCACGTACGTGCTATTGCATTCTCTATTGCCGACGGGCAACTTCCCTCCAATACAGGAGCCGGTTATGTAATCCGTCGTATTTTGAGACGTGCAGTTCGCTACGGATACCAAACCTTAGGATTGAAAGAACCATTCCTTTCAGGGTTATCAGTTGTACTTTCCGAAGTAATGGGCGACCCGTTCTCCGAATTGATCAAACAAGGCGAATTGGTTGAAAAAGTGATCCGTGAAGAGGAATTGTCGTTTTTCAGAACCCTGGAACAAGGAATCAAACGCATCGAAGGATTGATCGGTGCTGCCAAAGCTTCCAATTCAACAGAATTAGGCGGTAGTGCAGTTTTCGAATTATATGATACATTCGGGTTTCCAATCGACTTAACAAGCTTGATTGCCCGTGAAAACAACTTGTCAGTTGATGAAAAAGGATTCAACGAAGAATTGACCAAGCAAAAAGATCGCTCAAGAGCTGCAACAGCCATTGAAACGGATGATTGGGTTCAGTTGATCGATGATTCGGTGGAAGAATTCGTAGGTTACGATTACCTTCAGACAGCGGTTGAAATTGTAAAATACCGCAAGGTTTCCCAAAAACAAAAAACGTTCTATCAATTGGTGTTTTCAAAAACTCCTTTCTACCCGGAAGGTGGTGGACAAGTTGGTGACACGGGAAGAATTTACAACGATTCGGAATCAGTAATCATTTTTGACACAAAGAAAGAGAACAACCTGATTGTTCACTTGTCTGAAACATTGCCAAGTAATCCGAACAAGCCTTTTACGGCTGAAGTGAATGAAAGCAAACGCAAGTTATCTGCTTACAATCACTCCGCTACTCACTTATTGCATCATGCTTTAAGAACAGTATTGGGAACACATGTGGAACAAAAGGGATCATTGGTCAACCCGAACTATTTGCGATTCGACTTTTCTCACTTTTCAAAAGTGACAGATGAAGAATTGGCACGGATCGAATCATTGGTGGGCGAAGCAATTCGCGCAAGCATTGATTTGGATGAAAGACGTAATGTTCCAATCGAAATCGCTACCGAAATGGGTGCTATGGCCTTGTTCGGAGAAAAATACGGTGATACCGTCCGCGTAATTAAATTCGGAGATTCAGTGGAATTGTGCGGAGGAACCCATGTTCAGAATACCGGACAGATCGGCTTGTTTAAGATCCAGGCTGAGTCTGCAGTTGCTGCGGGAATTAGACGGATTGAGGCAATTACCAACGTAGCTGTCGAAAGCTATTACACTGATCAGGAATCGAAATTGAAATCGGTAAACGAGTTATTGAAGAATCCGAAAGATGTATCAAAAGCAGTAGAAGACCTGATTTCAAAAAACAATCAGCTTCAGAAACAGGTGGAGAACTTCAAGAAAGAACATGCGAAATCCGTAAAAGCTGATTTGAAAGCAAAAATCATTTCCAAAGGGGATTTCTCTTATCTGGATGCTTTGATCGATCTGGATGCGGGTTCCGTAAAGGATATCTTGTTCCAATTGAAGGGTGAAATCCCGAATTTGGTTGCTGTTATCGGATCAAAAGAAGAAGACAAATGCGCTATCAGCGTTTTGGTTGATGAGACATTAGTTTCTTCCAAAGGCTGGAATGCCGGAAACCTGGTTAAATCTGTCGCATCCCTGATTCAAGGAGGTGGAGGCGGACAAGCTTTCTTTGCCACAGCAGGAGGGAAAAATGCATCAGGTTTAACTGAGGCTGTCGAAGCCGTCAAACAAGCAATTGCTTAATTAACGGCGTACTTTCGAACGAATAAACGAAAGTCCTTTCCGGATATAATTGATGGTTTCATTCTCCAAAGAGAAGAAATAGATCGGACCGAAAAATAAAACAACGACTAAAGTGGATTCAAACAAAAATTGGATCCATTTGTTGTTTATGAGTCCTTGTGTAAAATGTCCTGCAAAAAAAGTCACAAAACCCAGCCCGATAATAATAAATTGGTTCCGGTGGAACGGATGTAGTTTGTACGCATACCAGACAAATAATAATCTTCCGACATTGTAAACAAGCATGGCAACCGAAGTAGAAATAGCAGCACCTGCAATTCCCCAAATAGGAATCATCACATAGTTGAGTACATAAACTACAATGATCAGGAACAGGGTAAAAAACACATCGTACCGGTATTTCTTGGACGTAGAAAAAATGGCTCCGTTCAAGCCGAAATACATGTCTACCAGCTTTCCGATCATAATGAAAAAGAACACCCAGATTCCTTCCTGGAAGCCAGGTTTTTTGATGAAGGAAAATAAGAAGTCGATATTTACCCAGCACAGAAGGAACATTGCCAATCCGATCACCAGGCTGACAGAACTTACTTTGGTGTACAGTTCTTTCATCTTATCAAATTGCCGGTGCTTCCAATAATCCGAAACCAGTGGTGCACTCACCCGGATAATCGATTTATACGGAACCTGCAATACACTAGTCACAAATACTACAGTAGCAAAAACCCCCGTTCCGTCAAGTCCTACAAATTGCGCAATCATCAACACATCCAGGGAATTCACCCATACAGCTCCCAGGGTATTGATGTAGGAAAACGAGGAAAAATAGAATACAATACGCTTGAATCTTTTGGGGATCTGGATAGAAGACAATTTCACATTAAATTCATTGATCCGCTTCAGGTAAAAAACCAAGATTAATGTTGGAATAACGTACAAAAGACTGTGCAGGATTACGAACAAATCAAATGAAATCAGATCGGTCCATTTTAAAATGAGAACTGCAGTAGTTGCTGCGCGAAGAATCACTTCATAGGCAAAAACGGCAATGATATTTTTGTACAAACTTCGCAGGTATATTTCCAGTACCATGAAAAGCACATATGAGATCCCGATTGGCAGAACCCAATAATAATAGTCCAGAAACATTGGTGACTTTTCAATATACCCATGTTGAATCTCATTGCGGAACAGGATATACAATGCGGTATAAATGAGTATTCCCAGACCTACAATCAATAGAATAAACGTAAGGAATCCATGGTGCTTTTTCGCCTCATTCCTCATGAAAGGGAAGAACTTCCAGGTAGCGTATACTGTTCCAAGATTCGCAAGTTGTGCAAAAAGGGTTCCGATTGAAATAATCAGGTTGATTAATCCGATTTGGGCGGGAGAAAGAATAACCAGAAATAAAACACCTTTATTCAAGGCTCCGATCAGGATTCCCAGGTAGGAAATGATTGTTGTTCGAAAAGCATCTTTTTGTACCAAACCCATTGACACGAAATTAAGGAATATTTCTCGTTAGATGTCAATATTGAAATTTGTGATCAGAACATTTTTTTCAGGAATTCATAACAGATTTGAAATTATTATCCGGCAACATTGTTTCTTTCCTGTGACGCAAAAAAAGCCTAATAATATAGCCCCCGTGCACAGAGACTAAATTAAAATTAGCATATTTGCGACATGGAAGAAGTAAAAATTGCATCCTCTGAAGTAAACACATGCTTTGTTTGTAATTCAGCAGGAAAAAGCAAGTATCTAAATCTGGATGATTGCAATTTTGGTACCTCTAAGGGCTGGAATATCGTAGAGTGCTCCAATAGTACCTGCGGTCTAATGTGGTTAAACCCAATGCCTACAGTTGATGAAGTAGGCAAAGCATATGAATCGTACTACACACATACAGCTACTAAGAAACCGATTATGGAGCTGTCTTTCCTGGAAAAACCTTACCTGGCTGTTGCACACAATTACTTTCCATCGCTGTCTTTCTTTAAAAAACTACCTGGCTACCTGGCTTATCTTTTGCCGGTTAATCGCAATAATATTGATTTTAGAGTCTTTTACCTGGATTCCGTTCCCAACGGCAGGGTGTTGGATTTTGGCTGCGGCAACGGTACGCTGTTGGATAATTTAAAAGCAGTAGGCTGGGAATGCTATGGATTGGATGTTGACCCGAAAGCAGTGGCTTACTGTAAAGAAAAGGGATTAAATGTAAATGTGGGAGATATTCCTTCCCAAAATTACCCCGACATTTTTTTTGACGCCATCACCATTAACCATGTGATAGAACATGTGCATGAAGTGGACGAATTATTAAAATCCTGCTATCCGAAATTGAAAAAGGGTGGTAAACTGGTAATTGCCACACCAAACACAAAAACCTGGCAGCTAAAACTATACCAGGAAAATTGGTATCAGCTGGATCCTCCGAGACATCTCCATTTGTTTAATCCCACGAACTTAGAAGTAGTAATAAAACGAAATCAATTCGATATCATTGAATCATTTACAAGCGTGCGGATGGACGCCTGGTCTACTACTATGTCAAAAGTCATTAAACGAAAAGAGCGCTTTGTTGCAGGACGGGACAAGAAAAAAATGTCAGACTTTTTATTAGGGCTTTTTCATCAAAACATAAACGTCCTTATTAAGCTGTTTAACAGACATTCCGGGGGAGAAATTGTCATAATTGCAACAAAAAAGTAATGAGTACTAACAAGAAAGCTGCTATTGTAATTCCAGCTTATCAAACTACATTGAAGTGGAATGAAGAAATTTCGCTGGCCAGATGCAGGGAAGTATTTAAAGGATATGACGTGATCCTGGTTCATCCTGAGGGACTTTCATTAGCTGCGTATGAAGAGTATAATGCGGTTACAGAATACCTGGGATTAAATCCTAAGTATTTTAAAAGCGTTACAACGTACAGCCGTCTAATGAACATTCCCTATTTCTACAAACATTTTCTCAAATACGATTATATCCTGATTTATCAGTTGGATACTTTTATTTTTGAGAACAACCTGGATGAGTGGTGCAATAAAGGATTCGATTATATCGGAGCTCCATGGATCAACAGCCGCTGGATTCAAGAACTCAATAATAAGCTCCCGGGGATAAAACATTTTATCAAAAAAGTTGGAAACGGCGGTTTATCCCTCCGGAAAGTAAAAAAGTTTTATTACGGCAGTATTTATCTTTATCCGTTAGGCCTGTTTTGGAAAGGAAAATGGAACGAAGATTTTTTCTGGTCGTCTGTCGCAAAAAGATTAATTCCAGGATTTAGAATACCGGATGTAAAAACTGCCCTGCAATTTGCATTTGAAGAAACTCCCGAACTATGCTATGAATTAAATGGGAATAAACTCCCTTTTGGATGTCATGCCTGGGAAAAATTCAATCCTGCTTTCTGGGCACCTTATTTTGAACGTTACGGGTATACGATTCCTGATTCGATCAAGAATAAATAATCTGAACGGAGAATCTTAAGATAACATCTGCCGGAACTCCTCATCATCCAATCTTTCAAAACTGTCAATTAAACTGTTTTTTGAACAATTGTAAATCCGCACCTTTTTTGTTCGGGCATACCTGTTTACTACTTCATATCCTTTAAAGACCTTCACACAGGCGTCCAGCAAAACAGCCATTGTTATGCTTTTTGACGGATCTACCGGATCTTTGATGATTCTCTCAACTTGCTCCTTCTTTTTCTCGTACAAATGCACGTCAGTAAGGATCAGTTCATTTTTCTTATTTACCTGGACAGTGGCGTGCCAATTGTTTTCAGCACCAAACAGGAAAATACGTCTGCCCCCGATTCTGACACCTAAAAAAAGCGTGTATACAAGCACATTTTGACTTTGGGGCATTGCCAGGTTCCAATTATACAGCCAGCGATTTATCCCCGGGAACCCGCCCTTGGTTGTCACATAATTTACAAATTGGAACTTAAAGTTCTTTTTTTTCATCAATCCCTGTACAAAATGAGATTTACGGCTATTCCACGGAAGATAGAAAGTGATTTCCCAATCAACATCCTCTGATAAGATCCGGTAAGTTTTTTCAACGGGTTCTGTCATTGACTGCTCAAAAAAACCAGGATCTAATAAGCAGTAATTCTTCGGTTTCAATTGGAAAAAGAATTTAGAGCAGCAAAAATGATTTACCACCGCCAGCTCCGTTTTTTCGAAAATTTCCAGGTTATTCAAAATGTCCTGTTTAAGCGAAGGTCCATTCCCCAACACAATCAGATCTTCTGCATCTGACTTCTTAACGGAAAGGAAATACTTGCTTTTTAGAACGACTTTCGCAAGAATTAATATTGTCTGAAAGAATCTATTGATCATATTTTCCTATTTGGGCATATGTGTTTAGTACCTGCTGTTTCAGTTTAATTACAATATTTTTTGTCAAAGCAGCTTTTGATTCGATTTGTTCATGATTCATTTCAAACAACAAACGTTTAATTTCCTGATTCATCGCTTCTGTTTCAGGAATAAACCAAGCTGCCTCTTTAAACATCTGCCAGTTATCGCTTTCTTTACTGCCACAAAACAAGATTGGCCGACCAATTGAAATTGCCGTTACTGCTTTAGATGGAACAGCTGCATGTGTCCATGTGGTTCTTAATGAAACAAGGTGAATATCAATATATTTCAAATGATGCTGAGCAATTCCATTCTCAACTATAACCACATGCTTGAAATTACGTGCATATTCCTTGATCTCCTGTGCATTGATTCCGTAAACGGACAACACAAATTGAAAACCTTCCCGCGCGGAAGCAGAAATCGTTCCTTTAATAAACTCCGGATTATGTGCCTGGCCCACATTCCCAAAATATCCCAATGTGATCAACTCCGGATTATACCAGGTTGGTTTGTCATCCAGAACTGATTCATTAATGGCATCATCCAAAGTAACTCCTGCTGGCAATATGATTGTCGGAATAGGATGCGGATAATTCTGCTGAATGTGTCTTGCTTGTTCTTCTCCGAGAGCAATCAGTAAATCAGGTGCATGACGGTAAGTTCGCTTCTTTAAAAAACGGTATCCTAAGTTGCTTTCCTTGACCGTATTTGCAGATACAAATCCTTCCGGAAAAAGATCCAAAGACCAAAAAGCCCATTTCCGTTTCTTTTTCAACATGCTTGAAGCCCAAAAAGGAAGTAAGGGTGGGCTCGAAGTGCAAATGATCAAATCCGATGGATATTTCTTACTTTTTTTGATCAGGATATATCCATCGTAAAACATATTGAGCAACTTCCCGATTTTGTTTTCAGGACTGAACCGTTGTTTCAAACGAACTACTTTCCCAAATACTTCAATGGAAGAGGTATTCCCATCCGCATCCGCATCCATACAAAAGATTGTCACTTCCACATTGGAATCCTTTATCAGGTATTTAGCCATTTGATTGGCAAGAACTCCATTGATATTCTTATTCGGAGGATAATGCCTGGAAACGATATTAATTCTCTTCAAAACCGTTCAGTTTTTCCAATTATTTAAAAATGAGGTATAAGCCAATCGAATCCCTTCTTCCAAAGGAATCTTCGCACTCCATCCCAATTGATTGATTTTACTCACATTCAGCTGTTTCTTCGGTGTACCGTCCGGTTTGGATGTGTCAAATACAATCTCACCTTCAAAGCCAACGATTCGCTTCACCAAATGCGCCAGGTCTTCAATTGTAACATCATTTCCGGTACCAATATTAATCGCTCCCGGATCATTATAGTTTTCAATCAGGAAATAACAAGCTTCTGCCAGGTCGTCCACGTAAAGGAATTCCCGCATCGGTTTCCCGGTTCCCCACACAACTACTTCTTTTGTGCCATTGTTTTTGGCTTCGTGGAATTTGCGGATCATCGCGGGTAACACATGAGAATTCGACAAATCGTAATTATCATTTGGTCCATACAGATTGGTCGGCATTGCTGATATAAAATTGCAGCCATGCTGATCCCTGTAAGCATCACATAACTTAATTCCAGCAATTTTAGCGATTGCATATGGTTCATTGGTAGGTTCCAAAGTTCCTGTCAGAAGACTGTCTTCAGAAATGGGTTGTTGTGCAAACTTGGGATAAATACAGGAACTACCCAAAAACAACATTTTTTTCACTTGATTCAGGTATGAGGCATGAATGACATTCGTCTGGATCATTAGATTGTCATATAAAAAATCAGCTTTGTAGGTGTTATTTGCTTGAATCCCTCCTACTTTGGCTGCTGCCATAAATACATAATCGGGTTTTGTTTCTTCAAAAAAAGCCAGCACATCCGCTTGATTAATTAGATTGAGTTCCTTCGAAGACCGGGTGATCAGATTCGTAAATCCTTCACGCTGTAATTTTCTGACAATGCTGCTCCCAACCATTCCATTATGGCCAGCTATATATATTTTGTCGTGTTTTTCCATCTTCCTAGCGCTTACTGTCCCGAACTAGTTCAATATCATTTTCCATCATAATCTTGACCAATTCATCTATCTCCACTTTTGCTTTCCAACCCAGTTGATTGAACGCTTTGGTTGCATCCCCAATCAATAAATCCACTTCTGTCGGTCTGAAATATTTCGGGTTTATTTCAATTATTTTTTTACCTGTATTCCGGTCAATTCCAATTTCATCAACTCCTGTTCCTTCCCAGACTATATCAAATCCGACATACTTTGCCGCTCTTTCGATAAAGTCTCTTACCGTATAGGTTTTCCCGGTTGCAATCACAAAATCCTCCGGTTCATCTTGTTGAAGCATGAGCCACATCGCTTCCACATATTCTTTTGCATACCCCCAATCGCGTTTCGAATCTAAATTACCCAGCGCCAGAGTATCTCTTACACCTTGGGCAATTTCAGCCAATCCAATCGTGATTTTTCGGGTCACAAATGTTTTACCTCTGCGCTCGCTTTCGTGGTTAAACAAAATCCCGTTGCACGCATATAAATTGTAAGCTTCACGGAAATTCTTCACAATCCAGAAACCATATATTTTGGCAACTCCGTAAGGACTTCTTGGATAAAATGGAGTGTTTTCTGTTTGAGGAATTTCTTGCACTTTACCATACAACTCCGAAGTTGACGCCTGATAAAAACGAGCTTTCGGACAATAATTGCGCAACGCATCCAGAATTCTTAAAGTTCCCATCGCATCTACCTGAGCGGTGTACTCCGGAACCTCAAATGAAACCTGAACGTGGCTTTGCGCAGCAAGATTATACACTTCATCAGGTTGGATAGTGGACATCAGTTTATTGATATTCGAGCTGTCAGTCACATCTCCATGATGCAGGATAAAGTTCTCCCTATCAATCAGATGATCAATGCGTTCGGTGTTAAAAACACTCGCTCTTCGGATAATTCCATGAACCACGTATCCTTTTTCAAGAAGCAGTTCTGCTAAATATGACCCGTCCTGACCAGTAATCCCTGTAATTAGCGCAATCTTCATTCAATTCATTTTGGCTATCAAAGATACTGTTTTTATAGATGATAAATTCAACAAACACTAATTGAAGTAACATTTTATAGACCAAGGAATCGCTTTCAATCAGGTTCTTATTAAAACAATCTTGTAGTCACCAATACTCCCCCATTCTACCTTCAATCGGGTAGGGTATCCAAGTACTTTGTGTTGATTTCAAAATCCAATCACAGCTACTATTTCGGTAAGTGGATTTAAGTATATTTGTGTAATCATATTATTATAGATTGTGAAAGACAAATCAATACTCATAACAGGGGGTACCGGCTCTCTTGGAAAGGCACTTACGAAACATATCTTAACACTTCACCCGGATGTAAAGAGACTCGTCATATTTTCAAGAGATGAACAAAAGCAGTTTGAGATGGAACAAGAATTTCCAGTAAAAATCTACCCTCAAATTCGCTATTTCATTGGAGATGTCAGGGATTTTGAGCGTCTTGAAAGAGCTTTCTCGGGAATTGATTATGTGATCCATGCAGCTGCGATGAAACATGTACACATCGCGGAATACAACCCGGACGAATGTGTGAAAACCAATGTGGGCGGAGCTGAAAACGTGATCAAAGCTGCGTTAAAGACTAATGTGGAGCACGTGGTTGCCCTTTCTACGGACAAAGCGTGTGCACCAATCAATCTATATGGAGCTACCAAACTAACTTCAGATAAACTGTTCGTAGCAGCCAATAACATCCGCGGAAAGCGAAATGTCAAGTTTTCTGTTGTGCGGTATGGAAATGTCATGGGGTCAAACGGTTCTGTGATTCCTTTTTTCCTGAAAAAGAAAAGAACAGAAGGAATACTTCCTATTACGGTTGAAACAATGACCCGTTTCAATATTTCTCTTCAAGGCGGTGTTGACATGGTCATGCATGCTTTGGAAACAGCGTGGGGCGGTGAGATTTTCGTTCCGAAGATCCCTTCCTACCGCATTTTGGATGTTGCAGAGGCAATCGGTCCGGAATGTGAAAAGCCGGTAATCGGTATTCGACCGGGTGAAAAGATCCATGAGGAAATGATTACCATGTCGGATTCGTTTTTCACTTACGATCTTGGAAAATATTACACCATTCTTCCACAAACACCCTATTGGAAACTGGATGATTTTATTTCGCATTTCTCTGCTCAAAAAGTCCCTGACGGTTTCGCCTATACTTCCGACAAGAACTCAGAGTGGGAATCAGTGGAAGACCTGCGTCAATTAATCGTGAAGCACGTAGACCCAACTTTTACGGTATGATGAAAACGATTCCATACGGAAAACAGGAAATAACACCGGAAGATATTCAAGCAGTTGTTGAAACACTTCAGGCAGATTTTCTGACACAAGGTCCAAAGATTGCTGCATTCGAAAACGCATTTGCTAAATACATCGGCTCAAAATATGCTGTTGCCCTGAGCAATGGAACTGCTGCCCTACATTTGGCGGTACTGGCTTTAGATCTCCAGGAAGACGAATATGTTATTTGTACACCGATTACTTTTTCGGCTTCCGTAAACTGTATCCGCTACTGCGGCGGGCAGGTTCTGTTTGCAGACATAGACCCGCAGACCTACCTGATGGATATTGAGTCCGTTAAAAAAATCATCCGGGATAATCCGGAGAAAAAAATAAAAGGCATCATTCCTGTTGATTTTGCAGGACGTGTTCCTCAATTGGATGAATTCAGAGCACTTGCAGATGAACACAATATGTGGATCATTGAAGATGCCTGTCATTCTCCCGGTGGTTTCTTTATCGATAAGAACCAAAACCGGCAGGCTGCAGGGAACGGCTTATTTGCCGACTGCTCCGTTTTTTCATTTCACCCGGTGAAGCACATTGCAACCGGAGAAGGAGGAATGATCACAACGAATAATGAAGCACTTTACAAACATCTGCTGACACTTCGCACGCATGGAATAACACGCGATGCCGATTCATTTGAAAACAGCATTGAATTTGCTGTCGGCAATAGTGCTTCCGGTGATTCATACCCGCTGTGGTATATGGAAATGCAGGAACTGGGCTACAATTACCGTTTAACGGATTTCCAGGCCGCGCTGGGAATTTCACAACTAACTAGAGCAGCTAAAAATCTGGATAGAAGAAGGATCATAGCACAAATTTATACCCGGGAATTAAAAGACATTCCAGAAATTATTAATAGTTCCGGGATTATTGAAGGACATGCTTATCACCTGTTTGTCCTTGAAGCAGAAAATCGCAAAGAATTATATGACTTTTTAAGAAGCAGGGGGATTTATGCACAAATCCATTATATTCCTGTTCACTTAATGCCTTATTACAAAAAACAAGGGTGGAAAGAAGGAGACTTGCCCTTTGCAGAAACCTACTATTCAAGATGCATCAGCATACCGATGTTTCCCGGGTTGAGCGATGAGGAGGTCTTATTTGTTACAGCTGCAATAAAAGAATTTTATCACGTTTAAAGAACTAATTTTTGAAATAACTTAATATATGTCTAATCAATTCAAAACTGAACAAGAAGATTTTTGGGCCGGTGATTTCGGGACAGAATATATCGATAGAAACAAGAGCGCACAATATCTTGCATCCAATATTCATTTTTTTTCCAAAGCTTTAAAACAAGCAATTCACCTGGAATCTATTATCGAATTCGGACCAAATATCGGAATGAACCTGAAAGCGATTCAAGCCTTGTATCCGAATATCAAATTAAGCGGAGTTGAAATCAATGAAAACGCAGCGCAAATATTGGGAACAGTGATCGGTAAAGATTCTGTTCACAACTGTTCCATATTTGATTTCGAGGTAAAACAACAACAATCACTTTCTCTTATTAAGGGAGTATTGATTCATATCAACCCGGACATGCTTGACCTGGTTTATCAAAAATTATACGATAGTTCCTCTAAGTATATTCTCGTTGCAGAATATTACAATCCAACTCCGGTCACTATAAGTTACCGCGGGCATTCAGAGCGCTTGTTCAAACGCGATTTTGCCGGAGAAATGATGCTGAAGTATCCTGATCTGACCTTGATTGATTATGGGTTTGCTTACAAAAACGACCCTTCTTTTCCACAGGATGATATCACCTGGTTCTTAATGGAAAAGAAATAATTAAAGTGATGATTGCAATTATTCCGGCACGAGGCGGCAGTAGGCGCATTCCGAGGAAAAACATCCGGCCTTTCCTGGGGAAGCCCATTATTGCTTATGCTATTGAGAATGCGCTTAAAAGCGGACTCTTTGATGAAGTAATGGTTTCTACGGACGACGCTGAAATTGCTGAAATAGCACTGGAATATGGCGCTTCTGTTCCGTTTATGCGTTCAACTGAAAACTCAAATGATTTTGCGACTACCGCAGATGTATTGACCGAAGTATTGAACTGGTACCACGAAAACAAACAGTTACCCCGGGAATTTTGCTGTCTTTACCCGACTTCACCTTTGGTTCAGGCAAATGATCTGCAGGCAGCTTATAAGCAATTTAAAGAAAACGACATTCCAATTCTCATTTCTGCCGTACCATATTCTTTTCCTGTTCAACGCAGTTTCAGACTCGATGATACAAAACTTGTAAAACCGATAGAACCCGAGAATATGCTGAAAAGGTCCCAGGACCTGGAACTCACTTATCACGATGCCGGTGCTTTCTACTTGTTTAACACCTCTTTTTTCATGGAACGAAAGGAAATATGGACCGATACAACAGGTGCTTATATCCTGGACGAGTTAAAAGTGCAGGATATCGATAGCGAAACAGACTGGAAATTAGCAGAACTCAAATATCAATTACTTTCGTAATGCAATTCCCTTCCACATACCGAATTTTAGCAAAAAATGAATTCAGCCTGGGAAATTTCCGGCTGGTACCCATTCGTTATGAGGACCGGTTTCTGATCATGAAATGGCGGAATGAACAAATTTATCATTTGAGACAGGCCAATCCTTTAACCGAAGAAAATCAGGAAAACTATTTCAACTCGGTTGTCGCGAAATTGTTCGACCAAGAAAAACCAGGGCAATTGTTGTTTTCCTTTTTGAAAGATCAGGAATGTATCGGTTATGGAGGATTGGTTCATATTAACTGGATTGATAAGCATGCGGAAATTTCTTTCGTTATGAATACTTCATTGGAAGAAGCACACTTTTCTGAATACTGGAACACTTATCTGTCACTCATTGAACAAGCAGCTTTTGAACAATTGGACCTGCATAAGATTTTTACTTATGCGTATGATTTACGGCCGCATTTGTTTGATGCCGTTGAAAAAGCCAATTACACAAAAGAAGCAGTTTTAAAAGAACACTGTCTCTTTAATAATGAGTTCAAAGACGTCATTATACATTCCAAGATCAAACAATACGGATTAAACCTTCGCCGAGTTAATGATGAAGACGCGCTCCTTTTATTTGATTGGGCAAATGATCCGGAAGTAAGAAATAATGCTTTCAACAGTGATCCGATTGACTGGGAAAATCATTTGAAGTGGTTCAGGGGGAAATTAAATAATGAAAATTCCCGGATCTATATTTTACTGGACCAGTCAATACCCGTCGGACAAATCCGATTTGACCGGGAAAAAGACAATTGGCTGATTGATTATTCCATTTCAAGCTCAAACCGCGGCAAAGGATTCGGAAAGAAAATAGTTTCGTTGGCCTTGGAAGAGTTCGGTCCAGAAACTCGCTTAATTGCCAAAGTGAAACCCGAAAACGCAGCTTCTTTGCAGGTTTTTAAATCAAATGGATTTGATCTGTTCGAACAGAATGACAAAATAGTTGTATTTTCAAAGGTTAAGTAATTAAATGATGAGCAACTATATTATTCTGTCTGAAAAAGAATGGCATCGTGACCTTCCTAAAAAGATGGAAGAAAAAATTACAGGTTCCAATTGGTTCCTTATTGATTCAAAGGAAGAATTCAATACAGTTTCTTTAGCTAAAATAAAGCCCGTAAGTATTTTCATTCCGCACTGGTCTCATTTGATCCCTGAAGAGATTTATTCGAATTACGAATGCATTGTTTTTCACATGACCGATCTCCCTTTCGGCAGAGGTGGAAGTCCTTTGCAAAACTTGATCGTTCGGGGATTAAACGAAACAAAAATTTCAGCTTTGCGTGTCGAACAAGGAATTGATACCGGACCGGTTTATTTGAAATCACAGCTTTCTCTGGATGGAACTGCCCGGGAAATTTTCTTGCGTGCAGCCAGTGTTATTGAAAAAATGATACAGAAAATTATCTGTGATCAGCTGCAACCCGAACCTCAAAAAGGTGAACCGGTTATTTTCAAACGCAGAAAAAAGGAAGATGGAAATATCAAAAACCTGGAATCCATTTCAGAAATTTACAATTATATCCGGATGCTGGATGCAGACGGATATCCTAAAGCATACCTCGAATTTGGAGATTTTGTTTTAGAATTTTCAGGAGCCTCAATAGAATCAGAACACTCAATATTAGCAGATGTTAGAATCATTAAGAAATAAGCGGATAATGGTCGTTGTTGCACACCCGGATGATGAATTACTCGGGCTGGGAGCTACAATGAATCGACTTATCCAAGATTACCAAGTTACAACCCATGTGGTGATACTTGGTGAAGGTATTACGTCCAGAAGTGATATGCGAGACACTGAAAAGTGGAAAAACGAACTGGCTGTTCACCGGGAGAATATTCTGAATGCTCAAAAAGCAATTGGCTATCACAGCGTCAGCACTTATGATTTTGCAGACAATCGTTTTGATACCGTAGCACTGCTTGACATTATCAAAGTCATCGAAAAAGAAAAAGGACTTTTCAATCCTGATGTTATTTTCACGCATCATGGCGGCGACGTAAACATCGATCATCAGCGTACTTTCGAAAGTGTTTTAACAGCTTGCAGACCTATGCAGTTCGAAACTGTAAAAAGTATCATTACTTTTGAAACACCATCAGGAACAGAATGGCGGGCGAACAGTGATCCAAGGCATTTTTTACCGAATTTTTTTGTGACGGTTTCTAAAAACAACCTTGATTCAAAGATTAGAGGAATGGAAAGTTATGAATTTGAAAGCAGATCCTATCCTCATCCACGTTCGCCGAAAGCATTAGAAATTTTAGCTCAGCGATGGGGCGTTGCAATTGGATCTGAGTACGCGGAAGCTTTTCAGATTATCCGAAATATCAATTTTTGAAACATGAAAATCGGGAATTTTACATTCAACAAAGAATCTAAGGTATTTATTATTGCTGAACTCTCTGCTAATCATAACGGAAGTTTAGAAACAGCAATCGAGACTATTCGGGCAGCAAAAAGAGCCGGGGCCGATTGTATCAAGTTACAGACTTATACCGCTGATACCATGACATTGGTTTCCGATAAAGACGACTTTGTGATTAAAGGAACTATCTGGGATGGTGCCAATCTGCATCAATTATACCAGCAGGCATACACTCCATGGGAATGGCACGCCAAATTGTTCCAGGCAGCCGAAGAAGAAGGGCTGATCTGCTTCTCGACTCCATTCGATAAAAGCTCGGTAGATTTTTTGGAAACTCTGGATGTTCCTGCATACAAGATAGCATCCTTTGAAATAACAGATATTCCCCTCATACAATACACTGCATCCAAAGGAAAACCAATAATCATTTCTACCGGAATTGCGGAATATGAGGATATCGCATTGGCCGTAAAAACATGCAGAGATGCGGGGAATGATCAAATTATATTACTTAAATGTACGTCCAGCTACCCCGCTCCGATCGAAGAAGCAAATATGTGCATGGTCGAACAGATCGCAAAAGATTTCCATGTTCTGACCGGTTTGTCTGATCATACGATGGGAAGCATTGTCCCTATTGTTGCTGTAAGTTTAGGTGCAAAAGTCATTGAAAAACACTTTATCCTGGATCGGTCAATCGGCGGGCCGGATGCCAGCTTCTCAATGAATGAACAAGAATTCAAAGAAATGGTTGACCAGGTAAGACTGGCAGAAAAGGCCGTAGGAGTTGTTGATTACCGCCTCACTCCGAAACAAGAAGCAGGAAAAGTATTCAGCCGTTCGCTATACATTTCTAATGACCTGAAAAAAGGAGAAATCGTTACCGAAAAGCACATCCGGTCTGTGAGACCCGGCTATTCACTCCATCCGAAATACTATTCCGAGCTGATCGGAAAAAAAGCACTGAAAGATTTCTCCGTCGGCGACCGCATAAAAAAAGAGGACTTTCAATAAGTCCTCTTTTTTTATATATCAGTATTCCCTATTAATTTGCCGATTTTCTTTTTCTCCAGGAAATGAATAGCGCAAATCCCAATAATCCGAACATAATAATTGATCCTATCAACGAAATGGTGTTATACATTTCGTATTTCGGAAGATCATAAGTGAATTCAATTTCGTTCGTTCCGTCTTTCAATTCCAAACCGCGAAGCAGGTAATCTACTTTTAAGATCGGAGCTTCTTTCCCGTTTACAAAAGCTTTCCACCCGATCGGGTAATAAATCTCCGAGAACACAGCTAATTGGTCTCCTTTGACAGTTGCTTTGTATTTCAGTTTATTCGGTGCGGAACTCAACAATTTGATCGTTCCTTCTCCCGAAAATTGTTTCTTGCTTAATTTCGATGCAACCGACGAAAGCATAAGAGCTTCGTTCGAAGGGTCAAATGAGCTCACAACTTTTAACTGTACCAATGGAGTAAATGACTTTGCAGTATCCATCGCCATTGTCATCATAGGCACAAGATTCACAGCTCCATTCACATCCATTACAAACATTGCTTCTTGCCCTTGTGCCAGCCCGTTTGTCAATTGTACTGGAATAGAATCAGGTCTTCCCGGAACCAGGTACTGCAGTTTTTCCGTCCCATAAACCTCTGCCGTTTTCACAGCTGTTTTATTTACAAGAAGTACACCCGAACCCTTGTTTTCCAATTTAAACTTGCTGCCTAATGCCCGGATTTCATCATTCGGGCTTGCGTATTCTTTGACTTTCTTAACCAACCAGGCATTTCCAAGCGCAGTTGGGTTCAGGATTGCCGTATCACTTCCGCTTTGTGTAGGTTGAATGAAATACTTCACATTCAACATATCAATAACGTGGTTGTTCGTTTTAGACAATTGGAAATTAATCAGATTGTCAATGTTTCTAAGTTTTGCTCCGTGATATCCACCCAAAGATTTGTGTAAATAAGCTGTACGGCTGCTTGAAAACCCGACTGAATAATCCAGGACGCGGTAGTTTGTTGCAGCTTTCAATTCATAGAAGCGGTAAGAATTAATAAGATTTGTTCTAGCAGCCCCTAAATATTCCAATTTATCTGCCAAAGCTTCACCTTTTGCCTTGCCTCGTGCAATTTTTGAAGCCAAAGATGGATTTTGAGAGACTTCGGCTTGTAAAACCTGTTCATCTCCCTGTGTTGCAGCTATCGGATAAGTTGTTAATTCGGTCTCTTCCCAATATTTGTAACCCGAACCAGATGCATCTTCAACGGCACCCAAATAATTGTATGCAACCGGAACCACGTCTGCAAAGGTCAAAATAATCAAACCTGTCAATAATACGGCAACAGCGGTTTTCTCAGTCTTAACATATAGGAAGATCACGAACAATCCGGCTGCCAGAATCGCGAACAGGATAGAGCGCGTCATACTTGCGTTGAAAATATCCTTTCTGGCTGCTTTCACGGCATTGTATCCTTCCATTTGGGCATCCACCTGCATTTGTACAAATTGCTGCACCTGCTGCGGATTAGAAACATCCAGCTGGTAATTAGCCATCGCGGCCTGCGGATCCATTTTCTGGATCTGCGAAGTATACGTTTTTGCTAATCCTGCATACTGATTCGCTTCCATCGGGTTGGAATATCCATCATTCAAGCCTACCACTTTCACAATTATCAGGAAAGCAACAAATGCTCCCAAAACAATTAAGAATTTTTTCTTCTGAGCGATGATTTGGTCACGGCTCTTGATTAATTCATTCAAGAATAAAACTCCCATTACCGGGATCGTCAATTCGACAATCACCAGGATCATGGTTACAGCCCTGAACTTATTATACGCAGGAATATGGTCTATGAAGAAATTGGTGAAACCCATGAAATTTTTTCCCCAGGAAAGTACAATTGCCAAAACGGTTACTACAAAAAATGCCCATTTGATTCTGTCCTTCATAAAGAATAATCCCAGGAAAGCCAAAAGCACGACTACCACTCCGATGTATACCGGTCCGGAAGTAATCGGCTGGGTTCCCCAATAGGAATAACCGTTCATTACACTATTGATCTGCGCCTGCGGAAGGTCGCTGTTTTGAATCTTTTCAGCAAAAGGAGAATTACCGATCGGCTCGGATGCACCGCCCTTTACATAAGGAGAAATCAGCGTAAATGTTTCACCGATTCCGTATGACCATTGTGTAATATAACTTCTGTCCAAACCAGTCGACGGGTTCTCAATCTTCGTTCCATCTGCGTTGATAGTAAGGTCATTCGCCCCGCGGATACTGTATTTGGCATAATCATTTGTCAATCCGATGTTTCCACTATTAATAGCAAAAGCCACTAAAAACACAGCGATGATCCCGCCCGAAGTAATGAAGAAATTCTTAAGCTTCTTTTCTTTGATCGCTTCAATGAAGAAATAGATCCCCACAAACAGTAATATAAAGAAGAAGTAATACGTAATCTGAACATGGTTCATGGCCAGCTCAAGTGTCATAAAAACTCCTGAGAGCACAATTCCCCAAAGCCGGTTCCTTTTGTATGCATAAATAAAAGCTCCCAGAATTGCCGGTAAAAATGCGGCCGCCGCAGATTTGATAATATGTCCTGCCTGGATTACGATCAGCTCATAACTTGCAAAACTGAAAGCAATTGCTCCAAGGAGCCCGATCCAAGGATTCAACCTAACCAAACGTGCAAAAATCAAGAAAGACAAAGCATGTAGAAGGATCAATCCCATTGGAAGCGGAACCAAATTAAAGTAGCCGTCTGATATTACTTTGAACCAGTTTCCGTGCTTATTTAACGAAATCTGCTCTGCAGGCATCCCCCCGAATGCAGAACTGGTCCATTTAGGTTCCTGTCCTGTATATTCACGGAAAAAGTTAATCTCGCTGCTCATCCCGATTGACTCTTTGGTATCGTGTTGTTTTACACCGTAACCTTCGAATTGAGGTTTAAAGAAAGCTGCTATAACAATAACCAGAATACCAATTATCGCTAAATACATCCAATTTCTTTGGAAGAATCCTTTTATGTCCATAAGTTAAAATTGTTCAAGCCAAAAATAAGAACTTTAATCTTCCAAAGGGTGTTTTGTCAGAAATTATCCCGTTTTCTGATTTCTGGAGTTTTTTTGAACCAAATTGAATTTGGAATGTAATGCTAATTGTTCTAATATCGAATCATGAAAACAGCCTGTTTTTTCTTCTTTCTTTTCCTCTTAACTGCCTTTG
Organism: uncultured Fluviicola sp.; assembly: GCF_946478805.1. The sequence continues at coordinate 56,418 of NZ_CAMLDC010000007.1, read as the reverse complement.
ACGGCAATGCTTCCGACCAACGAAAATCCGTTCCGGGCTTTTATATTTACAACACTACGAAAAACACAGGTGTCAAAAATGGAGAAGCTAAACTCACGCTTCATTTCATCAGTTCGAACTTCAGTGATATTCCTTCAGGATACCAGACAATTATCTATTACTCGATCAATGAATTGGTCGATACCCTTATTCTGGATGCCAACTTTTCACATACTATCCAATTGAAAGCAACAAAGACGGTTTTTAAATTTTGGCCCGGTCCGGGCTATGATGAAGTGATTAGCGACACCATTCAAATTGAGAATCAGACAATAAGTGATGCACAAATCAGCTTCAATTCTGAAAATAGGATGATTGAAGTTGACAAACCGGTTATTTACCTGCAAAGTCCCATTCAACTGGATTTCTCATTGCAAGTGAATCCTGCTGATGGCTTCATGTTCACTTACCCGGTTTACAAAGACCAATGGAAAGGAACCCTCTATCCGAATGGGGAAGTAGAGATCGATAAACAAAAATATCCCTACCTCTTTTGGGATTCGAAGCAGGATTTCAGATTAAAAAACCCACCCAACGGTTATCACATTTCTAAAAGTGAAGTGATTCCATTTTTAGAGAAACAACTTTCAAACGCAGGGTTAACTGCGACAGAAAAAACCGACTTCATTACCTATTGGGGACCTCGTCTGGCAAAACACGAATCAGTTTTTATCCAGTTTTACTTACAGGAAGATTGCAATCAATTTGCAACGATTCGATGCGAACCCAAACCAACTGCAATCAATCGCCTGTATATTGGCTTTTCCGAATGGAATGAAACATTTACACCTCTTTTGCATCCGATAGAACTTCCTGCTTTCAAACGGGACGGTTTCAATTTGCTGGAATGGGGAGGATTTGAACTAAAAACAATCGAATTATGATCCGAAAACTCATTATCTTCACTTTCCTGTCTGTCCCTTTTCTTGGATTTTCCAAAGGAAAGGAATCCTTCCCATCCGTCTGGGTCATCAAAGACAGTGTCTCCAAATCGATTCACAAAGACAGTGTGAAAATGGTCTTCAACGTAATGGATCAGTTCGATCAATTGATGTTGAACCAGCATAATGCAGTCATCCAGGTGAAAATTGATGGAAAGATGAAAAAATACACCATCAAGAACAAAAAGCGAACCTTCCAGCTTGCACTATCAAAAGGGACTCATGATTTGTCTTTCTACATCAATGCAAATTTCGAAGAAATCCATTTTAACCAGGAACTGATTGGCAGTCATTATTACGAAATCGGATTAGATTTCGAAGCATCTGCCGGTTCCGGTAGACAAATAATGGTGGAAAAACCGATTATCTACTTGTATTCCGAAACAGAACAACCTTTCAGCCTGAAAATTAAAACGGATGCCGATTTGCAATTTACTTATCCAAACTATGATACGGAGTGGAAAGGAACTACTTCCAAGAATGGAACGATTCAAGTGAACGGTTCAAATTATCCATACCTTTTTTGGGATGCTTCTCTTTCTATTGAATCGCTGAAATTGAATTGGCAAGATGCCGATCAGATTCAAGGATCCCAGGTTGTTGATTACCTCATGTATCAATTAAATTACTTGGGAATGAATGAAAAAGAGAAAACTGACTTCATCACTTACTGGGGACCGCGGATGCAACAAATGAACTACATCCGGGTACTCTGGATTCAAAACGACAACATTAATCCGATCGCTTCATTGGATATCACTCCTGCATTCACTCAAAATCGTGTTTACATCATTTTCCAGGAAATCAATGACCTGATCGATGAAACACTACCTCTGAAACACAAGCCTCTTAAACCGATCGAACGAACAAAAAACCACCTGCTGGAATGGGGAGGAATTGAAGTCCAATCAAATTTATAAATTATGCGTATCCTGTTATTTTCCTTATTAATAAGCGGCAATTTGTTTGCAAACAAGCTGGAATGGATCCCTGATTACTTTGTTCATTATGAAAAGGATGAGAATCCAAGCAGCAAAGGTTCAAAAATCAAAATTATCTGCGAATTTGATTCGGATTACAATCCGTCCGGGGAATTGCGTTTTGGTATCAATGGAACCAATGAGACCATCAAACTCAACGACAAAAATGAAGTAACTGTTATTCGTATGCCCCAAACGGCCGTTTTCCAATTCTATTACGATGGGAGTTTCCAGGAAATTGAAACAGACTCCATTGAAATAAAAGCGGAACAAATAACCATTATCTCCTTGCATTTCAAAGCAAATAACTATAACAGGCCATTAAAGAAGCCCATCATTTACCTTTATCCCGAATCCGATACCGAACTTTCCGTGCAATTAAAAACAAAAGGGGAATTAACTTTCTCCTACCCGGATTATTCCAAAGGATGGAAAGGAACCGCTCACCCGGATGGATCTATTGATATTAACGGAATACATTATCCTTATCTGTTTTGGGAATCGGAACAACGCTTCAATTCATTTGATCAGGAGTTGGGTGGTTTTGTCATCAATAAGAAAAATATCGTTGAATCTTTAGAAAAGTATTTGACCGAACTGGGGTTCACTGACAAAGAAAAAACCGATTTCATCACATTTTGGGGGCCACAACTTCAACAGCACGAAGAAGTAATGATCCAATTTGTACTCAATGAAGCCTGTAATGAATTCGCCACTCTGGAAATCAATCCGAAACCGAAACACTTGAACCGGGTTTACATGGTTTGGTCGGCAACAGACAATTTAAGACCGCGATTAGCGAAACAACAAGTATTAAAAAAGCTGAACCGGGAAGGTTTTGACGTGTTGGAATGGGGAGGAATTGAATTGGCGGAATCATCTACGGCTGATTGATCGGAACAGCAGCTATGCAATTTCCTGTCGATTATCAATTATCCATTGACACTTATCAATTCTACATTTTCCATTAAATTAATTTTGGTTAGATTTAAAGAAAAAAATATGAAAAAATTATTACTGATACTTACCGTTACAAGTGCAGTGTTGGTTACTTCGTGTAACATGGCAAGTGATGCAGATTATGATGCAATGGCAACCGATATGTGTGATTGCGTGAATAAATCTTCCAGCGGAATTTCTGACAACATGAAAAATGCAATCGTTAAATCTGAAAAAGACGGAACAGATATGCAGACTGCCATGACAGAAGTTATGATGAAAGACATGAAAACAGGAATGGCTGATGCTCAGGCAATGATCGACCTTGGGAAAGACATGGAAATGTGTTCGAAAGATTTGGAGAAGAAATACGATAAAGTATATACTTCGGAATCTGAAGATGAAGTAATCGAAAAAATCCTGACTACACTTAAAGCAAAAAAAGGATGTGAATTTACTTATGCCTTGATGAAAATGGGCGCTAAGGAAATGAAGAAATAATTAAAAAAAAGCAGGAACGCAATAAAAAAAGTAGGCACGCGATGCATCGCGTGCCTACTTTTTTTAAAATATTGTGTCCTTATTTCTTTTTCGGGTTTGCAAACATTTTCACATCGTCACCTGTAATCTTCGTACCACAAAGAATCACCAAACGCTCCACGATATTTCTCAATTCCCGGATATTTCCGGTCCAATCTATCTGTTGCAATTCAACAAGTGCATCATCCGTGAATTCCTTCTTCGGAACTCCATGCTCATTGCAAACCAAAGCGATAAAGTATTCAGCCAACATCGGGATATCCTCCCGGCGTTCGTTCAATGAAGGAACATGGATCAGGATTACAGCCAGGCGGTGATATAAATCCTCGCGGAAACGCCCTTCGGCAATTTCTTTCCATAAATCCTTATTGGTCGCAGCAACTACCCGCGCATCAATTTTTATGTCCCGTTCACTTCCTACGCGTTGGATCACATTTTCCTGCAATGCTCTCAGCACTTTCGCCTGGGCCGAAGCACTCATATCCCCGATTTCGTCCAGGAAAAGTGTTCCGCCGGAAGCCAATTCGAATTTTCCTTTTTTGTCCTTTACGGCAGATGTAAATGCTCCTTTTTCATGTCCGAACAATTCACTTTCGATCAACTCACTTGGAATAGCCGCACAATTCACTTCTACAAAAGGCATTTTCTTGCGATTGGACAAATCATGGAGCGAACGCGCCACCAATTCTTTCCCCGAACCGTTTGCACCTGTGATCAATACGCGGGCATCTGAAGGTGCCACTTTCTCGATCATTTCCTTGATCTGGATGATGCCATCCGTCTCACCGATAATCGACGATCCCTTGAATTTCCGGACAGTTGTTTTCAGCTGTTTCGTTTCTTCCACCAAGACCACACGGTCTTTTGCATTTCTGATCGTTACCAGGATACGGTTCAAGTCCAATGGTTTTTCAATAAAATCGAACGCTCCTTTTTTGATGGCATCTACAGCCGTTTCAATATTACCATGTCCTGAAATCATGATTACCGGAGTTTCAATCTTTTGGGCAGTCAATGCTTCCAGGACTTCCATTCCATCCATTTGGGGCATCTTGATATCACAGAAAATGATATCATACAAGGTATTCTTCGCTTTTTCAAGACCTTCTACTCCATTTTCAGCTTCATCTACCTGAAAGTCTTCAAATTCCAGAATTTCACGCAGTGCCCTGCGAATAGCACGCTCATCATCAATGATTAAAATCTTTGCCATGTGTTTTTATTGGTGAACGAAAATAGACATTAAATTACGAATGCTGAATTTCGGATTACGAATTTTTCAATGTCACGGTATATTCCAAATGACCCTCGTTAAAAATCAACTGGAATTAGCGATTCTCAGAAAAATCTTCTAAGTACCCCTTCTTTAAGTGAACAAGGCGAAATAACGATTTCTTTGATTCCGAATTTCTCAACGATCCATTTGGTCTTTAATGCCGCAATCGGAGCCATCTTCCTTCTGATCGGGATGATGAACGGATGATTTTCCCGCTGCTCAAAAGTGGATTCAATAATCCAATTCAAGGTTGTGATCAGTTCTTCTCTTGAAAGCCGGATATTATCCAAAGTTCTGGGAAATTCTTTTTCGTGAACCATTTCATAGAATGTTTCGAAACTTCCGGAAGAACCGACTAACACTTCACATGAATCAAAATCATTCAATTCCCTGGCATTTTCTTCAAACCAATTGATCAATTCAACCTGGTTCTCCTTTGACAAGGGGTTTTCTAAAGAAAACAACTGTATAGCCCTTGAAACACCGATGTTTGCGCTTAAGAACTCTAACTCCTTATCTGCTTCTATTCGAATAAATTCGGTACTTCCACCTCCGATATCCATAATCAGCGAAGTCTGGTCAAATTGATAAGAAAGGCTCACTCCCTGGTAAATCAGCTTTGCTTCTTCCAATCCGTCTACAATTTCAATATCGATTCCGAAACGTTTTTTCAGTTCCAAAAGAAATTCTTCATTGTTTTCAGCATCCCGAACCGCTGATGTACCGATTCCAGTGATGTTTACAACATTCAATTGATTGCATATCTCTTTGAATTTTTCAAATGCACGAAAAGCGCGTTCCATTGCCTCTTCCGAAATCCTGCCTTCATTGATTCCCCCCATTCCGAGGGCAACTCCTTCTTTTGAATTATGTACAATATCGAATCCTTCGGGATCAATGTCCGCGATAAGAAGATTAAATGTATTTGTTCCCAAATCAATGACCGCTACACGCATTTTACTTGATTTTCAACCAAAGAATAATATTTCTGAATCGTAGCGTATGTCCAAATTGGAGCAAACCGTTTTTGAATAATCGTGCTGCAATTGCAATCACACCAATTGAACTTGCCAGCAATAAAAATAGTGAAACAAACAATTGATACTCATCGCCCGGTGCAAATCCGACAGATAATTTGACCATTGCCACCACCGGAGCAGTAAATGGAAAGTACATCAGGAAGCTTGTCCAGGGACTATCCGGGTTTTCCAAAGCAAAATATCCCGCATACAATGCAAAACACAAAATCAAAATCAGTGGAATCAGGAATTGCTGACCATCGGATTCCGATCCTGAAGTGGCACCAAGTGCCGCGAAAAACGCGCCATAAAACAAGTATCCACAGGCAAAAAACAGGGAGAAATAAAACAACATCACCCCGAATTGAACTCGATCGAAAACCAGTTCCACAAACTGGTTGTAGTCACTCACTTGCCCATCCACCTGGTTTGAGGCATCGTAGATATCCACAAAAATGGTTTCCCGCATAAAATACAGACCGAGTCCAATGATCAGAACCCATAAAAATACTTGCAAAAATGCACTGATTCCAATTCCCAAGATCTTTCCAAGCATCAAGGATCTCGGTTTCACCGTTGCAAGCAAAATTTCCACCACCCGATTCGTCTTTTCCCGTGATACCGATCTCAGAATGGTCATTCCAAAGAGGAAAATGAAGACAAAAATAACAGCTCCAAAGAACAGTCCGACCCATCCCGCCAAATCACTTTTCAAATCCTTTGGATCATATACGTTCCTAAAGACAAAACTCAACGGTTGTTTTATTTTCCTGAAATTAACCACTGATAATTCTGTGAACTGTTTTGCAAGAACTTCTTCCAATCTTCTTTCCACCTGGTACCGGATATTCACCGACATCGTAAAGGACGGTTTTTCACGATAAAAGAGAAAACACGATTTATTTGAAAGTACCTTTTCGTTCACCTCCACCATTGCGTTAAACGGAGCAAAGCGTTTTTCTTCAGCAAACTGCTCAATTTCAACGTAATTTGTAGCAAAAGAATAAGTGATATTGGGATCTTCTTTCGACATGATCTTATGATCCATTACATTTGCAGGATCAACAATCAAGACATGCCATCTTTGCTGTTCTTTTCCTCCAAACTGGAAAACCAGATACGTAAATGTGAGCACTACTAACGGCCCTAGAATAGCCATCAGTAAAAACGAACGACTCCCTAACCGCTCTCTTAGTTCGCGCATGGCAATAATCCAACTATTTCTCATCACTCTCTCCGGTTACAGTTGAAATAAATACTTCATTCATGCTTGGTAAGACTTCCCAGGCTGCTTCAATTTTCACTTGTCCGATCAAAGTCTTCAACAAATCTTCAAATGAATTATCACCTCTCATTTTAACACGGGCAATGAAACGGTCATCTCCCAATATTTCTTTATCTATCAATTCAAATCCTGTCCAAAGTGCATTAACAAATCCAATCATAGTTCCTCTGAATTTGACGGCATATTCGCCTGTTTTTTGCTGCTCCTGTATTTCACTCACACGACCTTCCAGGACTTTTTTCGATTGATGAATCAGAACTACCCTGTCGCAAATCTCCTCCACACTTCTCATATTGTGAGTCGAGATCAGAATGGTCTTTCCTTTCGCTTTCATTTCCTGCAATTCTGCTTTTATCAACTCGATATTTACCGGGTCGAATCCTGAAAACGGTTCATCCAGTATCAATAGATCCGGTTCATGCAGGATTGCATAAATGAATTGGATCTTTTGTGCCATTCCCTTTGAAAGTTCCTGGATCCGTTTCTTTCTCCAATCTGCACAATGGAATTTTTTCAACCAATAATCAAGTGATGTATTGATTTCATTTTTACTCATCCCACGTAATGCACCTAAAAAATGTGCATGAGCTTCTACGGTCATTTGCTTATACAACCCCCTTTCTTCCGGCAAATAACCGATATGAGCCAAATGCTTTTGCTGAAGCAGATCACCGTTGAACCGGATTGTACCTGAGTCTTGCTCAATAATCCGATTGATGATTCGGATAAGCGTTGTCTTTCCAGCCCCATTGGGACCAAGCAAGCCAAATATCTCTCCTTTTCGAAGAGTGAATGAGACCTCGTCTATTGCTGCTTTTCGCTGATAACGTTTTGTAAGCCCTTGAATTTCTAACATCTAATCAAAAAAAGATTCATTTACTTTGTAAAAGTACTTTATTCCAGTTCTTCCAGCGGTAAACCAACCAAAAGACAAGTATCATTAACGGATAAAACAGGAACATGGTTACATACATGTCCCAACCTATTTCCGGAGGAGATACATCCATAAACAATGCATCCGTTTGAATAACCTGCCATTCATTGGTCACCATAATAATTCCGAAAAAGTTATTTGCCAGGTGAAATCCCCAGGAAAGCTCCAATCCATCGTCCATAACGGTAACAAAGGCAGTAAAAATGCCTGAAATGAAATAATATATTACAGCCGGCCAACCCAATGCATCCACTTCGGGGTTCATCAGGTGCAACGAAACAAAAAGGATTCCGTTAATCCCAATCAAATAAATCCCCTTTTGTGTCGCTTTTCCAAACATTTGCAGCAGGAAACCTCTGAAAAGCACTTCTTCAAATCCCGTCTGCAGTGGTACCAGAACTGCAGACAAAAGTAACAAGTAGAAAAAGTGTCCGCTTTGGAAATTCCACCTGATCTGGTGATTAAAATCAATAAAAGTGATAAAAAAAGAAACCATCATCAAGGTTGACCACAATCCAAACGAAAAGAAAAAACGTCTAAAATCAAAACGCGGTCTGGCCGTCAGGAATGTCAGAAATGGTCTTTTAAAAATAAGTCGCGAGCAGAATGCAATGGTTAAGATTCCAAATACAAAAGGAATCATATTCAATGAGAAGAATTCATTTTTGGTGAACAAGTACTGTACATCGGTGAATGAGTGTGCTGCATTTGTATTTGTTTGGCTGGAAATGATCATCCACATCAAAGAACCCCCTAAAAAATAAACTCCTATAATAATGGCAGCAAGCCCTAATAAATAGTGTCTTATACCGATTGTGGGCTCGAGGGGACTAGTAAATCTTCTCATCAGGTAAATCTAATGAAAAGAATTTTTCATTACGCCCGGATCTTAAAACTATTTCATCAATACACTGCAACCTACAGTTTATAAACCAAAGAAGCCGAGCTATAAACAACTCGGCTTCTTTTAGTTATTCGGTTTCCCTTAATTATTGAAACATATCTTTCATTCGTTGAAAGAATCCTTTTTCATTTTGTCCCGGACTTGGTTTGAAATTTTCACTTTCTCTCAATTTATCCAGGATTTCCTTTTCTTCTTTGCTGACTTTTTTCGGAGTCCAAACGTTGATATGTACAAACAAATCCCCATGTCCGTAACTTTGAAGCAGAGGTAATCCTTTTCCTTTCAGACGAAGCATTTTACCACTTTGAGTTCCAGGTTCGACCTTGATTTTTGCTTTTCCGTTAACTGTAGGAACTTCAATCGTTTCACCCAAAACAGCATCCACAAAGTTGATAAATGCTTCATAATGCAAGTGTTCACCATCTCTTCGAAGTTCTTCGTGTGCCTGTTCTTCTATCACTACGATCAAATCTCCCGGAATTCCGTTGAAAGGACCGGCATTCCCTTTTCCGGAAACGCTCAACTGCATTCCTTCTTCAACTCCTGCCGGAATTTCAATCTCGATAACCTCCTCTTGTCTTTTCAATCCCTGGTTGTCTGCATCTGCCGGTTTTTGATCAATCATTTTACCGGCTCCCTGACAGACATTACAAGTAGACTGTGTCTGCATAGCACCCAAAAAAGTCTGGGCAACACGTGTAATTCTACCTGTTCCATTACAAGTAGCACACGTTTTATAGGTTACGCCATCCGCGTTTACCAATTTATTGACCTTGATCTTCTTTGTAACACCTTCTGCTATCTCTTCCAGGGTCAGTTTCATTTTGACGCGCAGATTGGTCCCGCGCACTACACGCTGGCCACCACCTCTCGCACCACCAAAACTGCCTCCACCAAAAGCACCTCCGAAAATATCTCCAAACTGGGAGAAGATATCGTCCATGTTCATACCTCCACCAAATCCGGCATTTCCACCGAGACCCGCATGACCGTATTGATCGTATCGCGCTTTCTTGTTCGCATCCGAAAGTACTTCGTATGCTTCCGCTGCTTCCTTAAATTTATCCTCCGCCTCGGAATCACCAGGGTTTTTATCCGGGTGATACTTCAAAGCCATTTTGCGGTAAGCTTTTTTTATTTCAGCTTCCGACGCGCCTTTTGAAATGCCAAGAACTTCGTAATAATCTCTTTTATCCATATTTTTTATTCGATTGCCGATTACAGATTACAGATTGCAGACTTCAGATTCTTTTTGATCTTCTTTCTTCAATCTTTCACCTTCAATCTTCTTAATTTCCTACAACCACTTTTGCGAAACGAATTACTTTATCATTCAAGTAATATCCTTTTTCAACGTCCTCAATGATTTTCCCTTTCAAATCTTCTGACGGTGCAGGAACATTTGCAATCGCTTCATGTAAATCGGAATCAAAAGGTTGGTGCTTCGCCTCCATCTGTTTCAAGCCTTTTCCTTCCAACAGGTTTCTAAGTTTGTGATGGATCAGTTTGAACCCGTCTTTTACAGCGGATATGTCCTCCAGATTTTCATTGTTTGCAATCGCACGCTCGAAATCATCCATAACGGCCAACATATCTTTCAATACACCGGCACTAGCCGTTGAAATCAAGTCAATCTTCTCTTTATTGGTGCGTTTGCGGTAATTATCAAACTCCGAATACAAACGTAAATACTTGTCATTCAAAGCCGCTATTTGATCTTCAGCTGAAGGCGCGCCTGCATTTACTGACGAATTGTCAGCGTTTTCAACCTGCTCGTTCCCCGTTTCATCCTGATTACCTTGGTTCTGCGCCTCAGAATCTTGGTTAAACTCTTCGTTTTGAACTACTTCTTCTGCCATTATTGTCAATTTTTTGATTCAGATTAGTCAACTACCTTGCCATAGCGCAGAAACAGACAAGCTGACAGGAAAACTGACATAGTAATTCTGAATTGATTGAAAATCGAAAATGTATAATTCAAGAGGAGAGCTATCTGTTAATTAAAGATCAGTGCATCCCCCTTTTTCAATTCTCAATTCTTCGTTTAAAAGATGTTCTTGAAGATAATGCTGGTAGAAATGTAATGGACTGACTTCTCACCGGCGGTAACGTGCAGCAGATCATTCATGTATCCGATATTATAACTGATTTTGTGATTCCCGGAGGAATACGAAATAACAGCTGACAGGCGTGTTTCTCCGTATCCGAAATGCTTCCATTCCTGTTGTTTTTCTTGAAACTCGGTTGAAAACAAAAACTCACAACCTAAAATTGCTTTCAGCCTTTTATTTGAGAGGAGATCGAATTCACTTTGAAATTTCAAACGGGACCTGAAAGCAGAAGAAACTTTCCAATCCCTGAATTCAGGATCAACAAATTTGCGGTATTCCTGTCTGAATGTGATTGAAGGAATTATTTTTTTCTTCCAACTTTTGGTAATACGTGAATACACACGGAATTCTTGTTTGAATTGATCTTCGGCGGCTAAATATGGGAATGTTTTCTCAAATTCATTCTGATGCCGGTAACTTGCAGCTGCTGAAACACTCCAGGTCGGTTTGAATCTGAACTTCACTTCTTCATTGATGACAAAAATCCCCAAGTGCTCAAAAACGTTCGAGTTTTCAACTGTACTTTGTCCCGCAATTCCAAAATAGGTCATCGAGGAAAATCTTCCCGCAGAATCCAGCTTCTGATCCAAACCAATCGAAAACCACAAATTCATTTTTGAGTTGCTACCTAGTCCGGGGGGTGTTAATTGCGCGAATGAAAAGCAACCTTTCAATAAAAAAAGAAAAAGAACTATTTTTAGTTTCATCATTTGCATTTACTTTTTTTAAACTGATAGTCAGGACAATTATCAATTATCGCGACTTCATCTTTGCAAACTACTTTCCTATTTTCATCAATACAAGCGGATCCTGTTTCTCACCTTTGGAAGAATAAACGATTTTTTGATCTCCTAATTTTCCTTCCAGTTCGATTTCGTAATACGTGTTTTTTGCAATCTCTACCCGTTTTGCATCATCCATTTTAAAACCGTCGAAATCGGATTTCACTTTGTTTAAAACAGCTGCGGGTATCTGGCTTATCCGAATTTCCTGCTCCACTTTCAAAATTGTTCCCTGCGGATTTACCCAAACTTCGTAATCATCTTTTCCCAAATCAAATTCAGCTTCGTAAGTTCCATCTTTCACCTCCCATTCCAAATCAGTTGCATCAGGATACCTGGTCATCACTGCATTGATTACTACAGAGGGGATTTCCTGTTGGTCGATAGTACTTGCACATGATCCGAATGCAATCGGCAAAAAAGCCCACACCATTAATTTTAAACCTTTCATAACTTATATCTTTTATTGTGATACAAATTTATGAGGCAAATCAGGAAAGAATCTGGAATTGAAGGAAGCTCAAAAAGTCTAAAAAGTGCATCAAGTCCAAACGAATTTTTGATTGAACTTTTGAACTTTCAACTGAATATTACTGTGAACCGATGAATTCCTAACGCATAGTGATAACTGATGTGATACCCAGAAATGGTTACAATTGATTTTACAATAGCCAGACCAAGACCTGTAGATGACTGATCATCCGATTCTTTATGAAATCGTTGAAATACTTTCTCCGGATCAAGAGCTTTCTGCAACCCGGAATTGGAAATTTGAATGAAAGAGTTCGTGATCAGGATTTCGATTTTTCCCTTCTTTAAATTGTGCCGGATTGCATTCTTAATCAGATTCGTGAGTAGAATTCGCGCCAACTCAGGATTCATTTGTGCGTTCAATTCGCTTTCAGAAAGGAATACCACTTCCAATTCCTTGAATTCAATCTGATCCTGAAAATCTTCCAATACTGTTCGAATGAGTTCATTGAAATGCATGTCTTCCTCATTCAAAAACTGCTTGTTTTCAATTTTCGAAAGCAATAGCAGGGACTTGTTCAGGCGTGTCAGGCGCTCCAGCGTTTCAATCGTCTGGAATATTTCGGTAACTGCCTCTTCGGATAATTGGGGATTATCTGCCATCAATTGCAATTTACTCAAAGCAATTGCCAAAGGAGTCTGAAGTTCATGCGATGTATTTTCAATCAGTTGTTTTTGATTGTGGTATGAACGGATATTACTCTCCAATACTTCTGTTATGACTTTATTCAGCAGTTGGAACTCCGTCACTTTGGATTGAACAGGTTGAACTTGTTCATTTTTACCGAGTTTAAATTGACTCAATTGGTTCAGGAATTTGAAAAACGGCTTCCACATGCTTCTTAAAACAAGTGTGTTTATGACTAAAACAGTAGCAAGCAAAATCAAATAAAGCCACAGCAACGAATAGAATAAATCCTCTATCAAATCATCTTCTTCAACCATAGAGGAAATGACCTTCAATTGGTAAAACTCATTTTCTTTTGCCTCAAAAACAGTAGTAAGCAATCGGACGGGTTCCAGATCGTCTTCATTTTCCATGTACATCAAGGTATCTTTGTACTCATCAAAATGAGTCAATGCCTTTTTTTCGACTATCGGATGAATGGCGTAATTTCCTTCATCGAAATTCCGTTTGCTGAGAACGGTTGAATCCAATCCGGCTTCGTGAATGATCAGCAATTTGGAATTGTCCAATCCATCATCGATACTATCGTGTACCTCATCGATCATGTTGATGTAAAAAATGAATGCCCAAGCCGTCAAAGCAATAAGCAAGGCAACCGACATATAGACAATAGTGCGTTGGATCAATTTCACGATTCTACCAATTTGTAACCGACTCCGTAAATGGATTGAATTTCAATTCCCGAATCCAAGTCATTCATTTTTTTTCGCAAGTTCTTTATTTGTGAATAGATAAACTCAAAATTATCCGATTCGTCAATATAATCTCCCCAAACATGTTCAGCCAATGCGGTTTTGGAAACCAATCTGCCTTTGTTGGAAATCAGGTACATCATTATTGCGAACTCTTTTCGATTAAGGACAACGACCCGGTTGTGAATTGTAACTGATTGGTTCGTAACATCCACCTGGAGATTCCCGACCTCAACAATGGCATTTCCATCAAACTTTTTCCGGCGTATAATCGAACGGATACGCGCAATCAATTCCGAAAAATGAAATGGTTTTGTCAAATAATCGTCCGCGCCCAAATTCAATCCCTCTAATTTGTCATCCAATGAATTTCGGGCGGAAAGAATCAAAACACCATCCGATTTATTCTGATTTTTCAGTTCTTGCAGCAACTTCAAACCACTTCCATCAGGCAGATTAATGTCCAATAAAATACAATCGTATTCATAGATCAATGCCTTATCCAATGCTTCATTCAGATTCACAGCCGTTTCAACAACAGCTCCTTCTTGTTTCAAAGCACGTTCTATTGAATCCAGCAAAGCGACTTCATCTTCTACAACCAATACCTTCATTATTCAAAGTTCCTTTAAAAATCTGAAAAAAAACTGGAATTTTCACCAGACGCATTGAAAATGGAAAATGGAGAAGTGAAAAGAGAAGATGAAAATAACGTTCGTAAGAAATAAGGCTTAAATTTGTGTCCTATTTGAAATCGCATGCTTCGTCCATTTCGTGATGTACTTAAACTTCTTCTTTTCTGGATTGTTTGTTTTGACATTCATCGGATCCTGTTTTCAATCCACCATTTTGGAAAACTCAAGGAAGCCGGTTTCGGAGAATGGTTGCTGACATTCATTTATTCATTCCGTTTGGACCTGGCAACTGCAGCAGGACTTTCGGCAATTCCATTCCTATTCCGGTTAATCCAATATTACAGTGATTGGAAATGGTGGGGACGCTTATTCCGTATTACATTGGTGAGTTCCATCGTGTTCCTGGTCCTGGTTCAAGCCGGTGAGATTGTTGCATATGGCGAATGGAATCACAAGCTGACTTCGCGTGTTTTCATGCATTTGTCCCATCCGGATGAAGTTGCCCGAACTGCAAATTATTCGATGATCTTCTGGTACATTTTATATGCCTTAATCCAATTGGTCATCTACGTACTCATTTCCAGAATATTCTTCAAGAAAAAAGCAGTTGAAAAAGCAAGTGTCAGACATTGGTTTGAATGGCTCGCCGTACCTGTAACTTATGCAATCGCTATCTTTTTCTTTTTCCTGTCCCTAAGAGGCGGTTTCCAACCTGTTCCTTTAAACATCAATGCCGCCAGTTATTCCAACAAAGCTGTGGTGAATGACATTTCGATCAATTCGCTTTACTTCTTTGGAAAAAGTTACCTCTTATACAACCGTTCTGAAATCGATGCCTTCATTCCGAAAGTGGATAAAAAACTGGCTCGTGAAACGGTAGAACAATGGTACAGTTACCCAAGAGAACATTCGAATTATTTCCTGGAGAACAACCGTCCGAATGTTGTTTTTATCGTTTTGGAAGGATGGTCGGCCGAGGCAATTGGTAGTTTGGGGCCCAATAAAGGTGCAACACCAAACTTTGACAGGCTGACAAAAAGCGGGGTTCTTTTCAGTAATATTTACGCAACCGGGACTACTTCCGAAATTGGAAACTCAAGTATTTTCAGCGGTCATTATACCTTACCGGAAGTTTCCATTTCCATGCAACCCGAAAAACACCGCAAACTGCATTGCCTGAACGAAGACATGGAAGCTTGGGGATACCACAGTTCATACATCTTTAGTGGAGACCTGAAATACGGAAACATCGGCGGATACTTTATGGATCATGGGTTTGATGTGGTAAAGGACGAATCCGACTTCCCTTCCGACCTGCCGCGTGGAAAACTGAATTTTTATGATCGTGATCTGTACAAATTCCTGATTCAGGAAATCAACACCAACAAAAAACCCTTTTTCCAATGTGCCTTCACCGGCAGTACGCATGCACCATACGACCAACCAAAAGGAAAAGGGAAACATTTCACCGGTGAAGAAGCTGATTTCATGAATTCGTTGGTTTACGCGGACAATTGCTTAGGTGAATTCATTAATAAGTGTAAGAAATATCCTTGGTACAAAAACACCTTATTCGTCTTTGTTGCCGATCATGGGCATGCTTCTCCGGGAATGGTTGATCCGGGAAGAGGGAAATTCTATCACGTTCCTTTATTATTTTACGGAGAACCTATCAAGAAAGCATACCGTGGAAAACGCATGAATGTAGTAGGTTCTCAAGCCGACATTGCTGCGACCCTGATTTACCAAATGAAAGGGAAGCCTGCGCGATATCCGTACAGTAAAGACCTGATGAATCCGAAAGTTCCGCAATTTGCATTCCACGCAATTATCCGTGGATACGGCTGGGGAACTGATAAAGGGAACTTCACTTATTACATGGAACAAAAGATTGTCGGTGACAACACATTCGGTGATCAAAAGCTTTTCAAAAAAGAAGAGAAAAACTGTTCTTACTTCCTGAATACCCTTTACGAAGATTATAAAAAATTGTAAGTTCTCGGTTTTTCTAGGATTGTACCCGAAAAGTAACGTAACTTTGCACCGCGCTGATCGCAGTCGCCAATAGCTTTAGCGATGGCGCAAGCGTTGTACCCTCATTGAAGTAAAGCATGTCATCCAAATTGATCAATATCAGAAATTTAAACCTAGAAGAACTGAAGGCAGCCGTTGTTGGCTTCGGGGAACCTGCATTCCGTGCAAAACAGGTTTATGATTGGATCTGGAAGAAAAATGTCCATGATTTCAACGCCATGGCGAACATCGGGAAAAGTTTGCAGGAAAAACTGCAGGAAGCTTTTTACTTTGATGGAATTACGGTAGAAGACCAACAGGTTTCGGTCGACAAG
Source organism: uncultured Fluviicola sp. (assembly GCF_946478805.1). The sequence goes on along the minus strand of NZ_CAMLDC010000007.1, from coordinate 39,774 downwards.
ACGATCAAATGTGCGTTTGGGATCGAAGGACAAAGCCAGGTGATCGAAGGTGTGCTTATTCCCACGACAAACCGAATGACGGCTTGTATTTCTTCACAAGTAGGTTGTAGCTTATCCTGTGCATTTTGTGCAACGGGTCGTTTGAAAATGATGCGTAACCTGAGTGCAGGAGAAATCGTGGACCAAGTGGTTTATCTCAAAAATCTTGCAACGGACAAATACAACACCAACCTTTCCAACATCGTTTACATGGGAATGGGAGAACCTTTGTTGAATTACAAAAATGTGGTTCGCAGCACGGAAATCCTAACCGATGAAAATGGTTTGGGAATGTCTCCGAAACGAATCACCGTTTCCACTGCCGGAATTGCCAAAATGATCAAGAAATTGGGTGACGACCAGGTAAAATTCAATCTCGCACTTTCTCTTCATGCCGCAAATGATGTGAAACGCTCCAAGATCATGGATATCAACGATACCAACAACCTGGAAGCTCTTTCTGAAGCCTTGCTGTATTTCCATGAAAAGACCAATTCACGGATCACATTTGAATACATCATTTTCAAGGATTTCAACGACGGATTGGAGGACGCAAGAGAACTGGCCGATTTTGCAAAAATTGTTCCCTGTAAAATCAACATCATCGAATACAACCCGATAGACGACGGTGAATACCGCCAGGCAGACCGTCAAAAAGTGGATGACTTTGCCCGATTCCTGGAAGAAAAATGCAACCTGATCGTCAATGTTCGCAGAAGCCGCGGAAAAGATATCGATGCAGCTTGTGGTCAGTTGGCCAACAAAAACAAGATGATCGATAAGCGGGTATTGAAAACAGTCTAATCGAAAATGTAGAATGGAGAATTGACAAGAGAACTCTCCGATTTAATTTTTGAATTTTGCATTTTGATTTTTGAATTAAAGTACATTTGTATTCATGACAGTTCAGGAGATTTTAGCGCCCATAGAAACCGAGATGAAACTTTTCGAGGTTCGTTTCCATGAGAGCATGAAATCCAAAGTTCCTTTACTGGACAAAATCACCCATTACATCATTCGAAGAAAAGGAAAGCAGATGCGTCCCATGTTCTTGTTTCTGACGGCAAAAATGCTTGGAGAGATCAATGAAAAAACGTATCAAAGTGCTTCTTTAGTGGAATTATTGCATACAGCGACGCTGGTTCATGATGATGTAGTAGATGACGCCAATGAACGTCGCGGATTCTTTTCTGTAAATGCACTTTGGAAAAATAAAATTGCCGTTCTTGTTGGCGATTACATGCTTTCACGAGTATTGCTTCATTCCCTTGAAAACGATAATGTTCGTGCGCTTCAAATTGTAGCCAGAGCTGTTCGGGAAATGAGTGAAGGAGAATTACTCCAGATTGAAAAAGCCCGAAAACTGGATATTACGGAAGAAGTTTACTTTGAGGTGATCCGCCAGAAAACAGCCAGTCTGATTGCAACAGTTTGTGAATCTGCTGCTGCATCCGTTGACCGCGAAGACATGGCTGACCGCATGCGTAAATTCGGAGAGTTGGTTGGGTTGGCATTCCAGGTGAAAGACGATATTTTCGATTACGGAACTCCAGGGAATATCGGTAAACCGACCGGAAATGATATCCGCGAACGCAAAATAACCTTACCCTTGATTTATGCCTTGCAGCATAGTGAGAAAGCTGTTCGTAAAGAATTGATGAACATCGTTAAAAATCATAACGAAGAAAAGAAATATGTTCATCGCGCTATCCAATTGGTGATTGAAGCCGGCGGAATTGAATACGCTCACAACCGGATGATCGAATTAAAAACCGAGGCATTGGATCTGTTAACAGATATCCCCGACTCCGAATCCAAAAGAGCTTTGATCGGGTTGGTGGAATATACGGTTACGCGGGATAAGTAATTGAAAAATTGGGATTGGGAAAAGATAACTCTCTTCAATGCCTTCAATTTTCCATCCTTTTCATTTATCCAATCAACGCATCATTCAAAATTTACGTTCTAAAAAAGACAAAACTTAAGTATCTTTGAATTAATATTAAAACAAACATGAAGCATTTAATCGGTCTTATTTTTATTGCATCCATTTCCCTTGCAATCACTGGTTGCGGAGAAGAGAAGAAAGCTCCCAAAAAGGAAACTACTGACAACCTGGTAGAAATAAAGAATGGTATCTACACCGAGTATTATCCGGGTAGAAAAGCGGTTAAATTCAAAGGTCCGCAAGACGACAACAGTTTAAGAAACGGTCGTTGGTTCTTTTACGATGAACGAGGGAATGAACTTTCCATGACAGAATATGTGAACGGAAAGAAACATGGATTTATTTTTGTCCGTTACCCGAACGGTTCTATGCGTTATACCGGTGAATTCAATATGGACGTAGAGTCAGGTCTTTGGAAATTCTATAAAGAAGACGGAAGCCTTGCTTCGGAAAAAGATTACGGAAATAAAGAAATCGTACAATAAGGAAATATGTCACGCATTCCCCCGCATATCATTGATGAAATCATGCAAACATCTCGTATTGAAGAGGTGATCGGGGAATTTGTGAACTTAAAAAAATCGGGATCGAACCTGAAAGGGTTGAGTCCGTTCGTGGATGAGAAATCACCTTCATTCATGGTTTCTCCGGCAAAGCAGATTTTCAAGTGCTTTTCTTCCGGAAAAGGTGGAACGGTGGTCAGTTTCCTCATGGAAAAGGAACATTTTTCATACCCGGAAGCTTTAAAATGGCTTGCAGACAAATATGGGATCCAGGTTCCGGAAGATAAACCGCAAACTGCGGAGGAAATGGCTGCCATTACCGAACGCGAAAGTCTGTATATCATCAATGAATTCGCAAAGGAGCATTTCATGCACAACATGCATGAAAATAATGAAGGCCAGAATATTGGTCTCTCCTACTTTGAAGAACGTGGATTCAGGGCGGATATCATCAAAAAATTCCAACTGGGCTATTGTTTGAATTCCGGTGACGATTTCACTAAAGCAGCTCTCAAAAAAGGATATAAAAAGGAATACCTGGAATCCGTCGGATTAACCAGGACCAAAGAAGAACGCAGCTTCGACTTCTTCCGTGGCCGTGTGATGTTCCCGATCCACTCCATTTCCGGTCGCGTATTGGGATTTGGCGGACGAACGTTAATCACGGACAAGAAAGTAGCGAAATACTTCAACTCCCCGGAAAGTATCATTTACAACAAAAGTGAGATTTTGTATGGATTGTACTTTGCAAAAGGAGATATCATCAAATACGACAATTGTTTTCTTTGTGAGGGCTACACGGATGTCATTTCCATGCACCAGGCGGGAGTTGCAAACTCGGTGGCTTCTTCCGGAACTTCACTGACAAAGGAACAGATCCGGTTAATCAAGCGCTACACCCAAAATATTACAATCTTGTATGACGGGGATGCAGCGGGAATCAAAGCTTCCTTCCGCGGTATCGATTTGATCCTGGAAGAAGGGATGAATGTGAAAGTCGTTCTTTTTCCTGATGGCGATGACCCGGATTCCTACTCGAAAAAAGTAAGCACCACGGAGTTAATGGACTTCATCAAAACCAACACACAGGATTTTGTAAGTTTCAAGACTTCCATGCTTCTTGCCGAGGGGAATAACGACCCATTGCAGAAAGCCCAAATCATTCGTGATGTCGTGCAATCGATTTCATTGATTCCCGATCAGATTACGCGTTCTGTCTTTACAACTGAAATTGCGCGTGTTTTCGGGTTTGATGAAAGTGTTGTTGTCAATGAACTCAACAAGCTCCGGAAGAACCATATCGCCAAGGACCTGGATGAACCGCAGATCGCTTCCAATCCTTCACTGACCGATACCTTTACCAATCCGACTCCGCAAGCTACAACAGCGCAGGCAGTAAAAAGCCCGTATGCCAGCGAAGAGTTTGAATTGATTCGCGTATTGGTCAAATATGGGGTTTTTGCCATTACAACAGATCATATCGATGAACATGGATTGGCGCATACAGTGGAAGTCAGTGTTGCAGAATTGATCAATCACGAATTGGCAAAGGACGAATTGACCTTCCAATTTCCCATTTTCCAGGAAATCTATCAGCAAATTGTAGATGGATTGGCTTCCAAAACATTGTACAAGGTTTCCTATTGGTTACGACATGAAAATCCGGAAGTGGTGCAATTGATTACTGAAATTGAAACAGAACAATACGAATTGAGCCCGCAGTGGCTTTTGAAATACAACGTAGATACGAACCGTGAAGTAGACAAATTGAAAAGCTCGGTCATGAACAGTATCTATGCTTTCAAAAAATTGCGTGTAATCCAACGAATCGAACAAATTCAAGAAGAATTGACAGAGTTGGCTGAGAATATTACCGAAGAGCAATTCCAGGACTTACTGTCTGAACAAATTGTTTTGGAACGGGTAAAAATGTCTATCGCAGGAAAATTGAATCAAACGATAATTCATTAAACATGCAGGAAGAACGATTTAAGCTTGGCCTGATCGCCGTATCCTATCTGAACATCCTGATCATTGCCGTTTCTTTCTTTTTAGCTTATGTTGCCAAAAAAATCATTCACCGATCTGTCAAAAGATACCTGAATTCCGCAAACATTCATTTGGAAGGGCGAAAAGCAATTTTACTGCGCCTGTTGAGCCAGAGTGGTTTTGCATTGGCTGCCTACATTTCCGTAAAAAGCTTTAATATCAATAACGACGGAGTCACCTTCCGTGAATTTTTGGATTATCACTTTATTGATACCTCCAAGATTAAAATCAGCTTCGAAGATGTGATTTTGGTAATCCTGATCATTTTCGGTGCCCGGGTGGTTCTGAACGTGGTTCGCCTGTTTATTCAGCGCCGGTTCAAAAGACAAAAAATGACCGAAATTGGTACGGAATACGTCTATACACAAGTTGCCAAATACATCATCAACGTACTCGCGTTCGTTTTCATCCTGTTTGCACTCGACGTCGATGCAAAATTGTTCCTGGGCGGTTCTGCAGCATTATTGGTAGGTTTGGGATTAGGTTTACAAGATGTTTTCAAAGACATGTTCTCCGGTTTTGTCTTGCTTTTTGAAGGAAGTATCCGCGTGGGAGATGTAGTAGAATTCAATGACGGAAAATCATCCGACCCGATGGTTGCAAAAATTATCCGGATCAATGTACGAACCACCCAGATTGAAACCCGGGACGGAAATATCCTGATCGTTCCAAATGCGAAACTAACGCAAGAATATGTCGAAAACTGGAGTCACGGAAGCACGCTCTCCCGCTTTCGCCTGCCGGTAACCGTTGCCTATGGAAGTGATACTCATTTGGTAAGTGAAATCCTGAAACAAGCAGTCTTGAGCCATCCGAAGGTGCACAAGTCAAAAGGAGTAAGCGTCCGACTGAATGATTTCGGGGAAAACGGACTTCAGATGGAAGTGATGTTTTGGGCCGACCAGAGTTGGGATGTCAATATTTACAAATCAGAGATCCGCTTTGAGATTGACCGTCTTTTCAGGCATTATAAGATTACAATTCCTTATCCGCAAAGAGATGTAAGGATTTTTCAAGGTTCAACTGAATCAAAAGACGACAAATCAAAGGCAGAAGACTAAAGAGAAAAATTGGTCTCTAGTCTTGGGTCCATAATCTTAAGAAATCTTTCCTTCCATTTTCTGTTTCCCAAATTGTTCAAGTTTGTATACATTTGCACCCTATGAAAGCAGAAATTAAAGCAGTTATTGATGCAATGAGTAAGCGTTTTACTTCGCATCCTTGGCATGGAATTGAAATCGGTGAAAAACAACCGGCAATCGTCAATGCCTTTATCGAAATCATCCCGGCAGATTCTATCAAATATGAGATCCATAAACCATCCGGATATATCATGGTTGACAGACCGCAAAAGCTGTCGAATCACATGCCATGCCTGTATGGATTTGTTCCGCAAACTTATTGTGACAAAGAAGTCGCTGCTTTTTCCAATGAAAAAACGGGTAGAACGGATATCGTTGGTGACGGTGATCCCTTAGACATCTGTGTTCTTTCCGAGCGTTCCTTCAACATGGGCAATATCATTTGTGATGCAAAGGTAATTGGTGGTTTCCGTATGTTGGATGGTGGTGAAGCTGACGACAAGATCATTGCAGTTTTGAAAGGCGACCAGGCTTACGGGTCAATCGAAGACATCTCTGAAATGCCGAAAATGGTTATCGACCGCGTACGTCATTTCTTCCTGACATACAAAGACCTGGACGGAGGTGCCAAAAACGTTGAAATCACCCACGTTTACGGAAAAGAAGAAGCATTCGAAGTAATCAAGAGATCACACACAGATTATATGAATAAATTTGGAAATGCAGACGAAAACCTGTCTTCCGCTTTAGAGAAATTGTTGGGTTAATCCCAACTTTTTTTTGTCTAACAATTAAAATTCAATACCATGAAACAATTATTCACAACAGTAATTTTAGCTATTGGCTTCAGTACATTATCTAACGCACAATTAGCACCACAACCTAGCCCGAAGAGTAAATTGGAGCAAACAGTGGGCCTTACGGACGTAACCATTCAATATTCCCGACCAAGTAAGAAAAACCGCGTGATTTTCGGAGATGTTGTTCCATTCGGAGAAGTTTGGAGAACAGGTGCCAACGAAAACACGAAGTTTACTAATTCCGATGTGTTGATTTTCGGGAAAGATTCCTTGAAACCCGGGACCTATGCACTTTATACGAAACCGACAAAAGAATCCTGGGATTTGATTTTCTACACCGATACGGAAAACTGGGGGACTCCTGAGAAATGGGATGACAAAAAAGTAGCGTTGAAGGTTTCTTCAAAAGCCACTGCAATGAAAGATGTTGTTGAAACATTTACCATTTCAATTGACGGATTGGAGTCTGTAAACGGAGCTACTTTGACCATGAAATGGGATCAGACAGCTGTTACGTTTCCTTTTGGGGTTCCGACAGATGCCAAAGTGATGGCAAACATCAACAAAACATTGGCCGGACCTTCAGCAAATGACTACTTCGGTGCAGCAAGTTATTACTACGAAAGCAAAAAGGACCTAAAAAAAGCATTAGAATGGGCTACCAAAGCTTCCGACATGAGCCCGGATGCTTTCTGGATCTTACGTACGAAATCATTAATCCAGGCAGAATTGGGTGACAAAAAAGGAGCTATCGAATCTGCAAAAAAAGGATTGGCTTTGTCTGAAAAAACAAAATACGACAACTACACCAAAATGTTCAATGAGTCATTGAAAGAATGGGGTAAATAAAAATTAAATGCAACCTTTTCAAATAACCGATTAGATTTCGTTTCTAATCGGTTATTTTATACCTATGAAATTAAACTTCAAAACATTTATTGTTCTTTTGGCTGCAATCATCTTCGTGCTTACAGCTTATTTTAGTGTGGGTTATTTTCATGCTGATGAACATTACCAGGTTATCGAATTCGCGGGACTAAAAGCCGGCTGGAATACTCCACAAGAATTAGCTTGGGAATACCATACACAAATCAGATCAGCTCTACTTCCTACTCTGGCCTACTGGATCTTCAGTATCAATTCTTTCTTTCACATCACTGACATTTATACTTCTTTGTTCATCCTGCGATTGATAAGCGGGTTTTCATGCCTTGCTGCATTATTTTTTTTCTACCGGAAATCAAGTAGTTCGATCTTTAAGACGGAACAAACAAACAGCTTTTTAAGCATAATCTATCTGTCTTTATTACTCCTTATGTGGTACATTCCGTTTTTGAGTGTACGCTTTAGTTCCGAAACCTGGGCTACAATTTGTTTGCTTTTTGGCTTGGGCCTTTACTTCGATATGGGCAAAAATAAATACCGCCCATTTATTGTCGGTATTTTGTTTGGATTATCCTTTCTTTTTCGATTTCAAATGGCATTCGGCCTCATAGGGATCGGAACCTACCATTTAATTTACGGGCAACAAAAACTTCAATCAACTTTAAAGGTTTTATCCGGTTTTTCATTCGTTCTATTACTCGGAGTTTTTATTGACCGCTGGTTTTATTCGGAATGGGTTTTCACTCCGTGGAAATATTTTTGGCTCTTTTTCGAAAATGATATCCTGAATAATACAGAATCGAGTTTTGGAGAATCTTCCCGATATTATTACCTCGAAGCTTTGTATCAACTGCCAACTCATTTTATCGGTGTCGTCCTTATTATTTGCTTCGTTCTAACAAGTATTATAAAACCGAAAAATCCAATTAGTTGGTTTGTTATTCCGTTTATATTAATTCACTCACTGATTTCACATAAAGAAGAACGATTCTTATTTCCCATTGTATTTTTAGCTCCCTTTTTCATTGTTTCCACTTTCACACTATTAAATCAGTCCAAAAAACTCAAAAATCCATTCAGATTACTCATTTACGGCACCGTAACTGTTTTACTCTTCATAAATAGCGTAGGACTTTTCTTCATGACCACAAAATCAGCCGGACTGGGCAGAACGGAAATCACTCAATACATCCGAACACACTATGGTAAACAATCCGTTCATTTAATCAATACTCCTTTTGCAAATCCGTATAATCCATGGGGTACTCTTCCGGAAAAAATTTATTTGGAAAAGGATATTCATTTTCAACAAATTGATAATCTGGCGAATCTGTCTGATACCATGTTTAATCATAAAGATGTTAATTTGCTGGTCATCCGCGGATATGACCTTGATCACAACTACCTTCCCGGAAACATAGACAAAATGGGATTCAAGCTGGTTGTTCAAAGTATTTCAAAAAAAGAACAATCCATGAATCGATATGTCAGGGGATTCGAAAATTTCGACGTTTTATACCTTTATGAATGGGAAAAATAAATATCCCTTGATGTAATTTTAGCTATATTTATTTTCACAATATTCCGATCAATAGTAATGGCATCCTTATTGCAAATTGAATTTTATTGTATTTTAGACTTAGTTATTGTCGATGAAAATAAGATTAATCATTTGTTTCGCATTTTTTGCCCGATTGGTTTTCGGACAGGGAACTATTGGAGACGACGTGATCGATTTTGGTGAGATTCATGCCAATTCGAAACGATACATTGATCTGGCAATCGGGAATCCAAAAAGTCAGAAAATTTATATCCTGCGCGTAGAACACAGCCCGGAAGTGACTTATCGCCTGACTTCCGACCTGATTGCACCCGATTCAACCGTTCATCTCAGGATTCAAGTCAACCCGAAGAAGAAAGGTGATTTCAACCTGGTGGTCAAATTACATTTAAGCGACCAGACCGATGCCCCGATCATTTATCACCTGACGGGAAAACTACTGGATGATCTTCCCGAAGACCATTACCTCACCAAATGCCCGGATTTCAATGCGACCGCTCCAAACTCTTCAAGACCAAGCGAATTAACGATTATAACGATTGACAAGGATAGTAAACAGACGCTCTCAAAATCAACTGTGAGCATTGTTCATAATGGTCGGCCGAGTGGAACCTGGATCACAGGAAGATTGGGGCAATTTGAAGAAGAATTACCTCCCGGATTTTTCTATTTCATCGTTAGTAGAGACGGTTACCTGACAAAAGAAGCAGGAATTTATGTTGGTCCGGATATTTCCGAGATCACTATTCCACTCTCCAAAGATCCGGGGTACGAACTTCCGGCACCGACAAATAAACCTTCAGCAGACACGGTTGATTTAGCACAACAACTGTCCGTGGAAGAGTCACAAAAAGAGCTGGACCAGCAAATGATGAATCAGGCCATTGATACCGTCACGGAAAAAGTAGTACCCGAATTGGTATCCATTCCGGTAGATAATTTCGACGAGTCTTACTTCAAGGATGTCAATGTGGTCTTTGTAATCGATATTTCCAGTTCGATGAAAATGGGTGAAAAAATGGACCTGATGAAATACTCACTGAACCAATTAGCCAGTAAGTTGCGTCCACAAGATAAGATGGGATTGGTAACTTATGCAAATACCGCAGAAGTTTTTCAGAGTCCGACTTCGGGTGATCACAAGGACGAATTGAAGAAGTCGATTTCCGATCTGAAACCACTCGGTATGACGGCCGGCGGGAAAGGGATTAAATTAGGATTCAAGGAGGTAATGAAAAATTACGATCCGAACAAAACAAACATGGTAATTGTGATTACAGATGGAGCTTTCAACAAAGATTCGGATGATTATCAGAAAACCGTTCAAAAATATGCGAAAGATGGAGTTGTATTTTCTGTGGTGGGAATTCAAACAAAAGACCGGGATGCACAGCTGATGACGGAAGCTGCTCATTTTGGAAATGGCCGTTTTGTCCCGATTAAAAAGTTGGTAGATGCCCATTCTAACCTGACACAGGAGATCCGGATTGCTTCATTCAAGGGAATCAAAAAGTGAATTGAAAATGTAAAACGGAGAATTGAAAAGAGAAAAAACAAAGTCTATTCAATGACAAGCGTTAGCGCAGTCTAAAGTATAGGTTCTCCTTTTCAATTTTTGCATTCTCAATTTTCAATTAATCGAATCTATTTCTAGCTTTGTACCGGTTTTTAAATAAACACGAATGAAATTCTCCTTTCTTAGGAAAAAGTGGTTCAAAATACCTTACACCATCTTACTCTATGGTTTTGCTGCTTATGGCTTTCTCTTAACAGCAACTTATTTTGCGGTGAAATTCAATTGGACCAACGAAGGTGGTTCCGTGGACGAAAACAACCGCTACTTTTCTGAGATGCACGACAAATACGATCAATCTTTCAAAGTTGATTCCGTGTCCATGATCAAGCACCGTTTTGAAGTTCTAAACCGCATACTACTGGTCAATGATTTCTATCCGAAGAATGCCAATCAAATCCTGGAAATCTATAATGAGAGTAAAGATGAGAAACTAGCATTGCGCATGCTGGATGCTGTCGATCTTCAATTAAAAAAGAATAAAGCGTACCTGAAAGCCCGATCCAAATGGAAGTACAAAAATGAAAACACAGCTCAAAAAACAACCGGGTTGAGCGTTTTTGAATGGATGAATATCGCTGAATGGCAGGATTTCAAACAGGCTGTCACCAAAGACAAAAAATACATCGATTCGGTTTATCATGTGACAGGAGTTGAACCGCGATTGATCGTAGCCTGCTTGGTCGGAGAACAAATCCGACTGTTCAATTCCAGCAGGGAATCGTACAAAAGATACATCGGGCCTCTTAAAGTATTGGCTCTTGAGAACCATCTATCTTATGGAGTTACGGGAATCAAGAATGGAACAGCCATGACGATTGAGCATTATTTAGCTGAAAAGGACAGTGAGTTTTATCCCGGAGAAAAATACGAAGCCCTCCTGGATTTTGATTCAACAGCTACTTATGCAACGAAAGCCAATGACACCCTTGACTTACGATTACAACGATTGGTCCAGTGGGAAAATCACTACTATTCCTATCTGTACACTGCATTATTCCTGAGAGAAATCAAGACCCAATGGGAAAAGGCAGGTTATCCGATTAATGATCGACCTGAAATATTGGCTTCCCTGTTTAACCTTGGTTTTCAACGCTCAGTTCCAAAACCCAATCCCGCAGTCGGAGGTTCCGTCTATAAAATCAAAAACACGGATTACACTTTTGGATCAGTTGCATATGAATTCTTTTACAGTGGTGAATTAGCAGATGTCTTTCCATATAAGAAAACGAGTTTTGATGAACCCAGAACGGTGATTAAACGCGCCGAACCTGAGGAAGAGTAATTACACCAATGAAAAGCAAGCATTTTAGTACCCGCATCTGGAGGCTTTTCGTATCTTCGGATAAATCCATGCTCATGAAAACGATCCTTGTGTTATTGCTGTTCTTTCCCTTTTTTGCCCAATCCCAAAAGGATGAAAAGAAAGAAGTCCGAAAAGTCATTGACCTCTTGTTTGACGGCATGAAAAAAGGCGACAGTTCACAAGTACGCAAAACTCTTTTACCCAACGCTACTTTGAATACCAGTTTCATCAATTCAAAAGGAGAAGCAAAATTACACCAGGATTCCATCAGCTCTTTTTTAAATGCTATCGGAACGCCCCACACTGAAATCTGGGATGAGCGATTGCTTTCCTGCGAAATCAGGATCGATGACAATCTGGCGACCGTCTGGACCAAATATGCATTTTATGTCGACAATACCTATTCCCATGAAGGGGTTAATGCCTTTCAGTTGGTAAAGGTAAACGGAGCCTGGAGAATCCTGATCATCACTGACACCAGAAGGAAGAAATAATGATCAATTCGTAATTATCAAGGTAGATACTCTTTCATGATAATTATATCATTCATAATTGATAATTAGTTTCTATTTTTTCGCTTTCACCAACAGGTCTTTTTCATCCAGATCTTTAATGATTGCTTTTATTGCGGCCTCCGTCATTGCTTTTGCCAGGGATTTTTAATGATTCGATTATCACTACATTCTTCAAATAAAACCGCCTGATTGTTGAAAAATTGAAAATATCAAAGCAGTTGGTTGAATTGATGGTGATTACCTAAAATGGCATGAAATGGAACGAAAAATAAGTCGCATGTAATGCCGTTCTAGCTAAAAAAAGGCATCTTTGTCTTTCTTAGTCATTCACTCAAAATAGGTCCTTATGATTCGCGTTTTTTATACACACGAGAATGAGCTGGTTTGGGAAAAATATCCTGAAAAAGCAGTACTAGATCCCAATCGAAATTACTTATGGATTGATTTACTTCATGCCAGTCAAGAGGAAAAAGACCAGGTTTGTGAATTCTTTCATGTCAAACTCCCAACTTACAAAGAAGCAGTTGAAATTGAGAGCAGTTCGCGTTATTCAGAAGACAGTGAATCTATCAAAGCAAACAGTGGTTTTTTAAAAGACGAGGATCCTCCGAAAATTCACCAGGTTTCCTTTCTATTGAAGGAAAACACCTTATTCACTGTTCGCAATGTGGAATTACAATCATTTGCTGAAGTTGTCAAAAAGATCAAAGTTGCCCGACAGGATTTTATCCGTTCAGGTTCCCAGATCTGGGTTTTACTTTTGGAAACACGGATAGATCTGGACGCGGATTACATCGAAAGCCTTACACGAGTTACCAACGTAATTAACCGAAAAGTACAAAGCTTATCGGACCCGGAAGAAAAGACATTGCGTAAGATTGCCGAACTACAGGAGAATACGATTTTGATCAGGGAAAGTATTACCGACAAACAGCGCCTGATCTCCGCTTTATTGCGTTCTCCTTTCATTGATACAGAAACAGGCGACCGCTTGCGTGTTATCATGAAAGATGTTATGTCGCTACTGCAGCATACCCAATTCAGTTTCGAACGATTGGAATACCTACAGGATACTTTGATGGGTTTGGTAAATATTGAACAGAACAAGATTATCAAAATCTTTACCGTTGTTTCGGTGATATTCATGCCTCCAACCCTGATTGCCAGTATTTATGGAATGAATTTCCGCGTCATGCCGGAATTGAGTTTTTCGTTCGGATACCCGTTGGCGATTATACTGATGATCAGCTCATCCGCTTTGACCCTGCTCTATTTTAAGCGGAAGAAATGGCTGTGATAATCATTACGAATTCCTAATGCCGAATTATTTGAAAACACATTATTGAAAAGAAAAGTCCCGCTCAAGGCAGGACTTTCAAAACTCATTTCGTTACCGGAATAACGGCGTTGATCTTAATGCTACTTCCTACATCTCCACCGGCTTTCCCTACATTGTAGGTTGAGCGGTCGATTGAGAACGAAGCGCTGATTTTGCCTTTGCTCCCCGATTTCGTAAAGGTGAATGGAATCGTTATGTCCTTCGTCACATCTTTCACTGTCAGTTTTCCTTTTGCAGTGTATCCGCTTTCTTTCTTTTCGATCGAAGAAGAAGTGAATTTGATGTTCGGATATTTGTCCGCATTAAACCATTCCTCGCCCAATGCATGTTTGTTTTGCAGGCCATTTCCTGTATTGATCGAATTCACATCAATCGTAAAAACAAATTTGGATTCAGACAACTTTGCTTCATCAAAATTGACGGTCCCGCTAAGTGTTTTAAAGATCCCGTTTACTCCCTTTGCAGAGAAATCAACGCTGTAATCTTTCCCGATCTTCCACGTTTTTACTTGTGTGAACGCAAATACTCCCCCGATCAGGAGGAGTATCGCCATAAAAAAGATATTTCTTTTCATGATTATTCTTTCACCAACTCTAGGTCAGCAGTAACTTTCACATCATTGCTCAAACCTGGGTTTGCAGCTCCAACACCGAAATCAATTCTGTTGATTGTTCCTGTCATTTTGAAACCACTTACTTCTTTTTTGTTCATTGGATGCGTAATTGTTCCATTATGAACTGCAACCATTGTGATTTCTTTCGTTACACCGTGTAATGTCAAGTCACCAACCACTTTGTATTCATTTTTAGACTTTGCAACTTTTGTAAACGATTTGCTTACGAAAGTGAATTTCGGGAATTTCTCTGCGTCGAAGAAATCTGCACCTTTCAAGTGACCGTCACGCATTTCATTTGCTGTATTGATGCTGTTCACATCACCTGTCAATTCAACTTTCGCATCAGAAAAATCTTCTTTTGTTGCAGTCATTTTCACTTCATAGTTTGAGAAGCTACCGTTCATATCAGAAATTCCCATGTGAGTGATAGAGAATCCAAGTCTTGAATGTGCTCCGTCTGATGACCAAATTGATGATGTTGCTACTGTGAAAGATAGCGCTAAGCCTGCAAAAACTGCTGCTAAAATTGTTACTGGACGTTTCATGTTTGTTTGTTTTTATTTATTTAAATTTTTGTTGATCTGCTGTGGCAGATATTTATCGAAAGCAGTGCTTTCTTTTATTTGTTTGTATTACTGATTACGTGATTCATATTTCCAAAAGAATGGAACAAGGGCAAAGAAACTCAATGCCGGGAAAAAATGCATTGGAATTGCCAATCCCGGGAACATTTCAGGGAACTCTACATCCAATGGGAGTTTAAATGACAAGACACCTATGATACTTGCAAAGCTCAAAATGCAATAAAGTACATTTACGATCGGAATCAAAATCGGTCTTTTCAAGCGGGATGCGACAACATATCCAAGTCCCATCAATAAACAACCGATAATACAGCTAATGAACATCCCGGTTGCATTCAATACCGAATTAAAATCGATATAGAAAGCAGTGCTATAAACCTGGCTGTACAAGGTACTCACTCCTCCTGCTACTATCCCGCTGACTAATCCCAGCAATAACCCTTTCTTTAAATTCATATCCTGATTTTGAGAATACAAACCTAGGTAAATAATTTCATTGTAACCAAATTAATTTCTTTTATAAACCAGTATCCTTTTGTAAACTAATTGATTTCAGGAGAGTTAGTGGCTTTTAGCGAGTCTAATTTAATGAATATTTAACATTTATTCGATTATTTAACCCATCGCATTAGTGATAATCCCGACCGGTTTTTAAAACAACTCCAGCTGCTCGCCGAAGTTCATTCCTTCCAATTGTAACAATTTTTGTTTGGCATTCAATCCTCCGGCATAACCTGTCAGACTTCCATCGCTGCCGATAACCCGGTGACAGGGAACAAGGATGGAAATGGCATTGGCACCATTAGCCGTTGCTACCGCACGAATTGCTTTTTCATCACCCAAAGCTCGTGCAAGCTCAATATAACTGATCGTTTTTCCGTACGGAATTGTCAGAAGTTTCTCCCATACGGTTTTCTGGAAATCACTTCCAACAAAAAGCAAGGGAAGATCGAATGTTGTCCTTTCCCTGGCAAAATACTCGTCCAATTGAATTTTGGTTTCATTCAACAGATCCGTTTCCTGCAATTCAAATTCTGCCTGTAGGCCGGTTTTGATGCGGGAATCAACCTGGTCACGCATTTTTCGGTACTTCCAATCACACAGGCACAATTGTCCCGAGAACTCGCCGAGAACCAATTCTCCATAGGGTGTGTGAACATATTGCAGGTAAATCATAACTCATTCAAAATGAAAATGCAAATTCAAAGGTTGGGCTTATTGCGGGATTTGTTCTACCAGGAGTTCGTTCCCATGTTTATCGTAGTAAGAACAGGTCATTGAATCAATCAGTACGATCCATTTCTCTACACCTGATTTGGCACAATCGCTGCAGAAGGTCGGATAGTCTGTCTTTCCTTGTTGGTGTGCTTTCAGATCCTGTTTGAATTGCTCCGCATCACTCTCATCGGAAATTTTCAAGTTATGGTATTTTGAACCGGACGAAATGAAGGAATCATCCGAACCCTGATAATCGGTATGTCCGTCTGCCACAAATGTTTCATAACAAGTAACTCCTAATGTTCTTATCTCTTTTATGTAGCCCGGGAAATCTGCTCCTGATCTCACTTTTGAATGGGCGCTTGTAATTTGTTCGATTGTAAACATGCGTTTTTCTGTTTTTACCCTTTGAAGATAGGATATAATTACGAATTCCAAATTACGAATTACTAATTATGGATAAGAGAAACCGACTTGCCCGACTCTGACTAGTCATTTACTTAGCCAGAGCGGGAACAAATCAGTTGGTCGTTAGGTTAGGTTGACCTGTCGGCAGTTAGGTTAGGCTGGATGGTTAGATTTGGTTAAGTTGGACTGGTGATTCGTGTTAAATTCAGATCTTGATTAGTGAATGGAGTTATTGCTATTTTCGTTCAGTATATTCTCATCTTGTGTTTAAATTCATAAGTCAAAGATACGGTCACAGAACGTAGCGTATTTACGTCCTATTTCTTCTATTTTGGAAATTTTGTCTTGTTAAAATTCAGTACAAATGATGCTCTATCCATACTCTACCTATGCTCTATCCATACTCTGCCAATAGGATATCCTTGGACATCAATTCAAGTTTCTATTTTTCACACTAGTGAGAAGCGATTGAACTTGAAGATGAACCTGTAATTTACAAGTCTATTTCTTCACGAACCGACGTTGTTTTTCACCTATTTTCACTGAGTAAATTCCTGCTTCTAAAGAAGAAAGATCGATGAATAGTTCCGGCCCGTTCGCCCGTACAGTTTTACACACTTTTCCGTCCATACTTTGGATTGAAACAATTGCTTCTTTTTCGATTCCTGAAACAGTGAACGAATTCTCAGCCGGATTGGGATGAATAGTCCAACCGACCTGCTCTTCCAATTCATTCAAGGAAGCTGTTCCGTCATATCTCGCAATGTGGCTGGTAGTATTGTTAAATCCTCCACCGGCATAGATGTGACCGTTGTAATATACGATCCCTTCGATTTCACGGTTACTTATTCCACCGCTCAATGTATCTACATTTGTTCCGTCGAAAGCACAAACTCCTTGTCCCATATGAACCGTTGTTCCTTCCTCTACCCGATCAAATCCCCCGGTGATATACAATTTTGAATTGAGCACTTTTAATGTGTGTACAAAGGAATAATAGCCCGAATTGTTGTAGTACATTCTGAATCCCGGATCAACCCAAGCGGTTCCGTTCCATTTCGCGACGCATTTCAAGGCTGTACTTCCACTCATGGTGAAATCGCCACCGGCATACAATTCACCATTGAAAACACAGATTCCGTAAACGGTTCCATTAAATCCGGCACCTAAGCTGTGCCATTGACTTCCATCCCAACTTGCAATTCCATTGACTGTTATTCCGCCCGCTTTTAAAAAGTTACCTGCAACTACCAGATCCGTTCCCAAATGACATAGGTCGTGCGGATACATGACCGGTGCGGTTCCCGCAATGTTTCCGCTTAATCCGCTTCCCAATGAATCCCAAACAGAACCATCCCATTGCATAATCCCGGAAATTGCTTTATTTCCCACCCTATTAAACTCGCCGCAAGCAATGATATTTCCATTGTATTCTTCCAAAGCGTATAAATTGGCTGTTTGCGAACCTCCAGACACTGCATTTGTCAGGTAAACTCCTTCTCCCAGAGGATTGAAATTCGCCCCGTCAAAACGATAAACCCAGTTTGAATCGGTTACTGTTGGTTCGTAACCCACAAAATACAGGTGATTTCCCAAGTATTTCAATTGATGTCCGGCATTCGGGAAACCTGTCCCTACAGGCTGCCAGTCGGTTCCATCCCATTTCACGATGTGATTATTGGCTGTTCCACATAAATTGGAAAAGAATCCTGTTGCGTACAATTCGCTGTTAAAGACTTCGAAATTGTCCACGAACCCATTCCCGGTCCCGCAAATGGTTGTCCATTGGGCAAAGGAATTGCCAGTCAATGCAAAAAAAAGTGCAAGAGTAAAGAGGTGCTTTGTCATAGCAGTGCGTTTTAATTGGGTTTCAATAAGCCTGAACGAAGAAGGTTGAAAATTGGTTGGGATCAAACTAAACAGAATTTCAAAAACAGTATTTTTACGACATATGATGCAAGAGAAAATATCAGCACAACGCCTAAAAGCCATTATCGGCGGTTCGATCGGAAACCTGGTTGAATGGTATGATTGGTATGCCTACTCGGCGTTTTCCCTTTATTTTTCGGGTGCATTCTTTCCTGAAGCAGATGCCACAGCCCAATTATTGAATACCGCCGGAATTTTCGCTGTAGGTTTTTTGATGCGACCAATCGGTGGCTGGTTGTTTGGTGGAATTGCAGACCGGATCGGACGGAAACAAGCCATGACCCTTTCCGTTCTGCTCATGTCATTCGGATCCTTACTAATTGCCCTGACTCCTTCCTACAAAACCATCGGTGTCCTGGCTCCTATCCTGCTTTTGCTCGCCCGATTGTTGCAAGGACTCAGCGTTGGCGGCGAATACGGTGTTTCGGCAACCTATTTAAGTGAAATGGCAACGGAAAACCGGCGCGGATTCTATTCCAGTTTCCAGTATGTGACCTTGGTCGGCGGTTTACTTATTGCCTTGGGAATCCAGTTAATTCTTCAAAAACTGATCTTAACGGAAACGCAGTTGCAAGATTGGGGCTGGAGAATTCCTTTCGTGATCGGAGCTATCCTTGCGGTCATTGCCCTGTATCTCCGTCGGAACCTGCATGAAACAGAAGCGTTTGAAGCACAAAAAGAAAAGAAATCCAGCAAGAAAGGAACAATCAAAGCTTTACTGCAACACCCGAAAGCCATTCTGACAGTTGTGGGATTGACGCTCGGCGGGACCCTGGCTTTTTATACCTACACCACGTATATGCAAAAATTCCTGGTGAATACGGTTGGTTTAAGTAAAGATCGCGCTACCCTGCTTTCCTTTGTCAGCTTATTGATCTTCGTTGTTTTACAACCACTTTTCGGAGCTTTATCCGACCGGATCGGCAGAAAACCCCTATTGATCGGTTTTGGACTATTGGGAACTCTTTTTACCGTGCCATTACTTACCACACTGAGCTATACACATTCTGCATGGACTTCCTTTTTTCTCCTAATGGCCGGATTGATTATTGTCAGTGGTTATACCAGCATCAATGCGATTGTAAAAGCTGAATTGTTCCCGGCAGAAGTCCGCGCTTTGGGAGTCGGTTTACCTTATGCTCTGACGGTGGCCATTTTCGGTGGAACAGCAGAATACATTGCCCTTTGGTTTAAAAATAATGGATATGAATCGTATTTTTATTGGTATGTAACCGGATGCATTTTCATTTCACTGCTCGTTTACCTGTTTATGAAGGATACAAAAGCAAGTTCCCGAATAGATGAGGATCTGAAATCCAAAGAAATTATCAATTAACAATTATCAAGGAGGGATTCTCTTACTTGATAATTGTTTGCCTTCAAACTAGTTTTTGAGAAGAATATACCCGTTGAGCGATGTTGCAATAAGCAGCCAAATGAAATAAGGCAGAATCAGTATCGATTTCAATTTCAGGTCAGACCAATAGCGAAACAGGAACACTGCAATCAGGATAGTCAATACACTGATCACAATTAATCCAACTGCTACCTGGTGAAAGTAAAAGAAAACCGGATTCCAAATCACGTTCAGGATCCATTGAATACTGAATAAGGCAATCAATGCTTTCCTGTTTTTCACTTGTCCCAAAGCGAAAGCCATGTAAATTGCGAAGCAAATCATAATGGTTGTCCACGCGGCGCCAAAAACCCAACCTGGCGGAGTCCATGGAGCCTTAATCAAAGATTGATACCATTCGGAAGAAACTCCTTTACTTGTAAAAATCCCCCCAATTGCCAAGGCAGCAAAATTGATAACTAAAAAAAGAACTGTTCTTAAAATCATACTTCTTGAGTTTACATAAATATGCCATGTCAATCTGTTGAAGGTACAAAAAAAGCAAAATACATCCAAGGTCTGCAACCGACTCTTCAACTTCCGGTTCATTCTTATACCAGAATTAATATGCGCTTAACATTCCCATTTTGTTATTTCTGTAATTTTTCGGCATGAAAAAATGCTGTTCTCTCCTAGCAATCATTTTTCTTTCAGTACACTGTACAAAAAGTAAAGTTCCCATTCCAATTGAACCTGTTTCGCCCATTCCTTCAAATTGCCAAT
This sequence comes from uncultured Fluviicola sp., assembly GCF_946478805.1. The sequence goes on along the minus strand of NZ_CAMLDC010000007.1, from coordinate 19,300 downwards.
TAGCTGATAGTATCTCCTACAGTCAAACCGTTAGTCCGATCCTCAATGCAAACTGCAATTCATGTCACCAATATCCCGGATCGGGAAGTATCAGTCTGGATAGTTATGCGAACGTGACCATTTTTGCACAAAGCGGACAACTTGTTCAATCCATTATCCACGATACAAACTATGTCATCATGCCGCCGCCGCCACACAAAGGACTCGACTCCTGCCAAATCAAAGCGGTCAAATTATGGGTTCTCCAGGGATGTCACGATAATTGATTATCCCTAATCTAACTCATAAAACAACCAATCCGGTTAGTTGATTGTGTGTCTATAGTCCATTTAAAGAATTGTTAAAGACTGCATGAATTGAACTCTCAATGGGAGATTTCCTGTATTATTGCGCACGATATTACACATACACACTCAATTATGATTAAACAACTCATTCTCGGTCTTACACTTACTTTAGGACAACCCATTCTTGCTCAAACCTCTCCGGAACTCAATTCAGCAGAAATCCTGCTTGGAATCAAAAAACTTAATACCGTTGGCTCCGTCCTTTATGTTGCCGCGCATCCTGATGATGAAAACACGCGATTATTAGGTTACCTGGCAAAAGAGAAAAACTTCCGTACCGGATATTTATCGCTTACCCGCGGTGACGGTGGACAAAACCTCATCGGGAAAGAGCAGGGAGAAGCTTTAGGCCTCATCCGCACGCAGGAGTTATTGGCCGCACGAAGAACAGATGGTGCAGAGCAATTTTTCACCCGCGCAAACGATTTCGGTTTTTCGAAGAACCCGGAAGAGACTTTTACCATCTGGAATAAAGACAGTATGCTGGCAGATGTGGTTTTGGCTATCCGCCGATTCAAACCGGACGTGATAATTTGTCGTTTTCCCACCACAGGAGAAGGTGGACACGGCCATCACACAGCCTCTGCTATTTTAGCAATGGAAGCATTTGACCTGGCTGCAGATCCAACCAAATTCCCGGAACAGCTGAAAGAAGTCCAGGTATGGCAAGCGAAACGCATTTTCTGGAACACCTTCAATTTCGGTGGAACAAATACCACTTCTGAAGACCAGATCAAACTCGACGCCGGGACTTATAACCCTCTGTTGGGACTGAATTACGGGGAAGTTGCCGCAAACAGTCGCTCCATGCACAAAAGCCAGGGATTCGGTTCAGCGAAACAGCGCGGAGAAAATATCGAATACTTCAAATTCCTGAAGGGCGAAGCTGCTTCCAAAGATATTTTTGAAGGAGTGAACACTTCCTGGAAACGTCTTCCACTAGCAACAGATTTGGAGAGCTTGATTGCCAATTGTATTTCAACATTCAATCCGCAACATCCCGAACTATCTTTACCCGCGTTGGAAATGATCTATTCCAGACTGCAACAGCTTGATGACAAAGATCCGAATGTACGCTATTGGAAGAATCTCAAATTGGCAGCTTGCCAGGACTTGATCCTACAATGTGCCGGATTGTGGATGGAATCCTACGTCTCGGATTACAGTGCGGTCCCGGGAAATGAAATCAGTATTTCCACCCAGGTCATTGCACGTAATACCGGGAATGTGAAATTGAAATCAGTGACTTTTATCGGACAAACAGATAAGGCCACAAATCTTCAATTGACTGCAAACAAATTGGAAACCATTGACCAAAAAGAAGTTTTGCCGAAAACGACGGGTTATTCCGCTCCTTATTGGTTGGTTGAGCCACACACAGTTGGAATGTATACCGTGAAAAATCCGGCACTGATCGGGAAACCGGAAAATAATGCTGCAAAGAGTGTTGTTTATCACCTGACCATCGATGGAATCGATTTCAATGTAGAACGCGGATTGGTTTTCAAATCAACCGATCCCGTAAAAGGAGAAGTTTACCGACCGTTTGAGGTTTTACCACCGGCAACCATCAACATTTCAGACCAGGTTTTTGTTTTCAGTGCCATTGCTCCAAAAGAAGTTTCATTCGTCGTAAAGGCCAACCAACCGAATGTGAAAGGAACTGTAAAGATAGCTGTTCCTGCAGGCTGGAAAATCGAACTTAAAAACCCGGAGATCAACCTGGAGAAAAAAGGCAGCGAACAAATCGTGAAGGCAATTCTGACCCCGGATAAAACCGGGAAAGACGGAATCCTTCGCGCATCCGTTTCAGTTGATGGGAATGATTACAATAAATCAATCACACGCATTGAATACGACCATATTCCTTACCAATTCATTTTGAGCAATGCTGAGGCGAAAATTGTGTTTTTAGATTTGAAGAAAACAAAAAATAAGATTGCATACATTCCGGGAGCCGGAGACAATGTCGTTGCCTGCCTGACTCAGATCGGTTACGATGTGACTTTATTGACGGATGAATTACTGGCAAAAGAAGATTTGAGTATTTATTCCAGCATTGTAACCGGGGTGCGTGCTTACAACACCAACGACCGCATGCCAATCTACTACGACAAATTGATGGCTTATGTGCATCAAGGCGGAAACCTGATTGTACAATACAATACCAATAACCGTATTGCCCCGATGGAAACGAAAATCGGGCCTTATCCGTTCACGATATCCAGAGACCGTGTGACTGATGACAATGCGAAAGTAGAATTCACCGATCCGAAACATCCCGTCCTGAACATACCGAATGTCATCACGCAAGCCGATTTTGAAGGCTGGGTGCAGGAACGTGGAATTTACTTTGCAACGGAAATGGATTCACACTATGAAACCGTTTTTTCAATGCAGGACCCGAATGAAAAACCCAGCAAAGGAAGTTTGATTATTGCAAAACATGGAAAAGGAAATTTTGTGTATACCGGGTTGGTGTTTTTCCGCGAGTTACCGGCAGGAATTCCGGGTGCTTACCGTTTGTTTGTAAACTTGCTAAGTTTGCCGCAAAACAGATAGCTTGCCACAATAAATATGATCAAGAACTTTAGCCACAACAGATGCACTGATTTTTTTGTGACGCTTACCAGTCGCCACTTTACAAAACTTAGCGAGTCCGGTAGGCGAGCAATAATTTGTGCATTTGTGGGAATATAACATTGGATTATGGAAGAAGAAAACGATCGTAAAAACTGGAACTGGGCGTATGCCGGGGTGATTGGAGCATTGGTGATTCTAATCGTCTTTTTTTACTTTTTTACACAACATTTCTCATGAGCGCAGTTGATTGGATCGTACTTGTCATCACGCTACTCGCTGTAGTTGGTTACGGTTTGTACAAGAGCAAGAGCGAAAAAACCCTGGACGGGTACTTCAAGAGCAGCAATTCCATGAGTTGGATCCTGATCCTGCTTTCCATTATGGGAACACAGGCAAGTGCGATTACCTTTCTTTCAGCTCCCGGGCAGGCTTACACCGATGGAATGCGTTTTGTGCAATACTACTTCGGTTTGCCTTTGGCGATGGTGGTGTTGTGTGTTACTTTTATCCCGATCTACCACAAACTGAAAGTTTTTACTGCTTACGAATACCTGGAACAACGTTTCGACCTAAAAACACGTTCACTGGCTTCTGTCCTATTCCTGGTCCAACGTGCACTTTCCACCGGAATCAGTATTTATGCCCCTTCCATCATCCTGGCTTCCCTTCTTGGTTGGAATATCTATTACACCAACCTCGTAATGGGCGGATTCCTTATCATTTACACCGTAACAGGTGGAACGAAAGCCGTAACCTACACCCAGATGCAGCAATTGATCGTGGTGTTTATCGGGATGTTCCTGGCAGGATACATGGTGGTTCACATGCTTCCTGAAAAAGTAAGCTTCACAGATGCCTTGCATGTTGCCGGTAAAATGGGAAAACTGAATGTGATCGAAACAAAGATTGATGTGACGGATTCCGAATGGTGGAAAGACAAGTACAACATCTGGAGCGGGATCATCGGTGGTTTTTTCCTGGCTCTCTCCTATTTCGGAACGGACCAATCACAGGTAGGTCGATATCTGACAGCTAAGAACACCAAAGAAAGCAGGACCGGGCTATTGATGAATGGTTTGGTGAAAGTACCGATGCAATTCCTGATTCTCTTAGTAGGAAGTTTGGTTTTCGTCTTCTACATGTTCTATCAATCCCCCATTTTCTTTAACCAGAAAGAGGTGGATAAAGTACTGACTTCCGAATACCGGGAAGAGTTCAAGACACTCCAGGTTAAGAATGATTCCCTGAATGCAATCCGACAAATGCAGACAACCAGGTTGGCAGATGCCCTGCATACCAAAGACGCTGTACAAATTGAGACTTTACAAACAAGTTTGCTGCAAATCGAATCTCAAACCAAAGTTGTACGCGAAGAAGCCTTGGCCGTCATGAAAAAAGCCGATAGCACGGCGGATACGAATGACACCAATTACATCTTCCTGTATTTCGTTGTGGAGAATCTTCCCAAAGGTTTGATCGGTTTATTGATCGCCATGATTTTCCTGGCAGCCTGGGGAAGCATTGCCGCTGCTTTGAATTCACTCGCATCCACTACCGTAATTGATTTGTACAAGCGCATGTGGGTGAAAGACAAAACCGAATTGCATTATTACAAAGCATCGAAGTGGTTTACACTCGGCTGGGGACTTTTTGCCATTGCAACGGCGATGTTTGCCAGTAAACTGGGAAGCTTGATCGAAGCAGTGAATGTACTGGGATCCTTATTCTACGGAACCATTTTGGGAATTTTCCTCGTGGCATTCTACTTGAAACGAATCGGTGGGAAAGCCGTTTTCTGGGGAGCCATCATCACGGAACTCCTGGTGATCGGCATTTATGCCATCGATGTAATTTCGTTTTTGTGGTTGAATGTGATCGGCTGTTTGCTGGTATTGATTATTGCGGGGATTATCCAGTTGTTTGTGAAGAAGAAATTGGATGTGCTTTCTTGATTGCTGTTTTTAGTTTTATGTATTTGATTTCACCACTAAAAAGAAATCAGATTCAAATAAGTTTTGGAGAAATTTAGTTGATCGACTCATTCTTTTTTTGCTAAAATTGGTTAAAATCCCAAATGGATTATTATTTTTGCTGTATAGTTCAATACCTAATTACATCACAGACATCTAAATCAAACCAATAACAATCTTTTATCACAATTTTTCTATGAAAAAAATCCTAACTGGATTGGTACTATTAGTAACTTTTCCCACTTTATCACAATCGGATAGCGTTGACTTTTCCATGTCATTTGTTACGAATCCTACATTTACAGCGGGACTTGATGAAGTATCTCAACAAGGGGATGTTTTTCAAGTGAGTGTTTCACTGAATGAGTTGAATTTTATTGGTCAATTGAATCAGAAACAAATCATGAGTGAAACATATGTTCAAAGCGGATTCCCCATTCTCAATTTTCCATATTTAATTCCAACTGCGACTTGTCAAGTAATTTTGGAACGACAGAATATTCAGCAAGCTTATTTACCTTATGTTGAAAAAACTTTTATTACTAACTAAATCAAATCCATCATGAAATCCATATTGCTTTTGCTTACATTTTTAATGAGCTGGTCTAGTTATTCCCAATCAGTTACGACTGTTACGCTCGGTGCATCAGAAGATTCATTTACTGAATCAGGAAATCCAACAGCGGTTAATTATACGGCGCTAACAAATTCCGTTTATGTTGATGGCTCATTAAATAATTACAGGTTGTTTATTAAATTTTCTTTAAGTTCTATTCCTGCAAATTCAGTAATAGTTTCTGCAATCCTAAGATTAACTCCAAATGGTACTGAAAATATCATTGCTACCAACTCAACCGAATTAGTTGTGGATGCTTGCAATACAACTTGGTCACAGACTACTTTGAACCACAATTCCGGAATATCAAATAATGCAATATTACTGAAAGTAGACACTTCAAACTTGGTATCAGGAAAACGTGAATTTAATTTAGTAAGACATGTACAGGCGATGGTTGACGGACGTGTTCCGAATTATGGATGGAGAATTAAACGAAATCCCGAAACAGCTACTACGTTAGTAACTAAATACAGCTCTAAAGACGCTATTTCATCCTTACCGAGACCGCAATTGGAAGTTCGATATTACACCCCTGCCTATGTTTCAGCAGCTACTATTGTACATGCATCCAGTGGTGCTTCGGACGGTTCCATTTCCCCGACCATACTTCTAGGATCTTCTGCTACCCGTTCATACCAATGGTATAACTCAGGTGGAATTATCTCAGGAGCCATAAATCTAAATTTAACGGCCAAACCTTTCGGTTGGTACGGTTTAAAGTCTTGGGGCACTGTTGCTGGAGATACCTTGTTTCAAGCATTTTTGATTGGAAGCAAGTGCGAGATGGTGAATATTTCATTTAATCCTGGACCTAATTATATTGACGATGCGTCTATCACAAATGGTATTATTGGAAGTGGTAATACTGCAACGGATTACAGTCAAAACAACGTAGGTAACAGTACAACGAATTCTGCTGAACAAGTAACTCTTCTTGGCTCATGGTTTAGTATAGCATCCTTGATAAAATTTAAATTATGGGTAGATCCTACCTTAGAGGTAATTGAAGCACAAATGACTTTGTATGGTTCAGGACATAATCCGTCTGAAAGACCAAATGACTCTAAATTAACTCAGGTAGCTGCAAATTGGAAAGAATCTGGCGTTTCTTTCGGTATTAGACCTGCGGTGGGCTCATTGTCTGTCAACTTGCCTAATATGCCTGCCGGAAATGGAAACAGCATTGTGGAGTTGAAAGATTTCTTTAATTCATGGAAGACCAATAATGTAGCTAATTATGGACTAGATTTCAGTTTGCAAAATTATATTAATCCACCGGTTTTAGGAACGACTCAAACGCGACAAATTTACCAGTCATCCGATAATACCAATAAACCCAGTATTGCTTTTAAGGTCAGTTGGGTTCAAAACGGTTGTGATTTTAATTCCTATGCGCGATTTAAAGATGCCTTAGATGCTTCATTTGTGCGGACTATCCAAGGACAATTAAAGATCCAATTTAATGAAGACTATGATCAAAAGGCAGGTCGTTTTACCAAATTGGTCCTTTACGATGCAGCTAACAATTCTATCAAGGCAGGTATTAACAATGACGGAACCCTTATTGGTCCTTTCCTTTTACCCCCGAAATTATTGGAATTCGATTACAATCAGCATGTACTTAATCTTACAACTTACTCATTGGTAGCAGGAAATACTTATATCCTGGAGCTAACTAACAGTGTGGGAGAAAAATCCTATATCAAATTTAAATATTATAATTAATCGCCTGACTTATGTTCATCAATCGCAAAAAATCAGTTTTGAGAAATCTCAGCATATTATTGATCGCAGGGATTATTTCTCAGATATCCGCTCCAGTTGTCTATGCATCGGAGTTGAAAGAACGAACTCATTTAGCTAATCGTTCCCACAAATCCATCAGCACAGGGTTCTTAATGGGGGTATACGCTTCTGTGGGAAAAGCTTATGCAGAACAAAAAAAACGACCGATCATCACTGAACAGCAAGCCTCTCCAGTTTTTCATCAGCCAATTGCTAAATTGCATGTGGACAAAACTCCGGATCTTTCCGAAACAGAATCCGTACTCGAAGTCCAAAAATCATTGGGTGGACCGGGGCAAACAGAATCTTCCGGTTTTTCGTTGAATTCTACCGATGGCTTGGTAGACAAATTCACGGGGGATTTCAATTATTCTATTCCTTTGATGGATGTAGAAGGTTTTCCAGTTGTATTATCTTACAATTCTAACGTTTTTATGAATTCAGAAGCTTCCTGGGTTGGTTTAGGATGGGATTTGAATGCAGGTGCCGTATCTCGCGAAATGCGAGGTATTCCGGATGAATTTAATGGAACAGATTTAATTTCAAAAACAGAATCACAACTTGGAGAGGATTTGGATGGAAATAAGTTAGGAGGTTATGCATCTATCTCTTATGGGTTTGGCGCAGGTGGTGGCGGTGTTCTTTTTACTCCATCTTTACAAGTGACTCTTTTGGGAGGCCATTATACAAGTAACTTACTCGGAAAAGGTTACACACGTGATTTTGGACTCCAGATTCGTTTTAGTTTAAGTACTAGTCAGGAAGAAATTGGAGGATCCCCATCAGAAAAAGGAGGGATTTTCGGATTGAATTTTGGATTGGGCTACAGTAAAGACACAAAGGCAGGTTCCGGTCTTAATACAAGTTTTGGAGCAGAATTGGGTCTTGCCAAAGAAAAGAAAAATGGGGTTGGGTTGAATTTTGGTATCAATTCTCATTCAAGAGAAGGAATCACAGACTGGTCTGCAGGGTATTCTTTAAATTCTTCTTTTTCAGAAAAACTTTCCGGTGCTTTCTCCCATACTTCTACCGCACCTTATGGAACACAAACAACTGTCCCTTCAATATCTTTGGGGAATACCTCCAGCAGTTTCCAGTTCAATTTGGATCTTTTCGCTGGAGTTACTGTGACTGCACTTGGAGTACAAGCAGGATTTCTCGACCAGAAATACAATTACAAAAATGAGGTGGTTTCGAATGGAGAGACTTATCATCAGTCTGCTTTAGGATATCTTCATTCCGGCAAACGTGGTAACTTTGATGCTGGCTCATTAGTTATGATGGATTATCAGCGTACGAATGACAATGAGTATTCTCAAGAAATGAAGCATTTGCCCGGTTCTTTTCAAACCTTTGATTTATTCTATTATAATTCGCCTACACAAAATGGTTCTTTCCGTGCAAACAGAACCGATTTCGGAACTTATTTTGATCCTTTAGTAACATCCCAACATAACAGCCTTCAAGACTCAAAGCTATCCGATTTTTATGACAACATGCCGGACTTATTGGCTGATATACTCGGATCAATCCTTTCACCGGATGTTGTGAATTTAGGACTTGGAGTTTTGATCAAAAACGGAGTGCCCCGGTTACAAATTAGCTTAGGACTTGGAAAACAAGAAAAGGATACTGAGTATAATACTACATGGGATCACGGATCTAATGATGCATATTTATATTTTAATCATGAAGCAAATGGAAATAATTTCGACAAAACAACTTATTTCAAAAATTTAGGTGAGAATACACCTACCGAAATGGGAGCTTGGAATTACATGGGGGGAGACAACCTCTCTTCGTTTTTGGTTGATGAGGTGAATAAAGAAATTAAAATTGGAAATACCTTAAATGGTGTTGCAAAATTCACTACCGTTTTAAACGCTCAAAATCAAAAACCAATTAGAGCAACTTCCATAACACCTATTATTGCTCAAGATATCAGCACAATAGCTATTCAGAATTATCAAAATGTTTACAATCCAACTGTAACTGGAGTTTCCCGAGTTGGCGGAATTCGTAAAAGCAACCATATTTCATCTGTCGAAATTGTGGATGAAAATGGGGTCAAAAATGTGTATGGGGTCCCTGCTTACAACAAATCCACTTCCAATGTCTCCTTTTCCTCAGGAGGTCTTTCTAATACAGGAGCTCTGCTTGAATACAATCCAAGTGGTCTTTATGCAGACAACTCTACTGGAAACACTAGGGGAAGATCTAATTACTATAACAAAACAGAAGTACCTGCATATGCTCATTCATTTCTTTTGACCCAAGTTTTAGGACCTGATTATGTTGATAGAACCAGTGATGGTCCATCGTTGGACGATGTTGGGGCTTACCATAAAATCAATTATACAAAGATTACCGATAGTTATAAGTGGAGACTCCCAATCAGCGGACTTTCCAGCTCTGCTCCCAAAGCATACAATAACCCTGGTTTTTTAGGCACTAATCTGGACGATATCGGAACTTATACACAAGGTGAAAAAGAATTGTGGTACACGCACAGCATCGAAGGTAAAAATCTGATTGCCGTATTTATTTTAAGTGATCGTAAAGACGGGCATCAGGCAGATGAAAATGGGTTTATCTATCCATCAAATTCAAACCTCAAAAAACTTCAAAAGTTAGACTCTATAATCTTGTACAACAGGTATGATTATTATACAAATGGTACATCGGCAAAACCCTTACAGAAAGTTGCATTTGAATATGAATACTCATTGTGCAAAAACTTCGCTGGAAATAATGAGACATATGGGGGTGTAGCAGCTGAATCCGGAAAATTAACACTGAAAAGTATCCGTGTTATGGGAGGTAAATCACTTGAATCCGGTCTGAGTAGTTATGAATTTAATTATTCGGAATCGAATCCTGAATTCAGCTATCAAAATATTGATGGCTGGGGTTGTTATCAGGAAAACGACAGTCAACTTCCGAATGATATTTATCCTTACACGCACAATAAACTTACAAGTACCTTGGCCCAAAAGGCGCTGGAACGGGGTTCAGCCTGGAAACTTTCAACCATTCATCTACCTACCGGAGGTGAGCTAGGAGTGGTTTATAACAGTGATCATTATTCCTATGTTCAGCACAAGCGGGCTATGAGACATGTTACACTTCAGGGAATGATGACCGAACAGGAATTATATCCCATACTTGGTTCAACATGGGACGGTTCTACCGGAATGTCTGATGAATTTTTATCGAATTTGGGAAATATTACTTTATATCGAAATGTACTGATTTTTAAATTAGATCAGGATCTTGGGAATACACTTACTCCGTCAGAAGCCAACGATGCTATCCGAAATATGTATTTCAGAGACCCTTACAATGGAGGAATCTTACAGGATCTTTTCATTAAAGCTCAAGTAGAGATCAAACCCGGAGTTCAAGAATTAGTACCAATGATTTTACCACTGGATGACCAAAGTGTGGTATTCGGTGCGATGCCTGTTGCCCCGGATGGAAGTAGAAATTATGGATACGCCATTCTAAGACTACTCGATATTTCAGAGATGGAATCCCATGATAAGCGCGCAAAAAAATGGGCGAAACATGGAAGCTTAATTCACCCTATTCAGCGGGTTGCATTGGATTATGCACGACAAAATCTACCCGACAAAATTTATGGTGCATGCGCAACCTGCGACTCAGATATCGACGAAGACATTGACAAACGTGTCCTTTTTGGGACTTTGATCTATAAGTATATGATCGAAGACGCTCATTATGCCGCGAAATTAATTCCTTCCAAGTCCTTGATCAAATTATATGAACCGGATAATGTGAAATACGGTGGTAATGCATGTGTCACTAACATTACCTATTCTGATAATTGGGATGCAATCTCCGGAGAATACAAATCTACCTATACCTGGGATTATTCTTATGGAGACCCTAGAATCGGAAGTAATGGAGTTGCAGCATTTGAACCATTGCAGATCTATGATGAAAATGTGCATTATGGTTGGGATACTTATGTAAACATCAAAGAAAAGTTTGTCGATGAAACAAAATTCCATGCATTGCCGATCTTCAGACCGCTTTACCCGAATGCAAATGTTGGATACAGTGAGGTTCAGGTGACATTTAATGGCGCTGCCGATAGAGGGAAATCAATTTCGAAATATCATACTTATAAGGAACTGGAATACCGAACGAATGAGCATTCCACCACGGTTGGAGCTGAAGATGGGGGACATAAAACAGTGTATTCCAATAAACGTTCGATTACTAAATTCCTTGGAGCGAAAGGATTGGATTTTTATGGTTTTACCGAAGGTTTTCATTTGGTTACGAATGACTTTCATGGAAAACCGATTGAATATACTACTCAGGACGGTGATGGTCATACCCAAATGTCTACCAAATATACCTACTACGGTAAATTTGAAACAATCCCGATGTTGGATCGAAAAGGAACCCTAAAAAATTATCCGGTAGCTATGGAATACGATATCCATACAGAACAACGTGCAGTAGAGGATTTTTCGCGCTTTCATATCGGAGGCTTAGGAATTGGGATCACATTTGCTCCCCCTTACTTGTTTTTCTCTCCATATTATACCTGGAATAATAGCGACCGTGCTTTCTATTCTTATACTCTGGTGAAACACATGAACTATTATGCACGTGTGAAAAGTATTGAAACAACTTATATCAACTCGCACAATACGGCTGAGAACCTGATTTATGACAAATACTCCGGAGCAACTTTAGCAAGTAGTTTACAAGATGAATTCAATGATAAATTATATCAATTTTCATATCCGGCACACTGGTATCATTCCGGCTTAAGAGAGATTCAGAATAATACTACAACTACAAGTTATACGGGTACCATGTCAGGGAATACCTTTACGATAGTAAGTGGCGATTTAGAAGAACTATTTGCTGCCGGTGATAAAGTATTATTGACCAATACCAGTACCAATGTAACTAATTCGGCTTTCGTAATGTCTACAGGTCAATTAAGCTTGAAGTTAATTAACGATCCCGGAACTGCAGTTTCACTAAGTGGATCTTATTCCATTATACTTATCAGCACAAATAGATCCAACAGATTGGGAGAAACTATGCAGAATGCGGTTACCAAAAAAGCTATTTCTGTTACTCCAACTGCAGAGAATTCATTTGTCTTCCCGGTTTCCGAAATTATTTCCGCTGCTGCAATAACTTACAGAGACAAACACAATATGCGTTGTGGAACTCCGCCCGGAGATAAAGAAGGGAACAATCAGGTGGCACTAAACTCAACTATTAATCCATTCAAGTATGGAGTTGTTGGCGACTTGGTACTGGATGCACAATTGTCCTGGCAAAGTGAACGCCTGAATAATACCCATCCTCACGGAATTCGTTTTGATGGCACCTATGTAAGTTACACACCTTATTACAGCTTAGATGGAAGTACATTTAAATGGAAACCAATAGCATCATTAGGCAACTGGCGACGCTTGGGTGAAAGTCGTTTATACAATGAATACGGGATTCCCCAGGAAGGTGTAGATCAATTGAACATTCCCTCTGCAGTGGTATACGGCTATAGCAATAAACTGGAATTAATGCCTGTAGCACAAGCGGTTAACGCCCACAAACAAGATATTGGTTTTGATGGATTTGAAGATTATGGATATTATGCAACCGGCGTGATTCCAACCTTTGATGTAACAAACTATCACTTCAGCTTTATGGGGGCAGTGAATGCAAATATCACTCAAAGTACGGAACAAAAACACAGTGGTCTGTATTCATTGAAAGTGAACCAGGGTGCAAATGCTCAATTGAGCAGAACTGTCACAACTGAATGCAGTACTCAACCCAATGGTGTCACTACAGGAGATATTTTCGTGGTAAATTCATGTGTTTGTATTCCTCCGTTTAAACCTACTTCAGGAAAAGACTACATCGTTGGAGGATGGATCAAAAAGGGAACTTCTACTGCTGAAATTAGTGTTAGTGTTACTGGCGGAGGACCGGCAATCAATGCAGTAATGATAACCGGGAAAGAAATTGATGGATGGGTCCGTGTAGAATCCCTGCCATTCACTATTCAAGCGGGATACACAACCATTGCCATCACATTGACCAATACCGGAAACTCACCGGTTTACTTTGACGATATTCGGGTACATCCGTTCCTTGCAGGAATGACCACCGTAGTTTACGATCCTGTAACCCTATTGCCACTAGCTACCCATGACGGGTACAACTATACCACGTTCTACAATTATGACGAAAACCTGGAACTGGTGCGTGTAAAAGTGGAAACGGAAGAAGGTATCAAAACTGTCATGGAAAGTGAACAAGGCGGAAAATTAAAGTTCAAAGACTAACCTAATCATCTGATCATCATGAAAATGCGTTTATTTATCATATTAGCAACTTTCCTTTCTGCATGCTTCGGGTTTGCAGGGCAGGAAAACTACGTCAATCGTTTGGAAGGAAATTCACTTGCAGTCAATGCAACATATAACACATACGATTCTCACTACTGGGACATGCTTGGTAATTCAAATTGGCCCACCCTATTTACGAATCAGAAGGTTTCCAACTATGTACGCCTCGGAATAAGACCGGATTTTGTTCAACTCAATTCGTCCGCTTATACAATTAATGTCCAGGTTCAGATAGATTATCAGACTTGGGGATCCAGTGGTTCTTATAGTATAGGGACCCCTATTATCCAGACACTTACGGTAATTCATGATCCCAATGGGAATACAGTTATCAATGACCTGAATACGATTACTTTTTCCAATGCTCATTTCGTGAAAGTAAAAATAATAGCTATTACAGGGACTGGTGCGTTCAATAAGGAATATGTATATCTGGAAACGGGTATCGACGTAGAACGGTATTACCCTTTTAACAATCAAACGGTTGTATCATCGGCCATTGTTGCACGAGCGACAAATGATCCGATCGCTCCGAATGACCTGGATATTACCTGGACTCCCGTTCCTGGAGCGGAGTTTTATGAGATTGAGTATGTCCATATTAATAAATATACCTTGGTGAACGGGACATACACTGCGGCAAATCTATTGAATTACAATTTCTACCTGAATTCAACCCGGGTGGATGTAACAAATACTTTTTACCGACTTCCAAAGATCTATAACAAGGGATATTTTCTCTACCGGATCCGGGCAATCGGGAAAAAAGGAACCAATTTCAGCGAACGAGACAATGGTGTATGGAATGTTGCCGAAAGTGGAACAGTCAGTACCTTGATGGCTTCCTATCCAAACAATTTTCTTAATATAGATACGGAATATGATCCTCAAATGAACTGGAGCCACCAGGTTACCTTTACAGAAGGAAGTAAACGGATAGAAGGTGTTTCATTCAGCGACGGATTGGGAAGAGGTCGCCAGCAAATAGGCCTGAATCCTGAAAACCGACAAGTAATCGTTTCAAATGTTTACTACGATGAATTGGGGCGTCCGGCGGTTTCAGATATGCCTACACCCGTTTCAGGTGATTATCTGCACCATTTTAAAGATTTCAATTTAGCTGACATCCTGATTGGCGGGATTTACCCGAGTTATCAATCCCAATATTTTGACTTAGTTCAGGGAAGCTGCCCGTCCATCTCTCGCGGTTTTTCAACCACTTCCGGAGCCGGAAAATATTATTCAACTTCCAATACAAGTCAGGACGGAGCAAATGGGATGATCCCAAATGCAGAAACTTTTCCATTTTCCCGTGTTACTTACCAGAATGATTTCACAGGTCGTTTAAACAAAGTAGGAGCAGCGGGTCCTGACCTTAAAATGGGAAGCGGTAAAGAGACACAATACATCTATGAAGCAGCAACCCAGCCAGAGTTAAATGCTCTTTTCGGAGTGGAAGTCGGAGATTATCAACATTATGAGAAATTAATTACAGTAGATCCAAATGGACAAGTTTACGTCCAATATATGGACATGGCGGGTCGCGTAATTGCTTCTTATATGGCGGGAGACAGCCCAACGAATGTAACCCCTGTAGAAGATAATACTATCGTTCAGAATATTATTCCTTTATTATCTCCCGGAGATCATCAGGATGGAGATTTAGCTATCCCATCCGCAGAAGTATTTATTCCTAAGTTTATTGAAAGTCCTGGAGATTATACTTTCACCTACGGCTTCACGCCGGCTGAATACCATAGCACGTGTTTGCCAACGGAAATATGTTTTGATTGTGTTTATGACCTGGAATTGAAAATCCTGGACGAATGTTCCAATATCGTATACGAAAATACGGTTACCGTAAATGGAGAAACATTTGATGCCGTTTGTAATGGAGGAGATTTTCCTGATCTGACTGTTGCCTTAGAGTTGACAAAACAGACCTACCGAATTTCAAAGAAACTGAGTGTGAATCAAGCTTCCATTGACGAATACTGGTGTTTGTATTTGGAAAACAATACCTGTCTTAGTCCTTTAAACAGCATTTTTAATAATTATTATACCAATCAACCTTTCAGCAATTGTGAACCGGTTGTTATAGACCTGGACGAAGAACAAGCCGGACCTTGCGATGGATACCGTGAAGCCATGCTTTCTGATCTGAGACCTGGAGGGCAGTATGCCAAATACACACTTACCTTGGGAACTTATTCTTCCACGGAACCATGGTCAATTTTGACTGCATATGGAACGAATGCTTATCCATCAACAATCGATTGGCAACATCCGCCCTCCCCTTATCTGGATGAGAATGGTGTGAATGTGACAACAAGCGTTACATCCCAGGGATTGGGTTATTTCATTAACAACTTCAGACCGGAATGGGCAGAACTATTCTTACCCTCGCACCCGGAGTATTGTCATTTACAATATTGCTTGGCAAATGGTGCATCGCAATCATACGATGCGGCCATGATGGATATTATTGAATACGACGTGGCAATCACAGGTAATTATTTTGAACCACTGACTGAAGTCACCAATATCAATGGCCTTGCCCGTTCAACTTGTAAGACTTTTCAAACCGATTTAGAGAATCATACCGGAACCTACGACCCTTTCTTTTCAAATCCAGCGAATTCAACTTATGCAACAGCTATGAATTCCGCTGTACAGAATTACATTACGATTGAAGGAGCTCCATGGGGAGGTTCTGACATGAATCTTTCCTTATGGCAATATGTTATTTATCTCGCAAATCATTGCAGTCCTACAGAAAGCCCTCTTTCATGCATTGATAAATGTGATGATTGTAATAAGGATCAAATCTGGCTCACTTTCCGCGATTTATACCTGGAATTAAAAAGCAAATACGTTTTAATGGCCCAAGAAGCCTATGCTCATGCTAATTGCCCTGCAAGCGCCTGTATCGGTGTGAATCCGACCACTTGTTCAGGGAATAATGCATTACTTGCAGGGAAAGTTCCCAACTTTGTAAATACATTGATGTATAGCCCTATTATTGGAGCGAGCAGTCCTTTGACCGTATATACACAAATGGTTCAGGATAACTGTCAATCTTCGTGTGAAGACTTTGCAGACCAATGGATTGTAGATCTAAGTGGCTGCAATATTACAAGTCTATCCCCAACCAACCAGGCAAGTTTGCGTCAGGATCTGATCGACCTGTGTATGGAAGGATGTACGAATACGCATCCGATGGGCTCCAGCACAGCTCCTTCCGGATCTACCTATGTCACCATTAATGATGTCCTGGCACATTACTTGGGAAGTGGTTTTGAAAATTCTTTGTGTACAGACTTGTTGATTTCTGAACCAGGTCCTTATGAGGAACTTCTTCCCGGATCCGAAACGGTTGTATCAACTTCTTTGGATACCTGCGGATGTAATTACTATTTCGATCAGTCTCGTGACTACCAATATGCAATCGCACATGGTACCGTTCCTGCGGATGTCGATAACCTGGAAGAATGGATCTCGCATTTTACGGGAGAATTAATCGAAGACGTAGACCAAATCCTGTGTGAGTGTTCCAAATACATAGAGGAGAACGTATGGGATCCAGGAGCAAATGCTGCTTTGATAGCATCGGACTTGGAAATCCCTGCAAATATTTCATGTGACAAAGGTGTGAACTGCATCGATTGTTCACAACTGGATGCAGGAATTACTGTTTTGATTGCTCAATTGAGCGATGTGAATGACCTGGAGGAGCTCCAGCAGACCCAAACTTATCAAACCATATTAACGAACTATTTCAACAGGACTTACGGCTTCAAGCTGATGGCTTATGACTACATGGATTTCATCAGCCGCTGCCATGCCACATCAGATAACCCATATTGCACAGATAATCCATTGCTGAGTGAATGGATGCTTCAAATGAGCTTATTGGCCATGCGCGGTCAGTTGACAACATCCATTAGTAACCTGGACCTGACTACACAAAATATTGTCTACAAACAAGGAGAACTAAAGGATCACGGTCAGGGAAACATCCTGAATTCCAGCCTAAGCGGAAACACCTTGACCCTTTCTTATACGGGAACAGGGTACACATCATGCAATTATCAGTTAACACTTCCTCCCGCTGCCACTTTCGGCTTTGAAGACATCGTTTACTTTGAAAATTTCGAGGTTCCTGAAACAGGTTGCGGAGAGCATACGGATTTTATCTGTACTGTTGCCTACTATGAATGTGGAGTCAAAAAATATGCAGACCTGGAAGCAACTTCCACTTGCCTGGTTGCTGAAACTTGTATCTGTGACCCGTCGAACCAAACGCTCTGTTATGATCCATTTGCAGTACCTTACGTGGCTTGTTTTCAACCCGAATTGAACCAACTGATCACCATGGCATTTTCGGATTACGATCAAACAATTCTGGAAGCTTATGCCGAGTTTACCGAAAGTTATAAAACAACTTGTGCTGCCGCCTTCCAAACGGAACATATGTCTTTGACAGGTGGATTTACACAGTATCAATACACCTTGTTCTATTACGATCAAGCAGGAAACCTGGCTCGTACCGTTGCTCCCGAGGGAGTACATAAATTGCCTGAAGCAAACAGTGGTTTGGTTAATACAGCACGTGATGCGGTAATCAGTTCCGGTTCTTATCCGACCGTTACAGCAAGTATCAAACCTGCACATGATTATGTAACCACTTACAATTACAATTCTTACAACCAGTTGGTGAGTACAACCAATCCGGACCAGCGACAAGATGCAAACGTGAATTTACTTGGAGCTACCAACTTTTGGTATGACCGTTACGGACGTTTGATCCTTTCACAAAATCCGGCACAAGCTGCGGTGAATAAATATTCCTATGTGCTTTTTGACCCACAAGGTCGTCCGGTACAGAGTGGGCAAACGGTGAAGGCTTCACCACCAGCTGATGACGCTACCTTATTGAAGGCGACCGATTACGGTGCTGCCTTCAAAATCTGGGTGGAAGCCGGAACGCGTACCGAGGTAACAGTAACACAATACGACATAGCACTAAGTGCACCGATTGTGGCAAAATTTGCAACGGGAACTCAGGATAACCTGCGTCTGCGTGTAGCAAGTGTTCTCTATTTCTCCAGTGTTTCGGGAACTACCAATTGGAAAAGTGATTACGAAACGGCTATTCACTACTCTTACGATATTCACGGAAACGTGAAGGAGCAGATCCAGGATGTACCGATGCTTGCAGTGGTAGGACAAACCAATAAATCAACTCAGTACGAATACGAACTGGTCAGTGGAAATGTGAACAAGGTGGTTTACCAGAAAGATAAGGCAGACCAGATCACGCATACCTATAAATACGACAAACTGAACCGCCTGCGGGAAGCCGCTTCGTCGACGGACAAAGTGCATTACGACCGACATGCAAAATACTATTATTACGATTACGGACCGATGGCACGCGTGGAATTGGGTCAAAACAAGGTACAGTCCATGGATTATGTTTATACGATCAATGGTTGGCTCAAAGGAATGAATTCCTCTACCCTGGACAATACACGTGATGTTGGAAAAGATGGCGGATTCGGGTATTTCAGTGCCAACAATCAG
>NZ_CAMLDC010000006.1 GCF_946478805.1 uncultured Fluviicola sp. | reverse complement strand
GTTGGTTTAGGATCGATGATTCCTTTATATGGATCCGGAGCATAAATTTTGATTTCATCTTCGAAACTCATCCAGCTTCCACCTGCAGTTCCGGGCTCTGTTCTATTCATTCCTTCGTAAACCATTTCCGCAGCATTTCCACTCATATTGTACAAACCCAATTCGCTTGGCCAAAAGGATTTGCTTGGAGCTAAAAGATCTCCTCCAGCTGTACTGCCGGCAGTAGTTTCAAAGATCGTGTCGGCTACTCCATGAACAAAATTAGATTGAAAAGCACCTTCAAAAGCGCCTGTAGAGTGTCTCACAAATGGACCTTTCCAGGGATAAGGAAGTTGTTTTCCTTCATTACTTGCTGCTTTAACCCATTCTACCCGCAAAGGCAGGCGTACATCGTTGTATTGTGCTTCCTTCTCAACGCCCACGTATTTCCGTACTTCCTGTGAAAGCCATTTACAATACAATTCGGCTCCTTCCCGGGAAATCGTGACTACCGGATAATCATTGAACGCCTTATTTGAAAAGTAATTTTCTTTAAAAGCGGGATATCCGCCGAATGAGAAGTCCAACCAAGCTGATTGGTCCGGTTTTGCCTTCAGGAATTCGTCTTTTCGCCCTTGGATCAGCAGATCGAACAGGAAGGTGCGGTACTCGAAGTTAGTAACCTCACACGTTCCCATATAATATGCTTGAACGGAAACGGTTTTTCCATTGTAATCAAAGGAACCACTAGGAATAAAAATGTAGGAATCCTTGTCGTGTTTTGCCAACGCTTTCAACATGGATTTCTTCTTCTTTTTGGTAATGGCAATTTCTTCCTCTGTCAGTTTCGGAAATTGGTACGGAAGCTCATCCATTCCTTTCGGAGGTTTTGAATTCCAGTTTGTTTGGTCTTCCATTCTACCTTCTATGGACTTGTTTTCCGAAGTGAATGGCAGCTCGGTGACCAATTCCTGAATGGATGCCAAGAAAGGAGATGCTGATTTGACGGAAGAGCTGTTTAGTTGCCTGCTTGTTTCGAATGTGACTTGTTTGGGTTCGGAATTTTTATTTTCCGGGATTGTTTGCTTTACACTGGTTTTATCAGGTTTTAGGTTGGGTTGACTAGTTTTTCCGTTGTTTAATAATAGAAACAAGGAAAGGCTTATGGTACTTACAGTTGCTAACATGATGATCCGGTTTTTAGTGAATACTTGTTTTGCTTTGGTTTTATTCACCGGGGAAGCGGAATGAATGAATCGTTCTTTTGTTGTTTCAAAAGACTGCACCGCCTGGTCCTGTTTTGCAAGCCGGAAGAGTTGATCTAAATTTCGTTGCTTATCCATGACGTTGTACTGTTTTTAAAGAAGATTCATAGGTGAGGATTTCCATCAGTTTTTCACGTCCGCGTTTCAACCGTTGTTTTACAGCTGATTCGGACGCATGTTGAATGACCGAGATCTCTTGAATACTGAATCCCGAAATTTCAAAGAGGATAATGCTTTCTTTTTGTTCGTGGGGCAATTGAGCCAACGCTTCATACAGGTAATGAACGTCTGCATGAGATTGCGGATTGGTACTTTTGTCCCAAATTTCCAAGTGGGCATTTCCTTCCGGAATTCGGTTTTCGCGCTTCTTTTGGTGATAATTACCTAAAACACGTACGCAAATGCTAAACAGGAAAGAAAGGAAAGCTTCGGTTGATCTCAGTGTATCGAACTTTTCATAAGCAACCACCAGGCTGTCATTCATCAAATCCCTGAAATCCATTTCATTGTAAACCCGCGCCCTGCAGAAGCGTTCAAACCGTTCATGAACCGGCTCGTAGAGTTTGAGAAATGCATCTTGCTTGTCCTTCATTCGTGTTAATTACAGTTTGGGTACAACTGTATGTTTGACAAAGGTGGAAAAAGTTACATGAGAATTGAGAATTTTAAAATTGAAAATTGAAAAGTTGATCCGACATACAAAAACTCAAAAGGCCCAAAGATCTTCCGGTAGTTGGGAATTCTTTGAACCTTTTGGTAACGGATATATTTTGAATTTAAAATTGAAAAGCCTTTTCAATTGTCCATTTTACATTTTCAATTTACCTAGCTGGTACGTTGCAACACCACTTTCCCACTCAACCAATGGTTGTTCTCATCCAGGTAACGGATCAGGTAGATTCCGGTTGCATATCCGGACAAGTCCACCTGGATGCGCTCGTCTTTTTTCAATTTCGAAATCACTTGCAACACTTTTCCGCTTAGATCCGAGACATGCAACTCCTTGATGTCGGTATTCGGAAGGATGTGAATAATTCCATTTGTCGGATTGGGATAATAGCTCCAGGTGATGTTCAATGTTTTCGGATCGGTTGTCGCATTCGTATCACTGGAATCTTTTGCGGGAATCGTTGATACGATGGAGTCCGGGATGTTCAAGGCCAGGTCGGGAATGTTCTGTTGGCAATCCGGCATGTAGGTATAACTTTTCATGATACGCACCAGGATGGCATTCAATGTTTCCACTTCATACGTGTCGGTGGAAGGTTTGATATGGCTGTTTCCAATTCCGCTGTGATCGGTCAGGAAAGTATACGTCCCGTTTGTTCCCAAAGCCAAGGTACGCATCAGGTATTCCGTGCTTTTGTCGATTCCACTTGCTCCAATGGGCACAATACGGATTCCTTTTTCTGCAGCCTGAAGAATCAACCGTTGTAAACGTTCGTTGACAGCGGAGCTTTGGTGTGGCGGAGCATCCAGGATCAGGAACAGGATGCGTGCACGTGCACTTTCACTCCAGCTCAGGTTGTTGATTGCAGAATCCAAACCCACGTCCATTGCTTCCGGGAAATCGCCACCGCCACCGGCAGCTTGTTCGTTGATGAAGGCATCGGATTCAGATAAGATGCGATTAAAATTCATGCTTTTAGTAACATACGAATCCCCTTCATCTCGGTAATAGACATTCGCGAACCGGAAATTCAGTTTGTTACTAATTTGTTTTGACTGGAAAATAATATCACTCATTTCTGCCTGCAAAAAGCTGATCTCATCGCCCATGGATCCTGTGGCATCCACTACGAAAGCAACATCGACATTTTCCACTTCCTGACAAGAGACTGTCAGCTTCTGGTGATTCAATCCATTTTCAAAAGCAGTTACTTTATTGATGGTGGATGTTTTTCCGTTATAATTGATCTGGATGGACAATTTTCCGTTGATAAGGGGTGTTTCGTTCTTGATGGTCAACCAACATTCCGCTTTCCCGGTATTGTCCGTTCGCGTAGTGAAAACAACATCCCGATTCAAAAGCAGTTGAACGATGGCATCCACGATCGGGATTCCGCTTTCGGATTGCAGCATCACCGTATATCTTCCCGATGGAGCAATTTCCCACATCTTTTGATAACTTGCCAATTCACCTTTTGAAAGGTCTTGCCACATCTTCCATTTCGAAAAATCGTTGATCTCGCCGGCAGTCAGTTGATTTGAACTTGCTGTAACACCATTTCTGATCGAAGTACCAAGTTCACCGCTTCTTGAATCGGGAGGGATGGCCATGACTGTGCCACCGACAGCAGGTGCAGAATAATAGGCTTCGCTTTTTGCCGATCTAGATCCGGAAACCCTCTTTTTCTCCAATCGATCACTGCTGATAGCAACTTCGCTGAGTGTCCTGAATTCCTCGCGCATATCGCCATCTTCGGATCGCACGGTGCGTTTTGGAGCGCTTGGGTCTTCCTTCATTTTGAAATTGGCCACCTCATCACCGGTGACTTTGATTTCTTTGGTGATGGGTGAGAAGCCTGCGTAGTTCATCACGCAGACATAAGTTCCGGTGTCGAGTGCAACGGCAAAATTCCCGAGTTTATCCGTCAGGACAGAAGCAACAAGTTTATCCCCTTTATAGATGTCTATATTCCCATAGCGAAGTGCTTCGCTGTGAGCTTCGGAATTCATGTTCCCGGAAATGGATTGGGAAAAGGCGGCGCCGGTTCCAAGTAAAAGAATGCAAAGGATGGTAACGAATCTCATAACATGCAGTTTAGAATTACAACTAGTTACACCTAAGATGCATGTTGGTTCAAAATTCCATAAAAGAGAATTACGAATTCCGAATTGGTTGAATGGTGGTGGGTTAATCAATGATCACAACTAAGAATGATTTTTGGATTTGATTCTCCATAGTTGGAAAGAACGTTCCAACGAATAAGATCTTTAATTCGGAATTAGGCATTCGTAATTTGGAATTTAAAACAGCGCTTTGATCCCCGTTATTCCAATCTGCAATCCGACACAAAAAATGAGGAAAGCCATGATACGATTGAGGATTTGTTCTCCTTCCTTACCAATTACGCGGATAATTTTTTTGGTGTTCAGATAGAAAAAGTAAATCATTGAACAGATGACGATAATTGCCAGAAGAATTGCTCCCGTATTGATGAGGTATAAATTGATGTGCACGTTTGCGCTGTGGGCACTTAAGGTGAAAAGAACGGAAATAGATCCGGCTCCGGTCGTTATTGGAAATGTGATGGGATAAAATAGTTTGTCCCGAACCAGTTCATAATGCGAATCATGACTCGTATCGGATTCGTTGGAGTGCTTTTTTTCTTCTTTTTTATCGGAAGACAGAAATTCCCATCCGATCTTACAGATCATGATTCCACCGGCAAGTTGAACAACAGGAATAGTAATACCGAAAATCTCCAAAATCCAATGACCGGCAAAAAGAGCAATTGTGCATAAAATGAATGCATAAAGGGCAATCTTCTTGACGGCTTTCCTTTTTTCCTGGATCCCCAGGTTCGACAAATAGGGATTTACAATAAATGCGGATCCGATTGGATTAACTACCGGAAAGAGGGTGATCACTCCGATAAAAAGCATGTCAATAAAAGATTGGATTCCGGTCATACGATTTGTTTAGTGAATAAAAATACAGATAGAATTACGAATTACTCCACCGTGAATTCCTCCTTCTCATCAGGTTTGCCCTTCTCTTTCAGTTTCTCACCGAATTTCTTGATTCCTTTTTTCTCCTTTTCGATCTTTTTCTTTTCCTCGAACGGATTGACTTCTTCTTCCTTCCCGAATTCGATTTTCAAGACTTCATAATCCTTTTTGGGAGGTTGGTATTTTTTGATCGTTGTATCTTTCTTGAATAGGCCCAATTCTGATTTCAGGATGGAAATGGCCTCTTGTTTCGCTTCTTCGCGATTTTGTTTCGCCTCTTCTTTCCGTGAAGTTTTGTCCCATTCGATAATCGGATTGGCGAGGTTTCCATACATGCGAACAAATACTTTGATTCCTGTTCCATCGTCTTCTACGATACCGAATTCGGATTCGTCTTTTTTCTGTTTTAATTCGCGGAAACGGAAGGCAAATTTGTAGTCGATGTCGTTGTTGAATTTATGTTTTCCATCCACTGTAATGTCAATAGCACTGGACTTGATTTCCATTTTCGGGATGATAATCACACTTTTCTTGATGAAGATCGTATTTTCCAATGTCTCGAATTGGATGTTGTTCAGTTTGTCTCCAAGCGCATCGATTTCCCGTGATTTCAAAATCATCTTGGTTTTGGCCGTTTTCAGATCTTTTGTCAGGGCAGTGAACGTACTGACGTTTTTCAGCTGTCCGCCAATGATCTTCAATTGGATCTGTGCTTCGATTTCATCCTTTAACACACCGTATTGCAAGTCGAAAGGAGCTTTCAGGTCCAAAATAGCTTCTGCACGCCCGCTGATGTTATCTTCCTGGATGACTGTCTGGTCAAAATTGTTCCATTCCCGGAATATCGGTTTGAAATAAATGTCTTTTGAACTCAAATTGGTCGCCAACTCGAAATATTCCGGTGAAGTTTCGACTACAGCCAAAGTTCCACGAACAGTTGCGTTTCCGGTTATTCCATGCAATTTCTGGATGGAGATGCTTCTGTTTCCAACGGTCATTTCGCCGTTGATTTGGGTGAAAATATGTTTCTCCATATGAATCGCATCCACATTGAGCTTTACATTTCCATTGATCAATGTCGGCAACATCCATTCCCGATTGGTAGTGGTGGTTTTCGGGTCTCCGGCAATGGTGTTGGTGAAATCCTTCAGGTTGATTTTCTTGCTTTCCGCAATGACAGCCACATCCAAAGTGTGTTTATCCTGAAGGAATTGGTCAATGTAGTTGAAACTTCCGTTAAGTTCCATGTCGGATTCGCCGATGTGTACTTTCAGCCCTTCCAAAACCGCTTCACTCCTGTTAAGAATGAGGTTCCCATAAATGTCGTAGAATTTCCGCGAATCGTTCTGAAGGCTAAAATCCACGTTGTCCATCAATGCGGTTCCGTTTCCGTCTACAATTTCCACGATGGCTTCATTGTTTTCAAAAACGGTTTCCAGGTGAAAATCGGTGTTTACTTTCACTCTTCCGGAAAGCTCTTCAATCTTCGGGATTTTGAATAAGGCTTGGATCACTTCCAGGTCCAACGAACCTTTCGCAGAACCACGATAACTTGGCTTAGAGAATCTGCGAATGGCCAGGTTACCTGAAAAAGGGCCGCTGATTGTTTGAAAAGAGACGTTTTTGATTGTCAATTCCTCCTGGTCTTTCCCTTTCAAAGTAGAGTAATATCCTTTCAGATCAATGTTCCGCAGCGTTAATCCTTTCGTTGGCTCGGTCAATCGTCCATTGTCAATAGAGAATTTGCAATCCACTTTCGGATACGAATCCTTCAATAATTTATTCTGAAAGTCAAGATGAAAGGTTCCTGTTCCTGACCCTTTCAGTTGTGAAACCGTTTTCACTTCTTTAACAGCCAATTTATTTGCAAGATCAGCCAATGGAATCTTGTTTGCATCGATGCGGAGTTTGACTTCATTGGTATCCACTTTCACATCAAAATCGAAAGGGATTCCGGAAAGCAGTAATTTACCGCCGTCGATAGAAAAGGTTTCCGAAACCTGGTCGATATGAATGGCAACTTCTGTTGAAGCCTGCTGGTTGATGATAAACGGAACCAAACCGTTTTGAATGCGTTGGATATAAAAGCTCGCCTCGGTTGCAATGTCAAATTTGTCCTGGGTGAAGTTCCCGACCAGATGAATGTCCTGTACTTTGGTCTTGTAACTGTTCTCATTCACCTTGTTCGAATAGGAAAAGCGCATACCGGTAGCATGAATGGACTCCAGCGTCAAATTGAAATTGGTTTTTTCCTCCGATTCGGATTCCCGGAAGATATCGTAATTCACCGCGCCGGTCGTATCGACTTTCAATTGAAGTGTTCCGGGCAGGATATCGATTTTCTTGACATTGTACTTTTCATTCCAAATATCCATCGGGTTGAACTTCAAGCGGATCTGTTCGGTATACAGCAAAGTGTCTCTTCTTGTGGAATAGGAAAATGCATCTTGGATGAAGACTTTATTGAAGTCGAGACTGAGATTGGGAAAAGTCGCCCAAAAGGTGACATCAATCTCATCTACATGAACTTCGGTTTTGAGGGTCTTGTTAATTTCAGCAATAGCATAGTCGATAATGTCATCTTTGAAAATATAGATGAGGAAAGTAATGAGCGCAACAAGTGTCAAAAGGATTCCAAAGAACCACTTCAACGATCTCACCAGCCACTTCTTCCACTTCATAAATCAAATTTACGTCTAAACCAACCGTTAAACTAGTTGGTCTCCAAATAGTAATTAACGTTCGATTCTTAATTTGTTTCATGTTTCGGGAAGAATCCGGCAGACTGTGAAGATTTGTATCTGCAAATCCCCGTGGATTTCAAATTAGATAACACAAAAACAGTCTTATTTTTCGGAATTAATATTAGTTGGTTTTGAATGAGGTATTTTGCCTACTTTTTCCAAAGCAAAAAAGTAGGAGAATAAAAAAAGGAGTCATTAAGACTCCTTTCTATGTTAACCTCCTCTTCTTACAGGGGTGGTTATTGGTGTTGATGGTTTTGAAACCGGTGTCGAAACTGGCGTACTCGCTGGGCGTTGCACCGGTGTTGACACGGGATTACTTGGTGGGGGTGTATATCTTGGTTCTGTTTTTATCGGTTGTGTTCTTACAGGTTCACTGTAAACGGGTTGTGTTCTGACCGGTTCGGTGTAAACAGGTTGTGTTTTAACTGGTTCCGAATAAACCGGTTTCGGTCTGACAACCTCAGGTTCTTTAATAGGTTCAGGATTTTTTGTTTCCACCGGAGCACTTGTTGTTGACTCTTTATGAACTACCGGTCTAGTTGTTGATCCACCTGCCGATTCCGGGTTTTGAGTTGCCGGTTTTGTTGTTTCACGAACCAACGGCTTGTCGGAATCAATCGGTTTTGTCGTTCCTACTCCGGAAGTATTACCTCCTCTCGGAACGCCTCCGCCTTGATTTCCACCACCAGGAGTTTCTCCTAATCTTGGTTCAGGATAACGTTCTCTATAGGGTTTCTGACCCGGGTTTACGTTTGGAGTTGGAGTTCTCACAGGATCCATCTGTCTGCCAACTGTGCGATTCGGAATGTTTGGTTTTGGAGTTGGTTCGATACGTAAGAAACCATTGTCGTAGATACAAGCGCTCAAGTCGCTACCTGAGAATCCTCTTCGTTCACATTCTCGTTGTGCTCTTCTGTAATCGTCGTTGTTCAAGTCACCCAAGGTTCTGTGAACACGCGGAAAAGACTCGTCTGTGAAAGCATACGTGCTTTGGTTGAAACCATAATCGAATAAAGATGTTTCCGGTGTAATGCGGTATTGTCTTGCGAAATCCTTTGCCAGGAATGCCAGGTATTCTTTTTCCAATAGTTGATCGCGTTGATTGGTTGAGCCGAAAACACCCATGTTCCAATTGGAAGATGCTATTCCTCCTTGCGGATTGCGCACATCAAAATCGTCCGAACTTCTTCCGTTGGCATTTCCCAGAATTCCATCATAGGAATCTGCACAGGGATAGATTTCAACTGCGATATTGTAAAAGCTCATACCTCCCGTTTGAGAAGCGTCCAGTTTTACACGTTCACCGGTAGGCCAAGTGATGACATAGTCATTCTTATTTGAACGGCTGATTGTTCCGCCGTGTTCCAGGTAATAGTTCGCTCCATCTACGTAAGCAGCTTCTCCATCGATACGGATTGGAGTGGAAGTGTTTCCATCCGGTTTTTCATTGGCATAGAAACAAACACGGTCTCCACCAACATTCATTGCTACAGCAGTATTCAGGGAAAAATCATCCGATTGGTTGCGTTGACGAACTTGCACGTTCACGTTTCCACTTCCGGATTTCACCAATGTGAACTCTCCTACGGTCTGGAAAGAATAAGTTGCTCCGTCAAATGATTTCAAATGCGGATCTCCATAAGTACGTCCCATCACCGGTTTGCAATCGGGAGTTCTGCTGGTGAAGCTGTTCAAACGCGTCCATTGAGAACGTGAAAGACTGTCTGTTGTGTTGGTACTCGATCGCTGAATTTGAGATCGGACTTTGTCTTGTGTTGTGCTTGGCATTGCACCAAACATTTCTGCGGGGGTGTATTCTTCCGGGAAATTACGGTCCGGAGTTGGTTTTTTATTCGCCATTGCTTCCATTGAAGAAGCCAACCATTCACCTCGAACGGCATCCCAAGCAACCAAATCTTTTCTGATTGGTTGGAAATCTGTTCCGAAGTTCGATCTTTCTTGTGCGTTTACTGTTCCAAGCGCTGCAAGAGCGAATAATCCAAAGAATGTAACATGTTTTTTCATAACAGTTGGTTTAATTCGAAATCGAGATAAACAATAAACGTACCGAAAAATGAATAGATTAATTTTTGTTTAAATAAAAACAAATTACACGTAAAAAGTTTTAAAATTTAAAGTAATTGCAAAGTATGAGTACTTATTTTACTCAAATAGTTAATGGATTCCAAACGTTTTAAACCTAAATAATTACGTACATTTGCCCAAATAAATTAAGAAAATGAGTCTATTGACAGTTGGTAGTGTTGCATTCGATGCAATTGAGACACCATTCGGAAAAACAGATAAGATTGTAGGTGGGGCAGGAACCTTTATTGCGTTGTCCGCATCTAACTTTATAAAAGATCAACGCATCGTTTCTGTAGTTGGGGATGATTTCCCGGAGGAAACCTTGGACATGCTTCGTTCCAAAGGAGTTGCCCTGGAAGGATTGCAAATCAAACAAGGTGAGAAAACTTTCTTTTGGTCCGGGCGTTACCACAACGATATGAATTCAAGAGATACTTTGGTAACGGAATTGAATGTATTGGGTGATTTTGATCCGATCATTCCTGAATCCTATCAAGGTGCTGAATATTTGATGTTGGGGAATTTAAGTCCGCAAGTACAACGCCAGGTAATTGAGCGTTTGACGAAAAGACCTAAGTTGATCGCAATGGATACCATGAATTTTTGGATGGATATTGCATTGGATGATCTGAAAGAAACATTGAAGCTAATTGACGTTCTGATCATCAATGATGAAGAAGCACGACAATTGTCAGGAGAATATTCATTGGTTAAGGCAAGTCGCGTGATTCGTGCGATGGGGCCGAAAACACTGATCATTAAAAAAGGAGAACACGGCGCATTGTTGTTCCAGGAAGATAAAGTATTCTTCGCGCCGGCTTTGCCGTTGGAAGATGTGTTTGATCCAACCGGAGCAGGAGATACGTTTGCTGGTGGTTTTATCGGTTATATCGCATCCACGGATGATGCTTCTTTTGAAAACATGAAACGTGCCATTATTGCAGGATCTGCTTTGGCATCTTTCTGTGTGGAAAAATTCGGAACACAACGCTTATTGGAAATTACACACGATGAGATCGAAGCCAGAATTGCGCGCTTCATCTCCCTGACAAATTTCGAAATGTCAACTGTAGTTGGTTAAATATTTGTAAATTGAGAAACCACTAAAAGCTTTATCATGGAAAAGGCAAGTTTATTAGAGTCGTTAAAAAATCTCGTGCAGCAAGAAGATGTATTGGCTGTAGCACGTGAAGTGAGTGAATTACGTAATCAATTTGAAGATGTAGTTCTGGAAGAGGATCGTCAATTCCAAATTAAACAATTGGAAGCCCGGGAAAAGGGTGAACCGGTTGAGGAGAAAGCGGATGATGCCCTACGAGAAGAATTTTATAAACTGTACAATGAATTCCGTGATCGCAAAGGTGGTTTGCAAAAAGCGAAAAAGGAAGCGGAGGAATCGAACTTGCGCCGCAAGAAAGCGCTTCTGGAACGACTGAAAGACGTTGTAGAGAAAGAAGAAAATATCGGTGCGGCCATGACTGCTTACAAAGAGATTCACGATGCCTGGAAAGAAGTAGGGGATATTCCCCGAGAAAAGCGCCAGGATATCCAATCGGAATATTCCCGTTTGTTGGAAACATTCTTTTACCATATCAAGATTTACCGCGAGTTGCGTGAGCATGACCTGCACCGTAACCACCAATTGAAGTTGGATGTGATTCGCCGGATCCAGGAATTGTCACAAGTGGAAAACCTGAAAGACGTTGAACAAGCTATTAAAACGCTTCAGAATGAATGGGACGAAACTGGCCCGGTCGGGAACGACGCTTGGGAAAGCCTGAAGAATTCCTACTGGGATGCAGTGAGAGCGATATATGCGCGTATCCAGGTTTTTTATGATGAGAAACGTACCGAATTGGCTGCGAACCTGGAATTGAAAAAGGAGATTGCAAACAAGGCAATTGAATTGGTGAAAGATTTCGAATCTACAAATACAAAAGAGTGGGATACTGCCACAACAACCCTTTTGGCTTTACAGGATGAGTGGAAGAAAATCGGTTTTGGCCCACGCAAGGAAAACGAAGAAGTCTGGAAAGAGTTTCGTGCAGCATGCGACGAGTTCTTTGCAAAGAAGAAAACGTTTTTTGATTCCATCAGAGGAAAATTTGATGAGGTAGCTGCCAAGAAACAACAATTGGTTGATAAGCTGGAAGAAATCAAACATTCGACAGAATGGAAAAAGACGACAGACCAGATCCTTACGATTCAAAAAGATTGGAAAGCCCTTGGAAGTGCCGGTCAGCGATTTGAGCAGAAGTTATGGAAAGAATTCCGTGCTGCCTGTGACCATTTCTTTGAAGCAAAACAGGCGCATTTCAGTTCGAAAGACAAGGAGTTTGAAGGGAACCTGGAGAAAAAATTGGAATTGATCGAACGTGTTAAAACGGCGACTATTCCGGAAGACAAAAAAGAAGCGTTGAACCTGTTGAAAGGTTTTGCGACTGAATACAATGAAATCGGTCATGTTCCGATGAAAGAGAAAGACCGTGTTTTCAATGCTTACAAAGAAGCGTTGGATGGTCATTACAAGAAATTGAAATTGGAAGGTGCCGAGCAGGAAAAAATCTTGTTCCAGGCACGTCTGGATACAATGAAAGGTGATCCGAATGCGGAAAGAGCAATGGCAAGAGAGAAATACGACTTGCATGATAAGATAAACAAGCTGAAATCGGATATACTGCAATTTGAGAACAACCTTGGTTTCTTTGCGAAATCAAAGGGTGCGGACATCTTGAAGAAAGACGTAGAAGCGAAAATTGCCGCTGCTCAGAATAAGATCGAAGAGTTGAAGGCAAAGATTAAAATGATCCAATAATAGATGAATCGTTCCATAAACATTTTACTGATATTCTTCTCTTTTCCTGCATTTGCCTTTATCATTTGTGTAGCGTTCGATATCCGGTTCTTAAATATCGCTATTGCGGAGCTTCCATTCAAGTTCCACATTTTTGTCGGAGTCGCAACGTTTTTATTGTTGCTGATTATCCGGAGATCGGTAAGTCGCTGGGTCGGTGTCTCCATGACGCGAAAACCCGAACGATTCCTGTGGAGTACGCCCGTTTCTTCTGAACGGAAAAAGCAGGTTCGCCTGTTTTTGGTGATTGAAGGACTATTAGCTCTTTTTTCAATGATTACCGTGTTTTTGCTTACGATGGAGGCATGGCCGATAGCGGTCGTTTATGGAATCATGTTTTTAGACCAGTTTGCTTTCCTGGCGATAGCTCAGCGTTGGTTTCGTGTTGGAATTACCCACAAAGCAGTGGTTGTGGCCGATCGCGAAGTTCGTCTCCTGTTCTTTTCCGGATTGAGAAGGGTGGAAACGCATCAACAGACATTATACTTTGAATACATTGAGGATTTGCAACTTTTTTTTCCTGTGAATTGTATTCCGGAAGGGAAATATGGTGAATTCAGGGAGGCTTTGGAAGAACGCGTGAATCGTGACCGGGTATTCTTTTCAGAAGGATTCAAGGCGCTGAAATAAAAGAGATCTGGAGAGTCTGGACTAATGGAGATAATACTTAGTAATGGTTTTATCTCGGGTCTCTAAAAGTTTTAACTCTGTAAAAAGAATAGTTAACAAGCAAAGTAGCATTCATGAGAACATTATTGAAAAAACCAATTTTATTCGGATTCCTGTTTGGGTTGTTGTTGCTGGTTTTGTGCATTTTTATCCCGATTCCGATGTATGACGGGATTTTTCACTACGATTATGAATTGGTCCATTTCCAGGTAGAATCAAAAGTGGCATTGAGTTATTATTTCGGTTTTGGATTAGACAGAACCATTGCGAATGGCAAATTACCTTCTGAGTTCGAATTGAAACCGATCGGGTATGTCTTGTTCTTTTTGATTCATATCGGTTTACCATCTTTAATAGCAATCCGTCTTAAAATGGGGAACGCACGCAAGAAAATTGAGAATTCTTCCAATGAGTAAGGATTTACGAAGCTGGCTTTTCTTATTGATTTTAGCCCTCATTTGGGGCAGTTCCTTTATCCTGATGAAACGGGGAATGTATGATGAGGTCGGAGGTCACATTTTTTCTGATTCGCAAGTAGGAGCACTTCGAATGGCAATTGCCGGTTTGGTGATGCTGCCCTTCGGATTGATGAACCTGCGCAAAATCAAACATTGGAAACAAGTTGTTTATCTACTGCTGGTCGGAACTTGTGGAAACTTTTTCCCAGCATTCCTGTTCACTTTTGCCGAAACCAAACTAACCTCCGGATTGGCGGGGATGTTGAACAGCTTCACCCCATTTTTTACGTTGATTTTAGGCTATCTATTCTTTAAGCAAAGGATCCGTTTGAAGCAGGTCGTCGGATTGGCTGTGGCCTTTGCAGGAATTTGCATTCTTGTAGGAATCCTGAATAACGCACCGATTGAAATTTCGCTCTTGCATGTCGGGGCAATTCTCCTGGCAACCGTCATGTATGCAACGAGTCTGAATACGATCAAATACAAACTCAGCGAATTCAAATCTTTGGAGATTGCGTCCTTGTCGTTTACCTTTTTGGCAATTCCCGCCTGGATTGTTACACTTTCTCTCCAGACCTCAAGTGTCCTTAAAACCAACGAACACGCATTTGAAGCTTTGGGCTACATCAGTATCCTGAGTGTTTTCGGGACTTGTCTGGCTTTGTTGTTATTCAACCAAATTATTGCGTTGAAATCTCCCATGTTTGCAAGCTCTGTGACGTATATGATTCCGATTGTAGCAGTAATCTTAGGAGTGTTTTTGAATCACGAAACTTTTCATATTTCCCAGTTTTTAGGAATGATCGTGATTGTTGGGGGAGTTTATTTGGTGAACTCGAAACAGAAAAAACAAAAAATGTAGGTACGCGATGCGTCGCATATATGTAATATTAGCACCCAAACCATTTTACGCTGGAAACCATTTATATTTTCCCACAAATGCACAAATATTGGAGGCGCTTACCAGTCGTCTCTTTACCCCGTAAACACTAAAAATCCTGTATTTATATTGTGTAGAAGCGAGTGCGGTAGCCGAGCTAAAAATTTGCGCATTTGCGGTGAAAATTAAGTTTGGGTGCGTATTTGATTAATTCCCGATGTGTCGCGTACATACATTTTATAAAATCAAACACTTTTCTTTCGGAACCACTTCCCGGCATCGATATAAAACAATCCTTTCACTGAAAAAGAATTCAAATAGGGATTATCGAACAAATTGCGGAAAGTATTGAAGTAACCGTAATCCAACCCGTTTTTTGAAGCATAGATATTGTACTTCCAAACGAAACGAATTTCACTTCCGGGATAAATCACCCAGCGTAAATCAAAATCGACGGTAAAGGCATTGAAACTGGTGTTGTGGTAACTGTGACCTAAAGAATCCATTCCGGTATAAGAAGAAGCACTGTAACTGCCATCGTCTAATAGTTTCATGAAGGATTTATACGAAACTTCCTGCCAATAGTGGTTGAATCGCAGTTTTAACCGGAATGTTTTGGTAAAAGTGTAATCTAATGCGATGGAGTTTGTAACGATCCAACGTTCGCGATTTCCCAAAGTGATCTGGTCGGTATAATTTGTATCGGTTACGCGGACATAACCGAAGTTGTGGAAATAATGGGTGACTGTCGAACTCAACACCGTGAAAACCTTCGGAGCAATGCGGATTCGCGGACTGATGTTCAAATCCACATTCGACATGCCTTTCCGGTCATAGACACGATGATAAGCATAGAAATCCAATGCAAAACGCTTGGAATAATCACTCGAATAGAAACCTCCATATTGGAAGGAGGCAGGGAAATGAACGGGAATTCCAAATACACGGGATTCGAAGAAATCGTGTTCTCCCAAAGGATAAACATTCAAGGAAACGCCCGTGGAAAGGAATTTTTGGTGGTGATAATGTATTCCGTGTTAATCGACCAATAGCCCAGTTTGGTTGGTTTGTATAAATATTCAAGGGTACTTTCTGCAGAAAAATTTCTACGAAGAAGTCGTTTTGTGGCTTGATATCCGGTCCAGGTGTATCGACCGTAGAAACCCAAAAAGTTATTCCGGGGCAAAAAGCCCAATTCGGTTGGATTGTAATTGTTATCAGAATCGTAATAATCGATATTGAATTGGTTGACCCCTTTTACTTTTCGGAAACTGATAGAGGATGAACGTCCCACATTCGTGCTGTTTCCCATGGAATTGACTGAAACCTGTGTGTTTGCTGATATGCTGTACACTTTGGATTTATTGAAAACCAGTCCTTCCAGTGTACTGACATTGGAGATCAGGTTGATCTCAGGCCGGAACACATTGGTGTTCAAAAGCGAAATATTGGCATTGTTTTTCAGGTTTTGCGATAGGACGAACACATTGTAATTCGAAACCGGGTGAGCCAATATCTTGTGGTCATTTCCAACAGAATCTTCGTAATGCAGAAAAGATTTGTTCTCAATAGCGTTAAATACTCCGATTCCCAATCCGCCTTTTGTCCTGCCTGAAATCTTCAAAGCGTTAATCAGCTGTGCTCTGTCCGGAATAGAATTGATCCGGTTGTTGGGGTCTTTTGCTGCAGAGTCCAACGCTTGTTCTTTGAGGTAACTTTCCGCACCGATTCTTCGGGAATAAAACAAATCTCCGATTCCGAATAAATCCATTCCTTCCAAAAAGAAAGGCCTGTTTTCAGGATAGCGCACTTCAAAAGGAGACAGGTTTAGGACGAGCCGGTCGGAAACTGTCTGACCGAAATCGGGAATGAGCGTTGCATCCAAAGTAAATGATTCACTGAGTCCGACTTTCATATCCATTCCGAATCGTGGTCTGAATCCCCAGTTTTGGGTTTGGGTATTTTCGTCGTAACTATCCTCTAGATACATGGTGGAGTAGGGCGAAAAAGAAAGCCTTAACGGAGTTCCCAAATTTTCAATTCCCTTTAAGTATCCGCTTTGTGCAATTTCACCGTACTGTTGCGGGTCAACGGGTGACCAATAAGATTTTTCCCTGTTTCTGCGCACTTGCCGGACAAAATTGATTTTCCAATTCTGAATCTGTTCTTTTGGAAAGCGTAATTGGGTCAACGGGATCCGGATTTCTATGCTCCATCCTTCCGCAATACGTTTCACTTTGCTTCTCCAAACGGCATTCCATGAGTAATCTTCGTTGGTTTGATTGATGATTGCATCCAGTTCGGTTCCTGCTGCAGTGACGTAAAAACCGAAAGCATTCTGTCCGGCACCATATGGATCGATCAACACCCCGAACCAATCGGCATTTCCATAATCATCCCTTTCGGATAAGAAAGCAATGATGGAATCCGGCCGATTATCGGATAGTTTCGCTCCGATATAGATGTATTGGTCATCGTACAAGAATTTCACTTCACTTTTATAGGGGCTTGAAACTCCGGGATTCGGATAGTTATTGATGAAATCGCCTGCAGTTTCCGCTTCATCCCAAGCCACCTCCAGGATCATTCCATCCAGAGTGATAGCATGATTTGTTCGCTTACCTGACACCGTTTTTTGCGCCAGAAAAGAAAATGAAATCAGAATAAAAGTTAGAAGTACGCGGTAGCTCAATTTCACGCGACAAAATTCGTTATTTTTGGTAAGATAAAGTTATACATATGTCAGGAATAAACTTTCTAAGTCGTTTTGTCTATTTTTCGTTGATCCTAATCTCGTTTACCTCCTGCGGTTTGAAGTACATTCCCGGACCGAGCTTGGAGGATCTGGCGAGGATCCGGAAGGAAAAACTGGAAGAACAATTAGGAAGTGATTTTGCTGCGGTCAACAAAAAGTATGTGGCTTTAACCTACGGGGAATCACTTGTTGTGAAACCTCAATCCTATCAACGGCTGGACTCGCTTTTCGAGGTGAAATACCGGATGAGTAAAAGCGGGTTTTCCACCAAAGAAATAGATCCGCTGATCGAGAATCAGAAAATGATGCTGCTTTCGGATACCACGGAAGTGTTGTATATGGAGACACATTGGTTTGAACTCGTGCATGATTCAACTTGTGAGTTCATCATCGCACAATGTTTTTTGAATAACCGCAATGTTCTTCGGAAAATGGACTTTATTGACGAGTTTCAAACCGGAATCTCCAACCAGGTCTGGGCGGAAAAATACATGAAGGAGGATTGGCTGACACGAGATTTGGGATATACTCCCAATGACGATCTGACGTTTTACTCCACCATGAAAAACAAGGAATTCAGTTTGCAAGGGGAAGAAAAGGAACGTTTTCTGAATAATGTTTTCCTGGTGATGCGTTTTATCAGTGAAACAAAAAGTACCGCTGCTCAAGGGATTGTTCTCAAATTGGCAGCTCTTCAGATGAAGAATGAAATCCCGAATTTCAAAGCTGCGGACTACACATTCTCCTTCAAGAAAGTATACGATGCGGAATTAAAACAAGACCTATATGTGGTGGAAGCAGCTTCCATAAGTGATAAAAATGTCCTGGTAACGAGAAGATATGATTTGTTCTTTATGCCTTTAAATTGAAATGCGAAAAGGCATAATCCGTTCGTCTTTGTACAAATACTTCTGAAGTCGCTGGGACAATAATTCCTTTTGATGTTTTTTCTCAGGAGTTCCAAAGATTTGATACTCAAATTGAAGTGTGTCGATGTTCACTTTCCAGCCATTTTCCTCTTTTGTGAATAATATTTCCTGATCGTCCAGCCGTATTTTATTACCTGATTCAAGCATAATTGATTGATCCAGGTTTAAACCGGAATTCCGGACTGCATTTTTGAGTGTTTGCAGAATTTGCTTGTTTTTCGGAGTGTTTTCGGCAAAAGTAAGGAGGCGTCCTTTGTATTGAATCATGCCGCAAAAAGATTTACTTGAAAAGATCTGAAGTTCATTCTTCTCAAATTTTACTTCCCTTTTCCAGGAGATAAAGATCAGGCACATGCAAAATCCGGCTAATGCTATTTTCGGAACGGTTCGTTTGATCAGTAAGCTGTATGATCCATATGCGATGAGTGTCCCGATAATCAAAAACTGGAGAAAGTTCAGTTCAAATCCGCTGGAAACACCGCCAGGAATCCGGTCTACGGTTTGAATTCCGATTACCAGGGCTTGCAATGAAACGGCAGTCAAAAAGATGACAAGCGAATTGAAATAAGGAATCCAGGCGGTGAAAATGAGAATGATCAGAAAGAGCAGGACGATAAATCCCAGGAGCATTACCACGATGTTGGAAAGCAAGAAGTAATTCGGGAACTGATGAAACCAATAAAGCATGAAGGGTGTCGTTGCAATCGTGGCTGCAATTCCGACAGCACTTCCTTTCCACAACCAGTCCAGCCACTTTTGTTTCACCAGGATAAGTTTGTAAACAGGATTTTGGAATAACAGGATTCCGATCAATGCAACGTACGATAATTGAAACCCGATATCGAACAGGTAATAAGGATCATACATCAATAATACAATCGCAGAAAGAATCAGGTTGTTCATCCCGTTGTTTTTCCTGCTGAGCACCTGTCCGAGAGCAAGTATGCTGAACATCACAACCGCCCGGATTACGGATGGAGAGGCGCCGCTCAATAATCCGAATCCCCAAATGAGCACGACGGAAAATAAGATGGATTGCTTCTTTGAAATCCATCTGCTGAAGAAACTCAGGATGTATTGAAAAATAATCAGGATGATCCCTACATGCAAACCCGAAACTGCCAGTACATGCATTGCTCCCGTATTCGAGAAAGAATCAAGGACTTCCTGGTCAATGTCGGCCTTGTCGCCAAGTAGGAGGGCAACTCCGATTCCTGAAACGGATTCCGGTAAGCGGGATTTCAAGTTGTCCCCGATCTGATTTTGCCACTTGGAAAAGAAGGTGCTGAGGTTTTCGTGTGTACCGATTTTTGAAATGCAATTGGAAGTGATAAACGCCCTTCCTACATAATGATGTGTACCGTAGTAATATTCCGCATCAAAACTTCCCGGGTTGGTCTCATTTCGGAAAGACTGCAATTCTGTCTTAAAGGCAACAAAATCTCCTGTTTCATAGATTTGTTCCAGTGTGTCGAGTGTCAGGATGACCTTTCCTTGAGCTGAGGTTTGTTTCCTTCCATCGCTGGTCTTATCCAAAGAAAGATGAATGGTCTGGTATCCCGACTCGGATATTTTACTTTTGAAAACCGTTCCAAAATTGATCCGGTTTGAAAGCTTCTGTGGTTTGGAAACGGACTCCTTTACCAACTCCAGTTTAGTGAATCCGAGAAGCAGGAAAAAGAAACTGAAAGTAAATACAGTAAAACTCTTTGAGAAAAAATCTGTCCTGAATAAGGAATAAAACACCGAAGCCAAGATAAAGAAAGCAAAAACAGAAATTAGAATGAGTCCGACAAGACCTGAATTTCCGTCGGAAACAAACGAAAACAGGATACCAAGAATGAACCCCAGTGAAATTGGTAATAGTGGCATACGTCCAGCGGTTTTAATAAAAACAACTCTAATCTAATAAATTGTTGGATAGATAACATCTCAAATTAATTTTTCTTTGTTTCTTTACAATCAAAACTTTACAAACCAAATTATGTTGAAACTGAATTATTTCTTGCCTGCTATTGCTCTTTCCTTAGGCTTAGCATCATGTGGAGGTGGTGAGTCGGAAAAGATGGAGACCACTGCTGTTGAAACTGTCGATGGCTCAGCTGAATCTTCTGAAGATGATTATGTATTGCCACAACCGATAAGCCTTGCAAATGCTTTTAAAGCTGCCGGTTTGGAATACGTTGCCGGTAAAACCAACTCCAATGCGAATGCGGATAAATATGCTGTAAAAGTGGATCAGTTATTAAACCTGGGTGTTTATTCTACTGATTTGGCCTATTGTGCTATCAATTCAAAAACCCAGGAAGCTCGTGAATATTTGGTGGTTGTCCAAAAAATGGGTTCGAAAGTTGGATTGGAAAGTGTTTTTTCAGACAAGGAATTGATCGCGAAATTTGACAAGGGTCTTGGAGATGTGGAAGCTTTGCAGGATTTGATTTATGAAATTCAGGATAAATCGGATGAATACATGCAGAACAACGATTTGAAATATTTGGGCGATATCCAATTTGCCGGTGCCTGGATCGAAGGATTGTATTTGGGGGTTGATAACATGACCGATAAAAGCGAAGTTGGGAAATCATTGGTTGAACAAATGAGCTTGCTTAAAAACATCATTAAAGGGTTCAAAAGTCACCCGGCACAAGAAGACGCACGCCTGAAAGAGGTGATTAAACTTTACGAAGGTGTTTTGAAAACGTATGAAAATATGGCTTCCGTGAAGAAAGTGTCAAAAAACATCAATGTTGAAACACCGGAATTGACTGAAGAAGAATATCAGGCTTTGGCAAAGGAAGTGAAAATGGTACGTGCAAATATTGTTAAACCAGGAAA
The DNA here is from genome assembly GCF_946478805.1 of uncultured Fluviicola sp. The sequence goes on along the minus strand of NZ_CAMLDC010000006.1, from coordinate 222,079 downwards.
ATAATTTTTTTATGATAAAGCTATTTAAGTTAACCCTTCCACTAGTTGTCAGTTTTTTATGGGTCGGATTGGTATCCGGAGGAGGTGAAAGCGAATTGGAAGCTCAAATGAGTACCTTGAAGCAAGACTGTAAGGAAATGATCAAAGGAACGCGCTACGAAGGTTCCAAAATTACCTACTATACCGTACGTTCTTCAAAACAGGTCAAGAACATTGAAGTTTATACTTTCCTTTTGGACGAATATAAATTTGCAATCAGTACTAAAAAATGCAGCGTCCCTTTGACTATCAAGATTTATGATGCTGCTCCGGATGTAAAAGAAAGAGTATTGATCAAAGAATTTAAAAAGACGCAAGGTAAAAACTTGAAATTCAGCACATCAGAATTGAACGATCTATACCAGGCGAAAAACCCCGACGCGGATCGTCTGAGAAATATTCATATCGAGTATGCCATCAGTTCCGGAAAAGTGGCAAACGAAGGGATAGTTTTAGTTTACGGGATTGAACCATAAATTGCGGAAATGAGGCTTGTTTGACAGATAAAGCCTATTTTTGCACTAAATTTTATAAGTGATGATTAATGTAACTCTTCCTGATGGATCAGTTAGACAATACGAGGCAGGAGCAACAGCATTGGATGTTGCTCTTAGCATTTCTGAAGGATTGGCGCGTAACGTATTGGCAGCCAAAGTGGATAACGTGGTAATTGACGCAACTCGTCCGTTGACCGATGACTGTGCATTGCAGTTATTGACCTGGAATGATGTGGAAGGTAAATCGACCATGTGGCACTCTTCAGCTCACTTAATGGCCGAAGCACTGGAGTTCTATTACCCTGGAATCAAGTTGGCAATCGGGCCTCCGATTACAAACGGGTATTACTACGATGTGGATTTTATGGATTATTCCTTCAAGGAAGAAGATCTGGATAAAATCGAACAAAAAATGAAGGAGCTTGCAAAGCTAAAGAACCCTTACGTACGTAAAGAGGTTTCAAAAGCGGATGCATTGGCTTATTTCACAGAGAAAGAAGACCCGTATAAATTGGAGTTGATCCAGGATTTACCTGATGGCTCCATTACATTCTATACACAAGGTAATTTTACCGATTTGTGCCGTGGACCTCATATCCCTGATACCGGTTTTATCAAAGCCGTGAAGTTGATGTCCATTGCGGGTGCTTATTGGCGCGGTGACGAGAAGAATAAGCAATTGACGCGTGTTTATGGAATTACATTCCCGAAACAAGCTGAGTTGACTGAATACCTGGAGAAAGTGGAAGAGGCAAAACGTCGTGACCACCGTAAACTTGGAAAGGAATTGGAATTGTTCACTTTCTCGCAGAAAGTGGGACAGGGCTTGCCTTTATGGTTACCGAAAGGAGCTGCATTGCGTGAGCGCCTGGAAAATTTCCTGAAGAAAGCACAACGCAAGGCAGGTTACGAACAAGTGATTACTCCACATATTGGTAACAAGGAATTGTATGTGACCTCCGGCCATTACGAGAAATATGGGGCTGATTCGTTCCAGGCAATTAAAACTCCGGACCCGGATGAGGAATTCTTGTTGAAACCAATGAATTGCCCGCATCACTGTGAGATTTTCAAAAGCAAACCGCGTTCTTATAAGGATTTGCCGGCTCGTTTTGCAGAGTTCGGAACAGTTTACCGTTATGAACAAAGTGGTGAGTTGCACGGATTGACACGCGTTCGCGGATTTACACAGGATGATGCGCATATTTTCTGTACGCAGGATCAGGTGAAGGAAGAGTTCAAGAAAGTGATCGACCTGGTGTTGTATATTTTCAAGACATTGGATTTCCAGAATTTCAAAGCCCAGATTTCTTTGCGTGACCCGGAGAACCCAACAAAATACATCGGTTCGGATGAAAATTGGGCGAAAGCGGAAAATGCGATCATCGAAGCTGCTGCAGAGAAGAACCTTCCGACAATTGTTGAGTTAGGTGAAGCAGCGTTCTACGGACCGAAACTGGATTTTATGGTTCAGGATGCGTTGGGAAGAGAGTGGCAGCTTGGAACAATCCAGGTGGATTACAATTTACCGGAGCGTTTTGAATTGGAATACACAGGTGCGGATAACCAAAAACACCGCCCGGTGATGATTCACCGCGCACCTTTCGGATCAATGGAACGTTTTGTTGCCGTGTTATTGGAACACTGTGCAGGAGACTTCCCTTTATGGTTGGCTACCGAGCAAGTTGCAATCCTACCGATTAGTGATAAATACAATGAATATGCGAAAGATGTTTTAGAATTGCTAAATAATTCCGATATTCGCGGCTTCGTTGATGACCGTAACGAAAAGATAGGCAAGAAAATACGTGAGGCGGAACTGAAAAAAATCCCATTCATGCTGGTTGTTGGAGAGAAGGAAGCTGAAGAAAAGCAAGTATCTGTAAGACAGCGGGGTGAAGGAGACAGAGGTTCTATGGATATAGAAGCTTTTGCAGGTATAGTGAGTCAAGCGATAGAAAAAGAATTGTCGACAAATGTTTAATTAACTGAATGAGAAAAGACAGTAGAAAACCAGTAAGAAAAGAAAATAACGACGAACACAAAATAAACGGGAAGATCACCGCTCGTGAAATCCGTTTAGTTGTTGAGGGAGAAGAACCACAAGTATTGAGCTTGGCTGCGGCATTGCAATTAGCAGAGGAGCAGGAGTTGGACTTGGTTGAAATCTCTCCGAATGCCGTTCCTCCGGTTTGTAAGATTATGGATTACCGTAAATTCTTATATAACCAAAAAAGAAAACAAAAGGAATTAAAAGCGAAGCAAAGCAAAGTCATTTTGAAAGAGATTCGTTTTGGTCCGAATACGGATGATCATGATTTTCAATTTAAATTGTCTCATGCCCGTAAGTTCTTGGAAGAGGGTTCAAAAGTGAAGGCATATGTGTTTTTCCGCGGTAGAACAATTGTCTTCAAAGATAGAGGTGAAATCCTGTTATTGAAATTTGTCCAGGAATTGGCAGATTTGGGGACATTGGAGCAAATGCCGAAACTGGAAGGGAAGAGAATGATCGTGATGATCAACCCTAAAAAGAAATAGTAAAATGGAGAATTGATAATTGAAAAGACTTAACCCTCTTTTCAATTTTACGCTCTCAATTTTCAATTATAAGTTTGATAAAGTGTTCATTTTTTAAAAAAAGAGAAAAATGCCAAAAATGAAAACAACATCCAGTGCAAAGAAGAGATTCACTGTAACTGGATCTGGTAAGATCAAGAGAAAACACGCTTTCAAAAGCCACATTCTTACGAAAAAAACCAAGAAGCAAAAACGTAATTTGACTCACGCAGGTTTGGTTCACCAATCAGATTTGTCTAATGTTAAATTAATGTTGAATATGAAGTAATCCGGGCGTCGCGCCAGGATTTAAACTTCGGTATTGTTAACCAAGTATTGAGTACAAAGTCAACTGAAAAAATGTTGCACTCCATATTAAAAACGAAAAAGTTATGCCAAGATCGGTAAATCACGTTGCTTCAAGAGCTCGCAGAAAGAACTTTATGAAGTTGGCCAAAGGATACTACGGCCGTAGAAAAAATGTTTGGACAGTAGCAAAAAATGCTATTGAAAAAGGATTGAATTATGCTTACGAAGGTCGTAAGCAAAAGAAAAGAAACTTCCGCTCATTGTGGATCACGCGTATCAACGCTGGTGCACGTTTACACGGAATGAGCTATTCTCAATTCATGGGAGCTGTAAACAAAAGCGGTGTCGAATTGAACCGTAAAGTTTTAGCTGACTTGGCAATGAACCACCCTGAGGCGTTCAAAGCTGTAGTTGACTCTGTGAAAAAATAAAAATCGAAAAATACACTTTATCAATAGGAAAGGCGATTCGTAAGAGTCGCCTTTTTTGTGGGCTTATTTTTTTAAAAAGTCTTACCTTTAGTACTATGATAAGACAACTATTCCTTTTACTACCATTCATTTTCATCACTTGTATATCATTTGCCCAGCTTTCCAATATTGTGACAAGTGATTCAATCTCCTATCCGGTTCATAAGGATAACATCGGGAAGATCGCCTTCATGGGAAAGACCATTCCAATTGAAGCTTTTCAGCAATCCGACTTTCTGACGAATTTTGAATTGAAACAGAAAGCGGACTTTAATATTCGTGTTTTTATGGGAAACTCATTAACCAATTACCTGCACAAGCTTTCACCTGGGGCGGCTGTTGATGAGTTGGTCAAAAATGGGAATTACCAATTTACGTTCCTGGTTGATGGAAAAAAAATATACGAAGAGAACCTGAATGCAGGAGCTGGAAGTGTTGAAAGTAAAAATCAAAGAACCGTGTTTCGAATTCCATTGATTAGTTCTTCCAACGAAGATTCATGGGGTATATTTCTATGGAATCGTTTTTTAATGAGTGGTGGACAGGATGCATTGACTAGTGGAGAGCATGTACTTAAAATAGAAATCAGGCCTTATTTGAAACAGACAGAAGTTTTGGTTGGCGATCTCATTGCTGAAGGGAAAATCAACATACTGGTTCCGGAAGTGAAAATCAACGAGAAATTGGCTCGGGTCCAAGCAATCAAACCCTTGAAGGATTGGCAGATTTCAACAGATTACATCGACACAACAAAAATAGAAGCACTGAATAAAAAGATTCTGACACAGAATTACAAGGATATCACAAGTATTGTAGTCATTAAAGATGGAAAATTGTTGCTGGAAGAATACTTCAATGGTGCTAAAAGAAATGCGCTTCACGATATGCGATCTGTTGGAAAATCATTTGCTTCAACACTGTTGGGGATTGCTATTCGGGATGGATATATCCGAAATGAAGAACAAGGGCTGAGTGCATTTTATGATTTGAAGAAGTATCAGAATTATTCGCCGGTAAAGGATAGTGTTTCACTAAAGGATCTTCTAACGATGAGTTCTGTCTTTACAGGTCTTGATTCGGATCCACAATCTCCCGGAGGGGAAGAAAAGATGTATCCGACACCCAATTGGGTTGACTTTACCTTGAATCTTCCGGTTGATGAAACAAAATTGGAGAAGAAAAGATGGGAGTATTTTACTGCGGGAGTGGTTCTTTTGGGAGATGTGATCCATCAATCAGTTCCAGGTGGATTGGAAAAGTATGCCGACAAAAACCTGTTTCAACCGCTTGGAATTACAAACTATAAATGGCAGTTTACTCCTCAGAAAGTGGCTAATACCGCGGGAGGTATACGGCTGAGATCTTTGGATTTTGCCAAATACGGACAGCTTTACAAGAACCAAGGAAGTTGGGATGGAAAGCAGCTTTTACCCAAAGATTGGGTCGGAAAAAGCCTTTCCCATCAAATGCCCATTGCTAAAGATGAATACTACGGTTACTTATTTTGGAATAAGACCTACCTGGTAGAAGGTAAGGAATACGAGGTTTATTACTGTAGTGGAAATGGAGGAAATAAGATTATGGTATTCAAAGATCAACCTTTGGTTATTGTGATTACTGCAACAGCTTATAACAAGCCTTACGGACATTCCCAGGTGGATGCGATGATCCGGGATTACCTGATTCCTGCTGTTATCAAATGATTTTACTTGCTATATATGGATAGATATGTGTCTATTTACCCTGTGTTTGTAGGTGATATAGGGATTATTTCAATAATTCCGGAATCAACTGTTGGTATTCCTCACTCTTAATGATTCCATTATGATCGACATCCTTCAATAGTATCAGCGTATCCTGAGTTTTAAATTCCTGTTTCAGCTTACTGGATGAACCGGTATAAACTCCATGATCCCGATCTCCATGAAAAACAATTACCGGCATTTGACAACTTTTCAAGTATTCGTTTGTTTTCAGTTTGTACCGTAAAATAAAAGCAGGCAGGATCGGGTATTTATGCTTCATCAGATCGGTCATGTTATAATAAGGTGCATGCAGGATCAGCAATTTCGGATGATTGTCCGATGCCAGTTTTGCGGCAAATCCGGTTCCAATCGAATAACCTAGAACTGCTATCTTGTCTTCCGGATAAGATTTTTTTAATTCATTGTAGGCTGTCCGAATGTCCCGGTGTGTTTGTGCTTCTTCCGTAATTTCTCCTTCACTTTTTCCGTAGCCCCTGTAATCCAGCATAAAAACATCGTAATTCAAACGGGTAAATGTTTCTGCAACGATTCTGCAAGAGTTGATCGAGCCGGAATTTCCGTGCAGGTAGAAAATCAGCCCTTTTGAATGCGGGACTTTAAATAAAACACAGCTCAGTTTTTTACCGTCCGTTGCTGTAATGGTTCTTTCCTCGAATTTTTGTTCAAATGTGAATTGAAAAGATTTATCCAGCTTTTCAGGATGAAACAGGAGGTTTTCCTGGTAAAAATAGAGTAGAATACAACCCGAAATATAAATGGATGTAAGTAGTATTAGTGTTCTTAGGAGGAATTTTTTCATAGTGTTGGAATGCTCATCTGGAAGGTGGCTATTTTGCTTTCGCCTTCAAAACAATCCGTGCAAACTTCCAGGTGCGATTCACTTGAGGATTAAAATTGAAAACATACAACATTTCACTGTCCAGCAGACCGGGAGTTATTACTTGCTGAAAATCTCCCTGGCGTTTTTCATTAATCCTTGTCAGCTCGCTTATTTTTTCGCTGCTCTGATGATCGAATACACTGATTGAAGAATGTTCCGTGCCTCCCCAATCAGTAGAAATCTCAAATCTTAACGTGTCGCCTACGGAAACCTTTAGTTCCAAAGTTAGAGAAGCTCCTTCATAACTGGTTGCAACCAGTTTTTGGTTCACATAAATCCGGATTTCATCCAAACCGTCGGCATAGGCTAATTTTCCGAACAGTAGGACAATAAGAAAAAGGAGTTGCTTCATAAATATTTATTTTCACTAAAAGATACGGAAAATCTACAAATTAGCCATCTTTTAATTGGTTTAAAGAAAAAAATCAAAAGGAATAGTTGTTCGTAAATCTTTTACGTGGTTGATAACTATCTTTGCCTTGTTGATTAAATATTAATCATTAATTGATTTTAAAATAATCAAAAGTGTAATTTTGATTCCGGATCCAAGTTAATAAAAAGTACTCTTTTTTGCAAGAGGATTCGCTGTTCGGAAACGTTATGCAGTCGTAAAATTTAAAAAATACGAGACATGAACGAACAACAACGCAGTATCGTTCACATGGATTTGGATACTTTTTTTGTCTCCTGTGAACGTTTGGAAGATAGCCGCCTGAATGGGTTGCCGATTTTAATCGGAGGTTCATCCGACCGTGGAGTGGTTGCGAGTTGCAGCTACGAAGCCCGGAGGTTTGGAATCCATTCCGCCATGCCGATGAAAATGGCAAAAGAACGTTGCCCGGAAGCCATTGTCATCAGTGGGAATTCGGCTAATTACACAAAGTATTCACGGATGGTGACAGACATTATCCAGGAATCGGTTCCACTGGTGGAAAAATCATCGATTGATGAATTCTATATGGATCTTTCAGGGATGGACCGTTTTTTCGGATGCTACAAATATGCGGGGGAATTGCGTCAAAAGATCATACGTGAAACGGGATTGCCAATTTCCTTTGGAATGTCGGTGAACAAGACCGTTTCAAAAATAGCGACGGGAGAAGCGAAACCCAATAATCAGATGAACGTCATCGATGGAGCGGAGAAATTATTCCTGAACCCGCTTTCAGTGCAGAAAATTCCGATGGTCGGACTGAAAACTTATCAAATGCTTTGCAGTTTGGGGGTGAAGCGGATAGGAACCATTCAGCAAATGCCTGTGGAAATGCTCGAAAGTGTGCTCGGGCAAAATGGAATCGCCATCTGGAAAAAAGCGCAGGGAATTGATACGAGCCCGGTGATCCAATACAGCGAACGGAAATCGATTTCCAGTGAACGGACCTTTGAGCAGGATACCATTGATGTTGTCCGGTTGCGGGCCATTGTTTTCGCTTTGGCAGAGAACCTGGTATTCCAGTTGCGGAAAGGAAAGAAAGTGTGTGCTTGTGTGACCGTAAAAATTCGCTATTCCGACTTTCAAACGAAAACCTTGCAGCATCGAATCCCTTATTCGGCCGCGGATCACGAGATTATTCCGATTGTGATGGACCTGTTTGAGAAGCTGCACAACCGACGACTTTTGGTTCGTTTGGTTGGAGTGCGAATGAGTGAGTTGGTTCATGGAAATTACCAGATGCGTTTGTTTGATGAAGGGTCGCGATTGGCAACCTTGTATCATTCAATGGACGACATTCGGGAACGCTTTGGAGAACGGGCTATTCAAAGAGCTGTAGGAATGCGTGTGAAGAGTATCGGACATTTCAATCCTTTTCGGGGAGAAACTCCAACAATAGTTGCAAACCGGATTGTCTAACATTTTTGCTGAAAACAAGAAAAATGGGAACGGAATTATCGAATATCCGAAAACAAATAGGTTTGAGCTACAAGGAGAACACCCTGAAAAGCAGGATGATTTAACCCTAACCAACCCGATCACGGAAATCATTCCCCTTCGCTTACCACTGAAACCTAACCGGTCGGAGGGGGATGGTTTTCACAAATGAATAATTAAAATGAGAAAAGATAACCAATGAAAACCTAACCAATAGATAAATCAATTCAATTGTTTCCCTCTGTTCAGAGTCCTAACCTACCATCTACACCTCCCACCTATAGCGCAGATGAACGGAGGGAAATGATTGAAAATAATTGAAAATCGGATTTCTGATGTCATAGCTACTGCCGGATCGAGGGAGAAGGTACAGTAAGGGTGACATCAGGAATTTGGTTTCTTATTGGTAAAAGGATCCCGATAGCTATCGGGACGTAATTAATTAAAGATGTTAAACAATCATTCGTGTTACAGCTTGAAGTATGGAATGGTGAACCCGGAAGAATTGGTTCAATGGGGAGCAAATGCCGGATATGAACGGATCGCTTTGACAGATATTAATAATACTTCCGGGGTTTTGAATTTTGTGCGGTACAGTAAGGAAAACGGCCGTGTTCCGGTTGTTGGAGTTGATTTTCGGAATGGAATTTCGTGTTGCTACGTGGTTTTGGCAAAGAACAATGAAGGTTTTTTGGAGATAAACAGGTTCCTGAGTAAACACACACATGAAGAAAAGCCTTTTCCGGCGAAAGCTCCAAAATTTGAGAATTGCCTGGTTTTTTACCCTTGGGGAAAAGAACCGGAAAGTTTGGAAGTGTATGAGTTTATAGGAGTAGCTGCCTATCAATTAAACCGTTTTCGGATGAACGGGTCTGCAAGTTGGGATAAATATGTGGCACTACCGTCCATGACTTTTCGTTCAAAACGCGATTTCAATACCCATCGCCTGTTGCGTGCGATTGACCAGAATGTGTTGCTTTCAAGATTAGCTCCCGAAGATCAGAGCAGGGAAGACGCACTGTTTTTATCACGGACAAACTTATTGGAGAACTATGAAGAGTTCGGATACATGGTGCTTCATTCAGAAAAAATCCTGGAAAAATGTTCCATTGAATTTGAATTCGCTCCCCAAGTAACTTCCCAGAATTTGGCTTTCTACGGTGATTCCAGGGAAAAGGACCTGGAACTTATCCGTTCGCTTTGTGACGAAGGATTGAAACACCGGTACGACAACAGCACACCGGAAATTCAACAACGGATCGACAAGGAAATCAAAGTCATCAGTGAGAAAAACTACATCACTTACTTTTTGATTGCATGGGACATTATTTCCTATGCGAAATCGAAGGGTTATTACTATGTTGGAAGAGGAAGCGGAGCAAATAGCCTGGTTGCTTATTTGTTGGGAATTACAGATGTCGATCCGCTCGAACTGGACTTGTATTTTGAACGGTTCATCAATTTATACCGACAGAATCCCCCCGATTTTGACATTGATTTTTCCTGGCGGGATCGGGATGATGTGATACAATACATCTTTGATCGATTTGAGAACACAGCACTCATTTGTACTTACAATACCTTTCAATACAAAGCGACTATCCGTGAGTTGGGGAAAGTGTTCGGTTTGCCCAAAACGGATATAGATGTGCTTTCGGGAGATAAAAACGGATTGCGGAAGAATGATCCGATCCAGGAATTAGTCTTGAAGTATAGCGGACTCATTGCCGGACTTCCTTCCCATTTGAGCGTTCATGCAGGAGGAATGATTATCAGTGAAAAGCCGATCAACTACTTTACGTCCACATTTTTGACATCGAAAGGATATAAGACCACCCAATTTTCAATGATCGAAGCGGAAGATGTAGGTTTGTATAAGTTTGATATCCTTTCACAAAGGGGCTTAGGTAAAATTCGGGATACCTTGGATATTATCGCGTACAATCAACCCGAAAACCCTCCTCATGACATTCACGATGTGCGAAGATTTATTGCGGATAATCGAATCAACAGATTGCTGCAGGAAGCAAAAGCAATCGGTTGTTTTTATGTCGAATCTCCGGGAATGCGCATGCTGCTGATCAAATTACAAACCAACACCTATCTGGAATTGGTTGCTGCAAGTTCGATCATCCGGCCTGGTGTGGCTTCTTCAGGAATGATGCGGGAGTATATTTTGAGACATCGGAATCCGGAACGGATCAAAGAAGCTCATCCGGTTTTATTGGATATCATGCCGGATACTTATGGCGTGATGGTTTACCAGGAAGATGTGATCAAAGTGGCGAATCAGTTTGGGGGATTGGACCTGGCTGAATCGGATGTGTTGAGAAGAGGAATGTCAGGTAAATTCAGATCCCGTGATGAATTTTTATTGGTGCAGACGAAGTTTTTTGAAAATTCAAGACAGCGCGGACATTCGGAAAAGGATATTCAGGAAATATGGCGTCAGATTGAAAGTTTTGCAGGTTATGCTTTTTCCAAAGGACATTCGGCTTCGTATGCAGTGGAAAGTTACCAATGTTTATATCTGAAAGCTTATTATCCGTTGGAATACATGGTTGCGACAATCAATAATTTTGGTGGATTTTATCGGACGGAAGTATATGTGTTGGAAGCTAAGAAATTAGGAGCAACGGTTGAAGCTCCGTGTATCAATCACAGTTGCGCGGAAACAATCATTGATGGAACAACTATTTACCTGGGATTCCAGCACATTGCAGGGATTGAATTGAAACATCTTCAGCGGTTGGTCCAGGAACGGAATTCGGGTGGTGAATTCAATGGATTTAATGATTTGTTGCACCGGATTGCACTTCCACTGGAACAATTACTTTTGTTGATCCGGATTGGAGCACTGCGTTCATTCGGGATTCCGAAAAAAGAACTGATGTGGAACGCACATTTGAACTTTCATAAAGTCTTGGTGAAATCAACAACACAATCCCAGTTGTTTTTACAGGAGCGCCGTGAATTTGTATTTCCGGAGCTGCAGGAAACTGATTTTGAAGAAGTTTTTGAGCACATGGAGTTGTTGGAGTTTCCGCTCTGTAATCCATTTGACATCTTGAAAGAAAGACCAAGCGATCATGTCTTGGCAAGGAACCTGATGGATCATGTGAATCGGGAGATAGTGACATATGGATACTTGGTTACTGTGAAACGGATTGTGAGTGCTAAAAACCAGATTGTGCATTTCGGGACTTTGTTCGATGCGGAAGGTGAGCAATTGGATACAGTTCAATTTCAGGATGTTGCATTGAAGTATCCATTTCGTGGAAAAGGTATTTATGCCATCTACGGTAAGGTTTCGGAAGAGTTCGGACATGTGACTATTGATGTTCGGAAAATAGAGAAAATCCCCTATCGGGAAGACGTTCGTTATATGGATTAAAAAACACACAATTGTGTTATGAACAATCGTTGAAAAATAATTTGATACAAATAAGCTTTGACAATAAGGATGATTAAAAAAGTTGTATTTTTGCATTCAGAACTACGCTACACATCTAATCAGAAAATTGTTACATGAAATTGTTTGAATTTTTCAAGTACAGAAAAGTCGAAGTCAAAGACGAAGAACCACCAATCACAATCGATTCAGGGGAAGATATCTTTGATAAAATACAACAGGAGTTTATCAGTAGAGCAACCGCGAACGCTGAAAAAATTGTACGTGCATTTAATTCCAAATATGACGGAGCATTTGATTATTCGATCAGAAGTTTGAACGTATTGGACAGTTTGATTGAGGATTTTTCAGATTTTTCGGATCTTTCGGATGAAGAAATGATTGATGACTTCTGTGCACAAGCAGGATCGTATATTCTGGAAGTTGCCAGACGGAACTTTGGGGGCATTTACTTTTGGGAAGATGGTTCGGAACAACCTGTATTAAAAACAGGACTCCCCAATTTTGAGATTTCCATTTTGACATTTGGAAAGGTGAAAAACCGTATCGTGAATGGTGAGGAGGATAATATCCCTTACTTTTTCAAAGGGTATTCAGAACGGGTTCGCAATGCGGAAAGTGGAGAAGTGGTCATATTCGTATAACGAATAAACCACCACTCTTAATGTGACTGAATTAATCCGCCTTCTTCTTCCCGTAATATTTTTTCTTATTGCGATTCTTGTTTTTTCCACCGGAGGAATGATTCGAACCCGAACCGGAAGTTTTCCATTCAGGAGTTGCTCCTAATTCTTCAGGAATAGCAACGCGCTGGATCTCCATTTCAATCAATCGTTCGATACGTGAAAGTTTAGGCATATCTTTCTGATTGATCAATGTATATGCCTCTCCTTTTGTGTTTGCACGCGCTGTTCTACCAATCCGGTGAACGTAATCTTCGGCATCTCTGGGAGCATCATAATTGATTACCAGATTGATTTCTTTGATATCGATTCCACGACTCATTACATCCGTTGCAACCAAAATACGTGTGCGTTTGGACCTGAATCCTCTCAACACCTCTTCGCGCTCTTCCTGTTCCAGGTTTGAAGAAACACCTTGCGTGTTCTTATAACCCGCCTTTCTCAGAGCATAAACAATTTCATGCACTTTGCTTTTAGCTGAAGTGAAAATGATAATGCTATCGTAGTTGGCGCGTTCTTTCAAAATAAAATCAAGTACTTTATTCTTCTGTTCATCAAAGCAAAGAATCACATTTTGTGTAACTCCGGCTGCCGGTTTCGAAATGGAAAGGGCAATCTCTTTTGGATGGATTAGAATCTTCGATGCCAGATTTTTAATTTTCGATGGCATGGTAGCACTGAAAAGTAAAGTTTGTCTCTTTTTGGGAAGATGGGAAATGATTCGCTCGATGTCATCCGAGAAACCCATGTCCAACATCTTGTCCGCTTCATCCAGGATCAAATGCTCCAGTTGAGAAAAATCGACATAACCCTGCATGATGTGAGAAAGTAATTTTCCCGGAGTAGCAACGATGATATCCGTTCCTTCAACTAATGCGTTTTTTTGTTCTTCCCAACGGGTGCCGTCGCCACCACCGTAGATCGCAACGGAACCAACCGAAACAAAATAGGACAGGCCTTGTATTTCTTGTTCTATCTGAATGGCAAGTTCCCTGGTAGGAACCAGGATCAGTGTATTTATGGAAGCATCTTCCTTTCCTGTCAGCTTATGCAAAATAGGAAGAATGAATGCGGCGGTCTTACCTGTTCCGGTTTGTGCACAAGCAAGTAGATCACTACCGGCAAGGATTTCTGGAATGGAAAACTGTTGGATTGGAGTTGCATTTTCGAAGCCCATGTGATGAATGGCTTCAAGGACCAAATCGTTTAATCCTAATTCATTGAATTTCATAGTTGCAAAGTTAGTTAATCTTATTCAAGCGAGGATGCTTTTTAGTGAGTAGATATTTTCTTAATAAAATGTTAAAAACCAAAAAAAAAGATTTTCCACGCAACTAAATAGTTACTATATCCGTTTAGTCTTCATAGATTTGTACTATGAAGAAAAAAAATGGTGTAAAATGTGGTATCGTATCGCTATATTCTTTTACATCGATTGATTTACGTTTAGATTCGTTAATATGAAAACGCTCTCCTTAATCATCTTATTAGTGAGTTTCACTCACATTTCAAATGCCCAGATTGCTTCGGATAATTTAGGTTGGATTTCTACAAGTTCAGTTACCTCTGCAACGAGTCCGTCTTTCAATACTTGTAGTGGTCCGGTAAGCTATACAATTACTTCTCCTCTGGGATTCAGGAATATTTCTGCCGCGGGGGATCCTAATTATACAACTGGGATGGTAACGCCGGCAGCTATTTTCGATCCATCATTAAGTATTCCTATTACAATCACCTTCTCGCAACCCGTATGCAACGTACGCATTCAATTTACTGATTTGGACGGAGGACAGAATGAGTATTTGAATGCAATTTCTCCGGCATACGACGGTTTGACAGACGTGGTGGGTCATCTTTCTAACCCGGGAAACTCTACACAGGTAAATTCCAATATGGATAATTCGAGTGGATGGGTTGAATGGAACGGCTCAATTACAAGTATCTCCTTTAATTACAATCGTCCTGGTCCGGGTTGCGGACTGATTATTGATTCCATGATTTTTGAATGTTGTTCCACATCTCCTTGCAGCCAGTACCCTCCGTTGAATTTGGGAAATGACACTATGCTTTGTCCGGGAGCGTCTATTACATATACTGTTCCTGCAGGTTACGATTACTATAATTGGAATATTGCTCCCGGAAATCAGTCGAGTGTAACCATTACTTCTCCGACTACTTTGATCCTGAACGTGGCAAACTATACACAGAATTTAGTTGTAAACGGCGATTTCGAATCCGGAAATACAGATTTCACAACAGGTTATGGTCCCGGAACAGGAGGAAGCTTCGGTTTGTTAACGAACCCGGGTACTTACGCCATTACAACAAGTCCTAACCTGGTGCACAATAATTTTGGAGCGTGCAGTGATTTAGGAACGACAGGGCCTGGAAATATGTTGGTCGTAAACGGGTCGAATGTTCCGAATACAACGGTTTGGTCGCAAACAATTGCCGTAGATCCAAGTACCGATTATTCGTTTTCTGCATGGGTAACCAGTGTGGAGAATATCACACAGTCCAATGTGGCGGTCTTGCAATTCTTTATTGACGGTGTTCAAATCGGACCGGTATTTAGCCCGACACTTTTATCTTGTAACTGGCAACAATTTATTCAGCCCTGGAATTCAGGAAGTAGTACTTCTGCTACAATCAGTATCGTAGCACAGGTTTCGAGCGGGAATAATGACTTTGCAATTGACAATATTACCTTCAATACGGTTTGTCCGCAATCAGATACAATTGTGATCACTTACGATCCGTCTCAGATCAGCGCGGGACCGAACGTGACTTTTTGTGAAAATGAACCGGAAACAATTACGGCAACAGCAAATTATCCGAATCCGAATTTCACATGGGAAACGGGGGTAACAACCCCGACGATCACTCCTGCAACTTCCGGTTGGTACACTGTCTCTGCAGTCAGTCCGAGCGGATCAGGATGTATTCTTCGTGATTCTGTTAATGTATCCATTACGGCAATGCCTTGGGGATTTGATACGGTTGCAGCTCAACCAACGGATTGTGGAGTTAATGATGGAGCCGTTTATACTTTGTTACACGGTCCGTTCGTAGGACAACCGATTTACACCTGGAATGGTCCCGGAGCTAATAATCCGAATGAGATCAACGCATCTGTTTGGCAGAATTTAGGTGCAGGCTGGTATTACATTGATGTTGAAAACCAAGGTTGCCATAGAACAGATTCTGTTTTGGTAACGACCTTAAATCCCCCGACAGCACAAGTTTCTGCAAATCCAACTTCCGGATATGGTCCTTTATCAGTTACTTTCACCAACGGAAGTTCGAATTCGAATGATTTTGATTGGTATTTTGGAAATGGAAACACAAATTCCACAACAGATCTGTCTTCTCAGAATCAGGTATATGATTCTGTCGGGTCGTATAACGTAATTTTGGTTGCAATCAATGGAAACTGTACGGATACGGCATTTGTTACGGTAGTTGTTCTTCCTCCTCCTGTTCCACCGATTCCACCGGTTATTGTTCCGGTTGATATCAAGGCTCCGAACATTTTTACGCCAAATGGAGATCATGTAAATGACTTCTTTACATTCGAATTATTGAATATCAAGGAATTGAACGTGACGGTAGTGAATCGCTGGGGAAATCCCGTTTATATTTCAAGTGCAGTACCATTCAGTTGGGATGGGAAGGATTCAGGTGGAAACCTGGTAAATGAAGGTGTTTATTTTTACAAGTACACCGCAAAGGGTGCACAAGATGAATTGTTCGAAGGACAAGGATTTGTGCAGCTATTCAAATAGGAAACCGCAACACTTAATATTTGGCGGGCTTGGATTACTTTTTCTGAGCCCGCCATTCTTTTAAAGTCAATTCCCGGTCTTCCACCACGTCGTAATAATAGATCGAATTATCGGGATAAATGCGGAATTCAAAATAGGTCGCCAGGGCTTCACCATTGTCTTCTGAAACCGAAACACCGTAATATTCCTGATCATCAGATGGAGTGGAGGAGATGCGCCCTACCAAATGGCGTTTCCCCTTTGATTCACGTTCTATCTTATCTGATAAGGACTTCACTTCAGGAAGTTGCCAAACCTTGTCAATCAGTTTGTCTTCCGTATTGGTGATTTTGACATGTGTATCTTCTTTCGGTTTCTTTGACTCCTTTTCCGGTTCCGATTGTGGCTCCTCATTCAGTGCCTGAGATTCAACGGGAGTTTCGGTTTCCTGTTTCTCCTCTTGGTTGTCTCCACAAGAAAGAAGAAGTGTTGTAAAAAGAATGGCTGTTATCGGTCTGTAATTTTTCATGTAAACAAGTTAATTATAAATTGGTATATTTAGTAATGAATTTAACACCTGTTATATGAAAATAATTATCAGTTTAATCACATGTGTGATTTGTCATTTTAGTTTTTCTCAAATTACTTTGGGTTTTCCCGAGTATAATGTGGTCTATCGCGGCTATGATAATAAAATTAAAATTGGTGCGGGGGCAGAAACGGCATTCCTTGATCTGGAAAGTGATCAAGCTCAGATTTTCAGAACAGATTCGTGTTTTATTTTGAAACCGCATGCTTCAGCAAAAAACATCACGGTAATTGCCCGTAACTTCAAGGATAAGAATGTTGTCGGAACATGGCAATTTCGGGTTTTGAATTTACCTGCACCAACAATTTTCTGGGGAGTTTCTCCTGCAAGTTCTGCTGTTGTGACACTGGATAAAGTGAACTTACGAGCCGGGTACGATGATAATTCAATCCTGGAGAATCCTGGTTTTGAAGTGATGAACTACCAGGTAAATTCTCCCTTGATCGCAACACCGATTCCGCCGATTACCGGAGGAGCAATTACACAAGAAGTGATCGATGCATTGACAAAAGCAAAAAGTGCTAATAAAGGTAAGCCTGTGGCTTTCACGGTGACTTTGCAGGTGAAAGGTCGGGATGGACTGATTCGCAAAATGACAGCAGAGTATACTTATTAATAGTTGCTTGCAAGGATAAAGCGTTTTCCTATCTTTGCGCCATGATTTTCGGATTTACTCGATTTACAACCCTTTTAGTGTTCTTTTTTTTGATTTTTGGCTGCCAGACAGAAGTCAAGGTTGCTAAAAAAACAGATGCCGAAACTGCTGTAGATCAATTTCGATTCCCCCAATTCAATCCCATCCCGAAAACGTTTGTTCGGCATTATTACGACAGTATCAGTTCGTTCTATAGTAATCACATCGCTCCCGATTTTAACGGAATGTTCCTGGTTGCAAAAAACGGGAAAATTATTTACGAGCGCTACAAAGGAATAGCGAACCATCAATTCAAACAACGGGTTGATAAACATACTCCCCTGCATGTTGCCTCGATTTCGAAAGTGGTGACGGCCATTGTTATTTGCAAATTGGTGGACTCGAACCTGGTTGTTTTAGATAAGGACATCCGGTCGTATTTACCTGAAATCATGTATGAGGGAATAACTGTCAGAATGCTATTGAATCACAGAAGCGGAATTCCATATTACGGATATTTCCCTTATTCCATTTGGCCTGCGACCAAAACCCTGACAAATCAAAAGATTGTTCAGCTTTTGAATACCTACAAGATGCCTTTGTATTTTCCTCCGAATTCACAGTTCTCCTATTGCAATACCAATTATGTGTTACTGGCTTTAATTGCCGAACGGATCACACACAAGAAGTTTCCACGGATTGCCAAGGAATTGGTCTTCGATCCGTTGGAAATGACAGATTCCTTTATCAACGACGGATCCAAAAATTCGGATTCCCTGGCGCGATCCTATGATTCAAGGAATGCATTGGAACCATTCACCAACCTGGATGGCGTTTACGGCGATAAAAATTTGTACACAACAGCGAGGGATTTATTGAAACTGGATAAGGGAACTTATTCGGATGCCTTCTTAAGTAAACAGATCAAGAAGGAGATTTTCAAAGGTTACAGTTACGAGCACAAAGGGAAAAGTAATTATGGCCTGGGTTTCCGGATGCGGGAAGACAAAGGGAAATCGACCCTGTTTTTTCATACCGGTTGGTGGCACGGAAATACGGGGTGTTATGCATCCTTGAGACAAGATACCATCTGTATGATCATCCTTTCGAATCACTACACAAAGAAAGTGTTTGCAATCAACCGCTTATCGACATTGTTCGGAAATTATCCTTACGAACCTTTGATTGATACGAAGGAAAATTTCATTCGACCGAATGTGGCCAAGTTACAAATGGATGAAGCTATTCGGAAAAAGAAACCATGAGTTCTGAAATACTGGTTACGTGTCATTGCGGAAGTCAAAAACCGTTCGGAGAATGTTGTGGTCCATTCCTTTCAGGAACCCGTTTTCCCGAGACAGCAGAAGAACTGATGCGTTCCAGGTATTCGGCATATGTTACCAAAAATGTTTCCTACATCCTGGAAACGACCTCTCCGAAATTCAGAAAATACTACCATCCGAAATCGATTTTGGAATGGGCGTCAAACAGCACCTGGATCAGTTTGGAGATCATTTCTTCTTCGGAAAAACGTGTCAAATTTGTTGCTACCTACCTGGATGAAACAAAACAATTGACTCGGCACACAGAAGATTCCCGTTTTGAAAAAATTGACGGTCGCTGGTACTTCATGGACGGGGAATAAGGTTGCAGATTTCTTCTTAAGAACAAGTAGCGTGTAATTTTGGAATCTGATAATTCGGATTTCGGATCTCGTAATTCGCAATTATTTAAAGAGTTCTGTCAAAACCCTTCCTTTTCCGGTTGGCATAGAGAAATGCAGTATTTCCGAGATGGTTTTACTGATGTCTAATTGTTCGGCAGCATTTTTGGATTCAAAGTTCTTCTTGAAATCAGGACCTATTGCCAACAAACTGATGTGTCTGCATCCTTCGCAATTATCGCCGTGACTGATATATCCGTCTTTGTGTCCATCCAAATGCCGGCCATGATCATTGGTGACGATCAGGGTTGTTTTGTCTTTTAGTTTTTCGCTGGACTGAATAAGATTCCACAATTGGAATGCATAATCGTCACATTGTTGAATCGATCTCAAATACCTGTCCCACTCTTTAGAATGTGCGTAGGAATCTGCAGCCAGCAAATTGATCAGCATCAGGTGTGGTGGGTTTTTACCGGAAAGAACGTCTGTTACCTTATCAAATGTTTCCTGGTCTCCTGTGTAATCTGCTCCATTTCCATTGAGTCCACAATAGGAACATGGTTTGAACACATTCTGCCATTTTTTATACGAAGTATTGCTTAAGACTTCCAATTTTCCTTTACTCGAAATAACCCATGCATCCGATTTTGGAACTGATTTTTCTTTCAGGTAATATTGGAACATGGATGGGTATTTCGGGAATTGTTTTCCTGCATTTGAGAGGTGCTGATATCTCCCGGTAACAATTGCGGAATGTCCTGAAATCGTGTAGGTTGGTCCGTTATTTCTGAAATTGCTTAAAAGAACACCTTCTCTTTTTAACTCGTTACCTAAATGCGGAATGTATTTGTAAGTTGAATCCCCGAATGTTTCCGTGAAACGAGGGCCATCGATAACAAGTACGATAACATATTCCGTCTTGTACTTTACGGTTTGGTCATCCGATGTTTTGTTGAAACCGAAAGAGGAAGTGAGGATTACGCAAACTGCAATTACCACCGAAAGTAACAATTTTGTCATGGTTCATTTTGAAGCACTAAAGTTACTTTTTTTTAATGAACATGGACATTGTGAAATATTGGCAGTATAAAATAAAGTCAATTTTGTAACGTTTCTTAATTTTGGAATTCTAAACAGGAACTTCTGTCTATGGTAAGCTTTTTAGGGATGAACTATTTCACCCGCTACAATGAAATTCTATTTGCGTATCTAAAAGGATATTACTCTTTTTTTTGTAAATTACTACCAATTAGGTCAGATTTTCAAATTATCTACTCATTCATATTTACAAGATAACTAACGACAATTACTTAAAGGGATATTACAACTATTTACTGATATGACTATGAAAACTAAGAGGGTATTAATTATTGATGATGAGGTTGATGCGAGGAGGGTTATTTCAAAATATTTAGAACGTTATTTTCCTAATTTCCAGGTTCTTGGAGAGGCTGATTCGTTCAAATCTGCGGTTCAGTTAATTAATGAAACCGAAGCTGATCTGATTTTTATTGATATCAATCTGGGCGATGGAACCGGATTTGATGTATTAGACGAAAGTGATGCTTTTGCTGCCCAGATTATTTTCACTACTGCTTTTGACCAATATGCTGTGAAAGCGTTCAGATATCAGGCTCTTGATTATCTGATGAAACCGATTGATTCGGAATTGTTTGTTGAAGCAGTGAACCAGGCTCTTGATAAAGTGCGGGAAAGACGTTCAATGAGTGCGGATCAAATCATGATTTCTTATGGAAATGGAGAACGTAAGATTTCTATTCCCACTGCGGATGGAATGTGCTTTGTTCGCCTGGATTCAATTGTTTCCTTCGAAGCAGACAGCTCTTATTGCAAGATATTCCTGGATGATGGCAAGGAAATACTGGTTTCCAAACCCTTGAAGTTTTTCGATGATAAATTGCGTACAAATGTGAACTTCATTCGTCCGCATAAATCGTTCATTATCAACATGAAATTTGTAGACGAATACCTCAAGGAAGAAGGTGGATACATTAAACTGAAAAACGGGTTGAAAATTCCGATTTCGCGTCAAAAGAAGGAAGATGTGATCCGCGATTTACAAACGCATTTTTTGTAGGAACGCGAGGCATCACGTCCCTACAAAAAACGCATCGCGTTTCTACAAAATATTTCATGTGCTTACGGAATCAGTTTCTTATAATCACCGGTAAACAATGCCAGGTTCAAAATGGCAGTTCTCAGATTGAATTCGGAAGTCAACTGGCGATTCTTTGCCTGGATGATAGAAAACTGGATTTCACGTAATTCGAATTGCGTTAATGAACCGTTTTCGAAAGATTTTTGCGCAATCCCGAACATTTCAGTTGTATTGATGATCGAGCTGCTTTCCAGACGATACATGCGTTCCGAAAAAGTGTAGTCCTGCCAAGCTTTATCCACTTCAGTTCGGATTATCTGCTCCTGTTTCTGAACGGCAAATTCCGCATTTTCTTTTTGAAGTTTATTGTTTTTTACCGCTGTCACATTGGCTAAACCATCCAAAATAGTCCAACTCAAGGTGAAACCGACACCCGGCCCCAAACTGCGATTGGAGGAAAGCACTCCGACTTCACTTTTGGAAATGGTTGCAGAATACTGCGCATAAAAAGACAATTGCGGGTAATAACGGCTTTGCAGTTCCTTGCGTTGTAGGTCGATAATTGCAATCTGACTTTTCTGAACCAGCAAGCTGGTGTTTTGTGCCAGTGCATTTTCGAGGATGATACTTTGATTAAGCGTTGGAATTGCCGGAATGTTATCGTCAACGTCGAATGAAGTTGTTCCTGCTTCTCCCATCACCATCGCCAGGTCAACCTTCATTTTGCCGATCAGGTTCAAATGATTGAGGTAGTTTGAACTGTCTGCATTCAGATCCAGTTTTGCCTGAAGCAGTTCCAGCTCATTTGCAGCTCCATTTTTCGCACGCAAAGAAATCAGGTCAAATCGCTCTTTCGACAATTGAATAGCTTCTTCGTAAACGGTTTGCATGCGTTTGTAATATTGCAAACTATAATACAAGACAGAAGCCTGGTAGATCGACATTTCCATTTGAGCAGTCAGATTAACGGTTGCCAGATCTTCTGAAAGCTGAAGCCGCTTGTCTCTTGCAAACATGGCAAATCCGTCGAAGAAAGTCCAATTCAATCGGGCTGCTGCAGTGAGTGAATTATTATTGGCTCCGTTTTTCTGGTTTACCTGCCCGGAGAAGAATTCCTGACGTGTATTGGTTGAAGTCCAGTTTTGATCCGCATTTACACCAACAGTTGGTAAATATCCTGCAGCACCAATGTTGTTGGAGTTGTCAGCAATCTGCACATTATTGCGTTGGATCAATACATCAAAGTTTTTTTCCAGGGTCCGTTTGATGACTTCTTCAAAGCTTAAAATTTGCTGAGAAAAAGCAGAATTACCTGAAAGAAGCATTAGAAGAAGAGCTATTTTTTTCATGCCTTTACTTTCGGTTTTTTAGATGTGAAATAGATGTACAATCCGGGAATCACAAATAGGGTGAGTATTAAGGAAAAAGCCAATCCACCGACAATTGAAATTCCCATGGAAATCCGACTTGTTGCAGCATCTCCCAAAGCCAGGGCGATTGGAAGTGCTCCCAGGATAGTAGCGAGTGTCGTCATCAAAATGGGTCTGAAACGCTGTGCAGAAGCATCGATAATAGCCTCTTTGATACTTAGCCCGTCTTCACGGCGCTGATTGGCGAATTCTACAATCAAAATCCCGTTTTTTGTTACCAATCCAACCAATACGATGATCCCGATCTCGGAGAATATATTTAAAGTCTGGTCTGTAAGCCATAGAGACAAAAATGCACCTGATAAAGCTAAGGGAACCGTACAAAGAATGATCCATGGATCGCGGTAACTTTCAAACTGGGCAGCCAGGACCAGGTAAACCAGAACAAGTGCGAATATGAACGCGAATAGGATACTGCTTCCGCTTTCAGAGAACTCTTTGGACTGTCCGCCCAAACTATGTGAAAAACTTTCAGGAAGTATTTCTTCTGCGATCTTGTCCATTGCTTTGATTCCGTCTCCGACAGTAAATCCATCATTCGGTTGAGCGGAAACAGTTGCCGAAACATAACGATTGTATCGGAATAACTGAGGCGGACTAGACTCATTGGTAATTTTTACCAAGTTATCAATCGGGATCAGGTTTCCGGAATCTGTCCGCACCTGTATTGCACTCAGATCTGCAGGATCGTCGCGTTTGCTGCGTACAGCCTGTCCAATAACCTGGTATTGTTTTCCGTTTAGAATGAAATATCCATAACGTTGTCCGGAAAAATACAATTGAAGCGTGGATGCTATTTCCTTCACGTCAACGCCCATGCTTAGTGCTTTATCCCTGTCAATTTCCACTTGTAATTCCGGTTTGTTGAATTTCAAATCCACATCAACGGTTTTGAAGGTCGGATCAGTAGAAGCCTTTTCCAAAAATTTAGGAAGTACCTCTTTCATTTGCTCGTAAGTTGGGGCCTGTAAAATGTATTGCACTGACAAACCTGCTGACCGTCCGCCACCAATTGTAGGTTCCTGAACTATAATGTTCCGGGCAAAGTTATAGGAATTCAAGATCGGGGTCAATGCATTTACAATGTCTTCCTGGGATCGTTTTCGATCTTTTCCCGGAACCAGGTTTATACGAAGGAAACTTGTGTTGACCGCATTGGAACTCATACTTGGAGAAGTAACTCCCAAAATATTGTCCTTTTCCGGTAAGGTGTCAATTAGACTGATCAATTGTTGCTGGTACTGATCCATGCGCTCGAACGAGGTTCCTTCAGGAGCTGTAGATCGTATCTGGAAACGCCCCTTATCTTCCATAGGAGCCAATTCAGATTGCAAGCCCAAATAATTCCAAATGAACAGGACAATACACAATGCCATTACGATAAATGCTACCCACGGACGCTTCATGAAACGTGTGAGACCATTTCGATAACCCGACATCAATTTATCCAGCCAGACCTCGGTCATTTTGTAAAAACGAGAATGCCGTTCCTGCTTTTTGAGCAGGCGTGAGCTCATCATCGGGGTCAATGTCAGGGAAATGAAGGCAGAAATGATCACCGATCCGGCAACCACAATACCGAATTCGCGGAATAAACGACCTGTTAAACCCTGTAGGAAAATAACTGGGAGGAAAACGGCTGTAAGTGTGATGGTCGTAGAGATAATGGCAAAGAAAATTTCTGCAGAACCTTTGTGTGCGGCTTCAATCGGATTTTCTCCTTTTTCGACACGCGCATAAATATTTTCCATCACAACGATCGCATCATCGACCACCAAACCGGTTGCCAGAACGATTCCCAATAAAGTGAGTAAGTTGATGGAAAAATCGGAGATGTACATGATGAAGAAAGTACCGATCAGGGAAATGGGGATCGCAATAATAGGAATCAAAGTAGTACGCCAATCACGCAGGAAAAGGAAAATAATGATCACTACCAATCCGAAAGCGATCAGGATGGTTTCCTCTACTTCTGAAATAGATTTGCGGATGTTTTGTGTTGCATCGAGAGCAACTCCTAAACGTACATCGGCCGGTAATTCCTTTTTGATTTGATTTACCTTTTTATAGATGTTATCGACAATCTCAATATAATTTGCTCCTGGTTGTGGGTTTACAGCTATTCCGATCATGGGAGTTCCGTGATTTCCGCGCAATAGGGTGCGTTCATTTTCAGGTGAAAGAACAGCGAGTCCGACATCTTTTAAACGAACGATTTGTGTTCCTTGTTTGGCGATTACCAAGTTATTGAATTCTTCTTCCGTGGATAGTCGACCAAAGGTGCGAATGGTCAATTCTACTGCATTTCCTTCGATTCGCCCGGATGGCAACTCGACATTCTGATTTAACAATGCGTTTTGAACTTCGAAGGCAGTAACATTCAACCCGGTCATTTTTTCCGGATCCAGGTTGAGTTTCATGGCGAATTTCTTCTCTCCCCAAATCCGGATTTCCGAAATTCCTTCGATAGTTTGAAGTCGTTCTTTGAAGACATTATTCCCGAGGTCTGACAATTCCAAAAGCGATTTCTTATCCGATTGGACTGTTAAAGAAAAGATGGTTTCGGCATTCGCATCCGACTTTACAACAATGGGTGGATCAGCGTCGGGTGGAAGGTTCCGGACAGCAGCGGAAACTTTATCCCGCACATCATTTGCTGCTGCATCCAAATCCACGCCCAAATCGAATTCAACCGTGATGGTGCTTTTACCGTCGGAACTGGTTGAACTGATTGTCCTGATTCCCGCAATTCCGTTAATAGATTCTTCCAACGGTTCTGTAATTTGGGATTCGATGACATTCGGGTTCGCTCCGGGATAATTGGTTGTAACGGTAATGACGGGTGGATCGACTGAAGGAAACTCCCGGATTCCAAGGAAAAGAAACCCAATAACACCAAAAAGCACGACGATAATGGATAGAACCGAGGCCATTACCGGGCGTTTGATACTTAAAGACGCGATATTCATTTGGTGCTCAATTTAGTTTTTACCGGCATTCCCGGACGAACCGCTAATAGTCCTGAAATCAATACCTGGTCTCCTTCTTTCAAGTTTCCGATCACTTGCACTTTATCAGGTGTCCTGATTCCAATTTCAACCGGAACCTCTTCCACTAAACCATTGCGAACGACCAATATCTTTTGCCCTTTGAGAATGGGAATAACACTTTCTGCAGGCACCATGAAGGCATTTTCTTCCTTGCCCATGTCGTAACTGATCGAGACGAATGATCCGGCAATTAATCCTCCCGGGTTCGGAAGAGAAGCGCGTACGGTCATCATACGTGTTCCTTCATTAATACGGGGTTCAAAAGCATACACTTTTCCGCGATAGGTCTTGGAATTTCCGTCTTGACTGAACTCAATTACCTGACCGACAGCAACATTGTTTGCATATTTTTCCGGAACGGAGAATTCGATTTTAACCGGATTTTCCTGGACAATTGAAGTAATCAGGGTGGTTGGGGAAATGAATGCTCCTTCACTGACATGTCTCAGTCCGATTTTCCCTGAAAAGGGAGCGCGGATGGTTGCTTTCGAGATCTGGACATTCAACAGGTCCAACTTAGCCTTTGTATCGGCAAGTGCCGATTGGGAAACTTCGTATTCCTGTAAGCTGAGTCCTTTTGCCTGGTATAGGTTTCTTTTTCGGGCTTCGTCTTTTTCCGCCAGATCCTGTTCCACCATCAATTGTGCTTTTTGCGCTTTTAGAATATCTGAATCCACCTGGATAATGACCGATCCTTTTGTTACGCTTTGTCCTTCCTTGAAGGATATGTGCTGAATCCTGCCGGAAACTTCCGAATAGACATCCACTTGTTCGTTTGGGATAACGGAACCCGGAATCGCAATGGAGCGAAGCACTTCACCTGCTTTAATCCGGACAATATCAACGGTAACAACGGGAGCCTTTTGTGCTTTTAAATCGTCCTTTTCTTCTCCACAAGCGTTTAAAAGAAGTGCAAGTGCTAAAATGGGCGTGGTTTTTAAGATCATGAGTTTATTTTTTTTGGATAGAAAAATTCGAATTGATCTGCCTGTATTTCTTGTGTTTTTGTAATGAGCTCAGTAAGGATTAACTCAAAGTTAGCGTGTAAACTTGGGTCTAGCAAGCTAAAGAAGTAATCATTTGTTTCTTTAATTCCCTTTTCGATTTCCAGGATCCACGGTTCCGCTTTCGGAGTGATGTTGAGTAGGTGCTGTCTTCGGTCAACCGGGTTGGTTTTGCGTTCGATGAATCCATCCAAAGTCAAGGTGTCGAGAATCCGGACCATAGAAACTTTATCCATTAGTAATTGGTCTGCAAGTTCCTGCTGACTGATAGTTCCGTTATTCTTTCCGATCAGATAGAGTGGGAAATAGTAGCGTTCGACAGGTGTGTGTGCCAATCGTAAAGCCAACTTACCGATATACTGTTTCGTCAGGAAACTAAAAAAGCGACCCAACGGCCATTCTTGTGTTGTCATTTTTTAAGGATAGTTAGTAAAGCTAACTATTAATCATGCCAACTAGTTTTGATTTAACTAAAAATTGACTAAAATTCTTGGATTCTATTACATTTGCTGCATAAACATGCATCATGCATTTTCAATTGATTAAGTACTTTTTATCGGGGATTTTTTTTGTCGGAATTACTTCGGTAGTATTCGCTCAGGGGAATCAGATCTCTTGGGAATACAATTACAGTCATTTTGGGATTGAAAATGGATTGCCAAGTTCGGAAAGTTACCAGGTTTACCAGGATAAGTCGGGACTCTTGTGGATTTTGACAGATCGCGGAGTAGTTCGGTATGATGGATTTGAATTTCACAAATATACGGTGGACAATGGTCTGAGTGACAATGTGAATTTCAGAATAGTTGAAGATCCGAATGGAGGAGTTTGGTTTGTTGGATACAACGGTTTGTTGAGCGTTTTCAAGGATGGAAAAATGGCTCCATACCGGTATAACCATGTTCTTAAAGAAACGATCCCAATAGGGCGGAATACCTGTGTTTCATTGCATGTAAAGAAAGATAGTTCAATTGTGTATTCGGTTCTGAGAAAAGAAATCATTAGCGTCAGCAGTAAGGGGAAAGTAAGTCAATTTCCGGAGAGACTGACAAAGGGATGCTGTTTTTTCGATTTTGGGAATAATGTGATTTGTCATGATAAAAATGGTTTAACTCCTGTTACGCCTGTATTTTTTGTTCGTGATGGTAACCGTTTTTTTGTTGGAAAAACATACATTACCGGAACAACCAGGGCATTGAATCACAAAGGACATTATTTCATCATGTCGGATGTGAAATTATACTTATGCAACAAGGCCGGAATTAATTTATTGGAGCAGGATCATGAAGTCATTTCTTTGGATGCGGATGACCAATTCTTATATGTTGGATTCTATAAAAACGGATTAAAGAAGTTCAAGTTTAATCCGGTGACAAATCAACTTGATTTAGTGGAACATTACTTGCCAAATTATTCGGTGACTTCGGCATACAAGGATTTTAATGGCACGCTTTGGATGACCACACTTGAGAAAGGGTTGTTTTCGATTTACGATGAAGCGTTCAAGCAATTGGCAATCAATGACGTTATCCTGAACGAAGAGGTTCGTTTTGTCAATGGAAATAAGAACAAAATAATCCTTACTCACTATGTAGGCAAATGGCAACAATTGTATCCTCCTTTTTTATGTAAGGACGTGGGGAAGATTCTCTACAAGTACAATTTGGTTCCGGTCGATGATGGATTTGCATTTGAAAAAGATATCGTGGATTGGAGTGGTTGGAAGGATGTTTATGCACATTATGTCATGAATCCGGTTTATGCATCGGATTCTTCAATTTTTGGAATTTCGAGATACAATGGTGTTATTGGAGAAATCAACGAAAAGCTTACCAACAATATTGATTTGAGGCAACTGAAGAAAGTAAAAGTTGTCAGCGCGTTTCATTGTTTTTATATTACATCAGATCAACGAATGTTTATATTGTTTAATGAAGGGATTTTCGTTTTCAATATAAAAAAATCAGTAATTACCACGCAGCATCGACCTGTTATAACAGACAAAAGGTTCAGTCAATTGAGATATAACAAAGCCTGGGGCTTGCTCGCCAGTTCAAATACAGCCGGCATTTACAGTATTGATATAAAGACAGAAAAAGCTTCGGTTCTTGCTCCGGATTTCAAAATGGGAACCCAGATCTTGACTTTTTGCTTTGATGAGAAGAACAGGCTTTGGATAGCAGCTGAAAACGGATTGTTTTTTCTGGAAAATAAAAATGGGAAGGTTGTTTTACGGAAATTTATCAATAGAAAATTGCTGTCAAGTGCTGAAATTACAGATTTGTATGCCTATAATGATGTGCTTTACGTGACGACCAAATTCGGAGTACAGAAAATAGATGTGCTGAAAGTGAAGAATGAAAAGAAGGGATGTCCGATTGAATTGGTTTCCGTTCGAGCATTTGCAAAAAACAAGGAGCTTACTTGTAGAAAAGTGTTTCCTTCAAGAACGGATTTGATCGAAATTTCCATTTCCAATAAAAGCCTGAGTAAGAATCCGTTGTACAGATATCGGTTTGGTAAAGATGAGACATGGATCAAATCTGATAAGGGGGAGATCATTATAAACAATCCGAGTGATGGTGATTTCAGTCTGGAAATTTCCTGTTTGGATATGTACAATCATTGGTCGAAACCAAAAATCATGGCCAATTTCACGGTGGAAAAAATCGTTTTTCTCAGATGGTATTTTATTTTGATTTACATCACCTTGGTGGGAATTTTATTTTATGCCATTTTGAGGTACATGATTGGTGCCGTAAATAGAAAAAATCACCTTCTGAACCGAATGATGGAGTTGGAAAGAATGGCTTTGGCCGCTCAGATGAATCCTCATTTCATTTTCAATTCCTTGAATTCGATCCATAGTTTTCTTTTGTATGAGGAAAATGAAAATGCAGAAAAATATTTGTTGCGGTTTGCCCGATTGATCAGGCAGACATTGGCAAATTCCAGGAGGTCTTTTATTACAATCGAAGAAGAATGTGAAACTTTGAAGAATTACATTTTACTCGAAAAGATGCGTTTCAAAGATATATTCGATTTCGCTATTGAATATGAACTCCGCCAGTTGCCGGTTTATCCGTGCATTCCGCCGATGTTGATCCAGCCATATGTTGAGAATGCAATCCTCCATGGTTTGGTAAAGCGACCGGATGGTGGTGAATTGTTCCTGAAATTTTATTTGGAAGACGGACTGTTAAAAGTCTTGATTCAGGATAATGGGATTGGGTATTCTGCATCCAAAAAAGAGAAAAAAGAATCTAAACATAAATCTTACGGAACACAAATCACGGAAGAACGTTTAAAATCTTTGCAGGGAAAAAATGGTGCCTACAACGTTTCAATTGGGAATGTGGATAATTCCGATCCGGAATTCCCAGGAACTCGGGTAATAGTGACGATTCCAATCAATATGAATTGAATTCGAAATCCGATGCCGGATGCGAATTGTGCTCAATGACGGCTATCTTTAACAGAATCTTTTACATTTGTGAGATTAAACATACCTTATAGCGTTTTTAATTTGATCAGATATCTTTTGTGGGGATTCTTCTTTGCTGCGATTGCTACAGAAGTGAATGCACAAACGAATCGTGTTTCATGGGAATACAACTACCGTCATTTCGGAAGGGAAAACGGACTGCCTAGTTCGGAGACTTACCAGGTTCACCAGGATAAAACGGGACTTTTATGGATTTTAACAGACCGGGGTGTTGTGAGATATGATGGATTCGAATCTCATATATATACCACTCAGAACGGTTTGTGCGATAATATCAATTTCCGGATCTGTGAAGATTTTGATGGAGGTGTTTGGTTTTCAGGTTTTAATGGGATGCTGAGCGTTTTCAAAGATGGGAAAATACGACCATACAAGTATAACTACTTACTCAAAAAGCATATTCCCCAAGGGAGGAATGCATACGTTTCATTTTGTGTAGGGAAAGATCGATCCGTTACTTACTGTGTATATGGTTTAGGAATTATTATCCGGATAGATAAAAACGGTAAGATAGAGCAGTTGTCAAACGGGTATCCCAACAAAACTATTTTTTTTGAGACAGACCAGGAATTACTTTGTTTACAGGCAAATCATAGATTTCCGGATGTTTACTTTGTTAACAAGAATAAAGAACGTATTGCCGCCGGGAGATTGCGTACCGCAGGTATTACCCGGACAAAAAAACACAAAGGATTCCAGTTCTTTTTTACCTATTCGAAGCTTTATGTGCATCATGATAAACGTTTTGAATTACTGGTTAATGAGGATGAAGTGATTTCACTGGATGCGGACAAGCATTTTTTGTATGTTGGATTCTACAAAGGCGGGATGAAAAAATACCGATTCAATCCCAAAACACGCAAGCTCACGCTTATTAAACATTACCTTCCGAATTATTCGGTGAGTTCTGCATACAGCGATCTTAATAAGACATTGTGGATCACCACCCTTGAAAAAGGCGTGTTTGCTCTTCCCGATGAAGCTTTTGAGCAGTTAGTGATCAATAACAATGCGTTTTCCGAAGAAGTCAGATTTATTGATGGCAACAAGGATAAAATAATCATAACACAATACGTGGGAAAATGGCAGCAGCTGTATGCTCCGTATTTGTGTAAAGATGTCGGGAAAATTCTCCGCAGGTTCAATTTAGTACCTGTAAATGATGGTTTTGCTTTTCAGAAAGGTGTTGCCGACTGGAGCGGCTGGAAAGACGTAGACGATTCTTATTCTTCCAATCCGGTGTATGTGACGGATTCTTTTGTAGTGGGGATCAACCGTTCTTCTACTGAAATCGATGAAACTAACAGGAAATCAACTTATACGATTGACTTGAGACCTGCCAAACGGAATAAGCTTTCCAGGGCTTACGTTTGGTTTTATATTATGAAGCGCAAAAAAGCATTCATTGTTTATGATACGGGAGTGAATGTTTTTGATATTAAAAATGCGAGAATAGAGGGGAAATACCGGCCCGTTCTGAAAAAATCGATCAGGCAGATGCTGTACAATGATGTCTGGGGATTGATTGCTGTTTCGGATGCTGACGGCCTGTATAAAATAAATATGGAAAAGGAGATTGGAGAACCTTTGACTTCAACAATCTCAATGGGAAAACAAATTCTGAATATTTTCTTTGATGAAAAAGACCGCCTTTGGGTAGTCAGTGATAAAGGATTGTTTTTGTTTGTAAAGAAAGACGGGCGCCCGGTCTGCAAAACATTCATTCCTAAGAAACTGTTTTCAAGTGCAGAAATATCGAATGTGTATTCTTACAATGACCTAGTGTACCTTGCTACCAAGTATGGTGTTCAGAAAATTGACTTTTTGAAGGTGAAAAAACAGAAGAATGACTGCCCGCTGGAATTATTTTCCATACATGCATTTTATCAAAACAAGGAAGCACCCGACAAACACCATTTTAAATCTGAAACAGATTTGGTTAAGGTTTCCCTGTTGAACAAATACCTGGAAGGAAATACGGGATACAGATACCGCTTTGGTACTGACCAGACCTGGGTAAGGACAAATAAAGGAGAAATTATTTTGAACAATCCTTCAGCCGGTACCTATAATTTGGAGGTTTCTACTCTTGATTCGTTCAATAAGTGGAGCGATCCCAAGCAGATCTGCAGTTTTACGGTCGAAAAGATTATTTTCCTGCGCTGGTATTTTATGCTGTTGTATATCGGTTTGATTATCCTTTTGTTTTATGGGGTTTTGAAATATACCGTTAGAGCGGCAAACCGTAAAAATGAGCTGCTGAACCGGATGATGGAGCTGGAGCGGATGGCCTTGGCCGCGCAGATGAACCCCCATTTCATTTTCAATTCCCTGAACTCTATTCATAGTTTCCTGTTGTATGAAGAGAATGAGAATGCGGAAAAATACCTGCTTCGTTTTGCAAAGCTGATCCGGCAGACACTGGCAAATTCCAGGGTTTCTTACATTACAATCTCGGAAGAGTATGAAACCTTGAACAACTACATTCTATTGGAAAAAATGCGTTTCAAAAATAATTTCTCGTACCGGATAGCCTGTAATTTTAACGAACTTCCTTTGTATCCATGCATTCCTCCTATGCTGGTTCAGCCTTATGTGGAGAACGCAATCATCCACGGAATTTCGAAAAGGACAATCGGAGCTGAATTATTTATTGGTTTTTATAAAGAAGACGGCCGTTTGAAAGTGGTGATCCGGGACAATGGCATCGGTTATAATGAATCCATTAAGAATGAACGCGATACCGGGCATAAATCGTACGGTACGAAAATTACGGAAGAACGCCTGAAATCATTCCAGGAAAAAAATAAGGAAGGATTTGGTATTTCTATAAGTCCTGCGGATGAAACTGATAGTGAATTTCCAGGAACAGAAGTCATATTGACCATTCCAATCCCCAACAATTGAAAATGTACAATTGACAATAAAAAAGTAAAGCGTTAGTGCAGCTTCCTTTTCAATTGATTATCCGTGCATAGTTTCCGCTTTCCCGTACTTGTCCATCAAAGAAGCTTCAAAATCCAGGAATTGTTTCCAGCGTGCATCCACATC
Source organism: uncultured Fluviicola sp. (assembly GCF_946478805.1). Next base: position 188,788 of record NZ_CAMLDC010000006.1, on the reverse strand, counting down.
AATTCCTTCGCCATATTTTCGTGCGAAGTTCAAAAAGACAGTGTAGTGACGTGCCTCACTTTCCATCAGGCTGCGGTAAAATTCGCGTAAATCTGCATCGTTGATTTCTTCAGACAGGATTTTGAACCGTTCACAACTGCGTGCTTCAATCATGGCTGCAAAAAGTAATTGATTCACCAGGTGGGATTTCTTCGGGTTTCCGGAGTGTGTTACCTTGAGAAAACTGTGTAAATCGTGAACATAGGGATCTCTCCGTTCAAATCCCAATTGATAGCCTCGTTCCATAATCTTGTCGTGCACCATTCCGAAATGTTCCATTTCTTCCTGGCAAATTTCAACCATGGCTTTAACCATATCCGGATATTGAGGATACTGAACAATGATGGAAATGGCATTGCTCGCCGCCTTTTGTTCACAGAAAGCATGATCAGTCAGGATTTCGGCAATGTTTTTCTCTACAATATTCACCCAGCGCGGGTCGGTTGGCAATTTTAAACCTAACATAATTGAAATTTTACAGCAAATTTCGCGATTTCTTGAATTCAAATCCTAGTTTTGTTAGAATAATATTCCCCACGAAAAAGATGAAGTTGGGTTAAATTCCATTTTCTGTACCCATCCGAGTTCCTCCGTGGGAGATGACAGTGAATACTTAGAATATAGAGTTATGAAATTTTTGTCCTTTTTATTGTTGCTTTGCTTTGGATCGGTTTCCAATCAACTGATTGCCCAAAAAGATGCACCAAAAGTGGTTGTTGGAATTGTCGTTGACCAAATGTGTTACGATTATCTCTATCGTTTTTATCCGCAATTCGGAAAAGATGGTTTCAAACGATTGATGGACAAAGGAACTCATTTCAGAAATGTGACTTATAATTACGTCCCGACATATACAGGCCCGGGACATGCATCAATCTATACGGGAAGTACGCCAAGTAATCATGGAATTGTAGCAAATGAGTGGTTTCACCGGCCTTTTGGAAAAGAAGTGAATTGTGTGCAGGATACCACCGTTTCAACAGTTGGCTCAACCAGTTCATATGGCAAATGCTCTCCCGTTTTTTTACGTTCCAATACGATAACCGATCAATTGAAACTGACTTATCCAAGTTCCAAAGTCATTGGAATCTCCATTAAAGACCGAAGTGCAATTTTACCTGCAGGTCATTTGTCGGATGGCTCTTATTGGTATGATTATGCAACGGGAAATTTTATCACTTCCACTTTTTACAAGAAACAACTGCCCGGTTGGGTGAATCAGTTCAATGAATTGCAATTAGTGTCAAAATATGTGAATCAACCCTGGAATTTATTGAAAGATTCTGCTTGCTATACCTATATCAAACAAGATGATTCTCCCTACGAAGGATTGGTAGGAGGAAAAACCAGTCCTGTTTTCCCGTATGATTTCAGTAAGGCTGCAGCAGTAGATCAATTGACTTTATTTACAATCATGCCTGCAGCAAACACTTTTTTGACAGATTTTGCCATTCAGGCACTTTCAAAGGAACAGTTGGGTAAGCATGCAACTACAGACTTTTTGACGATCAGTTATTCCACTCCGGATATTGCCGGTCATACTTTCGGACCGTATTCCCTGGAAATGGAAGACATGTATTTCCGTTTGGATCAGGAATTGGCGCGCTTATTCCAAACTTTAGACAAGGAGATCGGTAAAGGACAATATGTCGTGTTTTTAACGGCTGACCATGCTGTTGTCCCTGTTCCCCAGTTTTTAGCGGACCATCAATTGCCCGGAGGATATTTATTCCTGAAAAACAAGATGGATAGCTTGCGCACAGCCTGCACAGCGAAATTCGGAAAAGATTACCTGAACACAATTGAAAACGACAATGTTTATTTGACGAATGATATTCTTGGAAAAGAATTGGAGCCTCAAGTAATCTCATTCTTTAAATCTGAAATTGCCAAGTGGACGGAAGTGAAGCGCGTTTATACGAAAGAAGAATTGCAATCCAAAACGGATGAAAACTGGCAGCAGATGGTCGCATCGGGATATGACAAAGAACGAAGCGGGGAATTGATTTTCATTCTTCAGCCGGGTTATTTGCCAAAAACTACAGATACTCCCGGATCTCATAAAGGCACGAGTCACGGTTCCGCATTCAATTACGATACGCATGTACCTGTCTTGTTTTATGGGAAAGAGATTCTTCCACAGGAAGTTTTCACACCGTATGAAATTGTGGATATTTCCGCAACTTTGGTTCATATATTGGATGTTCAAAGACCAAATACAGCGGTAGGTAAGCCTATGTTGGAGGTGTTCAGAAGGAAATAAGTAAATTAGCGAAATTAGCATGTTAGTAAATTCACTTACAAGTAGTTGACAAGTGTTTAAGTGCTTCGTTTTCCAATGCTCAAACGAAATAGAACCACTTTTTTACATTTTTTAATGAAAAAACGCATCTTCTGCTTGCAAGATTTGAAATAATCACTAATTTTGTGCACCCAAATAGGGAAACGGATTAATCGAAATCCTGAAAATTGAAATAAGTTTATAGAACACGGTTGTGTTTATAGATTATGCGGATGTGGTGAAATTGGTAGACACGCTAGACTTAGGATCTAGTGCCGAGAGGTGTGCGGGTTCGAGTCCCTCCATCCGCACTTTAAAATGGTCTCGTTGTTTGTCAATGAAGACCATTTTTTGTTTATACAAGTTAAGAATTAAAAGAAAACGGAATGAACGTAACACGTCAAGAAGTTAATGCAGAAACAGCATTGTTAACGGTGCAGGTTTCACCGGCAGACTACCAAGGTAAAGTAGCTGCATCTTTAGATAAATATCGCAAGCAAGCGAAAATTCCTGGATTCCGTCCGGGAAAGGTTCCAATGGGCTTGATTCAGAAGCAATACGGAAAAGGTGTATTGGCTGAAGAAATGAACAAATTGGTTTCAGATGCGTTGTATGCTTACGTACAGGAAAATAAATTAGATATTCTGGGAAATCCGATTCCGAAAGATGGAACGGAAGTGAAAGGTGATTTCGACAATCCGGGAGATTTTGAATTCGTTTACGAAATCGGTTATTCTCCGGCAATTGATTTGAAATTGACGAATAAAAGCAAATACGATTACGTACAAGTGAAGATCGACGATAAATTGGTGGATCAGCAGATTGATGATTTACGTCGTCGTTATGGAAAAATGACTTCTACGGATGAGGTGGGTGAAACGGACATGCTTTTGGCTCAATTTGTTGAGTTAAATGAGGACGGATCCATCAAGGAAGGTGGAATTATGCATTCTTCAACAACTTCAATGGAGTTTATCGAAGATAAAAAAGTGAAAAAATCATTGGTTGGTAAAAAAGTGGGAGATAAAGTAACCGTTTCCGCTACTGCAATTACCCGCGGTGATACCGACAAAGCTGCGATGCTTGGGATCAAGCCGGAAGAATTGGCGAATCATTCGGATTCTTACCAAATGACAATCAACGATATCAAACGCATGGAGTTGGCTGAATTGAACCAGGATTTGTTTGACAAATTATTCGGTGACGGAGCGGTTTCTTCTGAAAAAGAATTGCGTGAGCGTATCGGGGCAGATTTGAAAAATATGTTTGCAAATGATTCGGACCGTTTGTTGACACGCGAAGTTTACCGTGATTTAGTAGAAAACACACCGGTGAACCTTCCGGATACATTCCTGAAGCGTTGGATCCAATTGTCGAACGACAAACCGATCACTATCGAACAGATCGAAGCTGATTATGACAGTTATGCGAAAGATTTGAAATGGCAGTTGATCCAAGGTCATATCTTCAAAGCGAATGATATCAAATTGGACAATGCGGAAGTGATCGAGTTTACAAAAGGATTGATTGCTAACCAGTTTGCACAATATGGAATTCCTGCACCGGAAGATGCAGAATTGACAAAACAGGCAGCAGGTGCTTTGCAAAATCGCGAAGAGGCAAATCGTATTTACGATATGTTGGCTGAAACAAAATTGACACAATATTTCAAGGATACAGTGAAACTGAACTCAAAAGAGATTTCTTATGATGAGTTCGTTGAAATGGCATCGAAATAAGCATATTCAATTTAAAACAAAGGGGTGGAAAATTTTCCACCCCTTTGTTTTTTATACTAATTTTATTCCATGACCAATACATTAGCGCCCTGGGTTATTGCAACAGTATTAATAGCTTATTTCGCATTACTTATTTTAATTTCATTCCTGACTTCGCGAAATGCGGATTCCGATTCGTTTTTTACGGGTAACAAACAAAGTCCTTGGTATTTGGTTGCTTTTGGAATGATCGGAGCGTCACTTTCAGGGGTAACTTTCATTTCCGTACCTGGTAAAGTGGCAAGCGAAGGAATGGCTTATTTTCAAATCGTATTAGGTTATGTGATCGGGTATATTATCATTGCCCAGGTGTTGATGCCTTTGTATTACCGCTTGAATGTAACATCTATTTACCAGTATTTACAGACCCGTTTTGGAATTGTAAGTTATAAAACGGGAGCGGGTTTCTTTATCCTGTCGCGAACCCTGGGATCAGCTACACGCCTCTATCTGGCAACAGAAGTCCTGCATTTGTTTTTGTTTAAAGATTTAGGAGTTGCGTATTGGGTCACTGCACTAACTACAGTAGCATTGATATGGGTTTATACTTTTAAGGGAGGAATAAAGACCATCGTCTACACGGATACCTTCCAAACGGTTTTTTTGGTTAGTGCTGTAATCATTTGCACCGTTATCATATCGAATGCACTTGGAGTTAATTGGAGCGGATTATACGATAAAATAACAGCAACCAAAACATCGGGTAATTACTCCATGTCCCGCATCTTTTTCTTTGATGATCCAAATTCCCCCTTGTATTTCTATAAACAATTTTTCGGGGGAATGTTTCTCGCAATTGCCATGACAGGACTGGACCAGGATTTGATGCAAAAAAACCTGACCTGCAAGAATATCGGGGAAGCCCAAAAAAACATGTATTCATTTACAACTGTTTTAGTCATTACGAACTTTTTATTTCTGCTTTTGGGAGGAGCATTGTACGTTTATGCAAATCACTTCCAAATTGAGTTACCTGTAAAAACAGATCATACTTTCCCGACCCTTGCATTGAACAATTTCGGAAAGATTGCCGGAATTTTCTTCCTGTTGGGAATAACGGCTTCTTCTTATGCCTCTGCGGATAGCGCTTTAGCTGCTTTAACGACCGGATTCTGCATTGATTTTTTACACTTTGAACGTAGAACTGAAGCTCAAAAACAACGAATTAAACTCTTCGTCCATATTGGGTTTTCAATCTTGTTTCTATGCATCATTCTGGCTACAAAGGCTTATGTCGATGTAAATCCTAAAACCGACCTCATCGGATTAATTCTGACTGTGGCGGGCTATACTTATGGGCCGCTGCTTGGATTGTTCACCTTTGGGATTGTCCTGAAACGGAAGTTAAACGAATGGATGGTTCCGATTGTATGTGTTGTTATTCCGGTGGTTTGTTATTATATAAGCCAGTATATGCCGCTTTGGACAGGTGGAATAATGGTCAATAAGGAACTCGTTGGTGGATACCGTTTTGGAAATGAATTGCTGATTTTGAATGGATTATTAACTTTTATAGGATTGTGGCTCATCTCAAAACCGGGGACTGAAAATGTCCAAAAGGTTCAAGATGTTCGAACAGTCTGATTTTTTGAAGTATTGAACCCGTTGAACAATTGAACATATGTCATTAAATCCAAAAGCATTCTTATTCGACTTGAACGGGACCATGATCGACGACATGGACTTCCATTTAAAAGTCTGGAACAAAATACTGAACGATGATCTGAAAGCCGGATTGACCAAAGAGGAAGTGAAGCAACAGATGTACGGAAAGAACCACGAATTGCTGGATCGCGTGTTTGGAGAAGGAACGCTGAGTGAAGAGATTATTGAATTGTACTCTCTGCGAAAAGAAGAGTTGTACCGGGAATTGTATGGGCCGCATTTGGAATTGATCCCCGGATTGAGAGAACTGTTTGAAGCAGCACGTATGTCAGGGATTTCCATGGCAATCGGATCCGCAGCCAATCGTTTCAATATTGATTTTGTATTGGACAATTTAGCTATTCGTTCGTACTTCCAGGCTATAGTCGGCGCTGAAGATGTGATTGAGAGTAAACCCAATCCGGAAGTGTTTTTGAAAGGCGCAGCACTTCTGGGAGTGGAACCCGAATCCTGCATCGTGTTTGAAGATGTTCCGAAAGGCGCGGAAGCAGCTTTGAATGCAGGAATGAAAGTAATTATTGTGACAACCACACACAGCGCTGAAGAATTTATGAATTATCCGAATATATTGTTCTTTATTTCTGATTATAACGATCCGAGACTTGCTGAATTATTTTAATTACCGGTTGCTTTATCACACTTTTTTCAGAAGTAGGTTAACAATTCGTAACTCGGAATTCGGAATTTGTAATGGAGAATTGTTTATCTTCACTTAACAAATAAGATTGCCATGAACATCATTCTTCACGATAACGAATTACACTTGCGCTTTGCGCCTTTGACACTTACACGCCCTGTTGGTGATTTAAGAGTGGGTATTCTGACCAACAAAGAACGATGGGAAAAATGGATTCCGGAAGCTACTGTCTCATTTCAAACTGAAAAATACATTTCAAAGAAATTTCCCCGGGTTTCGGGTAAAGGAGAAGTGGAAGTAAATGCAGCAATTATTCCCAATGAAGCCATTGCCGCCGCAGTAGTGCATCTGGAAGATAACCAGGTCTTGGTTTCAGGAGATACCTGGATTGCAAGAAGAGGAGAGGCAACTGAAAAGGTTAAATGGACAGAGCAGCATCCGTTGGAATTGACCCAGCGTTGGGATTTGTTCCAAAAGAATGACGAAATCCTGGTGGCAGATTATTTTTTATTGACAGGTGGCAGAGAATCGCAATACATTCCTTCATCAAATACGATTATCGGTGATCCGTCATTGATTTTTCTCGAAACGGGGGCGTCTGTTGAAGGATCTTTTTTAAATACTACTTCCGGGCCGATCTATATAGCCAACGATGCCGAGATTATGGAAGGTTCCATGATTCGCGGACCATTCTCCCTTGGAGAACACGGTGTCGTGAAAATGGGCTCTAAAATATACGGAGCAACAACAATAGGTCCGTTTTGTAAGGTGGGCGGTGAAATTTCCAATTGTGTATTTCAGGCTTATTCGAATAAAGGACACGACGGGTTCTTAGGAAATTCAATGGTTGGTGAATGGTGCAATTTTGGTGCGGATACGAATACTTCAAATTTGAAGAACAATTACTCGATGATTCGTTCCTGGTCTTATGAACAGGGAGCAGAAGTAGAAACCGGTTTGCAATTCATGGGAGTGTGTATGGGGGATCACAGTAAATGTGCCATCAATACGATGTTCAATACGGCAACGGTTGTGGGAGTTTCCTGCAATGTTTTCGGAGGTGAATTTCCTAAAAAATTCATTCCTTCTTTCTCCTGGGGAGCTGTAAACGGAACGGAACTTTTTGACCTGGCAAAAGCTAAGCAATCTGCCAATGCAATGATGAGCAGACGCGGATTGGAACTCACGGAAGGTGATCATTACCTGTTTGATTACCTGGCGAAGATCGGTGGGTAATTATTTCTCAATTTATTTACTTGTTTCTTGATTGTTAGCGACAAAAATGGAAGCTATATAAGCAGTAAAAGTTCCAAAAAATCCGACGCCAAATGTCATTAAAATCATGGCTAAGATTCTACCTTCGGTCGTAACCGGGTATTTGTCTCCATATCCTACAGTGGTAATCGTTGTGTAGGTCCACCAAATGGCATCTTCAGCGTTTTTAATGTTGCTTTTTGGATCGGTTTCAACTGCAAGAATAGCAATTGATGAGAATATGATTAAGAGAATAGCCAACACGGAAACAGATGTTAAAGCCCCTTTTGCTTTGTTTGCAAAGATATGATTGAGTAATTGACGGGATGAACGAAAGGCTCGAATGATTCTAAATAAACGAATTAGCCTCAAAATTCTGCCTGCACGTAAAAAATCAACCATCGGAATACATGAAAGTAAATCAATCCATCCCCATTTCATAAAAACAAGTTTATTCTCTGCATACATGAATCTGTATAAGAACTCAAAAAAGAAGAATGCACAGATCGCATAGTCAAAATAGGTTAGAAGCTTGGAGGTTTCCGGAGATAACACCCAAAAAGTATCAACTACCAATGCTCCTAAAACATAAAAAGTTAAGATGATGACAGTAAGATTTAGAAAACCAAGTTTATTATCGTTGTTCATAGTGCTTATTTCGATTTGGATAAACAAACCTACTTAAAAAGTCCAAGAATTTTAAATTGGGGGAATAACAAATAGTCTTGCTAAGATCCGTAAGATGTTTACTTTCCTTTAATCCTGTTAAATCTACAGCAGAATAAATCACAAGGTATTTTGAAGTAATAACTGATTTATCTTCCAACCGTTCCTTTAAATTGAGCGTTATAAATTTATGTTTAACCCTTAAATTATTACGCCATGAAGATAATTTCTACCTGTCTTTTTCTGTTGTTGAGTGGATTTGTTTTTTCCCAATTCAACAGGACCTATTTGCATGCAACTTCAACGAGATCTACCTTTTCGAGTTGTACCTTTTTAGATGATCAAAACCAGCAGTATTTGTTCAGTCTGGGTAATGGTACTTCAAACCAGATCGAACTGGTTACCCAAAAATTAGATGGTCAGGGTGAAGTGCTTGAAGCAGTTCATCAAAATTACACGCTGACCGTACCTTCCGGTTTACAGAATCAATACATTCTCGGAGTAGCGGAAAATCAAACGGAGCGTTTTTATACCCTGGAGATCGGAAATAACAGTGCCTTAAACATTGTTTGGCTCAAAGTCGACAAAAATACCGGTGCTTTGTTAAGTTCTCAGGTGAGTACCTATAACTATCGTTTGGGCTATTTTGAAGCAAAAATGATCGGGAATGAATTGGTTTCCTATCACGTGAAAAGCTCTGGCGGATTGATTCGTCTGGCAATTAATACCACTTCTTTTGCCCTTCCTTCCGAGGAAATGGTAGATGCGACAATTACAACTTCTTCCGGTTTTGCAAATACGATCAATGGATGGAAAAGCGGGAACCTATTGCTTGTGAATGGTCTTGAAAAAGTAGTTTTTGCCGGTGGAATAACTTCTGCAAAGCTTTTTACAAGAACAGCTGCAAACACCTATTCTTCGATTACAACAGGAATCGCTGCGAACAGATCCGTGAGTTCATTCCTGATCAACCCGACAACAATCGGGATTACCAATGGAATGGCTATTGAACACTACAACGCTTCAGGGAGCTTGGTAACTTCAGGAACCTTCTCGTCGAATTCGATTCTTTCAATCAATCAAGTGGCATTTATAGATAATGGATATCATATTTTCACTAAACCGATGGGAACAGGTACGCCTTCCTCTTTCTTTAAAGCAAACGCGTCCTTTACTGTAACTGATTCCCTGAAGGGGATTGTTCCTGCAATTTATCAGATCTTCTCTTCAAACGGTGCAAATTTTATCCTTGGAAATGGATTGACAAAAGGAGTTTCGGAAGATCTTTCAGGAAACGCGAGTGCAGGGATGAGTGTTTTCTGTGAAAAGTACCTGGAAACACCGGTCCTGGATTTTTCAGAGTATTCCTATAAATTCAAAACCGGTTCGAAAGGCATAGCCACAATCGGGTTGGGTACAAAAGTGATAGCGGTATCACCTAATGGACTAACAGGTTCAACTTATGATAATCGTTCGGCTTGTTATAACCTGAATGAGCGTTTTGTTGGATTTACAAATACAGATACACTTGCGAATGACCAATCAACTTATGCAGACCAATACGATGAACTTCCTGGTCCATACACTACAAATGCACTCTATGATGAAGTGGTGGAAGCAAAATACAACAGACCATGTCATGTGAGTCTTCAAATGATCGAGGATCACATCGATTCTGTGCAAATGGGTTCTTCTTCCTATATTCCTGTAGTTGGAATCAGGAATTGGCCGGCGCATGGAAATACGGCTTTGGGTCAGGCCGCAGATCTTGCCCCGTTTGTTGATGCCAATTCAAATGGAGTTTACGAACCGCTTTTGGGGGATTATCCGCAAATCTATGGAAATGATTGTGTTTTCAGTATCACGCATTACAGAGACAATGGAAACGCCAATAACGCGCTTGAATTTCACAGTTATGTATACACCCAATTATGCGATACCAATGAAACTTTCGATGATGTTCTGATGCGTAAAGTAAAAATTATTTCACGCGGAGTGGAGATCGATTCCTTATTCTTTGGTGGTCATTTTGACGGAGATATGGGGAATTACAACGATGATTATATTGGAACGAATGTGGATTTGGGATTGATCTACAACTACAACGGAGACCTCTTTGATGAACCTAATTCTGGCAGACCGGGTTTCAATGATACGCTTCCTGCTCAGGGAATCCTGGTCTTGAAAGGATTCAAACAGGCAGACGACGGATTGGATAATGGAATCGGAATCCAACCGGGAAAATCGGTGAATGGCTATGGCTTCAATGATGGAGTGATAGATAACGAATATTCCGGTTTGTATGCTTCTGCTGCGTATACCGGAACAAATGCTCCGGCTGGTCAATCTGATCCGACATCTGCAATTTCCTGGTATAATGTTTTGGACGGTCGGTTCCAATTTGGTGATGAAATGTATTATGGTGGTACCGGTTTTTCAGGCGCGCCATGTGTCACTGCAATAGCGACAAATTACATGTTTCCGGGAGATTCTGACACCTTACATTGGGGAACCGCAGGTGTTGATCCGGGATTTTCCTGGTCGGAATTTGAGCCGTGTGGAACGGGATCGACTTCAAATCCTTCAGGAGACCGCCGTGGAGCATATTCTTTCGGAAAAACAACCCTAAGCAATGGCGAAACAATTGAGTTGGATTATGCTTATTTGATTAAACGCAAGAATGAACCAACCACTGGCATTCTGGAACCGGTTACAGATTTGTTTGTGAAAGCAAGTGCCGTCCGAAGCGCATTTTTAAGCAACGAAGGACCTTGTGGAATCAATTTCGATCCGATTTCAGAAAGTCTTGGAATTGAGGAAAGTGTCATTGAGGGAGATTTGTTCACCGTGTATCCGAATCCGACAACAGGTCTTGTTCAGGTCAATGGAATTTCAGAAACGGGAGGAACAATCCGGATCTTTGATATCAATGGAAAATTGCTTCAAACGGTAACCAATTACCAGGCGATGCAAAATCTTGATCTAAGTGAATTACAAGGAAATATGTTCATCCTTCAGATCAGCAGCGAATCGAAAACTGCACAAAAAAGAGTCGTGAAGTATTAGTTCTGTCGGGTCGGGTATTCTGTTGATTATTCTTGGTACATCCCGATGTCAACAGCATCAATCAAAACGACAGCGTGTATTATTAGAAAACCATTCGTCATTAGACGGATGGTTTTTTTTGTGAAATAACTGTTAAAATATAACCCGCAAGTACGAGGTACGATTACTTTAGTTAAGTTTAGTAAACGGATATTAACAGCTTAACTCCCTTATCGTATGAAAATAATTTCTACCTGTCTTTTTCTATTGTCAAGCGCACTTGCTTTTTCTCAGTTTAATCGGACTTTTTTGCATGCTAGCGGTTCTAATCCAACCACTTCTTTTTCGAGTTATGCTCGTGAAGATGCTCAAAAAGAAGTTGATCTGTTTACCTTTATAGGAAGAGGGTTTAGCGAGTTGTACCTTCTTAAAGAACACATTTCGGCACTTGGTGATTTGGAAACATTTGACGAGTATATCTACACCGTAAATATGCCTGCGACTACTCAGGAATTTTTCTTGATGACTGCTATTGAGAGTGGAAACGAACGGTATTATGTTTTGGGTATTTCATCCTCGAATACGGTCATGAGATTACTTTGGTTAAAAGTCGACAAAACAAGCGGGGCTTTGATCAGCACACTTACCGGCACTACGGATTACAAATTGGCTTATTTTGAACCGAAATTGGTGGGGAATCAACTGGTAACCTACGTTGTTAAAAGTACAGGTTCGCTGGTACGTGTAGCACTCAATACGGGTACTTTCACGGCGCCAACTCAGGAAACTGTTAGTGCATCAATTACTACAGTACCTTCTTATGTAAATACAGTATTGTCTGGCTATAAAACCGGGAATTTGTTTGTGGTAAACGGTTTGGAGAAAGTGGTTTTAGGAGCAGGAGTGTCAAGCGCAACCATCTTTACCCGAACGGCGGCAAGCAATTATACAAGTGTAACAACCGGAATTGCAACTAACCGTTCAGTAAGTTCTTTTTTAATTGATTCAACGACAATCGGGGTAAGCAACGGGGCTGCAATCGAACACTATGATGCTGCGGGAACCATGATAAACAGTGGAACATTCACTGCTCCTCCCAATTCAAATACAAGCCAGATCGAATACAAAGACAATACCTATCATCTGTACTATAAAGGAAACAATACAAACGCGGCGATGTTCTACAGGGCAAATCAGAATTTCCAGTCGATTGATTCGATATCAACCGTCATGTTTGTTTATCATATGCTGAAAAATCCCAATGGAATGCTTTTGGTTGGTTCGCATGATGTAAAAGGTTTGTCCTGGGATTTAAATGATCATGCCAGCTATGGACAAACAGTCTATTGCGAAGCATATTCGAAAATTCCAAAATTGACAGAGAATGAATACTGGTCATTTATTAAATCATTACAAAATTTAAGAGTATGGACCGGAATGGGGACGAAAGTGATTACCAATCCCGCCCCGGCAGTTGGTGGAGCCTTTCATAACGCAGGGATTTCAACATGTTATAATTTAAGCGAACATTTTGTTGGGTTTATTGGTGCGAATGATACGATTTCAAATGCGAAATCTGATTTTTCAAATCAGTACAATGAGCTTCCGGGACCTTTTACGACAAGTGGTATGTATGATCCGGTTATCGAATCAAAATACAACCGGCCATATCACGTGACTATGCAGATGATCCTGGATCATATTGATTCCGTTCAATCAGGGTCGTCGACTTATCTCCCGGTATGGGAAATTCGGAACTGGCCTGCACATGGGAATACAGCTTTAGGTCAAACGGCAAATCTTGCACCTTTTGCAGATATCAATACAAATGGTGTTTATGAACCGCTTTTGGGAGATTATCCAACTATTTACGGAACCGATTGTGTATTTAGCATTACCCATTACCGAACAAGCGGAGACGACAGTAAAGCGCTTGAGTTCCATAGTTACATCTATACACAATCTTGTGATACTACGGAATCATTTGACGATGTATTGATGCGTAAAATCCAGATATATTCACGTGGAGCTGTTATTGATTCCTTATTCTTCGGCGGTCGATTTGATGGCGATTTAGGGAATAGCAACGATGATTATGCAGGTACCAATGTCGATTTGGGAATGGTCTATAATTATAATTCGGATTTGTTTGATGAAGATAACTCAGGACGGATTGGTTTTCACGATACTTTAGCAGCACAGGGAGTGATGGTCTTAAAAGGCTTCAAACAAGCAAATGACGGTTTAGATAATGGAATCGGAATTCTTCCCGGACAATCGGTAAATGGCTATGGATACAATGATGGAATAACAGATAATGAATACACGGGGTTGTATTCAGGCAATGTATTTACAGGAGCAGGTGCTTCTCCTAGCGTATCAGATCCTGCAACTGCTGAAGAATGGTATCATTTATTTACAGGATATTTCCGTTTCGGAGACACCGTTTTTTATGGTGGAACAGGGTTTTCAGGAGATGTTGGAACAACAACAATTCCCACAAGATATATGTATTCTGGAGGAGAAGACAGCTACAATTTTGGTACGGGAGGAATTTCTCCAGGTTTTAACTGGTCTGAAATGGATCCTGGCGGTACAGGGTCTACCGCAAATCCGGGAGGAGATCGACGAAATGCATATTCCTTTGGAAAAACTGCTCTAAGTAACGGTGAATTTGTGGAGTTGGATTATGCTTACCTGTTTAAGCGTCAAAATGCACCTGCAGTAACACTTTTTGAACCGGTTACAGATTTATTTGTCAAAGCAGCTGCGGTTAGAAGCGCATTTTTAAGCAACAACGGACCTTGTGGAATCAACTTCGATCCGATTTCAGAAAGTCTTGGAATTGAGGAAAGTGTCATTGAGGGAGATTTGTTCACGGTGTATCCGAATCCGACAACAGGTCTTGTTCGGATCAATGGAATTTCAGAAACGGGAGGAACTATCCAAATCTTTGATATGAACGGAAAATTGCTTCAAACGGTAACAAATTACCAGGCGATGCAAAATCTTGATCTAAGTGAACTACAGGGGAATATGTTCATTCTTCAGATCAGTAGTGAATCAAAAACGGCACAGAAAAGAGTGGTGAAGTATTGATTTGACTTAGCTATTTAACAGAAAAGCGCAGCATGTATATGTTGCGCTTTTTTTTGATGGTATGAAAAGTCTTTTTTAGTTTCCTCCATGCTGTGAACAATACCCATTTGGACTTTTCGTCATGCGTTTGCAACGTTTCTTGGATTGGGTAATTTTGGAACATTGCACAGCTGCTGTTTTACCGGTTTGTGCAGTTTCGACCTTCTTTTTCGGAGTTGAAGTTCCCTGATTGTCGTTCCAAGTCCAGCAATCCATGCAAAGCGTTTTTTCAATTAGATTTTCCTGGTCATCGGGTAATAATGGAAAAAAATCAATCCCGGTAAATTGTTCAATACTGTCGATGGATACTGCAAAATGAGCAGGAGATTCTTTCGAGTCCGCATTGGGCATGATGAATCCGATCCCTTTTACCGAAGGTTGCGAATAATCCAAAATGACCTTGTAATAATACTTCGGAACGGATACTTCATTTTTCCCGATGGTTTTAAGACCTGTAGTTAAAACCGGACCGGTTATGATAAACAATGAATTGTTTTCAATCGCCCAATCCCGTACTAACTCTTCCGTTTTCTTCCAGATTCCACGATTGAAACTTGGTTCCTGAGGGCTCATATTGCTGTAGTAGAAACTTTCAGCCACCGTAATTTCCGACCAGCCCATATCTGCTGCCGGAGCTAAATGTCCACGATCGTAACCTGCTCCTGCGTAATCTGCATTATTGGCCGTTTTAGTACTTACTTTCGGATCCGGGATAAATTTGTCCGTTCGCTCGAACTTTTTGGTGGTTTCCTCTTTCGTCAATTCATATGCCACCCATGAAGCCTGTTCGTGGGGCTCGTTGTATAGGAGCGAAAATCCAGTATGAGTGATAATCAGATCGGGAGGATTTGTTCCCGGAATTTCCAGGTTCGGGATCGTTTTTGGTTGGATGGTTTTTAATCCCGCGAAATCCGCTTCATTTGGTTTCGGATTCGATTGTGAAAATCCCATTGCATGGAATAGACTGATTGCTAAAAAGATAAAGATTCTCATAGAATTTAATAATGCCGGATTCAACGTGAATAATGTGACAGATTAAAAATAGCTTATTTCATTCAATTTGTTTGGGATCCATTTCAATTATGTTGATTTTAAGCTGAATTTTATCCTTCCAGGTCAAATAGTTTCTTGGAAACACGAACACGCAGTTCTTTGGCAACCTGGTCTACCAGGGAGGAAGCGGATCGGGCCGTACGGAGAATCTTTGGAGCATTACAACTATCCTTTTTGGATCTGACCGAGTCGTGTGAATTACCTTCTTCCTTAAAAGTGGAAAGGAGAACACCATTTTTATAAAGTTCAGCGCTGATTGAAAATCGTAAATCCGAATAGTAAACATAATTGACCGGATTATTGAATCCACAACTATCGATATAACTTTGGCGTTTCAGTGTTTCGCTGAGGTTCATTCCTGTGATGACCAAAACGTATGCTGTAGAATCTTCCTGGAGAAAGATATTGTTTTTGTCCAGGCAAGACTTCAGTTTCAAATTGAACCGTTCTGCTATCTGCTCCTTGGAATATTCATGTGCATAATTCGGACTATGTGACGATTCTGTCGGATCATTTGCATTGAAAGGAGGGAAGAGTCCTTCCGGATAAATGCCCGAATTAGTGGTTGTAATGAATTGAACAGCAACTTCGTGCTTTAAGGTTTTTCCTTTTTTACAGGAAATCAACAATACGGATAAGGCTAAAAAGTAGAAAAAAAGTTTCATGTATGTTGTTTAGTTCCCAACCCAAAACAAATCCCGTGCCAAGTGTTATTTTTTTGTTAACGGAGGGTTCTGATGTTGGCCCTTACGCTGTAAATCGTGAAAAACAAGCAAGTGAAGCGGAAAAAACATTCATTGTTTGAGTCCAATCCGCTGAGGCGGTTGGATGAGTTTTGAATGCTTCGCTTCAGGTCGCGTAGTTTTTAGATTTTCTAGTACAGGCCTAGACTTTTTTGGCTCCACATTTTTTTGGCAATGAAAAAAAGGTGGAAATAGATCAGTACTTTCGTAACGGGAAGTAATTTTGTACGAATGAAAAAAGAATACTGGGACGTAAGTGACGAACAAGTTATCGAAAAAACAGGCAAGCCAATCGTATTTTGGATGGAAACCCTGAAAGATTTCAATGCTGCAGAAAAGAAATCAAATGAACTGGTAGCATTCTTACAGGAAACACATGCTGTTCCCCGTTATTGGGCAAGAACACTAACGACACTTTTTTTGAAAAGTACAGGAAATTAATTAAGTGTGGTGAAAACTTGAACAAGTGTTCTAAGCCCGGATTGCTTCTACTTCAACAACACAAGGTTTTCCCAACTGGTACAAGAATGTGAAATGTGAGTTCACCGCGTTCATAAAAGTTTGGTTTTCCAAATAAGGAACACCGAATTCTTCTGCAGTCTCTTTCACAATTTCCGCAATATGTGGATAATGAACATGCGAGATGTAAGGAAACAAATGATGCTCTACCTGGAAATTCAATCCACCGACATACCAGGAGATCCATTTGCTTTTGCGGGCAAAGTTGGCAGTTGTTTGCAGCTGATGGATTGCCCAGTCGTTTTCAATGATTCCTTCTGAATTTGGAAGCGGATGACTTGTTCCTTCAACGGTATGAGCCAACTGGAAAACCAAGGCAAGAATAAATCCGGCAATTGCCTGCATGATCAGGAAACCTCCGATGGTTGCACCTACCGGTAAACCAATGATGCCGATCGGTAAGTACAGAATAGTGAAAAAGTAAACGGTTTTCATTAAAATGATCTGGGTGAATTTGCGAATACTGCTTTTCTTCTCTTCGCAAAAAGTTCGGTGTTTGCGGTATTGGATGAATTGGACAAAATCTTTTAAGGTTACCCAATATAAAGTCAATATGGAATAAAAGAAAACCACATAGATGAATTGGAAACGGTGATACGCTTTTCGTTCGGAATGCGGGCAAAAACGCATCAGTAACTTATCATCGATATCCTCGTCCATATTTGCTATGTTCGTATAAGTATGATGTAAGACATTATGCTGCATTTTCCAATTGCAAACAGAACCACCCAACAAGTTGAGGGTATGTCCCATGAAATAGTTAAGCACTTTATTTTTTGAAAAAGCTCCATGATTCGCATCGTGCATGACACTCATTCCGATACCTGCCAAAGCGAATCCCATAAGTGCCCACAATAACAATTGGGCAAAAACCGGCAATTGAATTGTCAGAAGTAAAATGAAAGGAGTCAGATAAATTCCTAAAAGGGCAATAGCTTTGAAATAGAGCTTACGGTTTCCTTGTTTTTTTATCTTGTTTTCGCTGAAGTATCCATCAACGCGTTTTTTTAATGTGGGAAAGAAGTGTTCCAAATCTTTCTTCTTCCATTTCACCGAACCTATTTCGCTCATTACAATCTGTTAGTTCGGCAAGATAGGTATAAAAACCAGCTTTCTATCAATTGTTTAGGATTGAATAACTAATCGTATAGTTTTAATTGTGAAGATGAAAGGTTCCATTCACCTATTTTCCCTAGAAATAAAGGATTTAAATTGTATGGGTTACTGATGGGATTCCAATATGCTTGCCAATTATCGATTTTTAGGATCTTATCCCAAAGGCAGAATAACATTTGAAAAACTCACTCACATTCAGCAATCGCTTAGAAATTGAAATAGATAAATGGATTGTAAGAACTGCTTGTTAACTCCATCACACAGTAGAGAAAGGCTACCAACAATAGCAATGCACGACTGAATGAGATCAGTTGATTTCCAATTCCCAAAGGGGTTTCGGTAGTTTTCAGCCATTTATTGAATGGTAAGACACTCATAACGATAGCTAGGATTATGAGTGTAATGCGTTCATTGTCTAAGAAATAATCCCATGTCTTAACAGCTCCGGATTGGCTGGTGAACAGATGTGCGATGTATGAACAGGCATCTGAAAAAACTTCAATTCGGAAAAAGATCCAGCCTATCATTACAATGAACATCGTATATGCCCAACGCAGAATGAGTGGTAAGCGGTTCAAGATCGGTTCAAATCCTAATCGCTCAATGATAAGAAAGAAACCATGAAAAACACCCCAAAAAATAAAGCTCCAGGATGCTCCATGCCAAAAACCGGTCAATACAAAGACAAGGAATAGATTGATGTAAACGCGTGTTTTACTGACACGATTTCCTCCCAGCGGGATATAGACATAATCACGGAACCAGGTAGACAGCGAAATATGCCATCTACGCCAAAAATCCTTGATGCTGGTGGCAATATAAGGAAATTCGAAGTTTTCAAGTAATCGAATTCCGAACATACGGGACAAGCCGATCGCCATATCCGAGTATCCGGAGAAATCAAAATAAATTTGTAAGGTGTAAGCCAATATACCAAGCCACGCTGCACTCGTTGTCAAAGTTGCCTGATTGGCATCCATAATGGAATCAGCTATTGCCGCCATGGTATTGGCAATAATTACTTTTTTGAATAATCCGACAATGAACCGTTTGATTCCCAGCGCAACTTGTTGAATGGATTCTTTTCGTTCAATCAGCTGGTAAATGATGTCCTTATAGCGGACGATGGGACCGGCGACCAGTTGTGGAAAGAATACAACATACAATAGTGTGCGCGGATAGCTCACTTTAGGCAGTTGCGGATCCCGGTAGATATCCCGTAGCATGGAAATCTGGTGAAATGTATAAAAGGAAATTCCCAGGGGAAGTGCCACCTTGAACCAACCGGAATTTTGTGTTTGGAACAATCCCAAGACATTATCAATCAGAAAACCGGTGTATTTGAAAAAGACCAGTAACAGGACGTTGAATATGATTCCGACAATTAACCAGTTTTTTGCCTGTTTTTGCTTATTAATTTGTTTGGCTATAATAAAATTGACAGTTACGGACGTAATTAGTAACAAGGTTAGTCCGGTACCACTCCAAGCGTAAAAAAGTAAACTGAAAATCAATAAAACAATATTTTTACCATTGCGCGGACTGAGGTAATAAGCGATCAATACCGCAGGTAAAAAATAAAAAAGGAAGACCAAACTACTAAAGAGCATTTTCTATCTGGATTACTACTCCCAACTGGAAGGATTGGAATACGTTTTTAACTTTTCTTCGTAGGTCACAAAGATGATGAGATCAGGTTTGTAATTTTCAATGATTGATTTGTTGAGTTGATATTTCCAGGAATCAAAAATAAACAGGCTTTCCCCGAAACAAGCTTTAAAGGCAGGCATCAACGCTCCTCCAAAAGAATCCCGGATGACTAAAACACGTAGTTTGTTTTTACAGTTTTTGTTACGGAAATGTGCTTGCTGGTCAGCGACACTTACACCTTCTTTATGGAAATTCAATGGTAGAACAGGTAATTCTTCAACACCCCGTGGGTATTTGTCAATTAGTAAAATGGATTCATGTAAATCTTCAACGGCCAGGACATTCACAAAATGGCCAAAATCGCGATTCGTTTTTTTCCATTTAAAGTCATCTAAGGGACTTAAATCCAAATTCGGGTAGTCATTCCGTTTGATTTCCTGAAGAAGGGATCTGGAGACTAAAAAACCTCCGTTTTCGGTCCAGTGATTATCCAGCTCGTAATAGAGTTTTTCCTTTGCTTTATTGGCTAATAGAATCGGTATAGGATTAAACACCAAATGCGGGTATCGTTTGTTTAACCGTTTTGTGACCAATGTAATAGGGTCATCTCCTTTTCTTTTTAAAATATTGGACGGTAATTCCTCCGGATAAATTTCGTGTGCAATTGGAGCAATAATCAAGTGAACGGGAATTCCTAAACTATCCAGGTAGTTTTTTCTCCTTGTCCATTCCGTTTCAATTGTATCTAACCAGCCTTTATCGAAAGTGATATCTCCTTCATATATCCGAAGGTGATCGTTGGCTATGAAACAACGGTTTTTCTTGCCAATAATGATTTCGTTTTTGTCAGGAGAAATTTTAAAATACCGAAATTTCATTTCCTTGGAAAGGGTAATCAAAGGAGTGCGAAAGGCGAAATTGTCACTGAGATAATTTTCGAAATCTTTCGGGAAATTATCAAGCTTATTAATGGAGATGCTTAATGAATCACTGAATTTCCTGTTTTCAGTTTTGCGCTCAAATTGAAAGATGTGCAAATTATCATTAACTACCGGCAATATCAAAATAACTCCGAATATGACAACAACGATATAATTAAGTAATTGATTCATAGTTTGATGGTCAGTATATTTCTTTCGATGTTTCGTTTTAATATCGCTGCGCACTTGGTTTCTGTAATCTTAGCAAATAAACAAATTTATTTTTGATTGTTGTCTGTCAATTCGTCAGGGATTTTTAATTGGCACAACACTTGACAATCCCTATCGTCAAACATTCATTTGAAACTAGCCAATCTGATTAATAAGAAAAATGACATTTTGGCGTTAATATACACATACATGAAAGATTCATTCGATAATACAATTATTGTCTCATCCGGAGAAGATGCAGAATTTTTGCCTTTGATGTCCCAGGACGACGAAGACAATATGAATAAGGAGATATTCCCGGAAGACTTACCAATTCTACCTTTGCGAAACAATGTGCTTTTTCCTGGAGTAATGATTCCGATTACCATTGGGAGAGATAAATCGTTGAAGTTGTTACAAGATGCCAACAGCGGAAAGAAAATCATAGGGGTTGTCGCTCAAATCGATCAGGAAGAAGAAAGCCCTGAGTTTAACGACTTGCATCGGGTTGGTACCGTTGCCCAGATTGTTCGCTTATTGAAAATGCCTGATGGTTCATCAACGGTTATCATCCAGGGGAAACGCCGGTTTGAAATCGTAGAACCGAATCAAACGGAACCCTACATGCGGGCGAAAGTGAATTTTTTGACGGAGGTACTTCCTGAGAAAGATGACCAGGAGATGGAATTGTTGTTCCGGAATGTAAAGGAACTCGCACTTCAGATAATTAAGGACAGCCCGAATATTCCTTCGGAAGCTGCATTTGCAATTGGAAATATCGAATCACCGACCTTCATGGTGAATTTCATCTCATCCAATATGAATGCAGATGTGAAGAAGAAACAGGAATTATTGGAGGAATTGGATTTCCGCAAACGTGCACGCATGGTGGTGGAACATCTTACTTTGGAGTCTCAATTGCTGGAAATGCGCAATGAGATCCAATCCAAAGTACGATTGGATATGGACCGCCAACAAAGGGAATATTTCTTACATCAACAGATCCGTACCATCCAGGACGAATTGGGAGACAATCCACAGGAACAGGACGTAAAAGACCTGGAAGACCGGTCAGCTAAAAAGTTATGGTCGAAAGAAGTTTCGAAATTGTTCTATAAGGAGTTGGCGAAGTTGCAACGCATGAATCCGCAAGGAGCGGAGTATACGGTTCAATTGAATTACCTGGATACCTTGTTGGATTTGCCTTGGAATGAGTATTCAACGGATAACCTGGATTTGAAGCATGCAGCAAAAATCCTGGAGCGGGATCATTTCGGTTTGGAAAAAGTAAAGGAGCGCATTCTGGAATACCTGGCAGTTTTGAAACTGAAGGGCGATATGAAATCACCGATTTTATGTTTCTACGGACCTCCGGGAGTTGGTAAAACTTCTTTAGGTAAATCTGTTGCAGAAGCTTTGGGAAGAAAATATGTGAGGATGTCTTTAGGAGGTGTACATGACGAAGCTGAAATCCGTGGACACCGCAAAACATATATTGGTGCAATGCCGGGTCGCGTGATCCAGCATTTGAAAAAAGCAGGTTCGGCAAATCCGGTATTCGTATTGGATGAAATCGACAAACTGGGAAGAAGCAATCACGGAGATCCGTCTTCCGCTTTATTGGAGGTTTTGGATCCGGAACAAAACAGTGCCTTCTATGACAATTACGTGGAAACGGAATTTGACTTGTCTAAAGTCATGTTCATTGCAACTGCGAACAGCTTGTCGACCGTTCAGGGACCTTTGTTGGACCGGATGGAAATTATCGAGGTGAACGGGTATACGATTGAGGAAAAAATTGAAATCGCGAAAAAACACTTGTTGCCAAAACAATTGGAAGCTCATGGGATCACAAAAAAGCAATTGGTTGTTGATCGTAAAACCCTCGAGCGGATCATTGAAAATTACACCAATGAATCCGGAGTTCGCGGATTGGATAAAAAGTTGGCGAAATTGGCTCGACATAGGGCAAAACAAGTTGCTTTGGAAGAGAAATTCGACGAAAAGATTGACATGGAAGAACTGGCAACCATTTTGGGAGCTGGTCGCGAAAAAACGAAATACGATAATAATGATGTTCCGGGGGTCGTGACAGGTTTGGCATGGACAAGCGTGGGAGGTGATATCCTGTTCATCGAATCTTCTTTGACAAAAGGAAAAGGAAAACTGACCCTGACGGGGAACCTGGGAGATGTGATGAAAGAATCCGCTGTGATAGCTTTGGAGTTTTTAAAAGCGCATAGTGATTGGTTGGATTTGGAGCAGGATCTGTTCGATGAGAAAAATGTACACATCCACGTTCCGGAAGGAGCAACTCCAAAAGATGGCCCAAGTGCCGGGATCACCATGTTGACGTCATTGGCAAGTTCATTCTCCGGTAGAAAAGTGAAGAAAAACTTGGCAATGACAGGAGAGATCACTTTGCGTGGAGAAGTACTTCCGGTTGGAGGGATCAAGGAGAAAATCCTGGCTGCCAAACGTGCAAATATCAAGGAAATCATCTTGTGTGAACGCAACCGTAAAGACGTAGAGGAAATCACCGCAGATTATGTGAAAGGATTGAAATTTCACTATGTCAAAAAAATGCGGGAAGTGATTGATTTGGCGTTAGAGAAAAAAAGCAAATAGAAATAAAAAGAAAAATTTGGAAATAAAGTGGGGACGTGATTAATCGCGTCCCCACTTTTATTATCTTCGGAATCCGAAATTCAGACAAGTGGTTTTTAGCAGTACAATCTTCCTTTTTTACTTTCTGCCTTTCTTCCTGTTGGTCTATCATGTGGTTCCTAAATTTCTGAAGAATTGGGTGATCTTCTTTTTCAGTATTTTATTTTACACGTGGGGCGCTCCGGTATTTGTTTTTATCCTGCTTGGAACTTCCTTCCTGGATTTTTTGCTGGTGCGGACAATCCATCGTTCCAATGAAGCCAGGAAGAAGAGAATACTCCTGATAATCTCTCTGACAATCAATCTAGGTCTCTTGGCCTACTTTAAATACTCTAATTTTTTCATTGGAAATGCCAATGCATTGCTCGAAAGTTTTGGGCTTAAGGAAGTTACCTGGACCAAAGTGATCATGCCTATCGGGATCTCCTTTTTTACATTTGAATCCATCACTTATACGGTCGATGTTTACCGCGGAAAGCATGCACCATTAAAGAATTTAAAAGACTATTTACTGTATTTGCTGGCTTTTCCAAAACTGATTGCCGGACCAATTGTGCGCTTCCAAGAAATTGCGGATGAGGTAATTGAACGAAAGGAAAATATCGATGAAAAACTGGTTGGTTTCTATCGTTTTTCCATTGGTTTAGCCAAAAAAGTATTGATCGCCAATGTCATGGCGGAACAGGCAAAAGTAATCTTTGATACGGATTTTCATTTATTGAGCGCTTCCACCGCCTGGATAGGAATTCTCGCCTATACCATGCAGATCTATTTTGATTTCTCCGGCTATTCCGATATGGCGATTGGATTGGGCAAGATTATGGGGTTTCATTTCCCGGAGAATTTCAATAGTCCGTACAGTTCCAAAAGCATCACGGAATTTTGGCGCAGGTGGCATATGACTTTGGGGAATTTCATGCGTGATTATCTCTATATTCCGCTGGGGGGAAATCGCGTTTCATCCAAAACCCGCTTGTATTTTAATTTGGCTTTGGTGTTTATCCTTTCCGGTTTCTGGCACGGAGCTTCCTGGAATTTCGTAGTTTGGGGAGCCTTTCATGGAACGTTTCTGATTTTAGACCGCATATTCCTGGTGAAGCTTTTAAATAAACTGGGGAGCGTGTTTTCGATTGCCGTCACTTTTTTCATTGTGATGATGGGTTGGGTCATTTTTCATATCGAAGACGATCTGAGCCAGGTTGGGCTTTACTTCGAGCGTTTATTTGATTTTAGTTGGGATTCCACTTTTATTACCCTTCCGAATTTCTGGCCTTTGTTGTTTGTTGCAGCTTTCTTTGCCTTCCTTGCTGCATTTAAGGTGGGAAAGCAAATGCAAGACTTTGTCTACATGCGAAATTCCTATTCCTTCTTCGCAAACGGGCTTTTCTTATTTTTTACGATCTTGCTGTTTATTATGAGTGCAAGTTCAGTAATCTCCTCAGGCTTCAATCCATTCATTTATTTCCGTTTTTAAAATGAATAAACAACCGACATATAAACGTTTAAAACAAATTGTTTTTGCAGGAATAATTGCTTTGTTGTTTTTGCCTATGATTCAGCATAAATTCCGGTTTTATGAGGAAATACCGCTTAAGGGAGCTTACGAACTATCAACGAAACCGGAGTTGACAAAGAAAAATTGGTTTTCGGGAAAATACCAGGAAGGACAAGATAAATACATCCAGGAGCATACAGGGTTTCGGCCGGGTTGGGTGCGTTTATACAACCAATGGAACTATAGTTTTTTCAATATAGCACATGCTCTTGGCGTTATAAGAGGAAAAGAGGATTACCTATACGAGGAAAATTATATCAAAGCGTATTATGGAATGGATTTCCTGGGGGAAAATAAAATACGGGAAATCACTCATAAATGGAAATCTATTCAGGATACACTTGAAAGTAAAGGAATCAAATTAGTTGTCATTTTTGCTCCCGGAAAAGGAAGCTTCTACCCCGAATACATTCCGGACCATTACAAAAGAGAACGAAAAAGCGAGATAAACTACGATGTGTTCAAGAAACAATTCATCAAACAGGATGTTTCCTATATTGATATGCACAGTTGGTTTGAATCGATGAAGAAAAGTTCGAAGTACCCTCTTTTCCCAAAAACAGGAATCCATTGGAGTGTTTACGGACAATACCTGGCGGCTGATTCCATTGGAAAATATGTTGCTTCCACTTGTAAAACGCAAATCCCATCCCTTGTCTTAGATAAAATTGTTGAATCAGGTAGGCCAAGACGGGACGATAACGATATTGGAAGTGGAATGAATCTGTTATTGGGGATTCCGGATCTTAAATTGGCTTATCCGGAATTTCATCCGGATCGGGCACCTGAAACGAAAGATCCGAAAGTATTGATGATTGCCGATAGTTTCTATTGGGGCTTGTACAATTCAAATATTTCTAATTCTCTGTTCAACGGAGGCGAGTTCTGGTATTACAACGAACAAATCTATCCGGCCTCATTTACCCAGGAAACCTTGGTTAAAGATCAGGATCTGAACAAAAAACTGGAAGAGAATAAAGTAGTTTTCCTTTTGATTACGGATGCGAATCTGTACAAATTCGGTTTCGGGTTTGTTGAAATGGCTTGCAAGGAATATGGAATAAAGGAGTGACGCGATGTATCGCGTCACTCCTTATTTAAAAAAATAAGGAGACTGCTTTCGCAAGTCTCCTTATCTGATTTAGGTGTAGGTAGAAATCGGTGTTAATTATTATTTGTGGCTCAGTTTTTCTTTTTATTCAGCAGATGGATCTTCCGGTATTGCTATCCCTGATGTCGGTTCGTCGTAATAATCCGGCGCAACTTCTCCTTCTATAATCGGTTCTCCCGGAATAGGAATCTCTCCATTCTTTACATTGCATTTAACAGCTTCCGCCTTTAGTGTAAGGATCAATTTCTTTCCTTTTGCAAACGATTCGATATTTTGCCGGTGCAGTGTATCAGCACCATGATTTTTTGACAGGTAAATCAGATCAAAGGTTTCGCTTTTCAGGTCTTTTTTAGTGATTGTCAATTCAAAGTTCCCTGCTTCATCTGTATAACCTTTCAAAATGGTCTTTCCTTCCTGCTGGATTTCTACAGGAGATTTTGCTAAAGGCTTTCCTGTCTTTTCATCCTTTAGTTGCCCGCTGATCTTCATCGGGAATTTCAGTTTGTTGAAAGCTTTTTGTTTCACACTGGTTGCATCGTCCGGCGCCGACTCACAGGATGAGATTACCGGACCCAAAAAACCAAGTATACCCAGTAAAGATAATCCCACTCTATAGGAGGCATTGGACAATGCAACATGTGATGTTTTAGAACTGATTTGATGATTATGGAAAATTCCGCAAACCTTTCCGGGGTTTGATGTAATAATGTGTTTGATTTCAGTTTCCGACTTCTGACGAAAATCGGTCAATACCTTTTCACAACTGGAACAGTAGTAACCACCGTCACGCTTTGCCATTCGCGTATGCGATTGATTACAAGGGAGTGACATGATTGGCTTGTTCATAATTGTAGTTTGATGAAATGAAAATAGGAATTAATCGATTCCGCAATTTGGAAAAAATGTAAAGTGTAGGTTTGCTTTATTTTGGGGTTTTATTTCTGAGTTGAAAAAATTCGATTATCATTTTTTAATAGGAAATTGAATGACATTCTCTTTCAATTCAAATGTTCTTTCGAATTGAAGAGGTCGATGAATATCGTATGGCAGTGGAGGGATGGCTTCCGATGGAGTGATAGCTGGACTGTAAAAACCATACATAGCAAGTGGAATCATCGATTCTTTTAATGAATAATTTATTTTTTCAATATGCATAACCGGTGCAGGAATAGCATACAATTCGATTAGTAAGGGACTGGTTCCAACTGTTGAAACCTTTTCTTCTATAGTGTCTGAAAAGTTCTTGGGTGAATGATAAGCCAATTCAAATGCTTCGTTCTTCAGGTCTTTTTCCAAAATTCTGATTTCAAATTCCCCTTTTTCATTGATTTTTTCTTTTCGGACAACCTTCCCATCCTGGATCAATTCAACTTCTGAATCAATCAAAGGATCGAAAGAATTGTTATCCGTTAAAGTTCCTTTGAGAATCAGTGGAAAATGTAACGTGTTGAATGCATCTTTCTTGGCTTTAATTTCGTGACTCCGGGTAGATGCTTCTTCACAAGAGGTCAATACAGGTCCTAGAAATCCTAATATTCCCAATAAGGACAAACCGACCCGTGATTGATATTGAGAAATAACTATAGTAGAACGTTTATGGTCGGCTTGGTGATAGTGCATGATGCCACAAATTTGTTTCGTTGCATTAGCAATAATAAATTCGATTTCGGAATCCGACTTTTCACGGAAGTCAGTCAATACTTTATCACACGAATTACAGTAATAATCTAATTCTCTTTTTTCGAACGTTTGAAGATTTTGTTTGCAAGGCAAAGTCAGTATGGGCTTACTCATATTCGGTTGATCAAAGATTTCAGGACGGAAACGAAAAAAAAGAACATCTGTTGTATTCAAGACCTCTTTAAGTAGTAATTTTATCCTGAAAGAATAAGAGCCGATGAGAAAATTGAATAGCGTTTCGCTGGAAGAGATCAATAAGTATTCCAACAATACCATGTTGGGACATTTGGATATCAAGTGTGTGGAAATCGGGGAGGATTATATCGTTGCAACCATGCCTGTTGATCATCGTACACACCAACCCATGGGGCTGTTGCATGGTGGGGCCAGTGCTGCGTTGATCGAATCGATCGGTTCCATCGGTTCTACCTTGTTACTTGATTTGAGTAAGGAAGCCCCGGTTGGGATTGAAATCAATGCAAATCACATCGGAAGTGTGAAAACGGGTTCTGTAAAAGCGATCGGGAAGATCGTTCATGCGGGCTCACGAACACACATCTGGCAAGTGGATATTTTCGATGAAGCGAATGATCGCCTGATCTGTACCGGACGTTTAACCGTAATGATTGTTCCAAGATCGTGAAAGATTTACTGATTTATAGATTGCCCAAAGAAAAAGCCCCTGTTATCAAAAGAGGCGAATTTTTAGCTTTGAACGGAGATGAAAAACCATCCGGTTTTGTAGTGTCCGACTTCTTGCATGAACAGACTTTTCATTTCAATGAAACAAGCGAATTCGATCCGACTTTTGATTTCCATTACAGCAGTGAAATTCCCACGGTTATTTCAAGAAGAGATTACCAGATAGAAGCACAAGCTTTTTTGAATTCATTTCCCTTGCTGGGAGTCGAGAAAGGTGTTTTCTCCCGAATCAAGCAAACGCCATTTCAAGGAGAAAAAGCATTTGACCTGTTCCATATTTTAGACGGTACATATCCCAATGCATTCTGCTACCTTATTTCTTCGGATAAATTCGGGACGTGGATCGGTGCAACTCCGGAATTACTAATGAACCAGGAAGGAATGGTTTGTAAAACAGTTGCTTTAGCCGGAACCCACGGTGAAAATGAGGAACATGAATGGACTCCTAAAGAATTGGAGGAACATGCCTTCGTGGTGGATGCAATCAAGGAAAGCCTGGTGCGGAACAAATGTGTGGAAATTGAATCCGAAGGACCTTATGTAGTTCAGGCAGGCCCGGTTCAGCATTTGAAAACAGATTTTAAAGCACTTTTGACCAAACCGAATGCCTGGTCGATTGCATTGGATCTTCATCCGACTCCTGCAGTTTGCGGGACTCCAAGAAGAAATGCGATTGAAGCAATTGCAACCCGGGAAATGCATGACCGTAAATTGTACACCGGATTTATCGGATTGTTTGAAGAAGGAAATACCAACCTGTTCGTAAATCTGCGTTGTGCGCAATTATTCCGGGATAAAGCATTCCTATATGTGGGAGGCGGATTTACCATTGACTCTATTCCTGATCTGGAATGGGAAGAAACCGAACATAAGGCGGAAACCCTGATGCGGGTGATGAAGAAAATATAGTGATGTTTTCAAAATGTTCAAATGTTCAAATGTTCAAATGTTCAAATGTTCAAAATTGATTTTTATTGAAAAAAAAGCTATTTGAATTTTATTGAGTGCATTTTGAGTCTTTGAAACTTTTTGAACTTCTTAAACCCTTTGAACCGTGAAACACACTAAATTTACACCATGATTTCAAGTGCAAAATTGGAAGTGCAACTCCTGGTTGATGGTTGTAAAAAAGTAGGTGTGACGCACGTCGTTATTTCTCCCGGATCTAGAAATGCTCCGCTAAGTATTGCTTTTGACGAAGACCCTCATTTCCAGGTTTTTGTTGTTCCGGATGAGCGGGTAGCTGCATTTTATGCACATGGAATGGCACAGAAACTTAAAAAACCGGTTGTTATTACATGTACTTCCGGATCGGCACCTCTGAATTATTATCCGGCAATTGCAGAAGCATTTTACCAGGAAACACCATTAATCGTTATTTCTGCCGACAGACCGGTGGAATGGGTTGATCAGGGAGATGGGCAAACCATTCGGCAGGATCGGGTATTCGACCAAATGGTGCTGAAAAGTGCTCAGCTGAATGAGATTCATTCAGAAAATCAGCGCTGGCATTTTGAACGAATTCTGTCAGAAGTATTACAAGCTGCAATCGGTACAAGGAAAGGACCTGTTCATTTGAATATTCCTTTTTCGGAGCCATTGTATGAAACAACAGAGGATATTCATATTATAAAGAACTGGATAGAATTGGCTGAAACAGAATCCGGTTTATCCAGGAACAGTAAGAGTAAGTTGGAGATTTTATGGGGTAATTCTGAAAAAAGGCTGATCATCGTCGGACAGCATCAAAAAGATCCGGATTTGCAAGAGCAATTGGAACGATTGGCGTTGGACGGTTCAGTTGCAGTTTTGGTGGAACATACTTCCAACATGTACAGTCCGTATTTTGTCTCTACGATAGATCGGACCCTGAACCTTATCCCGGAGTCAGAAATACAGGCCTTTCATCCGGATTGTATTGTTACAATCGGAGGTGCTATTATTTCCAAGAAAATCAAGGTGTTCTTGCGCCAATCTAAAGCACCGGTGATTCGTTTCGGAGCGGATTTTCCCTTCATGGATACGTATCAGAATTTGCGATTTACCGCACCGGTCCCGGCATTAAAAGGGTTGGAATTGATCCGGGAGTTCGTAGAGAAAAATCCGCATAAATCGCGTTTTGGTTTTGCCTGGAAGAAAGTGGACCAGTTTGGTTCGGACGACCAGGAACAACTTTGTGCCGCTCAACCTTGGAGTGACCTGAAAGCAATGGAATTTGTCATGGATGTCATTCCTGATTACTGCAACCTGCATATTTCAAACAGTTCGTTGATCCGTTATGCTTTGTTATTTGATCCGATCAAAACAGTAAGTTATTGGTGCAATAGAGGAACTAGCGGTATTGATGGAAGTAGTTCAACATCAGTTGGTTCTGCGATTGCTTCTCCGAATGAAGCACATGTCCTGATAACAGGTGATTTATCCTTTTTTTATGATTCCAACGCTTGGTGGAGTAAACATCTTCCGTCTAATTTGAGAATTGTTTTGGTCAATAATGGTGGGGGCGATATATTCAACATTATCCCCGGACCGAAATCAACAAAACAGTGGAAAAAAATCTTTGTTGCAGAACAGGAATTGTCAACGGAAGACATTGCAAAGACTTATCAATTGGAATATTTTCAAGCTTCTTCCCAGGCAGATCTGGACAGACATTTGGATTCATTCTTTGCAGAAAGCACAAATGGTAAACCGAAATTATTGGAGATCAGTACCATGAACGAACAGAACAGTGCTGTGTTGGAAGCTTACTTCAAATCGTTTACGAAAAGAGCAAATTAATTGAAAATTTAAAATTGAAAAGATTTTAAAAAGTGTAGTGGCTTGTTTCGTATTGATTTATTTGAAGCGAATTCTCCTTTTCAATTCTTAATTGAAAAAAACAAAGAGAGCCCAAACTGCTAAAAACTACTACGAAAAAGACAGCTGGACTCTCTGATTGGTTTGAATGCCTCTTAATAGGGCAAGGTTCAATATCGCTAATGTAAGAAAATCAGTTCTTTAAAACCAAATTTAAAATCGAATAATTCTGTTAAAAATGAAAAAAAACACAAATCCATTTTTTATAGTTTAATTGACACTAAATTTGTCCAAAAAATAAAGAAGTGGATTTTCATATATTAACGACCGGCATTGGAATTTTTTACCTAGTAGTTTTAACACTACTGGAAATCGTATTAGGAATCGATAACATCATTTTTATTTCGATCATCACGGATTCGTTAGTAAAACAGGATCAACGCAAAGCCCGCCTTTTAGGTTTGAGTTTGGCATTGATCATCCGATTGCTTCTGCTGAGTGTTGTTTCCTACATTATGACCTTGGATAAAACACCGCTGTTTACAGTTTATGATATCAAATTCACAGCACATTCACTGGTTCTTTTGATTGGTGGACTTTTCCTGATCTATAAATCGGTTGGAGAGATGCACTCGAGTGTGAAAGGAACCCATGAAGAAGCTAAAAAGAAGAAAAAAGTCCGTTTGGGTGCAGTTGTTTTGCAAATCGTGGCAATTGACTTTATTTTCAGTTTCGACTCCGTGATTTCTGCAATTGGTATGACCAATGATATTCGGCATGAAACACATGGTAATCCTTTTATCATTATTGTTTTGGCGGTGATTATTTCCATGATCATCATGTTGATATTCGCGAAACCGATTGCGGATTTTATCAATGCCCGGCCAACCATCAAGATGATTGCGCTTGGTTTCCTGGTAACGATCGGAGTATTGCTGATTGCCGAATCATTCGGTCAGCACATTCCGAAAGGATATATCTATTTCGCGATGGTTTATGCCTTGCTGGTTGAGTTTCTCAATATCCGCATGCGCAAAAACCAAAAGGAACCTGAACAGTGACCCCGGACGAGATACTGGCACTTCTTCGTGTTGAAAATCTGGATGAAGTGGAGGAAGCATTGGAAATGGAGGTTTTTGAACTCAAAAAATCAATTCTTGCCAAGCCTTTGTTGTGGTTGACCCTGAAGCCAAAGTTGGTTCGATTGAATCAATTGGCCCGGATTGCGGATAGCAGCCGGCTTTTTCAAAAACCGGAGAATCCTGAATTCAACTATAATTTGGTTGTGACGGATGAGGCTTTGGTCTTATGGGAAGGATATATGAAAGCCAAGAATCACTGGAAAATGACCTTTGCCCAAATCCAGGCACCACAAGGATTACCTGCAATTTTGGAAGAGGGTTTGAAGATGGAACGCGCGTTTTCAGATCAGTTTGCAGCCCTTGATTGGATAGATGAAGACCCGGTATTCGGTGTTGAACCGGATCCGATGTTGATTCAAAAAGGATTGAAGGAAGCTTCCCAAAATGGATGGATTACCTTTCGTGATCTGGAAAAGAATAAAGATCAACTCAAAAAAGACCTCTTACTAGCCATAAAGCGCTTATCTTTGTTGCCGAAATATTTAAAACCATGAATGAAGGAGCCTTTGATAAGTTGAAAGAGCAATTGAGTATGGAAGAATGGCCAAATGTCTATTTTTTCAAGTTTATTGTACCGAACACTCCTCACTCCTTAGCTCAGACTACTGCCTTGTTTGATGAAACTGCGCAGATCCAGTTCCATGAGTCAAGTAATGGCAAATTTGTCAGTGTGAGTGTGAAAGAAATGATGTTGGATGTGGATTCAATTATTGCAGTTTACGAAAAAGCACAAATAATCCCGGGAATCATTTCCCTTTAACTATGAAAAAAAGAACCATATTGACCCTTGTCGGTCTTAGTCTCACAATCACTTTATTGATCTTATTCCGCGTAAATTTTGTAAAAGGAATTCGCTCTTGGGAAAGCAAAGTATTGGGTACACTGATTGCATTGGCCGCAATCATGATGTTATATATCGCTTACAAGTCCGTAATTAAGCGATTTTCCAAAGGAGTTTTGAAGAAAGAGGAATATGCTCTGTTATTTGACCTGGAAAGTAAGTTGCAAAGTGGTGAGTTGGAATTTTACTTTACAATCGAACAGGAGAAGAGTGTTGTGTTTTCAATTTTGAACGCAAAAATGGAAGGGGTCAAAGTCATTCATAATAAGTCGTTTTCTTCCGGTGGACATATCGTCCGGTTTGATTCGAATGAATTGGAGAATGGAACCTATTTCTATTGTCTGGAGACGGATAATCAGAAAACAATGAAGAAAATGGTTGTTCAGCATGACAATCTGACAGTGTAATTTGTAATGGCAAAGCTTTTGCAAACAAAAAACAAATAGTAACTTTAGACCGACGAAAGAAGTCACATTAAATTGAAACAATTATGGCATTAGAAATCACAGATGCAAACTTTGAAGAGCTTGTATTGAAATCAGACAAACCGGTAATGGTAGACTTTTGGGCAGAATGGTGTGGTCCATGTAGACTGATAGGTCCTATCGTTGAGGAAATGGCAAATGAATACGACGGTAAAGCAATTATAGGTAAAGTGAATGTTGACTTAAACCCGGGGGTTTCTGCTCAATTTGGAATTCGTAACATCCCGACAATCATTTTTGTCAAAGGTGGGGAAATTGCTGACAAATCAGTTGGAGCTGTTCCGAAAGGACAGTTGACTGCTAAGTTGGATGCACTGATTTAATTAAGAATTCAATAGAATAAAGGTCCGCTAGTCGGACCTTTTTTTTGAAATTTACAACTAGTTTACATGAAGAATTTTTGGAGACGCCTACGTTTATATGGAGTAGGTTTTGGAATCGGGCTCATCTTTGTTTTTTTCTTTTTCAGGAACAGGGGTTGCACCTGGTTACCTGAGAACCGGGTGAAAAATACCTTTTTAGGAAAAGTAGTTGTCATTTCGGAAGATAACCAACGGATTTTTGATAAGCATCATCTGACGGATTCAATGATTGTGTCCTTTTTGGATGACGGATCAATTTCCTTTGGTTCGAGTAAGAAGCAAGGGGATATAAAGGTTTACAAGATTGAAAAGGAAATAAACGGAAAAAATATTGAACTGTGGTTTTCAATCCCGGAAGATGCATTTATTGCTGAAGCGGTATGGCCGAAAGGATCCATCCAGGAATTCAAGAATACAACTACCGGATATGGGCGTATGATCAATTTCCCAAATGTAAAAAGTTTTGTTTACCTGAAAGAAAACAGTGAGTTGACAAAGCAGATGAACGAACTGGGAGTGAAGGATGAGGAGTATATCCAGTATTTGATGAAAAAATCGGGATTGATCGACTTTTCGAAATCGAATTTGAAAGCGGAGCCGATGCCCGAGCAATTTGTGGTTTTACCCCGTGAAAAAGGGGATACATTGTTTGCACGAACCAGTTGGTTTAAGGATCATATCGAGTTTTATCAATTTGAGCGCAATTAGCTTCGGATTCAAGCATTACAACACAATGTTCTGTTAATAAATCATACCTTAACACTCACATAACCTAAAGGTTTTTACTAATTTTGTCCAATGGAATTTTCAGCGCTACAAATAGCTACTATCCTGAATGGTGAAGTCGTTGGTAACTCGGATGTTACGGTTTCCGGCTTGGCTAAAATCGAAGAAGGAACTGCGGGTACACTTTCATTCCTGTCGAATCCCAAATACGAGGAATACATTTACACGACACAATCAAGTATCTGTATTGTAAATAAAACATTCAATCCTGCGAAAGACCTTCCCGGAACATTGACCCTGGTCAAAGTGGATGATGCTTATGCCTGTTTCGCGAAGTTGTTGGATGTGTACAACCAGATGCGCCAAAAACAACCGAAAATCGAAACCCCATCTTTTATTTCGGAGTCGGCTAAGGTCGGTGAAGGTCTGTATTTGGGTGCATTTGCTTATATCGGAGAAAATACGGTAATCGGGAAGAATGCAAAAATTTATCCGCAGGCTTATATCGGTGACGGAGTGGTAATTGGTGATGATTGTACAATCCATGCCGGAGTGAAGATCTATGCGGATACCAAAATCGGTAATCGTTGTGTGTTACATGCCGGTGTGGTAATCGGTAGTGATGGTTTCGGTTTTGCTCCTGATGAAAAGGGTGTTTTTTCAAAAGTTCCCCAGATTGGGAACGTCGTTTTGGAAGACGATGTGGAAATCGGTTCAAATGCAACAATTGATTGCGCTACGATGGGTTCTACAATTATCCGTCAAGGCGTTAAGATAGATAACCTGGTTCACTTGGCTCACAATGTGGAAGTCGGACATCATTCAGCTATTGCTGCCCAGGCAGGAGTTGCCGGATCAGCAAAAATCGGGAAGCATGTGTTGGTCGGAGGACAAGCTGGAATCAGCGGACATCTTCACATTGCTGATGGAACCAAGATTGTGGCACAATCCGGAATTCCGAATACAATCAAAAAAGCGGAAGTACTGATGGGCTCACCTGCCATTCCAATGGATGATTATAAGAAATCATTCGTCGGATTCAGAAGACTTCCAATCATAATCAAGAAATTATCAGAATTAGAAGATAAAATCAAAACACTTTCAAAATCTGCAGAATAATATGTCGGAAAAACAATTTACCCTTAAGGAAAAAATCACATTCACCGGTGTCGGTTTACATACAGGAGAATCAGTTGTAATGGAAATTCACCCGGCTGCTGAAAATCATGGATATAAATTTCAACGATTGGATGTAGATGGTCAACCGATAATTAAAGCTGATGCGGACTTGGTAGTTTCTACTGATCGTGGAACTACATTGGAATCAAATGGTGCCAAAGTATACACAACAGAGCATGTATTGGCGGCATTGTACGGAATGGAAGTGGATAACGCGTTGATTACATTGACAGGGCCTGAGATTCCGATTATGGACGGATCTTCTTTGTTGTTTGTTCGGGAAATCCAACGCGTTGGGAAGCAAGAACAGAAAGCCGACCGCCAGTACCTGGAGTTGACTGAAAATATCAAGTGGGAAGATGCTGAAAGAGGAATCGAATTCTTGGCTGTTCCGGATAAAGAATACCGGGTAACCGTGATGGTGGATTACAATTCCCCGGCATTGGGTACACAACATGCAAGTATGTATCACTTGGGTGAATTCGAAAAAGACATCGCTGCATGCAGAACATTTTGCTTTTTGGGAGAATTGGAGTTTCTTGCTCAAAATAACCTGATCAAAGGTGGAAGTTTGGACAATGCGATCGTATTGGTTGAACGCAATGATGTGAAAGAAGAGGAATTGGACCGTTTGGCGAAATTACTTGGAAAAGACAAGTTGAAAGTGAATTACGATGGAATCGGTGTTTTGAATAGCTTGAAATTGCAGTTCGAAAACGAACCGGCTCGCCATAAATTGTTGGATATCCTAGGAGATCTGGCTTTGGTTGGTAAATTCATCAAAGGACATATCCTGGCAGCACGTCCGGGACATTCAGGAAATACGCGTTTTGCAAAAGTCTTGAAAGAAGAGATTAAAAGACAGGAAAAAGGTACGCGTTCATTTGATTTGGAGCGTGAACCGCTATACAATATCAATGACATTGAGCGTATGCTTCCGCACAGATATCCATTTTTGTTGGTTGACAAGATCATGGAGATTACCGATGATAAAATTGTCGGAGTGAAGAACGTTACGATGAATGAGCCGATGTTTCAAGGGCATTTCCCAGGTAATCCGATTTTTCCGGGAGTACTTCAAATTGAAGCAACGGCACAATGTGGAGGTATCTTTGCACTGAGCAAAGTGGAAGATCCGCATTTGTATTCTACCTATTTCATGAAAATCGACAATGTGAAATTCAAACAAAAAGTTGTCCCTGGTGATACCTTGGTATTTGAATTAACCTTAATTTCACCTATCAGACGTGGGTTAGTGCATATGCATGGAAACGCGTATGTAAACGGAAAACACGTGATGGAAGCTGAAATGCTTGCACAAGTCATTAAAGATAAAGCAGAAGTATGATAAGTCCACTAGCACATGTCTCTCCTAATGCAACATTGGGAGAAGGGGTAATTATAGAATCATTCAGTACGATTTACGATGATGTTGTCATTGGGGCAGGAACGAAAATCCATCCGAATGTAACCATTTATCCTGGCGCTAGAATTGGAGAGAATTGCGAAATTTATCCGGGAGCTGTTATTGCAGTTATTCCCCAGGATTTGAAATTTGATGGTGAATATACCACTGTTGAGATTGGTGATAGAACCGTAATCAGGGAATGTGTTACGATTCATCGCGGTACGAAAGACATGTGGAAGACAACCGTTGGGAAAGATTGTTTATTGATGACTTATGTGCATGTTGCGCATGATTGTCAGATTGGAAATAATGTCATCATGGCAAGTTATTCCGGGTTGTCCGGACACTGTGTAGTTGGCGATTATGCCATCCTGGAAGGTCGTTGCGGATCACAGCAGTTCATTCACATCGGTGCACACGCATTCGTTGCCGGCGGTTCATTGATCCGTAAAAATGTTCCTCCTTATGTGAAATGTGCACGTGAACCGATTACCTATGCAGGAATCAATTCTGTTGGATTGAGAAGACGTGGTTATACGGATGAGCAAGTGCGCGAGATAGAGGATATCTACAGAATTATCTTTGTACAAAACAGCCACGTTACAAAATCCCTGGAGATTGTAAAAGAAACCATTCCGGATTCTCCGATCAGAAGAGAAATTTTATCTTTTATTGAAGCGTCCGATAAAGGTGTGATTAAAGGATTGATATAACAATTGTATTTCAAATTTAATTGTAAATTAGCCTGATAGACTGCGGTTCATGTTATCAAAGAAGACAAAATATGCATTACATGCTTTGACCTACTTGGCAAAGAAGGATGCTAATGAGCCAACTTTGATTCTTGAAATTGCCGAAAACAGTCGTATCCCGAGAAAATTCCTCGAATCCATTTTACTGGACTTAAAAAAACAAGGTATCCTGAATTCCAAAATGGGAAAGGGAGGAGGTTACTTTTTAAGACAAACTCCGGCTCAAATTCAGATTTCCACAATTATCAGGCTGTTCAATGGTCCGATTGCATTACTTCCCTGTGTCAGTTTGAATTACTACCAGCGTTGTGACGAATGCACGGACGAAAAAACATGTGGCTTGAACAAAGTGTTTATCGATGTTCGAAACGAAACACTGCGTATTTTAGAAAATAAATCAATTCAGGATATTGTAAATCAAGAATTGTAATCGGTCAATCTTGACCGAATAAGAACAACAATCAAAGTGGTACATAGAAATCAAATTATTGAAATTAAAATCGACGATTTTGCATTTGGTGGTCAGGGAATTGCCCGCATGAAATCGGAAGAAGGAGGAGATTTTATTTTATTCGTTGAAAACACCTTTCCGGGTCAGTTTGTAAGAGCGCGAGTCGATAAGAAAAGAAAACGCCATGCAGAATGCAAATTGCTGGAAGTTCTGGAACGATCCCCTATGGAAAAGCAATTGCCGTTTCAAGAGATTTCCGGAGCCCCTTATTTGTTTGTTCCGATTGAAATCCAGCAAGAATACAAAAAGAAATCCACGCTGGACGTCTACCGTAAGATAGGACGAATTCAAGATCCAAGCTCCTTATTTGACACTTTTATTTCTTCTCCTGAAGCGTTCTTTTACAGAAACAAAATGGAGTATAGCTTTTCGTGTATCGAGCACGTTCCGGAAACGGGCGAAGAAATTGACGATGCGTTTGCTCTGGGGTTCAAGCGCAGAGGGACCTGGTGGAAAGTGGAGAATCTCAATAAGCCGAGTGGTTTGTTTGATGAGCAATGGGAAACGATTCTTCCCGAATTCAGGGATCTGTTAAAAACCTTCGGGCTTCCGGCCTGGCATCCACCAAAGAAAGAAGGATTTTTCCGCCATATTGTCGTTCGGAAATCATTTGATCAGGACAAGATCCTTTTGCACATCGTTACAAGTTCTACCGGAATTAAGAAATTCGACACCAGACAAGTGGTGGATTTCCTAAAGGAAAAATTAGGAAACCGACTGGCTGGAATCTGGCATACGATCAATGACAATATTGCGGATCGGGCGAAGATTGAAAATGGTACAAGTACCTTACTTTTCGGTGATTCGGTAGTCGTTGAGAAAATGCTTGGTCTTTCATTTGAAATCAGCATGGAAAGTTTCTTCCAGACAAATCCGAAGAGTGCGGAACGTTTGTATACTAAAGCAATCGATTATGTATGTGATCATGCAAAAGACGGCGGAGTGATTATGGATCTGTTCTGTGGAACAGGAACAATCGGTCAGTTGGTTGCACAACGTGTGAATGCAGGTGAAATCATCGGTGTGGATATTGTAGAGGAAGCTATCGAGGATGCGAAACGGAACGCCAAGCGAAATAACCTGGAACACTTGCATTTCTTTGCTGCAGATGTGGGGAAATTCCTGACATTGCATCCTGAATATTTGAATCGGATCGATACGATTGTATTGGATCCGCCAAGAGCTGGAATTGCTCCGAAAACATTACAGAAAGTAATTGCTCTAGGTGCTTCTCACTTGGTATACATTTCGTGTAATCCGTCTACTCAGGCACGTGACACGGAAACCCTGGAACAAGGAGGCTACAAACTGACCAAATTATCTTTGGTAGATCAATTTCCGCATACCAGCCATATTGAGGCAATTGCGGTGTATGAAAAAATATAACTAGTAGGCACGCGATAATATAACAGTAGGTACGCGATGCGTCGCGTACCTACTGTTTAACAAAATCAACAAATAAAAGGAATAACCGCTTTTCGGTCTTTCGGATAATCCGGGAAGGTTTGCTTATACCATTTGTGGTTTGCCAGAGCACGCGGAAACAAGTTGCAAAAGGTAAAGAATGCAAAACAAAAAGCAGGAAGATTCCAGCAAAGAATTGCAAAACCGATCCACTCCAATAACTCACCACCCAAATTGGGGGCGGAAATCAATTTGAACGGTCCTCCGTAAGGGATTTTGTATCCGTCTGCAGGATTCTTTCTCAGGTTGATTAAAACCGTATCAGAATAGATATTTGTGAACATACCGACTACAAACAAGCTAACCCCAAGAATGAACTGCCAAGAAGTGAACCAGTCATTGGTGTAAGAAGAGAAATGCGTGAGGTAGTAACCGATCAGGAATCCGTTTGCCAAGTTGTGAAACATGGCCATTCCGACAATACTTACAGGAATTTGCTTTCCTTTTGTCCGTGTACGGAAAGGATAGATAAAACTGCGATTGACGTAGTGCGCGGTAAACAATCCGACAATCGTCCAATCGACTGCTGAAAGTTGCTTGGGGCTTGTCAAAATGAACGAATACAATACTACCAAGACAAAGGCTTCCATGATTACCCAACCCCAGCGATTCGACATCGTCGGTCCCCATTTGGAAGTGGTGAATTTTCCGTAAGGAGCATCTTTGAATTGAAGGCCTAAAAAAGCGGTGATTCCCACGCCAATCCAGGCGTAGCAGAAGTAATAAAAGGTTTCTTGTGTCATACTAGTGATTCTCGTGATGCCAAGATAATAAATCTTTCA
Source organism: uncultured Fluviicola sp. (assembly GCF_946478805.1). The sequence continues at coordinate 147,908 of NZ_CAMLDC010000006.1, read as the reverse complement.
TCGTCTCGTCAATAGACCGTGGATTATGGCCTAATTCTTTTTTTGCTTTCTCAGATTCAATGTGCTTATTCCCGAATTCGAGAATCTCTATACTTTGACGCGTAACGGAAGGGTCCTGCTTCCTGATTTTGTAATAGGTTCCTATAATCGGGAGAAACGATTTAACCAAGCCAATCGGAACCTCAAAACATGGAATCCGTTTATTGGAAACTTTGGCCACTACGCGGGATAAATCTTTCAAAGTGTAATAGCTTCCACCAAGAATATAGGATTCTCCTAATGTTCCTTGCGTTAATGCGTTACAAATTGAGTTTGCGACATCACGCACATCGACCCAATCGTAGCCTCCTTTGAAAACAAACGGGACCTTTCTTTTAGACATAGCAACAAATGCATTGTTTTGCTTGCATTGAGCATAGTTTGGCGGGCCAAAAACACATGTGGGATTTACAACGATAATGGGTAATCCTTCTTCAAAATACTTGCGAGCAATCAATTGACCGTCTCGCTTACTTTTATCATACGCGTAAGCTGAGTCGGAAACAAAATTGCGTGTTTCATTCATCTTTTCATCCACTGGAAGATGATCATATGCATGTACGGAAGATAAATGAACAATGCGCTTCAGCTGACACTTCTTTGCTGCTTTCAGTACATTCTCCAATCCTTCGATATTGGTTTTTTGAACTAATTGATTTTGTTCGCCGGTAATCGAAATGAGTGCTGCACAATGGATGAGGTAATCACAGTCTTTCAAAAGCTCGAGCAAAGAAGCTTCATCATGTAATGAGCCTTTTACCGTTTCAATGTTCCGGGATTCTAAGAAATTGCTTTTGGAATGGACTAGTGCTTTTATACTATAATTGCGGCGAAGCAGTTCCTCGATAACAGCATTGCCGATATGTCCGTTTCCGCCGGTTATTGCAACTTTCATTATTTTCCTTTTGCTTTCACTATAATCATTACTGTATGCAAAAGTATTTTCAGATCTAATGCGATGGATCTGTTCCGGAGATAAAGCAAGTCGAATTTCATCCGTTGGATCATCTGATCCACGTTTTCGGCATAACCATACTTCACTTGTCCCCAAGACGTAATTCCGGGTCTTACTTTCGTTAACTCCAGGAATTGAGGTTCCCGGGCTTTTATCTGGTCGATGAAGAACTGTCTTTCAGGTCGTGGACCGACCAAAGACATGTCGCCTTTCAACACATTGAAAAATTGCAGGAATTCATCCAGGCGGGCTTTGCGCATGAATTTACCAATCGGGGTAATTCGCGGATCATCTGTACTCGAAAGTTGGGGGCCTGCTTTTTCCGCGTCGATATACATCGTACGGAATTTAATGATCTTGAAAGGTTTTCCATTCAAGCCGATGCGTTCCTGGAAAAACAGGATAGGACCCGGTGAGGATAATCTCACACCGATTGCCAGGAAGATGTAAACAGGAATCAAAATGATAATGGCAAGCAGGGAAAAGACAATATCGAATAATCGTTTTGCAACGCGCTGCCAATAAGGCATCACTTCGGCGTTGACCTCCATCAACAGGGCTCCAAAGATATTGTTCAGTTTTACGGATCCCGATAAGATATCGTACATATCTGGAAGAACCTTGATGACAATATTGTCGCCGTTTATTCTGGAAATAATTGTTTTCAGACGCTCGTGTTCCGTACTTTCAAGAGCGATAATGATTTCTTCGATGTGATTTTCGGCAATGATTTTCTCCAATTGGTCTACATGTCCTAAATAAGGCATTTTGTTCTCCAATAGTTTATCAATTCCATTTAGGTTTACAAAACCCACAAATTGATTTCCGCCACCTTTTTCAATTCCTTCTATTTCCTGATAAATGGCAACCGCTTTTTCAGAACCGCCGATCAAAAGAGTTTTAAATCCGTCTTTCCGCGAATGAATTCTGCCAACGAGAATACTCGTGATAACCAGCCTGGAGAAAAACGTGAACCCAAAGTGGAGAAGGGTCAGTGTTAAAAGGGAACGGTAGTAATTCAAGTAAGTATTGACATCGTCATCAATCAACAATGCAAAGAAGAGGACTATGGACCCGAAAATAGTTGCGAAAGCGGTATAAGAGAGAATTTTTAAGCGATACAACCTTCGGACATCCTGATAAGTTCCCTGTAGGGTATAGAATAAAAGCCAAAGCAATGGAATAAAAAGTATTCCGTAATAGAAGGTTTGGTTAAACGAGAATTCTTCGTGCTCAATATTGGTTTTCCGATAGTAATAAAATAAGGCCCAGGATAATGCTGCGGTTAAAAAATCACTTCCAATAAATAGAGCTCTGAACAATTTTTGCATTACACCATTCTTCTAAAAGTGTACAATTTTGATATTGTCAATGTAAACGTCGCTTGAGCTAAGACCAGCATCTAAAAGTGTTCTCAAATAAGCTTTGTAATTGTTTGCTGAGGCAGTGTTTGAAACAATGTCTTTCAAATCAATATAGATCTTTTTCCATTGCACATCTGATGTTTGGGCATTCATGGAAACATTCGGATGATCTGTTGCTACACCGGCAGCGTATGAAACAAGTCCTGTAAGAATGGAATTGGTGTTTCTATAATCGACCTCCATATAGACTTCTGCTCCACTTTTCGGGAGATATAAAAAGTCGCTTGTAACTCCGATCCACAATGAATCGGTTGTATTTAATGCAATATGGCCATAATTGTCCCAAGGCCCAATTGCCGAATTTCCTTCAACATTCATGTCCGCATTCGAAGCACTGGCATCGGGGGCAATTTTTACGGTTGATTCATCAAAGTCTTCGATCCAAAACTGCGTATTCGAGTTATAACGGGTGATCGGATTGAACGTATAGGTTTCGCCCGGAGTAAGCTCTAAGGTGTTTTCAAACGGTTCCACAAAAGGATAGATCTTTTTTGTAGCCGAAATACCATTGTTTCTAATTGCAGGATAAAGCGTCACTTTACATGAACCGGAAACAAGAACCGGGATTTTGCATGGAACCTCAAAAACCCCGATGATTTTCCCATCGATATATACCCAGACATCTGAGAAATTTTGGGTTAATACCTTAGGATCCGTATTGGGAAGAACACCGGAATTCGGATTGGAACTTAGCGTCCAATTGTTTATTTCTAAATAAACAGGTAGCGGGTTGTTCTTAACGCAACCAGACAATCCGAAGGAAAGTAAAATAAAAATGTATAAATATTTCATAGATAAGCCTATCCGTAGCTAACGCAAATTTACGTTAATTATTGTCGAAAACCGAGAGATGTGCTGATTTCAATTTATCGATGATCTGATAAGCTACATCCAGCGCACGATACGCGTCATCAATTGAAACGATAACCGGCTGATTATGAACGATGGAGTTATAGAAAGAACGAAGCTCTTCCTGGATGGCATTGGTCTTTCTGATTTCAGGTTTAAGCGCCGAGAAATTGACATCGTCATTGAGTTCAAAGCTGAAGAAACCGGGTGCTTCCTGATCCTTTGGTGTGATCATGATCTGATCTACCGACTGATTCAGGAAATCAATTACAAGATATCCTGTTTTTTGAAAAATACGTGTTTTCCGCATGTTGTTCAATGACATGCGCGATGCAGTGAGATTGGCGACGCAACCATTGTCGAACTCAATGCGGACCGAAGTAATGTCGGGGGTTCTGCTTACGACGCTGACACCACTGGCGGAAATTCGCCGGATAGAAGAGTTTACGCAGCTAAGCACAATATCCAGGTCGTGGATCATCAGGTCCAGGATGACGGAAACATCTGTTCCACGCGGATTGTATTGCGCCAAACGATGAATTTCAAAGAACATCGGTTTTACAATCAATGGTTCGGCTGCCTGAAAAGCGGGGTTGAATCGTTCTACATGACCGACCTGAACAATGACTCCGGCTTCCCGGGATAAATCCAGTAAGATCTTCGCTTGTTCTATTGTTTCTGCAAGTGGTTTTTCGATGAACACGTTCTTGCTCGAACGAAGTGCTTTGTAAGCGATATCATAATGGTGAAGAGTAGGAGCAACGACGTCCACGCAGTCAGAAGCATCTATCAATGCCTGCATATCGTCCCATCTCTGAACCTTGAATTCGGAAGTGGTTTTTTCTGCGGATTCGTCTGAAGGATCATAGAAACCGATTAATTCAAATAAATCGCTTAGTTCCAAAATCAATCGAATATGAATCCGGCCCAAATGCCCTGCTCCAAAAACACTGATTTTAAGTTTCTTTTCATCCATAAGACAAATGTAGGGATTCGAAGTAGCGAATATGAGCGACTGAACGCGTGTTATTAACAACCAATATTTAGTTGTGATAAATAAATCGGAATCAGTTCATTATCTCCCGATTACCCGAATCCTGAAAAAAAAATGCATTTCAGTGTAGGAATTTAAATAGAAATACTTATTTTTGCGCCACTATACGGAGGTTGTAGCTCAGTTGGTTAGAGCGCTGGTTTGTGGTACCAGAGGTCGCGGGTTCGAGACCCGTCTCCCTCCCAAAAAGAAAAGGTCTTGAATTTCAAGACCTTTTCTTTTTCCCTCAATACTCACACTGTTTCTGATTGTAATACCTATGATCTCTCGTGAATCCCTTCCTTAAATTCTTCGATTATTTTCTTGTTGAAAGCAGGAAGATCTTGCGGGGAACGACTTGTAACCAATCCTTTGTCAACCACCACTTCTTCATCGACCCAAGCTGCTCCGGCATTTTGTAAATCAATTTTAACCGTTTCATAGGAAGTCATTTCGCGACCTTTTACCACTCCGGCGCTGATCAACACCTGTGGTCCATGACATATAGCTGCAACCGGTTTTTTTTCATCAAAAAAAGCCTTGACAAAATCCAATACCTTGTTTTCTTTTCTCAATTTATCCGGATTAATAACACCGCCGGGAATCAACAGCCCGTCGTATTCCGAAGCTTTCACATCGTCAATAATATTGTTAACAGGATATTCTTTCCCCCAGTTGCCGTTGGTCCATGCTTTGATTGTACCGCTTTTCAGGCTCACAATTTCAGCCTTCCAGCCTTGTTTTTCAATGGCTTCCTTGGGTGATTGCAACTCACTCTCCTCAAATCCGTCTGTAGCCAAAATGGCGATTCGCTTATTCATATCACTTGCTTTTAATTGTTTCAACTACAAGTTACGGGAGGAATAGCAGGCATAAAACTCTTCGCTGTTAAAGTGTGGTAAAGGATGTTAAATGTCAATCTAAAAATTGAAGAGCGGTTTTAATTGCCGGTACTTGTTTTAGCTTATAAAAGTTATCTTCGATGCTAAATGAAAACAATCTTTATTGCTATTCGGACATACTACCGGAATCACACTGCTTTGTGCAATATCGCCTTATTACTTGGCTGGCTGTTAATCAATCTTATCCAGGCAGCTTTTACAGGCCTTGCAAATGATGAAGCTTATTACTGGATGTACTCCGGAAACCTGGATTATGGGTATTTTGATCATCCACCGGCTATAGCACTTTTAATAAAGACAGGATATGCGCTCTTTCACAATGAACTTGGCACGCGATTGCTGATCGTATTAATGGGAACGTTTTTTATTTGGATCACCTTTTTATTAACCAACCGTCGTAGCTTTTTGTTGTTTTTCCTAATGGCTTGTTCTATAAGCTGTCTGGAAGTCTATGGGTTCATAGCAGTACCGGATGCACCATTATTGTTTTTTACTGCCACATTTTTTCTGCTTTATAAACGTTGGTCGGAAAACAATAGGTTTACATATGCACTTTTATTGGGATTGAATATTGCGGCTCTGCTTTATTGCAAGTACCATGGTTTGCTGATTATTTTCTTTACGCTGATTTCTAATCTCAGCTTATTGAAGAAGAAACAATTCTACTTAATCGTTATGGTATCTGTAATGGCTTATCTTCCTCACATACTTTGGCAGATCAGCAATGATTATCCTTCATATCAATACCATGTATTGACAAAATCCCAGGATCCTTATAAGCCCTTGGATTCAGTACTATTTATTCTGGGACAGTTAATGATTGCGGGACCAATTACGGGGATACTACTTTTTTTTAGTGCTTTCAAATACAGGGTACAGAATCCGATGGAAAAAGCAATGAAATATAGTTTTGTCGGTTTTATGGTGTTTTTCCTGCTTTCAACTTTGAATGCGCCGGTTGAGGCAAACTGGACAGCAGCTGCATTTGTTCCGATACTTGTTTTGGGTTACAACTATGTAACTTCAACTGTCCGGTTGAAAAAATGGATGGTGATACTTTCAGTGGTATCTTGCGTGTTGTTCTTATTTATCAGGACAAATCTTGCTTTCGATCTCGTACCGGCTGTAGGAAGTAAATTGATGCCTGAATTTTATGGCTGGAAAATCTGGGCAGGACAGATTAAGGAAAAAGTGGGGGATACGCCGGTGGTTTTCGCAAACTCTTATCAAAAAGCTTCCAAATACAGTTTCTATACGGGGAATGTTTCTTTATCTCTGAACAACGTTCAATACCGTCGTAACCAGTTTGATATATGGAATATAGAAGAGAGTCTCCAGGGAAAAAGTGTTGCTTATATCCCGAACTGGGAGCTTGCCGGAGAAAATGTCCATACTTTTCAAACCGGTAAGGGAGAACTTCAATACATCCTAATTGACAATTTTCGTTCTTATGCCAGGATCAATATCACGACTCCTAAGCCAAGATATACTTTCCATGCAGGGGATGTGATCCAGCTTCCCTTGACACTGGAGAATCAGTACGGAAAACCGGTTTCCTTTGGTAAAAATTCCGTTTATCCTGACTGGTTGGTATTTTGTGTGTTTCATGAAGAAAAACAAATAGGTGAAGAGAAGATACTATGGATGAATGGTATCACCCTCTTTGATTCATTGGAAACGAGCGCAACATTCACTGTTCCTTCCCAGAAGGGAGTTTATTACCTGCGGATTTCAATCAAGAACGGCTGGCTTCCTCCGGGAATAAATAGCCGATTGATCCGGATAATAGTGGAATAATAAAACAGTCGAAGTCTGAAGGATCCACGTCATCTTCGTACTTCTTGAAGTTGTCTACAAATCAGGGCTATCTTCCAATACTTCAGATTTCGGCGGTTTTTCCCCGTTTGCCACTTGGGTGTCTTTGGGAGTATCCGTTTTCAAATAAATTTTCTCTACGCCTTGAGCATAGCCGTTCGATTTACAACAAAAAAAGACCACGTGATATGGCCTTTTTATAATACTTCTTTAAACCAATACTATATAGGATCATTCTCTATTTAGTAAACTTTAAATATTTATGATAAAGCGAGAATAATACTATGTTTTCTATTTCTATCTATTTCTCTTTGATTAACCGCTTCTACGGCAACTAATAAACTGTTTACGATGATCATTTTTGCATTAGAAAAATTTTTCAAATCCAAAACCAAAACCTCTTCTTTCTCTAAAACAACTTTACTCATTCCTTCCTCCGGAAATCTCATACTCTGCAAACAATCTATCAACGCATTGACATTCCTTCCGTAAAAATCCGGGAAGCCTAATTCCTCATTTAATTTATCATGCAAATCTGAAATTTCAGTTATTTCTCTAAAATCAATATAAATTCTCTTTTCCATATATTTATTTCCAACCATTTAGGTCCAATTTTCATTAAGGGTGTAATGTACTGCTTGTAGCTAATATTTCTTTTTAATATAAAGATTGTAGGATATATGTAATTAATTTATTTGGTATCAATAATATTAAAAACCATAAATTCAGGAGTCCTTCTAATTAAAACATGCTTCTTTTCTAGTTCAAGAAGTACCTGATCCATTTGACTAGCTTTGTATTCTAAGGTTTGACCAGTATAAGTTTCCATGAATTTTTTAATATCCCAAGCAGTAACAGTACTTTCATTATTATTCAATATATCAATATTATAATTGATCCATATTTCATTTATGATTATTGTACATCCTTTACCATGAAATTGATATTTATAAGTCAAATCCCCATCTATAAACTCTCCTTTTCGAGGAAATAATTTTCCAGCATCATTATAAGTGGGATACGAATTGAATTCAAAATTCTGTTTCAACAAATAATTAAAACGCTGAATGTGTCTATAAAAAATATTAATGTGTTTTTCAATTTCCTCGATCATTATTCACTGATTTCAAAATGTACTCCATTTTATCTTTGTAAAGCTTTACAGCTTCTTCTTTCGTCAATCGCATAATTTTAGCTTCACCAGGTAAATCCATATTTAATTTAGCTAGTGCTTTTAATCGGTTATGACCATCTAAGATATAAGGTTTTGAAGTTCTTTAGATTTTAGCTGATTATTTTCTTTCCCCTCATTCTCCGGATCAATATCATAATCACCTGCTTTGATCTTGCTTGCAATCAAATATATTTCAAATTTCCCATTTCCATTTGATTCAGCTTTAAAGTCTTTAACTCCCTCCATTGCTTTTAATGGAGCTAATTCAGCAAGTAACCCTGGAATAGGGGTATCGACTTTATCATTAGCAGCAACAATGATCCGCGCCATTACCAATGCTTTTGCTTTGCTATCGTGGTCTTTTCCTTTTTTCACTTTCATTCAGGAAGTTAATGCAATGGCTTATGAATGGCAGATTGATCATAATGCGAATCATCCTCACAAATCTTTGTCGGGGCAAAACCCCTGGTTGTTTATGGGACGTGCCGAATTGGAAAAATTAAAACAGAATAATTATATTTAATCGCTGTCTGAAAACATGAAAGGCTAAAAAATCATTTAAGAATCGTGCCTAGTTCCGAACGTGGATATGAATTTCGAAAATGTATCATTCGATTTATTGGAAGATAGATCGTTTTGCAGATATTTTAACACACTAGAAATAAATAGCTGTAATTCTTTAGATTCAGAAACTAGACTCTCGTCAACAATCACATTGGAGAGTGCAGTAGCCATAACATACTCTGATAAATTATTGACGTTTTTAAGAATGAATTCCAACATGAAATTTCTATTTAGACTATATTGGACCACCCGACATGATTCTAATCGTTTTTGCTACCGAGTATAAGTATCAATTTAATTGATTTTCATCGATAAATTTTCCTGTTCAAAGAAATTTTTAAACGAATTTAAAGCTTTTATTAACTCTTCTTTTGAAATATCTATTCGAATCACTTTCAAATCCTTTTCTGACCAAATCACGAACCTGATTATTGAATTTTTTAAAACGAAAAAAATAAATATGTGATTAAAAAAACTACTTCGGAAAATCACGCCATTTTTAAAAAAGTTATCATTGAAGAATTCAACCTCAGGTGTTTCATTCTTTATAAGGTCAACATTTTCAGTGAAATTTTTCCAACGTTTCCAGTATTCAATAAGATGAGAATCATCCAACTGAAAAAGATCATTTTCAATTGAATCATTTTTAGTCAAAAAAGTTTCCAGAATATCACAATCTACATAAAAAAAACTAAGATTATGTTCTTCATTATCTGAAATCCGTTCGTTTTTAAGTTCAAAATTTAATCTCCCGAATATAGAATCAAAGCTATTATGATTACTTAATTGTACTTTGATCGTGATGTTATCTGTTTGAAAAATAGTTGTCATTTTAAAAAGTCTTTATAGTATTCTTGTAATCTCTTTCTTGTTGTGTTGTGAAGTTTTATTCCCGAGGCGCCATTTTCACTTCCTGCCCAATGACTAAATCCATTGTGATCGACTTGAAACTGATGTATTTTACCCTTTTCATCAATACTATACCATGTACTAGGGATAATCTTTTTTAATCATACTAGTCGGGGGAAACGCCTTATATCTCTTTCTATACCATGTATAAGATTATTAAGAATAGGTGTATCTAAAATAAAAGATATTGTATATTCACTATCTTCATTGTAATCATAATTTTTACCTTTTGGATGTGCATAGAAATCAAGATGAATGGAAATTTCATTTGGACCAATTGAAAAAGCCAATTCATTCTCTATCAAATTTATTCTTTCAACAGAGGTAGTTGGTTTTTGAAAAACTTCAATTAGTTTGTTGAGTATAATTTGCAGTTCAGGAACCCTTAAAAAGGTTCCTGTTGTTTGCCATTCTAAAGAACCATCAACCACGTGAATACTAACATCTAACCAATCGCGATCCTCTTGTAAACTTGCTACAGAATCACTATAGGATAAAATTTTCAATTCGAAACACGAAGAATTATTTTTCAAGTACATATTATCTTATTTTAGCTGGTCGGAAAGTTACTATTATATTATTAATGGGGTTTAAAATCACTTCCATTCCTTGATAAGATATTCCTACAAGACCATCATTAGCATCAAAAAGATTTCCTTTATTAATAATTTGTTTAATATCATTAAGTGTTTTAAATCCTAATCTCTCTGTTCTCACATCTTTCAATCTTTTAATCGCATGATTAGAAGGTTTATATCCAGTATTTTGAAAAGCTTTATACAGATCATGATGAGTTAACTCACTTAAAGGCCTGTTTTGAACTAAACCTTTAAATGTTATATTATCTACTTTATACTTTCTACTTTGCCCAGATACTGAATTTTGATTGTTCTCCTTCTCCGGATCAATATCATAATCACCTGCTTTGATCTTACTTGCAATCAAATATATTTCAAATTTCCCATTTCCATTTGATTCAGCTTTAAAGTCTTTAACTCCCTCCATTGCTTTTAATGGAGCTAATTCAGCAAGTAACCCTGGAATAGGGGTATCGACTTTATCATTAGCAGCAACGATGATCCGTGCCATTACTAATGCTTTTGCTTTGCTATCGTGGTCTTTTCCTTTTTTCACTTCTGAATCGGCATCATCCTCCATCTTTTTCTTGGTTGAAGGATCCACGTCATCTTCGTACTTCTTGAAGTTGTCTAAATCTTTATCTTTCAAATCAGGGTTATCTTCCAGCACTTTAGATTTCGGCGGTTTTTCCCCGTTTGCAACTTGTGTGTCTTTGGGTGCATCCGCTTTGTCCAAATCTGATTTCTCCGGATGGATGTCTTTCTCCACCTTCTTCAGATCGGAAGCACTTGGCTCCGGAATTTTATTGGTTTCCGGCAACTTATTGGTTTCCGGTAACTTATTCGTTACGGGTGCATTTGGATCCAAGTCCGGAGTTTTGGTCGTGGTTTTGGTGTCGAGATCCACCGGCTTTGTTTTCTCCGGCATTTTTTTCTCAAACTTGCCGGTTCCGGAAGATTGAGCAGGCACTTTCGGTTCATCGACATTTTTTAGTATTTTTTTCGGTGCAACATCGGTTACCTTGTCTGTTTTGTTCACAAGGTTCTTCTTGTTCCCGCCGCCAAACAAATTATCGATCTTTTTGGAGGAGAATTTCTTAAAGCTGGCATACAAACCGGTCCAGGTCTCTTTTTTGAAAGAGGCACTGATCAGGCGTGGAATTTTGCGTACACCACGCTTAATAAAACCTTTGCTGGATTTATAGGTCTTTACTACCATATTCTTAATCTTCCCGATTTTGCTCCTGTCGAGTGGAACAGGCGGGGATTTGGCGCCCACCATGGCCATCACCCCGGCAGTCGTATTGGCGGCATCGGTCTTGATCTTGTTATTTCCCTGGTAGATTTGCTCTGCGGTTTTAGCGGTATGCACATTGAAAATGTTCTTGATCCCCGAGAGTACACTCAATACGGTGGTGATCAATCCCAACCAGAAGGTAACGGAGAACATGGTGGCTGTAGCACTGCCCAGCCAGCCTACGACAACCCAAAGTGGAGGGAAGAAGAAGGCTGCAATACCGGTTACTACGGTAAGGACTCCCAATAACCCGGTTACTACTCCGGCAATGGTCAATAATTTCACTCCCACACTGGATCCTTTTTGCAAGATCATTCCCACCGGGTCTTCACTGAATCCTTCCCAGCTGCTCAGATCGGTCCAGATTCCACCAACTGCTTCCGCAATGGTGTTGTAGGTTTCGAGCGGATTGATCATGGCCAGCCCGATCTTGGAAACATCGGCCCAGGTAATGTTCTTCAATCCTTCCCACATAGCTTCCAGGGATTTGGTCATACTGGTCCACAAGAGCCCGGTTTTGGAGATCTTATCGATGTTCTTGGTGGCTTTGTTAAGCGGCGATTGTAATGATTTGTTTCGTTTGCCATTGTAGTGATCGATCTTTTCAGCACGTTTCTGCTCCACGCGGTCACCCAATTCCATTTTTTTGGTTTCGATCCAGGCTTCAAAGTTCATGTTAAAGGCCTGGAGCTGCGAACCTAAAGCCAATCGGTCGGATTCACTCAATGAGGCTACAAAAGTTTCCCGTTCTCCATCACTTTTCATGTTGGCATAGCGAAACAGCAAGGCTTCCGGTCCGTTGGAAAGTTCGGACTGGGCACGAAGTTCTTCCTGCACGATCATTTCGTCGGTTCCCTCGATGCTTTGCATGTCTTTGTAATAGAAATACTGCGCACGGTGCGTTTCATTTTCCATTTCAAAGGAGGTTTTCATCAGGGATTTTCCTTCCTTGGTCAGTTGTTCTTCCTGTTTTTTACTCGCCTGGAATTTTGGTTTCAGTGATTTACTGTCTGATTTTGCTTTGGTGTTCCGGCTTTTCTCGGAGGAAATTTTTTGCTTCGACTTTTGAATGTTGGCTTTGGATTGGTTGTAATCTTTTTCCGTTTTTGCATTCTTGGTTTTGGCCATCTTTGAATCCGCTTTTTGTTTGGCGGCAACGTTTCCTACACCCATGATTCCATCTGCCATGGTAGCCGTTCCGCTTTCCATTTCTTCGTAGTTGGAGCTCAATTCTCCTGATTCTTTTTCGTCGGGATTGGAATTTTCTTTGGAACCCTTATTGAGTCCGGCAGTTTCTTTCTTTAAATCAGTGGCGGTTCCTTTGTTCTTTTTGACTTCATCGGTAAATCCACCTACTTCGCTGCTTACTTTTTCCTGGCGCTGCTTGGAAGTGGCGATCGCTTTGTCCATCACCTTTGTCATCTTCTTTTCACGGATCTGTGTATTTTTCTCAGCCGTTTTCAGAGCTTTGTCAGAACCTTCGATTTTCTTGTCGAGTTCGTGCTTTTTCTTCTCTGCTTTTTCCCGGTTTTCTGCCTGTGTCTTCACACGGTCGAGGGAATTTTTTCCCTGGTCACGGAATTGCTGAGCCGTCATGGTCAATCCTTCCACGTTGACATTGGCTTCTTCGTCCACGCCCACACCTTCACCGGCTTTATCGGTTGCCTCTTCCACTTTGGCGTCTTTTACCGGTGGCGGATTGTCGTAATCTTCCTTCACGCCTTCGGGACCCGGATCTTCCTCTTTTTGGGATTTTCCTTCCCCGCCTTTTTTGTCTTCTCCTTCTTCGGGTTTTTCTTTTTCTGCGGGGCCTTTGGTAGTTGATTTTGCTGCTTTCTCTTCCTTCGGCTCTTTTTCCTTTGCTTTTTCGGTAACTTCTTTTTCGATAGCTTTATCTACTGCTTCCGCCGGTTGTGCTTCCGGATTTTTAGCTTCCGCTTTTCCTTCCTCCGAAGCTTTGGCTTCTTCCTTGGAATTTTCTTGTTCTTTCTTGGCATCTTCAGCCAGTTTTCCCTGAACGGCTGGCTGTTTTTCGGCAACATTTTCCGTTTCAGCAGGCGTATTTTGATTTGCTTGAGCCGGTTGTTTTCCTTTCAATTCAGAGGTAGCTTCTTTAATGAGCTTTTCTGCTTTTTCTTCTGTTCCGGGATTGTTTTTGGCCTGGTTTTTTGCCATGGCAACATCCGCCGGATTGATCTCTTTCTTCTCCGGATTGGACTTGTTGTCCTTGCCAGCAACCGTCTTAGCCGCTCCTTGCTGGATGGTATGCGTGAGTTCATGAGCGAGCAGTTGTTTTCCATCTTTTGAATTCGGATCGAAATTTCCCTGGTTGAAATAAATGTCCCCCTGGTTGGTAAAGGCTTTGGATTTCAGGGATTGATTCATATCAGCAGCTTTCGTTCCCGTATGGGTCCGTACATCGCCGAAATCAGCCCCGAAGCCGGATTCCATTTCTGATTTCACTTCAGGAGCAAGCGGATTTCCCTGTCCTTTGGTTTCCTGCAACTGACCATCCAGTGCCGTAGCAGTAAGGTCTGTTCCCGGATCGGTTTCTTTTCGCTGAATTATTCCTTCATGACCGATTGCACCCATTTTGTCTTCGGTGCCTTCCACGTCCAGCTGTCCCATTTGACCGGGAGCTTCTTTCCGCTGAATACGCGGAGTTACGGTTTGTGCGATCGGTTTCAATTGCACCGAAGCCGGGCTTCCGGATGCTGTTGATCCGGTAGGAGAGGAGCCATTCACGACACGCTCTGCCGCAGAGTCTGCTTCAGCTTCATGCCGGTCGCCGGGTTGGTTGACGGACAATTTTGCTTGCACCGCGCCGCGGCTCCGAAAAGGAGTGCCGGATGATTTATCGGATTTTTGAATAGTTTCTTTCATACAGGGTTAGTGGTTGTGGGGATTCTTTCCTGGAGTGTTTGCAGATGTGAATGAGTGGATGAGTGGTTCTATTGTTCGATTTGGTTTGTTCAGTTTTAGTGGTATTGTATTTGAATTGATGGTCTTTTAAAAATAGCGTTTTTTGAGAATACCGTCAACTTTTTAGTACTGTTTTTTTGCACAAAATTCTTCCACCCTTCTTTGCCCTTTTCAACAATTTGCTTACTGCTTTATCTACGCGTTTACGGATTTTGCCAAAGATCGCTTGTACCTTTTTGGCCAATCCTCCCAAACCGATGAGTTTGGCGAAGAGATTGATCACCAGTCCGATGAGTTTTGCCAATCCGAATTCGATGGCTTTGGCTACGCCGGCTATGGAACCTGCTGCCATTGCCAGGATTGCTTCCGTGAGAGCGGGGACACAATCAAGTCGCTGTTTAGCTGCTTCAGATTTTCTATGTGCTACAATAATACGTTTTCAGAACAGAACCCGATAAATTGTACCTTTTGTCTCAAATTGTAGCTCTATGTTCTCAGGAACTTTTACATCCAAACTTGTTATTGGATTGTAGGATAATGATATTATACAAGGTTTTTTTAATTCTTTCAATAAAGTCAAGTCAAAGTCGACTATTTGATTCCCATCAAGCATCAAGCGTTCAAGGTTCACCAATCCGTTTAAATTTTCGACCTTCTTGATTTCATTCAAACTCAAGTTCAGTTTTTTTAAATTCGTCAGATTTTCTAATCCTTTAATACTTGTAATTTCATTGTCTCCGAAGTCTAAAACCTCAAGACTTATCAAATTTTCAAGCCCCTGAATTTCTGAAATATTTGAACCGTTAAAATTAAGTCTCTTTAAAGATTTCAGATGATCCAATCCTTCGAGTTTTTCGACATTGCAAGAGTTCAAATAAAGATCTTCTAGGTTAATGAAACGGTCAAGCCCTGAAATTCTATCGATGAGTGATGATTTAAGACTTAAGGAACGAAGCGAATCACTCACCTTTATTTTTTCAATCTCACTAATTTCGGTTAGATTTACTTCTAGGTGCTTCAGGTTAATTAGGCTTTCCAAACCATTGACACTGTCAAGCACATCCGAACCACTTAATAACAAGTTCTCCAAAGTGCTAATTCCGCCAAGGATTGAAGTGTCCGTTATATTTGTTCCTCTAAGGTGAAGTTCTTTCAGTTTGCTTAAATGATCAAGGTTTGAAAGTGTTGAGGTAAGTAGTGGATTAAAACTTAAATCAAGGTATTCCAGTTTCGTGAAAGACTTGATTGTTTCAATATTCTCAATGTTTGCACCTGCAATTGTTAATTCTATTAGAGAGTGAGCAATTGGAGTAAAAATATCCAGTGTCTTGATTTCAACATCATGAAGATGCAAACTTCTGATATTACCAAACTCGTCTACATCGAAGGTGTTTTCCCATACGTTCGGTTCGTTAGATTGTACGATTTCCAGATCAAAATCACGTTTTAACTTGTTTATGAATGCTATGCTCATGAGTTTTTATTCTTTAAAATGGCGGTACTCTGAGGCAATAAATTATCATACCTTAATCTAAATTCATAAAATATGCCTTAGTTAAACTTTTAAATAACCCTACGCACCCAATGATCCGTTTTGTAATCAACAGTGATTGTATCTGGAAGGGTGGCATCCAAATGAGTTATAGGATTTCCTATTAATGAAATATAGCATGGTGATTTTAAATTGTTCAGAAATGTTGTGTCAAATTCACTAATACTATTCATGTCAAATAACAAATATTCAAGGTTTTTCAAATTATTCAGATTTTCAACTTTGGTAATACTATTCATCAAAAGATTCAATTCTTTCAGATTAATCAATTGGTCTAATCCTTCAATTTTTTTAATTTCTTGCCCAGACAAATCCAATATTTCTAAATTGATCAAATCATTTAACCCATCTATTTTCTCAATGTTGTTAAAGCAAAGGTTCAATCTCTTCAATTTTTTCAGTGGATTCAACCCTTCAATTTTTTTAATACTATTACTGGATAATACTAGTTCAGCTAAATTAGGATATCTCTCCAGGTTGGATATCTTAGAAATACTGTTTCCTTTAAAATTTATAGATTGAATATTCTCATGTATGGCAACGTTTTCAAGGTCATCAATAGATGAATATTGTACCTCAAGATGCTCTAAAAAGTTAAGCTTCTCTAATCCATTAATTTTCTCTAGTTCAACACTAAAACTAAGATCTAGTTTCCTTAAATTCTTTAACTCCCTTAAGGGAGAAGAATCTTTAATTTCGGTCAAGTTTAAATCCAATTCAATTAAACTCTGTAATTGAACCAAATTGTTTAGAGCCATTTGTTCGAATGACTCTTCAACTAGAATAAGTTTCTTAAGGTTGGGGAAAGCATTCGGGGATTGTATCTGGTTGATAGAACAGTTCTTAACGGAGAGTTCTTCTAGTTTGTCTGATATGGGTAAAAGTACCTCGAGACTTTTAATATCCACGTCATTCAAATAAAGGGATGTAATGTTGCCTTCGCTATCAAGTGAATACGAGTTTTGCCCTTTTTCCGGTTCTGTAGAAAAGGGAATTTGGATATCGTATCTTTTACTCAATTTACTAATAAAATTGCTCATTTCTCTTTCTTTGTTAATCCATTAAACCAGGTCTCATATTGACCATCATCCTTTGGTGGATTAGGTATACCTGAATTAAATATACTATTTAATATATCTAACGAAAATACTAAACAATCATTTACCGTAATTTTGTAGCCTTGTCCTTCGTATTGAGCAATCTTAGCATTAACTTTAGTTCTCAATTTCTTATTTAATACAGATGAATCTATATCGCTTGCAGAAACAGATACAGCTCCTACCGCTTTTATAGAGTTCATTTTTTTACGGTCAATCTCAATGATTGGATCACCGTGGCTGTTTTTATTTTTGGGGTTATAACCAAGATCAAACAATTCACCAGTGTGTAAATAAGCCACATAGTGTGGTCCGTAACTAAATTGTTGCTTAACTAGGTAGGCTCTTCCTACTGGTGGACGTGATACTGAGCCATTTACCAGGTTAACTTCAATTATTTCGCTGTTATTCACAGGATTTACCTCCCCATGGACATGGACTTTATCCATACCATCGGGGTTATTTTTATCGACAACAAGGTTCAGTATTTTTAGATCGTACTTGTTTCCAATTTGCTTTAATCTCTTATCAATTTCTTTTTTGTCCTTACCCTCAGATGATTTTACATACGTGGTACCTTCTTTGATACCCATTTTCAAATCGGCCTCCATTTCCTTCTTGGAGCGTTCTTCTTTTCCTTGCTTGTCTTTCTTCTTCCCAATTCCCAACTTCCGCATCAACTTCCTTCCAGCCTTCTTCGCCTTTTTCAACAATTTGCTTACTGCTTTATCTACGCGTTTACGGATTTTGCCAAAGATCGCTTGTACTTTTTTGGCCAATCCTCCCAAACCGATGAGTTTGGCAAAGAGATTGATCACCAGTCCGATGAGTTTTGCCAAACCGAATTCGATGGCTTTGGCTACACCGGCTATGGAACCTGCGGCCATTGCCAGGATTGCTTCGGTGATAGCCGGAATGAGCATCATGGCTGATTCCACGAAGAAGACAATCAAGTCCTTGATGGCCATAATGGCTTTGATGAATCCTGCTCCGGGAATCAACAGGCTCAACAACCACTTGATACCTGCCTGGATTACTTGAGTAATCAACATGTCCTTGATGGCGTCGATGACCACTTCTTTGAGGTCAGAGAACTTGTCTTTAAGGAATTCCCAGATTCCGTCGATGCCTTTGGTGGCGAAGGTTTTGAACATGTCGTAGCCGCCTTCGAGTGCTTTTACGACCGGTTCCCCCATCATTTTCACGGCTTTCAGGCGGATGTATTCCCAGCCGAGCCCGAGGACTTGTAACACCAGGTTGAAAATTCCACTGAGGCTGAAGATGTCTTTCGGCATCACAATTCCCATTGGTCCGAGTGAACCGGTGAGCCATTCCAATAAACCGCTCAGTAGATGGGTTTGAATATTGGCTTTGAAAGCATCGATCCCTTTCCCGATCCCGTCGAAGAGGTTGCCCATGAACCCGATCGGATCCTGGATAATGATCCCGATAACGCTCTTGATGGCAGCAAACAGGTTAGTGATCATTTCCACCAGCTTGTTGATGGTGTCGATCACTCCGTTGATGAAGCCCATGACTGCGTCGATGAGTCCGCGGTTTTCCGCTTTCATTTCTTCGATGCGCTCATCCACTTCTTGCATTGCAGCTACGTATTCCTGAGCTAATGTGTCGATCAGTGCTTCTTCGCGGCTGTTCACATCATCCTGCAAGGCAGCAAATTTATCCTGGATTTCACTGGCAGCTTCTTTTCCGAGATGACGCAAGTTTTTAGGAAGTCCTTCCACGTATTTGGTAACATCTTTTTGACCACGTTTGATGCGGTTTTGTGCCATGTTGAGCTGCCCGGCCACGTGTTTGGCAATCACATTGATCCCTTCTTCCATGACTTCGGTAAATTTCTCTTTACCTTTTACAAAGAATTTATTTACTTCATCCGGTAAACCGACAAAAAGGTCTTTGGTCCATTTGATCAGTCCAAGTGGTCCGCTGTAGCGCTCCACCTTGTACCAGGCCATACAGCCTTCTACATAGTCTTCAAATGTTTTCTTCGCTTTTTCAGCGGTAATCTCGAACATGGAGGCAACGCGGTCTTCGAGCGTATCAAGGATCCCTTCCACATCTTTCTTTGTTTCCTCGTAGATGGCATTGATTTCACCGGCAATCCGTTCGCGTTCACTGGTATCTTTTTTACCGGTTGCTTTTTGGTTACCCATGACTTTTTGGAACGCTCCGCCACGCATAGCATGCATGCCTGCGAGTTGTTCCTGGCTTGCCGCATCTGATTTCGCGGAAGTTCCCTGCAACGTTTCGTCTTCTTTCTTACGAAAGTTTTTAGGAGCTTCTTCGGCTTTGGTGTTTGCTTCTTTTTTACTGTCAAGTGCCTGTGTGAACTTCGGTTCCTGGGATTTTTCCAGTTGTTCGTCCGTCACATTGTTTTTTGCCATCTGCTGATCTACCTCCGCAGTTTGCTCCTTAAGTGGCTGGGAGATCTCTTCTTCTCCGCGTTTTGGAGGAACAGCTTTTGATGCTCCAACATTGCCAGGTTTTTTCCCTTTTTGAAGCGGTTTGAGTGGAACTGTTTTACGTTTCGGAACTTTTTCAGTTTGCGGAGCAGCTTGACTGGTCTCAGCTACCGGTCCTACAGATGCATCTTTTTCTGCATTAACATCTTCAACAGCCTGTTTGTTGACTTCATCGATGTTGTTGTTTTCGTCGAAATTATCGGCTTCATCTTGGTTTTCGGGCAGTTGCATGCTGTCGATACGAGCCATGAGTTTGGCTTTGAAAGAAGCCGCATTGAACGGTTTGGGTTCCGCTTCTTTCATTTCGTCTACCTGCTCAGCCTGTGCAATACTTTCCCGTTCATTTCCCGGAGATTCGGCTGCTTCTTGCGAATCTTCAGAAAGTACTCCAGCCGGTTGGTGCTCAGATTGCTGATTGGCTGCTACCGCAATATTCTGAGTTACTGCCAGGAAGTTAGGATCTGCTTTCGGATCCGGTTTTTTCTTTTCCGGAGTAGCTTCTTCCTTGGGAGCTTCTTCCGTTGATTCTTTTCCGTTTTTGTCTTTTTTACCTCCTTTCGGCAGTTCTTTTTTGCTGCCTTTTGATGCAGGAACTGCTCCGCCTTTTTGATCGGGAACGACTACTTTTAAAGCAGGAGCTTCTGTTTTAGAGATTGCTTTAGCTTCTTTTTTATCTTGGGGAGCGTTCTCCGGATTTGTTTGTTTTTCAGGTGCCTTAACATCCGTTTTGGGTGTAGAGGCTCCCTGCTGAATAGTATGAGTGAGCTCGTGGGCAAGCAGGAGTTTTCCATCGCTGGATGCCGGATCAAATTTACCCTGGTTGAAATAGATATCCCCTTTATTGGTGAAAGCTTTCGCTCTTAGTGACTGGTTCATGTCCGCAGCCTTGGTTCCGGTATGGATTCTAACGTTGCTGAAATCGGCACCAAATCCGGATTCCATTTCTGTCTTCACATCTGAAGGAAGGGCACTGCCTTGGCCTTTGGTACTTTGAAGCTGGGAACCAATATTTGGTGAAGGGGGAGTCGGTGCCTGATCGAATCGTTTGGTTTGAACTGGGGTATCATCATCTTCTTTCATTTGGACTTCTTCACCACCTCCATCATCCGGAGTGTCGGCTTCATCCGCACCATCGCTATCCGGTTCTGATTCCTGTGCTTCCGGTTCCGAACCACCTTCTTCCATGCGCTGAACCGGTTCAGCGTCTTCTTCTTTTCGCTGAATAATTCCTTCATGACTGATTGCACCCATTTTATCTTCGGTACCTTCCACATCCAGCTGTCCCATTTGACCGGGAGCTTCTTTGCGCTGAATACGCGGAGTTACGGTTTGTGCGATTGGTTTCAATTGCACCGAAGCCGGGCTTCCGGATGCTGTTGGTCCGGTAGGAGAGGAGCCATTTACAACGCGTTCAGCCGCAGAGTCTGCTTCAGCTTCATGCCGGTCGCCGGGTTGGTTGACGGACAATTTTGCCTGTATAGCGCCGCGGCTCCGAAAAGGAGTGCCGGATGATTTATCGGGAGATTGGACTTTCGTCTTCATGCGTATTGTTTCTTACCATTCTACAAATAGGAGGTCTTCCCGCCAGTCGATTTTAACGATCCCCAGGTTCCAGGGAAGTTTTTCGAGGAGAATATCCTGTGCCTTACGTTCGAATACCAGCCGGGTAGACTGAAATTCTTCGATGATGATTTTCGCTTCACGCTGCAAAAATTCGTTGCGAAGCAGTTCCGGGGAATCACTCCGGAGTGCTGTCCAATGTTCCAGGACGGCCTCCAGCAGTTTTTGGGCTTCTTCCTTGATTTCTTTTGATAAAGGAAGTTCTTGCCGGATGGGTTCTTCTTCCGGAATATCACAAAGGAATTTTTCAAATTGAAGTTCATATTCCCTGGAGTTTTCCTGTCCGGTTGCCAAAAAATGCAGCACATGGACCGCCAGTTCCGGATCGGTTAGTTGACCATTCTCCCATAATCCGATTTCTGTGAAAAAGGGATTCAAAAAAGGGTGAAGGAGAATCAAACCTGCATTTTCAACCGGTGTATAAAAATCAGTTGTTCCGGTTTTATCCTCTTTTTGATCCTGTTCGATTCTCTTTTCCTCCTTGGAGGAGACCTGTTTTTCCCTGTTTTCCTGGAGGATCTGAACCATTTTTTCCTGTTTCAATGGAATGGCTTGGCCTGTGATGGAACGTATAAACCGGATCAGTGTTTCCGGATCAGCTTCTTGCTTGAAAGCTATTAGAGCAGTCAGATACTCCGCTTTATCTATTGAAATACGTCCTGTTTGCCGAAATTCATAAAAGGCCCGGAAAAGCGAAATCCACCAGTTTTTTTTGATCGTTTCATCTGGAAAACGGATCGGAATCTTTGCCAGTATATCCGGAAGTTTTTCCGGGAAATGAAAGGCGCGTGTAAACCATTCGATCAGAACCGATTCCGGTAACTGAAGAACCAGGCGTTTCAGAAAAGATTCGCCTGTGTTCGAATGAAGTTCCCGGACAAGTGTTTCGGTATCCGTAACTGCCAATTCCAGCAGATTGGCTGTCTCCATTAATTGGGTCAAAGAAGTGTTATTCGCAATCCACCAAGGTTTTGTTCCCGTTTTCAGGAAATGAAAAATGGATTGGAACTGCCTTTTCGGCATGGAGATCACAGGTCCCGGAGTAAGCGAATCGGGAACTGACTCTAGGGAAAGCGGAATCTGTGCCTCGATTTCTTTCCGGATAGCAGAACCGATCAATCTGTCAATATCACCGTAAGTCAGGTCCGTTGATGTGGCAGACAGCTGGATTGAAAGACTTTCGAGAGTGAGTACTCTCCCGTTCAGTTTTTTCTCCAATTCTTCGAAGAGTTCTTCCAACACAGGAGACAAGCTGCCCGACACGAAGCCGGCAGCATTGTCTTTCAGGGTAATCCCTTTTTCCTTAGAGTTGGTCTCTACTTCCACAATCAGTTTATGGACGATATGTTGAGTTTCAGTTTTCATGACAGATTGATACGGATCATCGAGATTACTTTTCCCAGGAAACTGCAACCAGGAGTTCATTCAGTTTTGTCCATGAAACTGAATTTACCTTGCGCAGGCTCAATACATTATTCAGGAAATTAATATTGTACGGAGTGTTGGATTGGATTCCCATGTTCGGAAACGAAGGATTTTTTTTGACATCCATTCCGTTGGTGAAGCCTTCGATCATCTTTAAGATCATGGGATTGACAAAAAGAGCTTCTTCCTGGCAGCGTACAAGGGTAAGTCCCGTGTGCATCGAGTTGTGATAAACACTTACCAGGGGATCCACGTTTCCTCCTGCATTAAATACAGCATAAACGTCATCGAATATGGCTTGTGACAAGTCATTTATCTTCGATCCCAATAGACTGTTTTGGTCTCCCGAAAGATAAACAGGAACAGACTTGGCGACATCTGCATAGAATACCTTCAGGTTTTGAACGGATGCCTGGGTCAGGCTGTTATCTTTGATAATCTGGTCCAGTTGGTTCTTCAGCGTATTGAAGTTAGTTGTGGATTCCGCTTCACACAATCCGGGATCAATGGAGAACAATAGTGTTTTTTCGATTGTTGCCGGGCACTGATCTTGGTTTCCTGAAATAACCGTCAATCTTACGGTTGCCTCGGTTATCGGCATGGCGTAAGTGTGTGTAGGATTCTGTTCCACGGATGTTGTTCCGTCACCGAAATCCCAAAAGAAAGAATAAACCGTTGGATCGGTACCGCCGGGAAGTTCACAATCAAAATCGACAGTTGTACTGGTTATAGGGTTATCAGGAACAATCATGGTAGCTGCCGTAGCTTTATGCAAAGTGAGTTCCGCACTGGTTTCATGACCATTCAGGGTGAAATGGATCACTTGGTCGTAAACACTTTCAGGTACCAATGCAGGATTGATAACCAATTGATCACCTTCAGCATCAATTCCTTCGACGGCAGGTGATAGGGCTACTGTTCCATCAGCAGGATAGCGGAACAATGGTATATTAGTCGTTTCCCCTTCTTTCACACAAACGGAATTGCTTCCCAAACGAAGGTCCACAATGATCTCCGGCATAATGAATCCAACCGGTCTGCAATCAGAGCAACAGAGATACGGTAAGGTGAAATCAGCAACTACTGTGTTTGCGCCGATTCCGTTCACTGCATCACGGATATAAACCAAAAGGAACGTATCTCCTTGATGTACTCCTGCAAGATGCTCCATTCCCGGATGTTGTTCCTGGAATTTTGCCAAACTTAATCCGATCAGGATATCTTTTTTCCGCTTTTCAATTTCATCGTAAATTAATTGAAGTTTTTCGGCGCTGCAACACAAGGCTGTGGTATCTATCGAAAGGTTGTATAGCATGGACAACACCGGTCTTGAAATTTGTGAAGAAATAGTTGAGGCTTTGACATACGTTTTCCTTGCAGCACCGCAAAGGTTTGTTGCACTTGTATTTACGGACTCTATGACACTTGGGAGTACATCAGCCAGTGTTGCCGGACTTTTGTCAATCAATACATAGGCATGGGACAATACATCATTGGGGGCTTTTAAAGTTGCATCGACCAGGTCTTTTGATTCCTGACCGTAATCGAACCGGTCAATTAGATTATTTACCTGGGCCATGATGTCGTTTCCGGAACAACCATGGAATCGGTCAATGACAGGTAACATAATAACACCTAAAGAGTTTGCTCCGGTAAACATATTTTCTTTAACCGCATTGTTGTCCGCAGCAACAACTTCTCCATCAGCAATCGGGTACATGTAGTCTTCCACCAAATAATTTGCCCCCAACGTTTGCGTACTGAAAGCCGAATAGTATTTGGAAACTTTACCAAGTAAGCAGTTATGTTCCTGTTTCCAAGCGTTCAGGAGTATCTGCAAGTCTTCAAACTGACAAGCATAATCGTCCATATTGATCGGATCAGTTTCATTAATCGTAATCCCAAGCGCTTTTACGTCAAATGCCAACCCATATTGATTTTTGAGGTCATTAATTCGCTGCATGGCCATCTGGTAAGTATAGCCCTGATGCCCTTCGATATTCAGGAAGTTGTGCGGCTCAAGGTTGTATCTCAAGGGGAACTGAATCGGACCGGACGGATCAAGGAATGAGGTATAATAACTCAGGTTGCGGTTTTGTTTGTTGACTTTGTATTTGTCGTAATTCCATGTTTCCAGTAAGCGGGGGAAATTTCCGAATCCCAGATAAAAAGGAACCGCTTTATTTTCCAGGGTAGAACGATAGATCGAAGGTGTAATGCGGACTTCGCCTGCAGGAATATCTCCCTGATAGGAATCAAGCATTTCTATGGTACGGTCTACATACAAATTGAAACGTTCACACCAATTCTTTTCATCTTCCAAAATCGGAGATTTATAAAATTCATGACGGTATTGTTTTAAGTACCGGTCTTGCTGTGTTGGAATGAGTCGACCCAGCATGAGGTGCTTCGGAAATGAATGAATATCCGGATTGCAGTTGCATACACTTTCCAAGAACAAATCTTTCAATTCATTGTATCCGTTCACCAGGTCGCGTAAAAGATCATACCTGTATTGGAAGAACAAGTAAGGATAGGTTGCCCCGGTTCCGAAGAACTGATCTATTTTCGACTCGATTTCATTCGCTTTTGCGGTCATTCCGAGTTTACTCAACATGGTAGTGTAACCGTTTTTGAGTCTCCCGATGATGTTCTCCGATTGAATGGCACTCAGGTAGTTGGATCTCAATGCGGCGAAACTTGCTGAATTGGTCGTATTTACCGTTACGCGTTGAATAGCCACTTCATCGATATTCAAATACGTTGAGATGAGGTAATTCGTATCAAAAATGGTATCGTTTGAAAGAATGTAATCCGCATCCGATTGGGAAGTGAATAATACACGCAGTTTGCGAATGTTTTTAATTCCCTGGTTTTCACACTCAATACCGGTACATGCATTCGGATCTTCCTCATAACTTTCGAGATAGAGCAACACAACCAAATTCTGGAGATCCGTTCTGGTACTGATGAGTTGATCGGAAGGGGAAGCATCTGCTTCCGGAATAGCTTCCCAAAGATTTAACTGTACTTCCGCATTATTGATCGTTCTCCAAAAGAAAGGAGTGTATCTCGCATTGCTATCATCAAAAGCACGGTAGTAGGTATATCTCAGGTCCGGAATATCGATTAGTTCCAATGCAGGATCTGTAGGGTCAGTTTTTGAGAGTTTAAACAAATCACCATCCGTGGTAATTCCTGCTCCTTGTGAAATGACCAATTCGCCAGTTGAATTGTATTGAACTTTGAAACCGCATACGATTCCTACGCCGCTTAGAAAAATGCGGGATAATCGATCCTGATCTTCAAAGTAATTCAGGAATTCATTCAACTGCCCAGCTGTAAGTACCTGGTCCGGCACAAATGTGCGGTAAGTGGGTGTGATTGTGGTCAACTTTGTTTCCATATTTTTTACTTATTTCTTTTAATTATAATGTTCCTAATTTTGTTCTTCCAAGGATGATATCATCGCTTTGTTCTTCTTCTTCGGCGTCACAGTTATGTAATTTTCCTGTTGGGAAAATGGTATGAAGGTCTGTCAGGATCTCTATGAAATCTTTCAATTCATCTTCCGGATGGAAGGAATTAAGTGGTGATTTAGCGATGAGATAATCCTTGTACGTTTTTTCGAATAGTAGTAATTGATTATCTGCATTCGGTACTTCACCTTTTCTGGATCCGATCCAACATATTTTAGCGAGTACATGAGAAGGAAGTTCTTCCCGGATGAGTTCTTCCATGAAATTTCGAAAGTAAATATCCGAGAAACGCTGTGTGTAACCGGGTAATACCACACTCACTCTGAACGAGTAAGGATCGATCCCACAACAGGATTCTTTGCAATCGTCTGCACAAACCGGTAGAAAATATTCGGAGGGAGTATCGGGATAATTGCTGTCCGGTCTCAGTAAAATATGTTCCACCATGAACATGCCTTCTTCGGTGAAATCGTATTTCATGAAACGAATCGTTTCCAACAGTGAAGCTTCCATTTGTGCAGCGTCCGGAAAATAAATCAACTGTTTGGCAACCGTGTAATTCGGATCCGTGTTCGGAAGTTCCGGGTCGATGACGGCAAAGTAGAAATTTCCACCTCCGGATACTTTTACCTGTATGTTGTCAATGACCTGATCAGAAATGACTCCGGCTTCAAACGCTTTTTCAATTTTTTCCTCGCTGCTTTCAATCAACTGAAGTACAGCGAAATACAAATTATTGATTGCTTTTTTGTAGCTTGTATAGGTGTTTTCTGCAGAAAGTATGACGGTTGCCGAAACATTGCGGATTCGCCATTTGAACACTCCCGGGCTTTGTTCATATACTTCGATAAACGATTCTGACAGATTCCGGCGGAAATAGTTTTTCATTCCGGAGAGCCTTGCTACCCGTTTTTCAACTCCTGATACATTTCCGGTATCCCATAATTCTGAAACCGGCTGATGGTAGTAGTTGAATCCAAGTCCCCGTTCACTGCTCAAAGTGACATACTCCTTTATGAAAAGTTCTTTGGATTTCAGGACCATTTCACTGGTGAAAGAACCATATAATTCTTTCATAACAAAAGCATACTTACTGAAATTCTCTGCAAAACGAGCCAGCAAGTGATCCAGCAATTCATTTCTTCTTGCTATATCGTCTGCCAATCCTTCGAATAATTGTTCGGACAATAAGGTATTATCGTTCTGCGGATAATTATTCACCAGGTCGGTGAAACCGTTAATATCTGATACCGCTTGGGTAAAGTAGGTATTACTGAGGTCAGAATTAATAGACAGGAGCTTTTTCGCATTTTCCAGATGTGAAAAGTAGGACGCTAGAATCTGATCGAAGAATAACAAATAGGCTTTCAGCTGTTTTGCTTTTGATCGCCGCATGGTATCAGCGGAAGATGCCAACCCTTCTTGTCCGATTCCATAAGTGTCAGGGAAATCATTCTGAATAGTCGTATACCAGCCTGTTTCCAGTGATTCTCCGGAAGGGGTTTCAGGAAAACGGTTCAGTGCAGCTTGATCATCGGATGCATCTTCCTCGGCCTTTAGTTCCTGATAGATTTCCTCTGATCTTTTTTCATTTACCCGAACAGGGAGTTGTTCTTTTTTATAATTGAAAACACTTTGGTCGCAGAGACGGGGCCGTTTGTTCGGATCAATGCAAATTAACCAAGTATCCGGATTATTTGATCCTGAGCAGTTCCCGATCGAGATTTCCGTCACCTGTTTCACTCCGGGAATATCCATGATGATGTTAATTATGTCGGACAAACGGACTTCTTTTCGGAGTCCGGCTTCTCTGAGTTCCGCGGTGTCAATGAATCCGTGGTCCAGAAGTGGCCCTTCGAATACTTCATCCATCCGGTATCCCTTTTCGAGCATTTGCTTCAATGAATAAAAGCGTACACGTGGTGACAGATATTCTTCGATAGCAAGGAGAATACGTGCATTGACTTCATCTTCATCGGCTTCGTTTTCCAGGCCTACCTGTACACAAATAGAGATCGGTTGTTCTTCTACTTCGTCAATTTTGACCAAATCCTCGCACAAATTTCGGTTTGCGTGGTACTTGGTCTTGATAAGCAATTTAATGGCATCAATTTTTTGCTGACGCTGCGGATCGTCTTGATCTACATCGAAATCCACCAAAATGCGGTTGAGCCCTTTTAGATTGAATTCCCCGAGGTCTTCCGGCAAAATGTTTGGAAACAATTCCGGGTTATAGGCAAGCGATCCATCTTTGCAGTTGGCGTAGACTTTCACATCGTAAGGAATGATCCAGCAGTTACGAACCCCTTCAATATCCATGAATAGTTTTCGGTAATCGAGTGCTGTGAGTGCACGGTTCGGAAGGATCTGATCCGCGGTATAAAATTGCTGGGATATGGGTGCGCTCCCTTCCGGACCTGTTAGTAGATCGGCTATAGAAAGGCTGGCTCTGTTTCCCAGATCGGTAATTGCATACGAAAGCATTTCAAGGATGCTGATTCCCGGATCATGCTCGTTATAATCCGTCCAGAGTCCACCTCCCATCGATGCAATATGCTGGATACCGATGCGTCGCAGGTAGTCAAAATCGAGATCGTTTTCCGTAGATACGTCCCGGTTAATGGTGATACTGTTTTTTAGAGTTGGCATTGTTCAGTTGCTGTGTTAGGAGTGGAACATGAATAAATAGCGGTCGAAATATCGTGTCGTTTTGCTGAAGACAGAATGGCTTTCGGAGAAGATGGTTCTGCAACTGTTGAAGCAATTCCATTTTGGAAAAGCTGAACATCTTGCAGATAATCCACGTAGGGAAGCTCTTCGATGTAATCGATCAATACACTGAGATACAGCTTTCCACCGAAATTGATTATCTCACGCTCAGCAAAGGCCCAGGGAGAAAGAAATCGGGTGATGTCCTCGTTGAGCTGATCGATATACAAAGCTTCATCGAACTGCGGGTAAAACTTTACTTTCAGTGATACTTTGATTTCTTCGTAATCCGGATTGACTACATGTGTTTTAACATGGAGCGAGTTCAATTCTGAAATAAACGATTCGATGCGGTTTAGAGTCGCTTTACTGACACGTGGCTGATAAGGATCAAATACATTGCGTTGAAGGGTGTCAGGAATCACTACCAAAGTGACATTACCCGGCGACTGAAACGAACAATCACAGGTGTGTGTGAGGCATTTTACTTTGTAGATTTCCGAAAAATTCTGGAGTACAAGATGTTCGTAATCCCATAAATTGATTGCCCGATTTTTATGTCTCAATCGTTCGCTGACCCGTTTGTAATATAAGGCATCTGTTTCTTTCGGTCTTCCTCCGAAGGAATTGTAAGGTTGGGATATGGACTTAACTGCTGCAATACGTGAAACGAGTTTCGTAATTGTTCCGGCTGGAAGCCCCTTTTCAAGATGAGAAAGTTCATTTCCCCGATTATCGAAAATGGCGGTAGCTGCCTGACTGAATATTCCAAGTACACGGCATACGGCATCGTAATTTTTATACATTTTTGCCCTTATCCAGAACATTCCGGGTGGGAGCAGTGTATTATCCGAACTTGCTTCAACTGGAATATTGAATTTGACCAACCCGGATTGAAGGAAATTATCTGTTTGATTGACGAGCATGAGCGTAGAATCCAGCTTTTTCCATTGGTTATTGCATAGAATCGACCAATGCACTTTTTGGGTGCCGCTGAACGATTCTCCAAGTGGGTTTTCGGATCCTTCCAGCACCTGAATGAGCAGAGATACCTGTTGCAATACTTCTGCATTTTCCATTCCGATGAACAAACTTCCTCCTTTACAATATTCAGGAGTTAGCGTGCAATCTGTAGATTGACCGTCATAAAATCCTTTCAAAAAAGGGTTTTCTTCTGCTTCTCCAAAAGGGTGAATATGGAATAACTGGAGGCTGCGATTGTTAAAATCCTGTTGTGTATTCAAGGTTAAATTCAGCTCGTCAGTTGCCGAGTAACTCAATGAGATTGCATCTGCAAACGGAATATAGGGCTGATTGGGAATAGGAACATTGGGATTCGTACTCATCATTGCCAGGGAATAGATCCGTGGGTATATTTCCTGTAAAAAGGATTGATCGAGAGTCAAGCGGACCGGTCCGGAAGTATTTTCAGTAAAGCTGCTATTCGAGATTCCGAAATTGGTTTTGAACTCGACAGGAGTTCCCCCATCTGTTGCAAATAAGGCAAGGTTATTTTGAACCGGTATATTCCAGCTGCCATTAGAAAATATCCAGGAATCTGCTTTAAAATAAGAATTCCCGTCAACGATATAAGTATAGAAATCTGCAAAATTGACAAATTTATAAACAGTCTGTTCTACCGCCGTTGGGTTTGTCCCTGACGATTTGTAATTTGCACTGGTATTTTTAATTAGCGGGATAATGCTATTGAATTTATCCTGGGTAACTGTTCCCAAAAATGCCTTGTCGTAACCTTCATAATAATTTTTGAAGCTATCTGGTGTGTTTTTCCAATGAATAGATATGTCCAGGTGTTTCCACTTTTTACTGAAAACTTCCGGATGAAATACAGAAAATGCAGATCCTTTTACCGGATTGGTGGTGAAAGGATAGAATGGTTTCTTGACGTTCAGGGTGCCGGTATCACTTTCGATCGTCAAAGCTCTCATATTAAGTACATTCACTTTTAAGCGAAGATGAGAGATTGGTTTTGAAAAGTAGCGGTAAATGTCATAGCCCCCTAAGCCTTCTGTGGCAACCTCAAAACGGAAAACCGGATGAATCGTTCTGTAATTTTCACCGTGAATTGTCTGATCGTAATTAACAACTGCTTCTTGCTCCGGCTGCAGTTCTATACACAGGGTGCTTAATTGCCCGTTGAAACCGGTGGTGTAATTTTGAAAAGCTCCATTGTTCTCATTGATAGCAATGGAATTGGTGGAAAGTGAAATTGGACCAACCCATCCTTTGGCTCCGGTATAATAGACCGAAATAAAAGAGGGATTGGAAGCATTTGTTAAAGCTACCGGAGAACCGGAGAATTGAGCCTGAACGACTACCTGGCGTTTTCCTTCTGACAATTCAAGCGTATGCGAAGCAACAGCGAAACCAAGACGTGCGGTATTTTGTTCGGGGCGATTGTCCGGAGTTCCCGCATAACCGAAGGGATACCAGCTGGTATCATCACCGGGAAATTTTGCTCCGGCCCCATCATAACTGGATGCATTTGCTGCGGCTTTTACACCGTAACTGTTGTTTACGGGTGAATCAGGAGCATTGTAAACACTTTTAATACTTGCTATTTTTGCCTGATTTAAGACCATTTCGTCTTCCAAAAGATAGACGCGTGTAACATCTGTGCTGTCTTTCTCTCCGTTAAGTTCGGTTCCTTCAGCGATTTTTTCCTGTGAGAAAGCACGAGCAAGTTCGAAAATAATACTTACACGATCCGGTTCTTCGTTCAAATGATTTAACTGAAGCACTTCCGAATAATAAAAATCCAGGTGTCTTTTCGTAAACCCGTTCAACCGATTGGTAGATTGATTGATTAGGGTTAGAAAACATACGAAAAGAGTCAAATGAGGAGTTAGTTTGTTATCGTTCTCCAATTGATCAATGAGTGTTTGAATCCCTGCCGGATCCGGAAAGAAATCCTGCCAGTTTCCATTGGGATCCACATCACTGGATTCATCAAAATAGTTTACATTTTTTGCAAAGTTATAGGTGAATTTCATCCAGTCCTCTAAACCGAATCCCATCAGTTTGACGTTTTCAGGATCAAGCGAACGGTCGTAGCGCATCGATTGATCAAGCCCGTTTCTTTTGAGGACTTCTGCTATGTCGTTACAATTGCTCATATGATTCCGGTTTTAGTGTATGAAATATCATTTCCTTCGATTCGGTAGAATGGGTAAACCATATTCCGTCTTGAATTTGTGGTGCGGATGCGGTAATCAAGAATGATGTCGATCCTGCCGTCCAGAATGTGTTCCTGGTCCAGCGTTACATTTTCCAGATCAATTCGTGGTTCGTAATAAAGAATTGCAGTACGGATAATTTCCGTAATCTGTGTGGTCAGTGTCAGGTTGATAGATTCGAAAAGCAGTGATTCCAAATTGCAGCCATAATCCGGCAGCATAATGCGTTCGTTAGGTCTGGTCGATAGCAAAACCTGCAGGCTTTCCATGATATCTTTTTCGTCCGAACTCATCCGGACAAACTTGTTTGTTTTGTCAAAACTCGGTGGAAAACTCCAACCGGTGCCTAAGAATGATTCGTTTATTTCCATGTTGTAAATTATTATCCGATTAATACTGTTGCCAAACCGGCAACGATTGTTCCGCCATGAGCTGTTGTATCCGTCATCCTGGCGGCTGGTTTTCCACCGATCAGTACGGTTGCCGATCCACTGGTAATTGTATCGGGTGGACCGCTGCAAGTTGCCATATCTCCCATACGTGCTGCGGGCATTCCTCCGATGAGTACGGTTGGTTCACCCGGAGGAAGAATCGGTCCTCCGACATGCGGAACGTTTCCTGTTACCATGGGACATACATGCATGTCCGTTGTGCGTGCTGCTGGTTGTCCCATGATCAATTGATTTGAACGATTGAACCTTTGATTGTCGTTGTGGCACTTGAACTCACTTCTGTTCCTGCACTTCCGGCAATTTTCACCTCTGACTGACCCTTGATATCAATATTCACACCTTCAATTGTGACATCGCCCTTAGCTTTCATGACCAGGTCTTTTCCACTTTCAATAGAAATTCCATCTTTGTTCATTTTCAAACTATTGGAATGCTCATCTTGCAGCATGATTTCATCAGCATCTTCGTCGATGATCACCTTTTTACCGGCCGGAGTTTCGATGGTGACTGATTTCTTGTCGTCATCGAACAGAAATTTCAACTCACTGCGGGTTATGAAACCTTTGATATTGTTTGCATCTTCTGCTTTTAACGGCGCAGGTTTAGCGCTGCTGTTCAGCATCCCTACAATCACTGCATTGTTCGGATCTTCATTGATAAATCCAACCAATACCTCGTCACCTATTTCCGGTAAGAAGAATGATCCGCGGTTTTCTCCGGCGTCAAGTGTTGCTAAGCGACACCAAATTCCTTGCTCTTCGCTGTTTACAATGGGCAGCTTTACCATGATACGATATTCTCCGGAAGGATCATCCTGTAATTGTGAAACAACTCCGTATTGTAATCCTCTTACAGCAGGAGTTAGCCCTGCGGCAGGCGCATCATTGATATCGTATGTTTCTGAAAACCAAACAGGATCAAGCCCGAATTGCGCATCAACGGTCCAAAGTCCGCTGGTAATGTTATGCTGCACGCCGGAGATAAAAATGTTTCCGTTAAAACGGTCGCTTATGCCCTCCAGTTTCAATACTGTTCCGGGTTTTACCTTGTCAATTCCCTGAAAACGAACTCTTCCGCGCACTTTTGCCATTTGTTGGAAGACCATTTTGGAATTCGCCCAATCCTGAGCTTCCGATTCGTTCATGTTGCCACCGGATTTTAACTCCAGGTCTTTCAGTCCGATTACTTTTGCCAGTTGAGCGGAATCAAGGTTTCCATTAGTCTTTACGGGTGAATTATTTGCTTCGATCTTGCTGATTTCCTGGTCTGCCTGGTTCCAACTGTAGGCCGTAACTTTTGAAAATTGGTTCCGTGCGTCAATTTCCGCATCGAATTCCATAATAGATAGTCCATAGGCCACTGTTTCGATCGGATCTTGTCCCGGATTGGGTTTGCCGATAATGAGTTTACCATTATCGGTGAAGCAAACCATTCCGTTTGCTTGTGAGCGTGAAACCAAAAAATCCCAATCTGAAGCGTTGTACTGGACCAACTTTTCATGTTTATAATTTGTTTTCTCAATCTGCTTTTCCAATTTGTATGCATTGATCAATTCATCAAACACATCACTGTCCGTGCTGTCGTAAAAGAATTTTGATTTTCTGCCGATAGTCATTTTCACCGATTCATCTTTGCATTCTACCACAAGGGAAGATTTTCCGTTGCGCACTTTGATCGAATGACGGATAATCATTCCTTTGAAAATCATTTTGTTGTCAGAATGGTAACCTACATTGATCTGGATTTTTTTACCCGGAACAAAAAATGCGCTGTTGCTGATCTGGAAATTTTGATCTGTTGGAGTTCCTTCGAAAAAAGTGATGCGTGCGCTGGCTATCCGGTTAAATTCTTTGCGCACGGATATGCCCAAAACAGGATATGTCCCCGGAATCTCATGTCCTTCAACCAGGATTTGGTGAGTAACAAGATCCGGACTTTTTCCAGTTTGTATGATTCCGGTATTGTTCATTAGTCAGGTTTTTGAATGGGTGGAAAGAATAATTGTTGTCCGGCTTTTAGTTTTCGGAATGTGGTTAATTTGTTCACACGAGCCACTTCCAGGTAATACTTGGAGTCGCCGTAAATACGTTCAGACATGAGTGGTAAAGTATCGCCTTCTTCCACGATGCGCACATGCGTGAGATCCGGAGATTGATTATTGGAATTAGCAGCCTCTTTTTTAGGTTCGATGAATTTGCGGAACTTTACCTTGGCAGTTGCTCTCAATGGTTTACCATCCGGAGCAAAAAGTTTGTATTCTATGGATACTTCTGCCAAAACTCCCTGGAATTGTAAAGCTCCCCAGTTAATATGAAGGTAATTAGGCCGGTGAGTTTCAGGGTTGATCTCATATGCAATTTTCATGAACTTAGCAATGTCAGCTTCGACACCCGATGATTCTCTTTTTTGCAAAATACTAAAATCACCATCATCAAATACACCTGTATCGTCGAACAAAAATTCCAGTTCAATGTCCGAAGGTGGGGCGTTTTGAAAATACGCTTGCGGTTTACCTTCCGTAGTTTCCGGAACAATGTATTCAACCTTGTGGTTCAGAACGAACTTTTCAGGATTGATAAGCGTTTTAAACAACCCATCAGGAACTTTCTTTTGATATTTCTCATCCGAATAGGCTTGGATTTCCAGCTTCTTGAGTTGTCCGTTTACGTCGCCTTTTATATTTATTGATGGTTTCATCACCGTTCTTTTTTGTCGTTCATAATTGTAAATACTTCATCCAGACAGGTGTCCATTAACTGGTCCATTGATTGTTCAGGTTTCTGATCCTTTTTTGATTGATCATCGTTGACCTGGATTCGCACGTGTAATTCTTTGATTTCTATCGGCATAATGGTTCTGTTACTTACCGTCTATTTAAAAACTAACATTCGGTATGGTGAAATATTTGTAAGTCAGTTCAATGGTTTCTATTACGATGTTGCTGGTCTCTGCATTGAGTTCCGAGACTTCGCATTTTACGGGAAGCGCTCCTTTGATACTCCAGGTTTTGAGAGGTAACATCTGATCGTTCATCAGGATGATTAACAAATCCATCGGGGTGAATTCGAAATTCTCAATAGCATTGTTGCACCAACGCAGCAGTGTGGAGTCGGGAACCATGCCTCGTTTGAGCACCAGGTTCGGAAACCTGACGCTCTGAGGCAATTTATGTTTGAAGCGGTTTTCACCTCCCTCAACTACTTCCGTTATTTCAACGCTAGCAGAAAGTCCCGAGACAGATTGGAACATCGAATCGATCACTGCGAACTGCTTGTTGAGAAATTGCACCTGAAAGTGAAATCCTCTGGGCGGATAGTAGTTGGCCATGATTAATCGTTTTGAATAGATAAACCTTCGTGTACGATTTCCATCGATTCGATAGCTACTTCATTTCCGTCTGCTTTCAAATCGGTAGATTGCACTTTCGTTGGAAAAGCATTTCGGACTTTCCAAACTACAATCGGTTCGTGATCCTGGTTCAGCAAAGAGATTGTGATATCACGACGTTCAATGGTATTCAATTGCACGGAATTCAACCAATCGTAGTATTCATTGTCTCCCTGAAACATCCCTCGTTTCAAGGTGATATTCGAAAATTTTCGAAGTCCGGGCATTTTGATCTTGCTGTATTCCGGGCTTGCTCCCTGACGATATTCAATAACTTCCAGTTCTGAATCAAGTCCTGAGATCTCTGTGAAACCGATTTTTGTTCCTCCCCATTCTACCTGAAAGTGAAAC
Organism: uncultured Fluviicola sp.; assembly: GCF_946478805.1. Next base: position 111,695 of record NZ_CAMLDC010000006.1, on the reverse strand, counting down.
TTGGATAATGGATATGTTGCCATAATAATTTATTTTTTGTTGTTAGTGATTGTAAACTATGCTTGTTGCATCATGTGAGAGAAACGCAGGACAATGAATTCCGCAGGTCTTACTACTGCCATTCCGATTTCCACGATCATGCGACCGTTTAATACATCGTCGGCTGTCATAGTAGATCCGAGTCCAACTCTTACAAAGAATGCCTGCTCCGGTTTCGCTCCGGCAAGTGCCCCGGCTTTCCATTGCAAAATCAGGAAGTTCTCGATCATTGCACGTACCTGCACCCAAGTGTTGGCATCGTTTGCTTGAAATACGAACCCTTCGGTTGCTTTCTTAACGGATTCTTCTACCATGTTGTAGAAACGACGCACAGAAATGTACTTCCATTCCGTACTGTTGCCATTCAAGGTTCGGGCTCCCCAAACAAGAGTACCTTTCCCGGTAAATGAGCGAATGGCGTTGATGGATTTTCCTGAAAGGGTATCTACGTTCATTCCATCCTGCAAATCATTCGAAATGTTGTAGTTCGGTCCGATTACGTAATTCAGGCTGGTATTTGCCGGAGCTTTCCATACACCTGATGATCCGTCAACTCTTGCATAAACTCCTGCAATAGATGAGCTTGGAGGCAACAATACCGGAACCTGGCTGATGGAAGTTTTGATACGGTTGTACAAAGCATTGTTACTGATTTTAATAGCATCTAGCTGCATGGAAGTAGTAACGGTCGAAAACGGCATCAATGCTGTGATCAAGCCAGCGATTTGCGTGCTCTGCAAAGTTGCAAGTGCTGTTCCGATATCCGGGGTTCCAAGCGATGTGATTGCATCACCAATCGCTGTACTCACGTCTGATTGCGTATTGGTATTATCCAATGCATTCAGGGCAGATGTATCTGTAATAAGAGCAGTATTCATAGCTGTCGGATGGCTGGTGATCCATGCTGCAATTTGTCCTCTAAGCGTACTTACTGTTCCTGTCGATGCAGGTGGATTTGAGGAAATTACTTCATCTGCAATAGCTATAATGTCGTTCAGAGATGAAATAAGAGTGGAAGAAACGTTGGTGATCTGACTTATCTTTGCCACTGCGTTTTGCCCTTCAACAAGTGCTGTAGTAATGTCAGGAGCTCCTGCCGCTGCTGTTTCATACGTGGACAAATCTGTTTTATAACCATCCAGCAGGATTCTGGAATTGTTTACAGAAGCGGTATTAATTGCTGCTACATCGCCATCGTAATCGGCAGCGGTTGTAATAGAAACATCCACATCCGAATCAAGATACTGATAATCAACTGTTGTTTTCAGATATGGATAGTAAGCAGCACCATATTTAACGTATTCAGGATCGTTGGAAATCTTCCCGCGTAATTCTGAAAAATCAGTTGCGGTGTTCACAATCGTAAGGTTACTCATACGTGTGTCAATGATCGTAAATCGATCTTGTAATTTGTTGCACTGCATCAAGGTATCGTTGTACAATCCGTAAAGATCATCCGCAGATAGGGTGGTGCCGTCCGGGTAAAGAAGCAAGGTTGGCTCATCTTCTTTCTCTATTGCTGTAAGGCCTGTTTTAAGCGTTGTTGCAGAAGGTGGAGTACTATAATCTCCTACTGAAACGATGTAGCATGAACCACCTCCGTTCGCAAAATACATTTGCATGGAATAATACATGAGAAAATCGCTGCGGTCTGCAGGTAGTAGATCAGAATTGATCGAATTACCTGTTACTGAAACCGTAATACCTTGTTGGTTTTGTGCTTTCCCGAATTGTGTTTCATAATCCAACATAGAAGTAATCCTTACGGGAACAGGAGGTGCCAAAAGATCTGGTCTTAAAGGAGAACCATCCAATGCTAATGCTTTTTCCGTGTACCCGATAAAGGCCGGAACTGCTGTTGCTACTTGAGCAACTGACGGTGGAAGTAAGTTGACTTCTTCCACGTAAACGCCTGGTGTATTTAATGTTAACGCCATTGTTTATTGTGTTTAGATATAAATTACTGAATAAAAATTCCCCGCTTCAATTTCTGTTTTTCTGACATCCGGTGCGGGGTAGTAGTATGGATTCAGATCGAATACATAATCTCCGGGTTGAATTTCCGGATCTTTGTTCCGGAGTGTGAGCTGTGACTGATCGATCACGATGTATCCGTTTTTGGTAAGTGGTTTTGGGCTAGTTGTTTCTGCATAATAATCAGAGTTTTGAAAGTAATATTTCCAGATGGTACTTCGATTGGCAAATTCCATCACGAAAGTGATCGGAGTTGCCGGAACATTACCATCATTATCGGTGATTTGATGAATTCCATGCATTCTGAGTACGAGGACTCCCAATAGCCCGAATTGATCTCCGGGTGGAATTTGCATTTTTTCCAATACCTCTTTTGAAAGCGTTTCATCCAGGCGATAGTCATTGGAAATGTACTCGGGGTCACTTTCCTGGTCAGGTGCTACAGGTAAAACGGGAAAGTTTGGTGGCGCACCTGCAGGTTGGATATTTGCGAAATAAAAAATCTCATTCTTGACCAATGTCAAATCGGTGTAGATCTCAAAAGCAGGGTCACCGATTTTGACCAAAAAATGTAATTCCAGATCGTTAGCAAGTGGAATGAACGGTTTGGCTGGTTCATCTGCCATTGCGGGTTCGACTTGTGCCAATAGTTGTAAACCAAGCGGGTTTGTTCGCAATAGAAGTTTTTGATTCTCTAGGGTACGAAGTGTTTGTGCTGTTGGAATTACCTGAAGAAACCCATTGAAAGCATAATTTTTGAACATCAATCGCTGCTGATCTTTTTCCATTCCTCTAAAGGAGTCGGAACCACTGTTCAGATAATATTCATGCAGCACCTGCACGTCGGCAAGAGTCCGGTATAATTGTGAATAGCTCATAATAAAGGTGTAAAATCAGATTGGATTGGTGACAATAATATTTCCGGAGTTTTGTGTGATTTGTGGAGATTCGATTAATGTTTTTTCACGATCAATTACCACTAAGCTCATTTTGTAAAGTGCAGATGGTCGCTGTTTTCCTCCCAATGTTCCCCAAATGTAATTGAGGTTTTCAAAGGTGGGAGTATACAACTCCAAGGTATACCTGAAATCACCCATGGAACTCAAAATAGGATCGGAATGATCGAAATTGGTGTTGGACTGGGTGAATACACTTTTTCCCTGAAAGAATTCCAGTAAGCGTGAAAGATACTTCAAAGAGATGTCGTAACCGGTTTTGTTCGAACTGAAGATGATATATAGGTTCAGATTAATTTTGTTGTTACGGTAAGCTACTTTGTTATTCTCTACCCGATTGTTTGGAAGATTCCGCATGGTAACTTCTTCATTCAGGTTGAGGAGCGTCAGTACCACTTTATCTGTCATTGGTTCTGTTGAATCTGATTCGTTCTCGACAAACGCAATGTTATCGAGTATAACATCTTCATTAAGTCCCTGGCTTGCCAGGTAACTATTCAATTCTCCAACCAAAATGTACAATGCTTCGTAAATCATGATAGTGTGTTTTGTGGTTCTTAATACTGTTTAAATTGTTGATTTAATGTTCTAAAATGACCGTAAATGTGTCGAACGAGAGAAAGGAGGACTTTCGATGAACTTTTAGTTGGCAAGAAATAGCATTAGAAAAGAGTTTCAATAAGGTCGAATCGGTTCTCAATAAGTTGAATACCAATTCTGTCAGTGAACAGTCGTCTTTTTAAGGTTTCAGTCTAGCCAAATAGCGCTAATCAATAAGTTCGGAACATTTCCAGTAGTGCTCTTGAAATGATCGATTATTGCCGGAAACACGTGAAATGATGCGTTCTTTACAGTTTCCAGTCTGCAAAAAACACGTTCAAAACAGATGCCCGAAAGCCCTATATTTCTCGTCCTTGTTATCGGCCCGTTCTGCAGAAACAAGCAAGGAAATCAACTGAAAACACACCTGACAGGTGTTTCGTGCGATGCGCAAGTGCAGATTATCTATCGATAATGTGTTCCCTTGTTTTCCATAAATACGATAACAATTTTCAGGCAGAAAAAATGCACTGAACAATCTCCTAAAAGAATGAACATCAAATTTTTAATGCCACTTACTTTCAAAGTTTTGGAAAAACCAATTCTATAAAAAGTAAATCTATTTTGTTGATAGCTCCTGGAAAAGCTAAGTCAGTATGATGATAATAAAACTGGAAAGAAGACCGTAGTTAAGTCTGGGCTTAAATATAAAAAGATTTTTTACTTAAATGCAAATTTTTAGCTTTTTTTAAGTGTTAAAATTGTATTTTTATGGTTGTATAAGTGATAAACGTTAGTTTGATTAAGTTATTGTTTTTACTGAAGCAAATATAATAGGAGAAGAACGTAATCTATTTATGTTCTGATAAACGAAAAAACTTTTTAGCAGGAAAGGCAAAATCACTTCTTTTATTGAGAATTTTAAATTAGATTTAAATCTGAATTCTCCTATTGAATTCGTTTATCCATAACTTCAATCACAAACTAAATTCACATGCTAAATAAATCAGCGATCACTTCTGTTGCTATCTGGGATCAACTGTTCCTCTTCCTGAGCGAGATAGTTCATTATCGAATGAAAACCGTTCAATCGGAAGAGGAAATTGAATTTCCGGATATTACATCTTTTCTTTCTGAAGAATCTTTAAGTAAGATACCCGCACAGGGAGTACTTACCGAAATTGATCTGGTTGCCCTAACCTTGTCACTTTCTCCTTATATGCTGCCGGAATTAATTCCTGATTTATTATCTGTTTACTTACCTCAAGGTAAAGAATGTCCGGAGATGGGACTCGTACGTGCTAAAGACCGTGAATTGTTTTTCCCCACCGGAGATACACTTCTTTACTTGCTGGCAGGAAAAAAATTGGAGAGCAGGATGTACTTTCTAAAGTATTTTCAACTTGAATCAGGGCTCTTCAATTCCGGAATTCTTTCATTTGGTGAAGGGTCTGCATTTGAACCAAGAATGAGTGGCAGATTGATTATTGATGAAGAGTATGTAGATATTATAACGACAGGTGAAGTGCAAAAACCTCGAATGGGCGCCGGATTCCCTGCACAACTTATTGAGACAAGCCTTGAATGGGAAAATCTCGTTTTACAGAAAAAAACACTGGACCAGATACTGGAGATTCAATCCTGGTTGAAACATCGGGATCAATTAATGAATGGATGGGGGCTTTCAGGGAAAATAAAACCCGGTTACAGAGTTCTTTTTTACGGAGCACCTGGAACCGGAAAAACACTTACTGCAACACTTCTTGGAAAGTATACAGGTCGGGATGTTTACCGAATAGATCTATCTTTGGTGGTTTCCAAATACATTGGAGAAACGGAAAAGAACCTCTCACGCTTGTTTGATAAAGCTGCTAATAAAGAATGGATCCTTTTCTTTGATGAAGCGGATGCGGTATTTGGAAAACGTACAAGTGTGAAGGATTCTCATGATAAATATGCTAATCAGGAGGTTTCTTATTTATTGCAACGAATCGAGAATCATCCCGGACTGGTTATTTTGGCATCTAATTTAAAAAGTAACCTGGATACAGCTTTTACCCGCCGATTCCAATCCATGATCGAGTATGATATGCCCGGGGCAACTGAACGGTTGTTGCTATGGAAAGACATCTTACCTGAAAATCTGGCTTTACAAGAGGATATTTCCATTGAACAGATATCCCGGACCTATAATCTCAGCGGAGCTAATATTGTTAATGTAGTTCAATTTGCCTGTTTGAAAACTGCCGAGGAAGGAAGTAATGAGATCAGCCGGTCTAATCTCATTGAAGGGATTAGGAAAGAGTATGTAAAAGAAGGAAAAATGTTTGCATAGTAACCGTTTAAACTAGAAACTCACTCGCAGCTGTACCGTAATATCCGATTTTTTCGAACCTTTTATTTCTTCCGGTCCGGAACTGATGACTTTTTTGTTGGAATACAAATATGTTCCATAGCGAATCCATAAGTCACAATGTCTCAGAAATGAGAACCTTACTAAAGCATAGGCCCGGGAACCCTGGTAATAATAAGCGGGAATAGAAAAGACATAAAGGGCATTGTTCTCGAAGGTGTAAATCCGCGTGTCATAACTGTCCGTATCGAACAAGGCATAACGCAAGGTCAGATCAAAAGGTAAGTTTTTAGGTTTGAACAAAAAATCCTGGGTAAAAATCCATCCGTCTTCTGCGGCGTTGCTTTTCCGATTAATGGTCACATATTCAATTCTGCTTTTCAAGGTGAAGCTTTCAAGGACTTTGTAGGATAGGTTCAAACGGTAATTGTTCTGAATAACATTTTCAATTGGAGTGATGGTTCCATCTGTATCCCTGGAATTTTTTTGCCGGACCTGTTGCCTGAATCGCGCGTACAATTCTAAGGACTTGTTTGGTTTGTAGGTCGGCTGAACTAAAAATTCATATCCTTTTGAAGGTGCATCAACCTGGTATTTCAACCATGGAAAGCGGAAGAAGTCAATGTAGGAACTGACAGACCAAGCTGAAGCAAGCCGTACCTTGATACCTGAGAATAACCCGGTTTCATTTTGCGTATTGCTACCTTCTGAAAATCCATTGTTGTAAAATGAGAAGTATCCCTTGGAATAATTCCGGTAAATTACGGAAATGGAAACATTAGGATCCAGGATAGCCATCAAGCCGTGAAGCTGGGCAAATGATTTGGAATGGGTGCTGTAGGAAACTTCCCCGAAAAAGTTGAAATTCCGAAGGACAAAATTGTAATCCCCGCTGATAGCGGTAGTGTTTTTCCCCCGGAAAGCATATAAATTGTATGGAAGCGTATCTTTTTGAAGCGGTTGGTTGTATTGCTGGTTCACCACGGCAATTCCAGCATTGAACCGGGTGGAATTATAACTCAGATAATTACCGATGACCTGTTCACTGAGCCTGTTTTTCTTTGCAATTTCACTGTTCGTACGATGTAAGCCCGATAGGTCAATGGTCGTTACAAATTCCAAATCATCGGTTAGCGAATCATTTATTCCCGAACCGTCTATTTTTTTGTTACTGTAAAAAGTCAGGAGGTTCCATTTCTTGTAACCGAGAATTGCTGCTCCACCTCTGAAAAAGCGATTTTCATCAACGGAAGTATAAGGTCGTAAAAGATTGGCAGCCTTCTTTGTTGAGAAGATATCTGCACTTTTCCCAAAAGCGTAACCGCTCCAGGTATTCAATCCTTGACCGATCTGAATCTGGTAATCTCCGGCGGCAACTGCCCGAATGTATTTTCCGCCTTTATAAAAAGCATGAAAAGAGTAATAATCAAAACCGTTTTTCTGTGAGCCTTTAAAAAACTCTTCACCAGGATCTTTTTCTGAAGTAAATCCCAAACTGATATTTGTCCGGTAGGTATATCTGAAACGGGTATAATATTTATCCGCATTCCCATGATAGTAACTGTTTGAGTTATTTAAAATGGAGTCTGTTACGGCATTGTATCCTTTTTTTCGTTCGGGAGTGCGCTGATAACGGGTATACCATTCAATCTTCCCGTTTTTGATCGCATCCTTGAATGTAATGTGGATGTTTTCCAATCGATCATCGACCTTTACAAATGGACGTATTAAAGAAATGGTGTTCAGATCCCAATATTTCAACGATTGGAGTTCATAGATGCTGATGAATTTGCCAAATCGTTCCACATGCAGCAGTACGTCTGTAATCTGGACCTCTGTAAGTAAACCCAATGAACGCAGTTCGTCTGCATTGGTGTTATTCAAGTTAATCGGATTGTCAAAGAAATAATTGAGTTGATCAAAAATGTTTGTCAGATCCAACTCTTCCGACTCGGATTGTTCGGCAATGAATTCAACCCGTTGTTGGATAATCTCATTCCGCTCCTGACCAAAAAGGAAAGAACCGAGACTCATGAAAAAAATAAGTAAAAGCCTATTTTTTCGCATGTTCCTTGAATTGGTAGTTTAAACCGAAGTTGGGAGACCAACCCAGTGTTTGATGGTATTTTGACCCTAAATCAATTGAAAAACCTGCTATTTTATAACCAATTCCGAGCGCGAATTCCATAGGAGCACTTTGTGCCCCGAAACGAATATAGAATGATTGTACCGGTTGGTATTCGACCGCACCTTTGAACGAGATTTTGGTTATAATCTGCTTTTCGACTTCAGCAAACAGGGATACTTTTTTGGAAGGTCTGTATTGGCATCCGCCTCGCATAACGGTAGCAAAACGATCATTCGTCGGATTGATCCGTTGCCTTCCGATATTCATCACGGAAACACCCACACTCCATTTTTCCGAAATTTTTGCAAGAAGACCCGCTTCTACAGTTCCGCTGACAGTTGAGCCGTAATTTCCCCCGAGTCTCAGTGTTTGAATATTTCCCTGGACGCCAACCTGAAGAAAATCGGTGAATTTCATGCTATAACCCAAACCGGCCCGGGTATTTCGGTATTGTTGGTAACCGAAAAATTGCGCACCGGCAGAAATAACTCCCACTTTCAATGGAATAGCAACCGCCAATGCTTGTGTTTGCAGCTCCTTTGTTAGAAACCGGGTTTCATAATAAGCACCGACAGAAATGGTTTTAATGGAGGCAGTGGCACCCGGATTGTGATGATATGCCCAAACATCATCCAGGCAGATGCTGGCATTTGCAAGTGAAACTGCCCTTGAGCCAACAGGGTTCCATCCTTGTCCGAATGAGACCAGGAATGAATGTGTGAATAGTAGTAGTAATAGTCTTGTCATGCGTTATTTTAAGAACAGTCGTTTTTTGAGTGGGATCTTTCGAAGCCTGTAATCTTCTTGGGTAAGGAAAAACCAATTGTTACCTGCATCCGATGAAATTGCGTAGATTTCATAATCCGTATCCGTTTTTTCGGAGGTTTCCCTAAGAATCGTATATTTTCGTTCAATCCAATTTCCTTCGCTTTTCATATCTCTGAATAATGGATTGTCCAAACTAACCGCTTGTTCGTTGGTCTGGTTACTGAAATGTTGAATAAAGTCCGAATCCCCCAGCGAGGAATAGTAGCGTACCACAGCCGGATGAGTCAATCCGGCATATTCAAGTGTATTGTTATTGTTGTAGGATCTGACGTACTTGGACAACTGCTTATTCAGTCTGTTTTCTTGTTCAGCTGAAAGCGTACAACTAAATGCAAGTAGGATGATAATCAGGAAACTCGAAAACTTCAGCACGGATATTGGTTTTTTGTCTGTGACTAAAATAAAAAAAATGAATAGAAATTCACTTGTCAGAAGATGATTTTTTTAGGAAAAATAAGTGTCGATTTCTTCCTTACTCATTGGAACATAGTTAAATGAACAAGAAATCATATCCTGGATCCGAAGTTTCTCAGGAAATTGAACAGCCTGAATGATTTGATGCTGAATTTTTCCTTGTTGAATGGTCACCTCTATGAATGCATCAGCATTTTCAATCTTATAAAAGCGACTGAATCCATCCAGTTTTCTATAAATGGGGAAGGTGTTTGCCATGATAAAGAGTTTAAAAAGTTCCAAAGGTTACAAGAGTTCAATAATTTAAACTTTTTGAACCGTTTAAACCATTTGAACTTAAAAAAGAAAAACCATCCGCGACTGCAGATGGTTTTTCTTTTTTATTCTTGAATAAGATTAGTTCACTTTGAAAATAACGCGTCTGTTTTTCGCCAATTTCAAATCGTCATCATCCGTTTCTTTCACTTCCGGGCTAGGAGTATCACTTCCTTTGCTTTCAGATTTCAAACGCGAAGCGTTGATTCCTTTAGCGATCAGGTATTCCTTAACCACTTGATTTCGTTTGGTATCCATATCAGCATAGAAATCCTTTTTCTCGGCCAATTTATCCTCTTCAGCATTATTGTTTCCAATCACGGTGATTGTCATTGCAGGATTCTCAGTAAGTACCTTCGCTACGATATCAAGAGCCGCTTTTGCTTGTGGAGTAAGGAACGTTTTACCGAATCCGAAATAAATCTCCTGTTTTTCGATACGGTCTTTTGTTGACATTTTATCATTATCAGCAACTTGTTTCATGTAAACAGTTGTAGACATTTCGTTTTTGTCCTTGTCAGCGTCGTAACATTTACAATCCTCGTCTTTATCCAACATCGTAACAACTACATCATCGATATAGTAGTATGCAGCAACTATCTGAGTGATTTTTGAATCTTTCGGTTTCTTGTTTGTTTCGTATTTGGTATCCTGGTCGGATGTGAAATTACCGATCGTAAGGAATTTTTCTCCTCCTTCAGCTTTATATGAAGAACATACTTTTTCCCAGTTGTACGAAGCATTGAACACTTTATTGTCCGGATGCTGGATTTGTGTCTGGTCGATCAAATGTACTTTCTGATCTGTTCCGAATTCTTTCTTCGAAATGTTTGCACCTATTTGGTTACAAGCATATTTGGATGATTCGGACATGGAAACGTAGAACGAGATACAATAAGTAACATCTTTTTTCAAAGGTGTTTTTAATTTGGTCATAATGTATGTTCTCGGCAACTTGTTTCCATAGGAAAATGCAAAGATCCCGGCATAGTTTTCACCTTCCTTAGCACTTTCTTTCCCATAAGCATTATCAGGAGCACCTACGTCCGGTACTTTTGAATCGCCCAAAAAATAATCTGCACGGGCACCGGTTGGAGATTTCCATCCTGTTGCCAAATCAATTTGACCTAATTTCTTCGGTTTCCCTGCGTTGGATTCGAATCCTCCGTTATCCACAAGGTTGTCTCCACTTTGTGCCGATGCAATAATCGGAAGTCCGATCAAAGCAGTTAATGCAACAAGTTGTTTTAGTTTCATACTATTTGGTTTCATAAGATTTTACAGTTTTAATGAATGTTTTAACCTTTTCTGGGTCGACATCCGGATAAACACCGTGGCCTAAATTTACAATATGTCTTTTATTATTGCCAAACGAATTTAACATTTTTATTGTTTCTAACTCAATACTTTGATGAGAACCGTATAAAGCACAAGGATCTAAATTACCTTGTAAAGTTCTGGAATCGCCAATCAAAGATCTCATTGCAGGAATATCCATGTTCCAATCGAGCCCAATCGTATTACAATCCAATTTCGCTAAAGCAGGAACAGAAGTGAAGGCTCCTTTCGAAAACAAGGTTACCGGAACATCTTCAATAGCAGATGCTATTTGAGACAAATAAGGAAGGGAAAAAGTCGCGTACTGCTCCGTTCCTAAAATTCCAGCCCATGAATCGAAAACTTGTATCATACTCGCTCCAGCTTTAACTTGTGCTTTTAAATAAGCAATTGTAATATCTGTGACGTGCTGTAGCAATTGATGTGCCAAAGTCGGATTGGTATATAATAATTTGCGCGCTTCGCTGAATGTTTTTGAACCGTGGCCTTCAACCATGTAACACAAGATAGTCCAGGGTGCGCCCGCAAATCCGATTACCGGAACACGTCCGTTTAATTGCTTTACGGTAAGACGGATTGCCTCCAACACGTAACCTAGACGGTCTTCCACATCGAAATCAAATTCCAATCGTTTGGCTTCTTCTTCCGAACGGATCGTATGTTCAAACCAAGGTCCGCGTTTCTCGATCATTTGATAAGGAATGTTCATCGCCTCGGGAACCACTAAAATATCCGAAAAGATAATAGCTGCATCCACATCCAGGATATCAACCGGCTGGATAGTCACTTCAGCCGCTAAGGCCGGGTTTTCAACCAGTTCTTTAAACCCGCTGACACTTTCACGAACAGCGCGGTATTCCGGTAAAATTCTTCCTGCCTGGCGCATTAACCAAACGGGGTAACGTTCAATATCTTCGCCTTTTGCAGCGCGTAAGATTAAATCATTTTGCAAATTCATCAATGCAAAAGTAAGGTTTTATGGAAGAATTGAGAATTGAAAATGTAAAATTGAAAAGCTTTAGATAATCTGATAGTTCGATAAATATATTTCAGCCTTTATAATTAAAGGTCTTTTCACTGATCAATTCTCCATTTTCAATTATTTATCCCCACTTAATCGGTTGTTTCTTTTTCTTTTCCAAAATCCCGTTAATGGTTGAAAAAGGCTTGCTTCCGAAAAATCCACGATACGCAGACAAGGGAGACGGATGCGGTGCTTTGAGGATAAAATGTTTGTTCGGATCCACGCGTGAAGCTTTTGCCTGTGCAGGAGATCCCCACAAAACAAAAATCACACCTTCCAATTCATCGTTGATCGTTTGAATGACATCATCAGTGAATTTCTCCCAGCCCTGGTTTGCATGTGAAAGGGGTTGTCCTTCCCGGACGGTTAGGATCGAATTCAACAATAAAACCCCTTGATTCGCCCAATGACTCAAATCTCCGTTTGGTGGAGCAGGGATTCCTAAATCGTCTTCCAATTCCTTGAAAATGTTTTGTAAACTTTTGGGTAATGGCCGAACATGAGAATCACAACTGAAACAAAGTCCGTGTGCATGACCTCTCGTCGGATAGGGATCCTGACCCAAAATCACGACTTTAACCTGGTCAAAAGGGCAACTGTCAAAAGCTCTGAAAATGAATTTTCCTTCAGGGAAAATCTGATTTGGAAACTTGGTATATTCCTCTTTTACGAATTGAACCAGTTTTTCAAAATATGGAGCTTCAAAAGATGCTTGAAGGGCCTTTTTCCAGGATGGATGTATCGAAACTTTCATAGGACGAAGATAAGAAAAAGTGCAGCTTTTGAAGAGTAAATCATGATCCCGTATATACTGGATTAGTGCGGAAATGATTCAGGTATGCAAAATGTTATGTATTTATTCTCCGTTTTTACTATGTTCGCAATCTAAATTAAAAATGAATGAACCTAACAGGCCTTTTTATAGTATTAACCGCAGGGTTAATTTTTTCAACCGATTTGAATGCCCAACAAGAACCAAGAAGTGCATTCTTTTGGAATAATTACATGCATACAAATCCAGCCATGACAGGAACGGTGTATAGGCATCATGCAAATGCGCAATGGCGAAATCAATGGACAAAGATCAATGGTGCACCGACAACTTTGTGGGTAAATTACGCAACTAAAATTGATCGAATCAATAGTGGAATTGGTGTGAGTTATGAATACGATGTAATTGGTTTGCATAAATCCCATACTGCTTTATTATCGTATGCATATCATATTCCAATCAAGAACATGTTTTTGTCAATTGGTGCTTCCGGAGGGATAAAAACACTAAAAATCGATGGTTCCAAGTTTGTTTTTCCTCAAAACCCTGAACCAATGTTTCAAAACAGGCAGCTGAAACCCATTTTTCAATGTGATTTTGGAGTTGCTTTACACGCTGAAAAATGGAACGTGGGTTTAAGTGTGACCCAATTGAATGGTGGTCATTTTAAAGACTCTATTTTCCCATATGACTGTGTACCTAATTTTTGGGTATTTGCAGATTATACTTTTGATTTGGGTGAAAAATGGCAATTGACTCCAAGACTACAATCTTATACAGACGGGAAGGAGATTTGTTCTTCTGTCGCATTATCAGCAACATTTAAGAAAAACTTTTGGTTTGGTGCTACGAGCACAATTCCTAGCCTTGGAGGCAGGTTTTCGGCTGGACCAATGATTGGTTACGATATTATTGGTAAATTTCGATTGGGTTATTCATACGAGTTTATTTTTAACAACTCTCCTGCAATTCAAAGTGACGGTACCCATGAAATCATCCTTTCTTACCAACTGAAATAACAGTTTTTGAATGGACTAAAAATTTGCATGATTGAGATGCTAAAATTCCAGAATTCGCTTGTTCGCAAAGAAGCGAACAGATTAAGTGATAACTATTTCTTTTTCAGTGCTTTGTTATTTTTAATTTGCTGAAAAACAGTTTATGAACATTGTATGTCCCGATTCGATTTTCCCATTCGTGATTTTTGAACTATTTTTGCACCCAATAAATAGCAATCATGAGCAACGACGTAGAAATTGAAAAGCGCAGAACCTTTGGAATTATCTCGCATCCCGATGCAGGTAAAACAACATTGACTGAAAAGTTATTGCTTTTTGGTGGTGCAATTCAATCCGCGGGTGCTGTAAAGAACAATAAGATCAAGAAGACGGCTACTTCGGATTTCATGGAAATTGAAAAACAACGTGGGATTTCGGTTGCTACGTCCGTGATGGCTTTTGAATATTCCGGAAAGCAAATCAATATCCTGGATACTCCGGGGCACAAGGATTTTGCTGAAGATACTTATAGAACTCTGACCGCTGTTGATAGTGTAATCCTGGTGATCGACTGTGCAAATGGTGTGGAAGAGCAAACCAAGCGATTGATGGAGGTTTGCCGTATGCGTAAAACGCCCGTTATCATCTTCATTAATAAAATGGACCGCGAAGGAAAGGATCCGTTTGAATTGTTGGATGAATTGGAATCGTCTTTGGACATTCATGTTCGTCCTTTGGCCTGGCCGATTGGAATGGGAGACCGCTTCAAAGGAGTTTACAATATCTACGACAAGAATATCAATCTGTTTGCTGCAAATAAGACGAAAATTTCTACAGACATTGTTTCACTTTCCGATATCAACTCGGAAGAATTGGATGACTTAGTTGGGGATAAACCGGCTGCGGAATTAAGAGAAGAATTGGAAACGATTGAAGGCGTTTACGATGCTTTTGACCGCGATGCATACCTTTCGGGAGATGTGGCTCCGGTGTTTTTCGGTTCGGCTGTAAACAACTTCGGGGTGAAGGAATTGTTGGATACTTTTGTTCGCATTTCGCCTTCTCCAAGAGGGAGAGAAACAGATTTAAAACGGGTAGAACCTTCCGATAAGAAATTCTCCGGATTTGTATTTAAAATTCACGCCAACCTGGATCCGAAGCACCGTGATCGTATTGCGTTTTTGCGCATTGTTTCTGGGAAATTCGAACGAAATACCTTTTATAACCATGTACGTTTGGATAAGAAATTCAAATTTCCGAATCCGACTTCTTTCATGGCGCAGGATAAAAGTGTGATCGACGAGGCATATCCTGGTGATGTGATCGGTTTGTACGACACCGGGAACTTTAAAATCGGAGATACCTTGAATGAAGGTGAACATTTCATGTTTAAAGGAATTCCAAGTTTCTCGCCTGAGTTGTTCCAGGAATTGGAAAACCTGGATCCGATGAAATCCAAGCAATTGGAAAAAGGAATTACACAGCTAATGGACGAAGGTGTGGCACAAATGTTTATTCAGCAACCTGGAAATAGAAAAATTATCGGAACGGTGGGGCAACTTCAATTTGAAGTGATTGCTTACCGTTTGGATCACGAATACGGAGCGAAATGTCGTTTTGTCCCGAAAAATTATCACAAAGCGTGTTGGATCACCACAGATAATGAAGAGCAATTGAAGGATTTCACGCGTGCAAAATCACAGTATTTAGCGAAAGATAAGGATGGGAACCTCGTGTTCCTGGCTGAAACATCCTTCTTGCTTCAAATGGCTGAGAAAGATTATCCGGATTTGACGTTCCATACAACGAGCGAATTCAAATTGGAAGCAAAACACGCCAATTAAGTGAGAATTGAGAATTGAAAAGGTAGAAGGGAATTCATTCAAATTTACAGCAATCTAAAACTTCTCAATTTTACAATCTGACTTCTCAATTATAAATCCGGTAATTCCTCCAAAAACACATCTGGATTTGCACATTCCACAATCACATGGTTCATTCCGTTGGTCATCCAAAAAAAAGCAGCTTTGCTTTCCCGGATGTAATTGCTCGTTTGTAAAAACACTTTTTCGTCCAGGGAAATATCGGGAGCTTTACATTCAATAATCAATTTGGGTTTTCCATAACCGTCGATGATGACCACATCGCATCTTCTGTTTTGTCCGTTGATTTTCAGCAAATGTTCGCTATTGATTCGTTCTATCGGGGTTTTCTTGTGATGGATGAGGTAATGGATTACATGCTGACGAACCCATTCTTCAGGTGTCAGAAGTAAGTTCTTCCGGCGGATAATACACCAGACGAAAAACTCTTCCTTCTCTTTCGAAAGCTTTAATTGTGCCGGAGGTAAATTCAACGAAGGATACGACATACTGTAAAATTACGAATTCCTGGTTCCTAATTACGAATTCCTAATTACGAATGCCGAATGAAAATTTTCGATTCTTCTCAAACTCGCAATTTTGGATCTTTGATTTGACCAGTTTGGTGGATAGAATCTGCGAGAACTATTAATCTGCGCGCAAAAATAGCGTATACACCTAAAATCAATCCATAATTCGCAATTCGCAACTCGTAATTCGTAATTGATTTCGTAATTTTGAGTATGGATTACAAATCTCTTCTGAAAGACATTAAAAATGGCCAATTCCAGCCTTTGTATGTGTTACATGGTGAAGAACCGTATTTCATAGACTTGATCTCCGATGCTTTGATTGAACATGCAGTGGATGAATCTGAGAAAGATTTTAACCTGGCAGTTTATTACGGACGCGACATTGACGCATTGACACTCATGAGCGAGGCCCGAAGTTTTCCATTCATGGGAACGCGAAAAGTAGTGGTTGTCCGTGAAGCCCAGGATATGAAAGATATTTATGAACTGGAAAAATTGCTTCCGAATCTGGTGGAAAGTAATATTTTGGTTCTGTGTCATAAATACAAGGCACTCGACGGAAAGCGTAAGTTTACCAAGGACTTGGCAAAGGTTGGGGTGAATTTCAAATCCGAGAAAGTAAAAGATTATAACCTGACGGAATGGATTGCAACTTACGTCCGGTCGGAGGGATACGAAATTACCTCCAAGGCAGCCGCTTTATTAGGTGAATTTTTGGGAAATGATCTGTCCCGTATTGTCAATGAATTGGACAAACTGGCAATCGTCTTGGAAAAAGGAACCAAGATTTCGGATATTCATATTGAAGAGAACATCGGTATTTCGAAGGACTATAATGTATTTGAATTAGTAAATGCCATTGCAATCCGGGACACCTTGAAAGCATTTCAAATTGCAGATTATTTTGAGAAAAATCCGAAAGATCATTCGATTATTGTGGTTATTCCATCCGTTTTCAAGTTGTTCACAAACATGATGCGTGTTCATTTTGCACCCAATAAAACACCTGAATCAATTGCTTCTTCTGTTGGCTTGCATCCGTTTGTTGCAAAGGAATTGATCCGCAATTGCCCGAATTATCCGCCTAAAATCCTGGCGCGCAATGTGGAAATCCTGCATAATTACGATCTGAAAGCGAAAGGAGTAGGGAATAGTTCCACTTCCGACGGTCAGTTATTAAAAGAAATGTTGGTTCAAATACTCAATTGATGAGACGCTTTTTTCTCCTACAAATCCCGGATTCGGAAATATTTGCTCTTCCGGAAGAGGAATCAAAACACATCATTCGTGTATTGCGTTATGAGATCGGTGATCAGTTCTTGCTGTTGAATGGAACGGGACTCATCGTCACTGCAGAAGTTACGGATGCGCATCCGAAGAAATGTATCGTAAAAGTAGTTTCAAAAGAACTTAGAACTCGAACCGAACCTGGATTCCACCTGGCAATTGCTCCAACAAAAAACCTGGATCGCATGGAATGGATGGTAGAGAAAATAGTGGAGATCGGAGCAACGAAACTCACTTTTTTGAATTGCGAACGATCGGAGCGTGTTCAATTGAAACTGGATCGCTTGCAGCGGGTTGCAATTTCAGCAATGAAACAGGCACAACACGATTTCTTACTGGAAATTGAAGGACTTCAGGGTTTCCCCGAATTTGTCGCAAATAATCCGAAGGGTGGAATTGCGCATTGTATGGAGGGTGACAAGAAATCCGTCAATCAATTGAATCATTCTTCCCGCATTTTAATCGGTCCTGAAGGTGATTTCAGTGAAGCGGAATTGAAACTCGCTTTGAAACACGGTTACGAAGCCGTACATTTGGGAGACTCACGATTAAGAACAGAAACAGCCGGAATGGTTGCGTGTGTTTTGGCAATTAATAGTTAATATGAAAGCATTACTTATAATCACCATACTTTTTTTTGGTTCATCTGCGTGGACTCAGGGAAGCTATCAGATTGCATTTTTGAAATATAACGGAGGTGGAGATTATTATGCAAATCCGACCGCATTGCCGAATCTGGCTCAGTTTTGCAACTCCAACCTGGGAACAACTATTTCGAAAGAAGCACCTTATGTCGATGTTGGAAGTCCTGAATTGAGTTTGTATCCTTTTGTACATATGACCGGACACGGAAATGTCGTTTTTTCATTGACAGAAGCTGAAAACCTGAGAAATTACCTGGTTGGTGGCGGTTTTTTGCACATCGATGATAATTATGGAATGGATAAATTCGTCCGTGAAGAATTGAAAAAAGTGTTCCCAAACAATTCATTGGTGGAACTTCCCTTTTCTCATCCGATCTTTCATCAGAAATACGATTTCAATGGTTTACCCAAGATTCATGAGCACGACGGAAAGCGCCCGCAAGCCTTCGGAATTATCATTGAAGGAAGATTGGTTTGCTTGTATACTTACGAAACGGATTTAAGTGATGGCTGGGAAGATCAGGCTGTCCACAACGATTCGGAAGAAAAAAGAAAGCAGGCACTTCAAATGGGAGCAAATATCCTGATGTATGCTTTTTTGGGGAATTCAAAATGAATTTCATATTCTGTTAACTTATTCTAAAAGGCTCAGAAACTCTTTTTTTTTTCGCTCATTTTTGTTAAGTTAACTACCGGTTCACATCTAAAAATCGGAATTATGAGTTGGTTAGTAGCATTGATTATAGGAGGTGTTGCCGGTTGGTTAGCCGGAGCAATCATGGACAGTTCCAGAGGAGGAGTTTTATTCAATATTGTCATAGGGATTTTAGGAGGTATTGTGGGAGCCTGGCTGTTCGGGTTACTGCATATTTTTCCCGCAGATAACATTTGGGGAGTTTTATTGACAGCCACGGTTGGTGCAGTTGTCATTATTGTAATAGCCCGCCTGATTACGGGTGGAAAAGTTTAATAAAAGATTACACATTAGAAAAATTAATGTGCAATTGACATCAGTCTTTGACTGATAGTTAGAGTAAAAAAGGGTTCAGCATCAGTTGAACCCTTTTCCTTTATCATTTGATTTGGAACTCTCTATAGCAATCGATGCGCTTAATTCGTAATTAGGAATCCATAGTTTGAACAGGCTTGCCAGTTCACTACATTTTGTCCGGAACGGTAATTCCTAATAGATTCATAGAACTTTTAATCACTTTAGCCACATTCTGACTTACTGTCAGGCGCAATGCTTTCTGCTTTTCGTCTGTTTCACTCAGGATCATCACGTTTTGGTAGAATTGATTGAACAATTTCACCAATTCATACGTGTAGTTTGCTACAGTTGAAGGAGCGTATGTCTTTGCGGCATCCTCAATGATGGCAGGATATAATGCCAATTGCTTGATGATCTCCTTTTCGGAAGATCCAAGTTCTGTGTTCATATCGAGGCTGAATCCGCTGGCTTTTCGAAGAAGTGATTGAATCCGTGCGTGCGTATATTGAATAAAAGGACCTGTGTGTCCATTCAATTCGATGGATTCTGCAGGATTGAACATCATTCGTTTCTTCGGGTCGACTTTCAGTAAATAATACTTCAGTCCGCCCATTCCAATCGTCTTGTACAAGGTTTCGCGATCTGCATCGCTCATTCCTTCCAAATGGCCACGTTCCGAAGTCATTTCTTTTGCGCTTTCGATTACTTCGTCCATCAAATCGTCCGCGTCGACCACTGTTCCTTCGCGGGATTTCATTTTACCGGATGGCAAGTCCACCATTCCATAAGATAAATGGAAGCAGGATTCTGCCCAGGAATATCCTAATTTCTTTAAAATCAGGAAAAGTACCTGGAAATGATAATCCTGTTCATTCCCTACGGTATAAATAATCCCGGTCAATTCAGGATAATCGTTGAAACGGTCTACCGCGGTTCCCAGATCTTGTGTCATGTAAACAGAAGTTCCGTCAGAACGCAACAAAAGCTTGTGGTCCAAACCTTCTCCGGTCAAATCGATCCAAACGGATCCATCTTCTTTTTTGTAGAAGACACCTTTTGCCAAACCTTCGTTAACCAGATCTTTCCCCAAAATAAAGGTGTCGGACTCATAATACAAACGGTCGAAATCAACCCCCATTTTTTCGTAGGTCTGATTGAAACCATCGTAAACCCAACTATTCATGGTTGTCCAAAGCAGGTAAACTTCCGGATCTCTTCCTTCCCAGCGAACCAATAAATCTTTCGCTTCACGCAGGATGGATGTTTCATTCTTTGCCAATTCCTTGATCTTATCGTCCAATCCGGCAATTGCTTTTTCTTCTTTTCCGGCTTTTGCTTCCGTAAACTCATGAAATTTGGCAACTGTTGCTTCCGGATAGCCCTCAAATTTTCCAGAGTTCCATTCTGCAATGATCTCTTTTGCCTCAGCATTGAAACGCTTATCGAATTCAACGTAGTATTTACCGACCAGTTTATCACCTTTAAGACCCGTGTTTCCCGGGTTTTCACGTTCTCCTTTTTCATTCAATGGAGAGAACTTTTGCCAGGCAAGCATGCTTTTGCAAATATGAATTCCACGGTCGTTGATGATTTGTGTTTTTATCACACGATGTCCGTAAGCTGCCAGAATTTGTGCGACGGAATAACCCAGGAAATTATTTCGCAAATGCCCTAGATGCAATGGTTTGTTCGTATTCGGTGAGGAATACTCTACCATGATTTCCGGTTTTGAGTTCTTTTCAGCCAGGCCGAAATCTGCATTCGCCTCCATGTCACTCAATTGCTGCGTCCAATAGCTATTCGGGAAACTTAAGTTTAAGAATCCTCCAATAATAGAATAATCACTTATACAGCGAATATCGTCCCTTAAAAAATCACCAAGCACTTTTCCAATTTCCTGCGGAGATTTTCCGGCAAGTTTGATTAAAGGAAACAATACCAAAGTGGTATCGCCCTCGAATTCTTTTTTTGTTTTTTGAAACTGAATTAGCGAGTCAGAACAATCAAAACCAAGTAATTGACTTGATTTTTCAATGATTGCTGACTTGATTAAATCTTCCATTAGGACTGTTTATTTTAATTTATAATTGAAAATGGACAATTGAAAAGTTTAGAGTAATTGTTCTTCGAAGGCCTTGACTCTTATTGTCCTGACTCTCCTTTTCAATTTTCAATTCTCACTTTTCAATTGGTTAAAGCGTTCGCTACAGAATCGAGTAATGAAAATGCGGTTTCTGCCATTGTATTTTCTTTATTATCCAGGCACGGGTTCACTTCTACAAATTCGATGCAAACCGTTTTTGGATTTTGAGCTAACAAAGTTAATATTTCTTCGGCTTCTTCAGGGAAAATACCATTACCGACCGGAGTTCCTGTTCCAAAAGAAGTAATTTCGGGATCCATTGAGTCCACGTCAAAGGAAACGTAGATCATTTCGCATGGTTGAAGTTGTTCCAGGGCATGTTCCACAATTGTTTTCGCGCCTTCTTTGCGAAGAGCTTCCACTGTATGATTTGTAATATTATTTTCAGCAATTAACCGGTCTTCTTCGTGTTCCGTATCCCTTACTCCGATAAATATCAGATCGGAAGGATTCAACTTCACGGAGTTGGTGTATTTGTGTTTCAATTCGTCCCAAATAGCGGCTGTTTTTTCAGATGGCGTATTGCGCTGATATCCTAAATTATCATTCCCAAGTGAAAGGCTCAAAGGCATTCCATGGATGTTTCCGGATGGGGTCGTATATGGAGAATGTAAATCTCCATGAGCATCAATCCAGATGACACCCAGGCGTTTGTTCGGAAATGCAGCTTTGATTCCGGCAATTGTTCCTGCAGCAGAGCCATGATCTCCAGCCAAAATAAGCGGGAATGCTCCTTTGTTCAGAATATCCTTTGTCGTTTCTGCAACTGATTCGAAAACAAGTTTGAAACCAATCAGGTTTTTAGCATGCTCGGTCTCGTTTTCCTGGTCTAGAAATCGATTGAAATCAGGTAAAGGGTGTAGCGGATATAATCCAAAAAAAGGATTGTTTGCTTTTCTTGCTGCTGTCATGATAGCTCCAGGTCCTAAGGACGCTCCTCTGGTTCCAGCTGCCAATTCTGAGTTGTTTACAATGATTTCAATTTTCCGATGCATAACAGATTGTTAATACCGCAAAAATACATATTTGGTTTAGTCTGACTATTTTAAGTTATTCAGGCTATCGAAACCTTTTCAACAATTTGGCGTATTAAGTTCTTATTAAAGGAATTATATGTTTGTAAAGCATTCAACCATTTTAATCGTAATTTGTAGCGTTCTCTTGTTTTCCTGTTCTTCCAAGGAAGAAGTGATTGATGAGGGGACAATCATCTATTCAGCAGATTACCCCAATCACAAGAAGAACGTTTTCTTGTATAACATCCTTCCCAAGGAAGTTGAGATCAGCTTTAAAGATGGAATAGTGCGAAATGACATTAGCAGAGGGAATTTTCAAAATATTTTACTCTTTGATTGTAACAAAAAGCAAATGGATATTTATTTCCAATATGGTGAAGAAGCATTTAAGACCAAGCTTACACCGAAGGAAATTCGGAATATGTTGAACGAACAAACACAATACGATGTTAAATTTACGGATGATGTGGATACATTGGCAGGATTTAATGTGAAGAAGGCACTTGCAACGAACAAAAAAGACAAACAGGATGTCATCACACTTTGGTATACCGAGGAAATCAAATTGAAAAATCCTAATTGGTACAATACATTCAAGGAAGTGCCAGGTGTTTTATTGGCTTATTCTGTAGATCGGTTTGGGATTCGAATAGACTACAGAGCGACCAAATTTATTTCAAAAATGGATGAATCCAAAAAACGTTTGTTTACTTTGCCTGCGAAAGGGACATCCATCAGTTATGATGAATACAATCAAAAAATGAATAGTTTATTTGCAACCTTTGACTAATATGAATCGATTTCTTTGTGCTTTTGGCATTATCCTGACCATTTCTCTTTCGGGGTTTTCACAAACAAAATTTTCAGGTGTTTTGAAATACAAAGCAACTGTGATGGCACCGGATTCAAATAAGGTTTGGAAGTTGTGGAATGTTACACTTTTTACAAACGATACTGTTGTTCGTTTGGAAACGGAAACCCAGCAATTTGGGGTCCAGGTGTATATCCGGAACATGGTTTTGAATAAAGCATATTTGTTATTGGAATTGGATGGGAATAAATATGCGATCCAGACGGATTTATCTAAAAAAACCGATACAATCAAAAAAACATATACGATCAAGAAAAAAATGGGATCGAAGAAAATCGCAGGATTAAAAGCTCAGAAGTATCTGGTGAAAGATGAAAATACCGAGGGGTATTATTGTTATTTTTCGAAGAAGCTGGGAAATAAATACCTGCAGGTTTACCCGGAAGTAAAGGGTTTGGCTCTTGATTACTACATTCCGTCCCAGGATGGGTTGATTCATTATGAGCTGATTGAGAAAAAGGATGAAGCGGTGAATCGCGACCTGTTCGGAATCCCTTCGGATTATAAGCGTATCAGCTTTGAAGAATTCATGAGAGTGTTCTATTCGAATAATGAACACTAGTTTGTTTATAGTTAAATGAGCCGCTATTAACTAAAGCCCCTTTCTGTCGTTATCTTCGTGAGATACTTCGTGAAGAATGACACTGGAAAACGAATACAGGCAAAAAAGCGAGCAAGCACAAGGGAAATCGGATTCCGATCAAGATAAGAAGCAGCAGCCGAAAGGAAAGCCTACGAAAGAGCGTAAGCCTTCTGATAATGCCTTATTGGATCGTCTGTCAAATCGCTTTGATAAAAAAAGGGTCAAAACAATCTTCGGGATTGCGATGGTTCTGTTTTCCTTTTTCACATTTCTTTCATGCTTTTCCTACTTTTTTACCTGGACATCCGATCAAGATCGCGTCTTGGATGTTTCACTTTTTGGCTTTCTTTTCGATAATAATCCTGAGCCGGTAGAAAACTGGTTGGGTAAGTTCGGCGCATGGATGTCTCATTTGTTCATGTATCGTTGGTTCGGAGTTTCTTCTTTTGCCATTTCATTCGTTATTTTCCTGATCGGGTTTAAATGGATGCTCAATATTTTGCTTCTTCCAATCAGGAGATCCATCGCTGTTGCAGTCTTGTTCATGGTCTGGAGTTCTATCTTCCTGGGGTATTTCGTAGAGCACATTGATTATTTAGGAGGAACATTCGGTTATGCAATCAATCAATGGTTAAAACTGACGATTGGAAATTTTGGAAGTTTCGTTGCCATTGTTGCGCTATTGTGGATGGTATTGGTAATCCTCTTCAACGCAGATATCGTGTCTTGGTGGAACCGTGCAAAAGGAGCGAAGGAATCGTTTTTCGAGGATGACAAACCGGTTTCTGCGGGTATGACGGATATTCATGTGGTGAATACAATCCGTGAAGACCAGATCAGAGCAGAACAGGAAGCCGCTGAAGTCAATTTTGATGAAGAGGAGGATGAATCATACGGAGATGGAGAAGAAGACAGCTTTATTGTGATTCAAAATGGTGCTGAAAAAGAAGCGGAGTTGGAGCCTGATCCCGATAGTTATCGGGACGCGGAAGCTATCATTGAAGAAGATGACGACGATGAGGATGAAGAAGGTGATTTCAAGGTAAGTATTGCAAAAACAGATGCCACTCTTTCTGATGATGAATTCAATTCCATCCGTCAGGAATATGGTGATTATGACCCGACATTGGATTTGTCAGGTTATATGTTGCCTCCGATTGATTTGTTAAAAGAATACGGAAACGGACAGGTTTCAATCAACAAGCAGGAGCTGGAAGAGAATAAGAATAAAATTGTAGAGACGCTTTCCCATTATAAGATCGACATTGCTAAAATTAAGGCAACAGTCGGTCCTACTGTTACATTATACGAGATTGTTCCGGCTCCTGGAGTCCGGATTTCAAAGATCAAGAACCTGGAGGATGATATCGCATTGAGTTTGTCCGCTTTGGGAATCCGTATTATTGCTCCGATTCCTGGGAAAGGAACCATCGGTATCGAGGTTCCGAACAGCAATCCGGATATGGTTTCCATGAAATCGCTTATCGCATCAGAGAGATTCCAGAATTCAGATTTCGAGTTGCCGATTGTAATGGGTAAAACGATTACGAACGAGACTTACACCTTTGATTTGACCAAAGCGCCTCACTTATTGGTGGCAGGAGCAACCGGGCAAGGTAAATCCGTCGGGTTGAATGCAATCCTGGTTTCCATACTTTATAAGAAGCATCCGTCGCAAGTCAAATTTGTATTGGTCGATCCGAAAAAAGTGGAGTTGACATTGTACAATCGCATTGAACGCCATTACCTGGCAAAACTTCCGGGAGAAGAGGATGCGATTATTACAGATACTTCAAAAGTGGTGAACACATTGAATTCCTTGTGTATTGAAATGGATAATCGCTATGAATTGTTGAAGGTAGCTGAGGTCCGGACAATCAAGGAATACAACGCCAAGTTTATTGCACGCAAACTGAATCCGGAAAAAGGACATCGCTACTTGCCATATATTGTCGTACTGATCGACGAGTTTGCAGATCTTATCATGACTGCAGGAAAAGAAGTAGAACATCCGATCGCACGTTTGGCGCAATTGGCCCGCGCAATCGGAATCCATTTGATCGTTGCAACCCAAAGACCTTCCGTGAATGTCATTACGGGTATGATCAAGGCAAACTTTCCTGCGCGTATAGCATTCCGGGTGCTTTCTAAAATCGATTCACGCACCATCCTGGATTCTTCCGGAGCCGATCAGTTGATTGGTAGGGGAGATATGTTGATCTCACTAGGACAAGATCTGATTCGTGTTCAGTGTGGTTTCGCCGATACTCCTGAAGTGGAGGCCATCTGTCGATTCATTGGAGAACAAAGAGCATATCCTGAGGCTTTGATCCTTCCTGAATACGTTGGAGAAAATGGAAGTGAGGATCGGGATATGGACCTGGACGAAATCGATTCCATGTTTGCAGATGCTGCGCGAATCGTTGTCATCAATAATCAAGGTTCGGCGTCCTTATTGCAACGCAAATTGAAATTGGGTTACAATAGAGCCGGTCGGATTGTTGACCAGTTGGAAGGTTATGGAATTATAGGACCTTTCCAGGGAAGTAAGGCACGTGAAGTTCTTTTCAGTGATTTGGAGAGCCTGGAAGAATTTTTGAGATCGAAAGGGATCAGTTGAAAATGTAAAATGGAGAATTGAAAAGTCAATTAAGAAAAACTGAGTGTTTCCCTCTTTTCAATTATCAATTTTCAATTCTTTTTTTGGGATGTAATAGTATTCTTGGCACAATTTCTGATATTTGCACAGAAAATTGTGAAACATGAAATATTTAATTATTTGCCTGACCTTACTTGGAAGCACC
Organism: uncultured Fluviicola sp.; assembly: GCF_946478805.1. Next base: position 85,282 of record NZ_CAMLDC010000006.1, on the reverse strand, counting down.
TTATCTTATAGTCAAGATGCAAAAGCAGATGCGATTCTTGATAAAGTTTCGGCAAAAATAAAAGGGCTGAAAACGTTCTACGTTGAATTTAGCGCAACAATCAAGAACACCTCAAACGGAACAAATTCCAATATGTCCGGTAAAGGATGGGTGAAAGGCGATAAATTCAGTGCGACTTATGGTGAAACAACCCTGATCTCAAATGGAATCAAATCCTGGAGTATCGTTAAAGAAGAAAAGACTGTTTATGAAACAGATGCTTCAGGAGACGATGAAGAATCCATCAATCCGAAAAAATTAATGACAATTTGGGAAAGTGGGTTCAAAAGCAAATACGATAAAGAGGAAACATTGAATGGAGAAAAGGTTCATGTGATCTTTTTGTATCCGAAGAACCCGAAGAAAGCAAATTATCATACCATCATCATCTCTATTTCAAAAGATGACAATGAATTGAAAAAAGCGATCATGAAAGCCAATGATGGAACCGTTTCGACTTTCACGATGACAAAATTCACTTCAAACCCGACTATTGAAGATAGCAAGTTTGTATTCGACAAATCGAAATACCCGGGTTATACGGTGGTAAAAGATTAATAAAAAATTGATCAATAAAAAAACGGTTGTTCGATTTATCGAACGACCGTTTTTGGTTTATGTCGGTAAAACACGTGTTTATACAAAAAAATCCCTCGGTTCAACCGAGGGATTTTTTATTTTTTGGCGTATCTTAAAATTCATACAATTCAATCAATGCCTGCTTAAAGCGCTCAAGCGGAAGGAATTGTTTTTCCAAAGCCACCGCAAATGGTACAGGAGTATCCAAAGAAGCAACCCGTTTCACCGGAGCATCCAAAGCATCAAAGCAATGCTCATTGATTAGTGCAACCAGTTCGCCTCCGATTCCTCCTGTCATGCAATCTTCGTGAAGAACGATGACTTTTCCTGTTTGACGAACAGCTTCGAAAATGGTTTCCGTATCCAACGGAAGTAGTGTTTTCAGGTCGACCAGGTTTGCAGAGATTTCAGGATGTGCATCCAATACTTCCATTGCCCAATGAACTCCCAATCCGTAAGTGATGATTGTTAGATCGTCCCCTTTGCGGACATATCCGGCTTTCCCGATTTCAGTCGTGTAATAATCATCGTGAATATCTTCGCGGATACTTCTGTAGAGGAATTTGTGCTCAAAGAACAAAACCGGATTCGGATCTTCAATTGCTGCATTCAACAATCCTTTCGCATCTCCGGGAAAAGCAGGGTAAACCACTTTTAGGCCGGGCGTATGGAAGAACCATGCTTCATTACTTTGACTGTGGAAAGGGCCAGCTGCGGTATTTGCTCCGGTAGGCATGCGAACAACAACGTCAGCATTTTGTCCCCATCTCCAATGAATTTTAGCCAAATTATTTATAATCTGGTTGAATCCACAAGTCACGAAGTCAGCAAACTGCATTTCTACGATAGCTTTCATTCCTGCAATGGATAAACCTAATCCTGCTCCAACAATTGCTGATTCACAAATAGGGGTATTTCGAACGCGGCCTTTACCGAATTGCTCTACAAAACCTTCAGTGACTTTAAATGCACCTCCGTATTCGGCAATATCCTGTCCCATAATAACCAGGTCCGGATATCGAACCATGCTTTCTCTTAACGAATCGGAAATGGCATCGATCAGACGCTTCTCCGTTTTTGTGTCAGTTGTAGGAGAGATGACCGTTTGAGTGTAAGGAGCGTAAATATCGTCCAATTCTCGTTGAAGATCCGCTTCTATCGGGCTTTCTGCAAATGCGATTTCCAATCCTTTCTGGATTTCGTCTTTAATTTCCTGTTGAATTTGAGCAACGGATTCTTCTGTCAGAACACCTTGTTCCAATAAATAAAGTTCATAATTGGAAACCGGATCTTTTTTTGCCCATTCGTCTTGAAGCCCTTCAGGATAGTATTTCGTTCCGGAAGCTTCCTCATGACCGCGCATACGGAAAGTCATGCATTCCAATAAGAAAGGCCGTGGTTTTTGACGGATTGAATCTGCGATCTTGCGAACAGTACGAATCACATCAAGCACGTTATTTCCGTCTACCTGGAAAGCGTCCATTCCGTAACCGATTCCTTTATCTATAAATTGTTTGCAACGGAATTGCTCATTACTTGGAGTGGATAGTCCCCAGCAGTTGTTTTCGATAGCGAAAATCACCGGAAGATCCCAAACCGCTGCAACATTTAATGATTCATGAAAATCACCTTCCGATGCTCCACCATCTCCAGTGAATACAATCGTTGCCTGGTCATTCCCTTTTAATTTATTGGCCAATGCAATCCCATCTGCGATTCCCAATTGAGGACCGAGATGTGAAATCATACCGACAATGTTATAATCTTTTGTTCCAAAGTGAAAAGAGCGGTCACGGCCTTTTGTAAAACCGGACATTTTTCCCTGGAATTGCGCAAAAAGGCGATTCAATGGAATTCCACGTGTCGTAAACACACCCAAATTCCGATGCATCGGAAGAATGAATTCTTCTTCTTTCATTGCATAGGCAGACCCTACGGAAATACCTTCTTGGCCCCAGCCTGAAAACCACTTGGAAATTTTCCCCTGGCGTAGGAGAATCAACATTTTTTCTTCTATCAGGCGCGGTTTTGCAATCGCTTTATATATCGTAACAAGTTCTTCGTTTTCGAAACCTGTTCGATCGAAATCAATCAATCGTTTTGTCTTTTCTTTTTCCATACTGAATATCGCACACAAATGTACTCAATTACGAATTACGAATTCCGAATTCCGGATTGAAAATCGATGTCCTAAAACGAAAAAACCGCCTCCGTCAATGACGAAAGCGGTTCCCTGTAATTTATTTCTCAGATTATACCAATCCCTGGTCAATCATAGAATCAGCAACTTTTACGAAACCTGCAATGTTTGCACCTTTCACATAGTCAACATTTCCTTTGGCATCTTTACCGTATTTCACACAAGCTTCATGGATAGAAACCATGATACCATGTAATTTAGCGTCTACTTCTTCAGCAGTCCAGCTTAAACGTAAAGAGTTTTGAGACATTTCCAAACCTGAAGTTGCCACACCTCCGGCATTAGATGCTTTTCCTGGTGAGAACAAAACGTTAGCAGCCTGGAATGCAGCAATACCTTCCGGCGTAGTTGGCATATTCGCTCCTTCAGCAACACAGATCACTCCGTTTGCGATCAAAGCTTTTGCCTCATCACCGTTCAATTCGTTTTGTGTAGCACAAGGCAACGCGATGTCAGCTTTCACCTCCCAAGGACGTTTTCCTGCAACAAATTTAGCAGAAGGATATTGTTTGACGTACTCTTCAATGCGACCACGTTTCACATTTTTCAATTCCATAACGAAATCCAATTTTGCTGCGTCAATACCTTCAGCATCATAGATATATCCTGATGAGTCAGACAATGTAACTACTTTACCACCCAATTGAGTTGCTTTTTCACAAGCGTATTGAGCAACGTTTCCGGAACCGGAAACAGCAACGATCTTCCCTTTGAAAGAGTCGTTTTTCGTAGCCAACATTTCTTTCGCGAAATAAACAGTTCCATAACCTGTAGCTTCCGGACGAATCAAAGATCCACCCCAGTTGCGGGCTTTACCTGTTAATACACCGGTAAATTCATTGCGAATACGTTTGTACTGTCCGAACATGTAACCGATTTCACGACCACCAACACCGATATCACCGGCAGGTACATCCGTATCAGCACCGATATGACGAGAAAGCTCAGTCATGAATGATTGACAAAATTTCATTACTTCGTTATCTGATTTTCCTTTCGGATCGAAATCAGAACCACCTTTACCACCTCCCATCGGAAGAGTTGTTAGGGAGTTTTTGAAGATTTGCTCGAATCCTAAGAATTTCAGGATAGAAAGATTTACAGAAGGGTGGAAACGAAGTCCTCCTTTGTATGGTCCGATTGCGGAGTTGAATTCTACACGGTATCCACGATTCACTTGAATCTCACCTTTGTCATCCAACCACGGAACTCGGAACAAAATCGTTCTTTCTGGCTCGACAATTCGATCCAAAATTTTAGCAGCCTTGTATTTCGGGTGTTCCTCCATAAAGGGAATAACTGCTTCAGCAACCTCATGAACAGCTTGTAAAAATTCTGCTTCATGACCGTTGGTAGCTTTTACTTTATCCATAAAAGCGTCAATCTGTGCTTGGTATTTACTTGACATATATAAATGCTTTTGTTTTTATGCGAAGCAAATGTAACTAATTTTAAAAATGAAGCCGAAATTTTATAGAACATTATAAGTAATCTGAAATTAATCGACCTGAGGTCCGTTTTGTTTGTTCAAATAGCATAATTGATAATGTTTCGCAAAGATTCAGACAACCAAACCTTAATAATTTCGTCTTTTGAAAGTATTACAATAATCCAAAATGAAGAAATATTTATTACTAATCGCATTCAGCACTGTTTTTTTGACCTTCAAATCCTTCGGTCAGGTATATGAGAAAATATACGATTTGGCTGGTTCTGAAGTTCAAAATCACATGGATCAAAACAAGATCGCGGGTGTTGAAATTTTATCGGGTGTGAAAACCCATCATGTTATTGGGTTGACCGGAATAGGTCTTTCTCAAAAATCTGCTTTGGAAACAATCTTGACAAATGACTCCAGAGTTATTTCTTTTGTGTTAAGTGAAGATGCAACTTCGTTGGTGCTTGATTCAAAGGCTGTATTAACTAGAGAAGAATTCCAGATCCTACTTCAGCAGTTAAACGGTACAATTACCGGCTATACTGCAGAATACTCAATTTAACCCAACTTACATAAGAGATTTTGATATGAAAACATTAAGAATTTTTCAATTTATAGTTTTATTGCTGGTAAGTTCGTCTTTGTATGGACAGATATCACCCGGAACCACACCATGTAATTCAAGTTGTGCAACTTCCGGATCTTATCCAAGTGGTACAGGAACTAGTGGGATGGGCTCCTGGGCTTGTCTCGGATCAACCCCTAACCCAAATTGGGTAGCAGTTGGTGCCGGGAGTAACGGATTGATTACGCTTCAATTAACTCAGACCGGCTCCGGTGGTGGTGGTATTGATGTTGACTTTGCTGCCTTTGGACCATTTACAAGTATTGCGTCTGGTTGTGGTTCGATTGTTCCAGGATCTACAGTACCGGTATCTTGTTCATATTCGGGATCATCGGTTGAAACAATTACGATTCCAAGTGCGGTAATTGGACAGATTTACATCATTTTGATTACAAACTACAGCGGTCAGCCAGGAACTATTTCACTTACACCTACTTCCGGAATAGTGAACTGTAATGGTATTAGCTTCAATGCGACTGCAACAATGACTCCTGCTACTTGTAATCAGGCAACAGGATCTGTAACAGTAACTCCAAACGGAGGATTCGCACCTTATACGTATTTGTGGAATACTCCGGGTAACCCAACCACTCAATCTGTTAGTAATGTTGCTCCGGGAACATACACTGTTCAAGTAACTTCAAGTCCAAATCCATTGAATGGAGTGGCAGTACCTCCAACTACTGCGACAGTGACAGTAACAAATATCAATGCATCTTTTAGTGGAACTACTACGAATGCTTCTTGTCCGATGGGACACAACGGAACTGCTACTGCAAACTACTCGGTTCCCGGAAATCCTCCCGGAATAACAGCTACCTATTTATGGAACGACCCCGCCGGTCAAACAACACAAACTGCTACAGGGCTTTTGCCCGGAACATATGTTTGTACAGTTACCTTATCGAACGGATGTACCGGAACTGTTACAAAAACAGTTGCAGCAAACCCGGTTGCGTATTCTGCAACTTCTACATTGGTTTCATGTCCTGGAGGTTCGGATGGTACAGCAACAGCAAATATGGCTCCGGTAGTCGGAACATTATCTTATGCTTGGAATGATCCGGGAACTCAAAGTACACAAGTGGCAACAGGCTTATCGGCAGGATCTTATTCTTGTGTGATCACTTCCACTATCGGATGTACAGGAACTGTAAATGTTACAGTAACGGAAATCCCCGGAATGACCGCAACTTTTTCTAACATAGTAGATGTATCGTGTAATTCAGGTAATGATGGGATCTTAGCGATTTCTGTTACTGCTGGCACACCGCCGTATAGCTACGCTTGGGATCATTCAGCATCCACATCGAACACTGCAAATGATTTATTCGTTGGAAATTCAACGGTGACTGTTACAGATAACCTTGGTTGTGTGATTACAAAGAGTCAGGTTTTGAATCAACCTCCTCCGTTGCAAATCAACTTCCTTACTCAGGATACGATTATTTGTCCCGAATCTTCGGTTACATTGAGCGTTGCAGGTATTGGTGGTAACGGTCCGGCAAATTCAAATTACACTTTTACGTGGAAAGAGAACGGAACAGTCATCGGAACAGGAACATCAATTACAGTAGATCCGTTAACTACAGCTACACAATATTGTGTGGAGTTGACGGAAGTATGTGGTTCGCCAAGCACTGATTCGTGTATGATGGTTAATTTCCCAACACCAATCGTACCGCTTTATCATGCTAACAAACCTTATTCTTGTCTACCCGGAGATCTGATCTTCTATAATGATATGAATAATGATCACGATGATGAAATTGATTCGGTAGTGGTGCAATATGGAAATGGAGATATGGGTGTTGTCTATGGAAATGACAGCATTCATTACATATACACAGAAGCTGGAATTTACACAATTGATGTTACGGTAACTTCGGAACGTGGTTGTGTTACTACAGGCACTTTCCCCGGAATTGCGAACATTATTGCAAATCCGGTAGCTGATTTCACCATGTCTGCAAATCCAACTACATTCTTTGAAACAGTTGTAAAAATGCAGGATAAATCAAGTCCTACCGTTGTACAATGGACCTGGTCTTCGCCTGGATCTGATCCGAACAACAGTACTTATCAAAATCCTACATTCCATTTCCCTGAAGGTGTTGTGGCAACTTATCCGATTCAGTTAATTGTTGAAACTCCTGAAGGATGTATTGACACGGTTGAGCGAATTTTAACTGTGAACAGTGATATCATCTTCTACGCTCCGAATGCATTTACACCGGATGGGGATGAATTCAACCAGACATGGAAATTCTATGTTTCAGGAATCGATGAGTATGCTTTTGAATTAATGATCTTCAACCGTTGGGGAGAAGTAATCTGGGAAACACATGACGTAAATTCCGGATGGGATGGAACCTATAACGGTACACCTGTAAAAGAAGGAACTTATACGTGGGTTGCCCGTGTGAAGGATCTTTACTGGGACAACAAGAAAGTCTTTAACGGAACAATTAATCTTGTAAAGTAAACACCAACTACTTTAATATATCAGACAGCCCTGATTCGCATTCGTGAATCAGGGTTTTTTTGTGTTCTTTATTTTGGTATGAAACCATGATGTGTTTAGGATATGTTAAATAGATACAAGTGCTTATCAACAGACTGTTAAAAAACAATTGGTTGAATTCATCTTTAATCTGTTGTTTTTCAATAATTTTAACCTGTTGCTTGTTGTTTTTTTTCTTTTATTTCAATTTCAAGCAACCTGGAATTAAAAATATCGTTTTAAAGACAAGACAATAAGTTAATTATGAAAAAGATAATTTTAATATGTATGTTGTTGTTTGTTTCAAACAATGTGTTAAACGCTCAGGTAACACTTTGTTTGGGTCAGGATGCAACAGTGTGTGCGGGTCAGACAGTTCAAATTACAAATTGTTCAGGGGGAGGCCCAATTTTGGGTTCAGGAATTACTTTGGACAATGCAGTGACCCTTCCTCAACTTTCGGATGATATGTTTTCGGCTTTGATTCCAATGGGTTTCACATTCAATTTTTACGGGACAAACTATACGAATTGTGTGATTGGTTCCAATGGTCTGATTAGTTTTACTGCATCGAATGCAAATTCAGGTTGCTCTTGGAGTTTAGTTGGTATGGGAACACTTCCCAATACTACACTGACAACAGCTAGAAACTCTGCAATGCTTTTTTACTCGGATATCAATCCTTCTCAAACTCCAATTGGACCGATCAAGTATCAAACTATTGGAACTGCCCCAAACAGAAAGTTTGTGGTATTGTTTGAAAGTGTAAATGCTTTCTCGTGTCCAAATACTTGTTATTACGGAGCAATCGTGTTTTACGAAACAAGTAATATGATTGATATGATGATCGGTCAAAAACCCAATTGTTCAAGTTGGAACGGTGGTTTGGCTATTCAGGGACTTGAAAATTCGGCAGGAACCATAGCTACAATTACTCCTGGACGAAACAACACGGTTTGGTCCGCGAATCAGGATGGGAAACGATTCACACCGATTGCGCCAGGTAACACTTCTAATTATTCGGTAGCTACGGTTCAGTATTACACCGTCACTTCGACATCAAATAACAGCATTCAATGGGCAAATACAATTGGAGGGTTATTTCCATATAATAATGGAGTATTGAATGTAACAACTATTCCACCGGGAACCACCGGATATTATTTAACCGCCACCGCTTGTAATGCGGCCGTTGGGGGAGTTAGTGACACTACGTTTATAACCCGTCAGGTTGTTGCCGGAACAGCTACGGCTGTTACCGACTATTGTTTCGGAGGGGTTGGTTCAGCTACAGTTAATCCCACTCAAGGATCAGCGCCGTTCACTTATACATGGACCCCCGGAGGACAAACAACTCAAACTGCAACAAACCTTGTTTCCGGACCCTATACGGTTCATATAACGGACGCACTTGGTTGCGGAGTCAATGTGAATGTAAACGTTCCGAATACAAATGCAACATTCGGCGGTTCTTCCACAATGGTAAGTTGTCCGGGAGGAAATGACGGAACTGCTACCGCAACGATGACACCTCCGCTTGGAGTTGTTTCCTATAATTGGTTCGATGCAGGTGGACAAACAACACAGACTGCGACCGGTTTAATTGCAGGGACATATCATTGCGTCGTATCAACATCACAATCTTCAGGTTGTACTGATACGGTTGAGGTAATTGTTTCAGAAATTCCCGGAATGGTGTCTACAATCATCAATCAGGTAGATGTGACTTGTAACAGTGCCAACGATGGGATCATTGAAGTGAGTGTAGTTGATGGAACAGGTCCTTATACTTATTCCTGGAATGCTTCAGCTTCAACAGGGCCATTGGCGAACGACTTATTTGCAGGAACACATACGGTAACAATTACAGATGCAAAAAACTGTGTGATAACCACAACAGCAACTATCGGTGAACCTCAAGCATTGAAGATTACGAACCTGACTCCGGATACAATCATTTGTCCGGAATCATCCATTACATTGAACGTACAGGGAACAGGTGGTAGTTCACCATATACATTTACCTGGAAAGAGAATGGGGCAATGGTTGGTACAGGAGCATCAATTATTGTAGATCCTGCAACAACAGCAACTAATTATTGTGTCGAACTGACGGAGCAATGTGGTTCTCCAAGTACTGATTCGTGTATGGTAATTAACTTCCCGACACCGATCGTCCCACTTTACCAGGTTAATAAACCTTATTCCTGTTTACCGGGAGATCTGATTTTCATGAATGCTCTGAATAATGATCACGATGATGAAGTTGACTCTGTGATAGTTGATTTTGGAAATGGAGATATGGGAGTTGTCTATGGAAATGACAGTATTCATTACATTTATACAGAAGCTGGAATTTATACAATCAGTGTAGTGACAACTTCGGTTAGAGGTTGTGTGACCACAGCAACGTTCCCTGGAATAGCGAATGTAATTGCGAATCCGGTAGCTGATTTTACTATGTCAGCGAATCCTACCACTATTTTTGAGACGGTCGTGAAAATGCAGGATAAGTCTAGTCCGGGAGTTGTGAATTGGACCTGGTCTTCTCCGGGATCAACACCAAATAACAGTACTTATCAGAATCCGACTTTTCATTATCCGGAAGGAGTTGTGGCAACGTATACCATCCAGTTGATCGTTGAGACAGCTGAAGGTTGTATTGATACGGTAGAACGTGTTTTATCTGTCAATAGCGATATCATTTTCTATGCACCAAACGCATTTACACCGGATGGTGACGAGTTTAACCAAACGTGGAAATTCTATGTTTCGGGAATTGATATTTATAATTTTGAATTGATGATTTTTGATCGTTGGGGAGAAGTTATCTGGGAAACACACGACCCGAATGCAGCTTGGGATGGCACCTACAATGGTAAGGTTGTTCCGGCCGGAGCCTATTCATGGATTGCACGTGTGAAGGACATTTACTCTGATACTAAGAAAACATTTAACGGAGTAATTAATACTTTCAGATAGATTACCGACTACTTTAATTATATAAAGGAAAGCCCCGACGATAAATGTCGGGGCTTTTTGTTTTCTGGATAAATCTGTCAAAGATTATTGTGTTAGGAAGTCGAAAGCTTTCTTTCCGTGCTTATTTTTGTTTACTTCTATTAAAAACGGTTGTTTTCCTGGTGAAATCAAAATTGTCAAACAAAATAATGATGAAAAACTTACTTGTACTATTCCATTTGTTCGGATTTTCAGCGGGTATGAATGCGCAAACCAAAGATTCAAGCAGGATCTCGATTCCCGAATTGAAATTGAATCTCAATAAATCGGGAACGAGTTATATTAAGGGGACATTCCTGGCTCAGACCTGGGCAAGATATTCCGAGTTCAATCCCGGAACAACGGTTGACGGAACACCAAAATCGAGTTATGGAGATGTTGGAATCAGAAGATGGCGGATCCAGGTTTTTGGTCAGCTGACCAATCGTGTTTATTTCTACACTCAGTTCGGACAAAATAATTTCAGTTTTCTGCAACCAAGGTACACTGGTGCATTTTTACATGATGCAGTAACGGAGTTCAGAATAGTGAAACAAGTGCAAATCGGTGGCGGATTGACCGGTTGGGGAGGAGTTTCACGGTTTTCTTCGCCCGCTGTGGCAAATATAATGGGACTGGATGCTCCAATCTATCAGCAAGCAACAAATGGAGTGAATGATCAGTTTGGACGAAAGCTGTCTCTTTATCTGAAAGGGGAAGTTGCACGGTTGAATTATCGGTTAGCAATCTCCCGACCAATGTCTGTCAAAAACAGTGCGGTTCCGATCCCACCAATCAATGCGAATTCAAATTTCAATATCGAAGCTCCACGAGCTCAAACGTCCGGATATTTATTCTGGCAATTTTTGGATAAAGAAACGACACCGAATCCCTATATGAGCGGAACTTATCTAGGAAAAAAGAAGCTGTTGAACTTGGGTGTGGGTTGGGTACATCAGAATCAGGCAATGTGGCACTTAAACGATACGGGAGATACGAATAGAACTACTTTGCTATTGTTGGGAGCTGATGTGTTTTTGGATCTGCCGGTAGGTAAAAAAGGCGCAGCATTGAATGCTTACATTGCTTATAATAACTTTAATTACGGGAAAAATTACATCCGGATGCTGAATGGAATGAACCCTGCAAATGGAATCAATGCGGAAGGGACATTAAACGGTGCGGGTGTAAATTACCCGATGATCGGAACAGGAAATATCCTTTTTGCTCAAGTAGGATACAAATTGAAAGACAACCTGTTTGCTGCTGATAATGGAACCTTGATGCCTTATCTGGAGCTTCAGTATTCGCAATTCCAAGCATTAAAGGATCCGTCGGTTATTGTTGAAGCCGGAATTAACTGGTTGATTCATGGTACTCATGGCGCGAAGTTGTCTTTGGGCTTGCAAAACAGGCCTGTTTTTGAAAATAACTCACTGGGACAAGCCATTCAAACAATGCGGAAAAATATGTTGGTATTACAATATCAAATTGCATTTTAACTTTTCTATATTTATTGTATTATACTATCAACATCACAAACATGAAGTATCTAAACGTTCTGGGATTTGTTCTTTTGATTTCCCTCCATGGGAAGGCACAGAAAATTGAAGCATGTGATTCTGTTCCAGCACTGAATTCGAAAATACTGATGGTTCTTGAACCATATATGGGACAGAAAATTTTAAGAGGTGAATGCTGGGATGTATTGAGTCTGGCTTTGAATGAAGTACATGCAACCTGGAATGGGTATGATGTTTTCGGAACCCGGTATGATTATAAAAAGGAATGTATTTCTCCCGGCGATATTATTGCATTTAAAGGAGTGAAATTCGGAGGTGTTCAAAATGGGATGAAGTATTTTGAGGATATGGAAAAACATTTTGCCGTGGTGAAGGAAGTAAAGCCAAATGGAGAATTGGTTTTATGGCATCAGAATACGGGGAGATTCGGAAAGAAGTTAGGGCAGTCGAGTATTTTTATCGGGGACCTGAAGAAAGGAAAAATGGAATTCTTTCGTCCGCAGAATTAATCGATCCGCATCCGGATTCTCCATTCTTTGGGAAAGAGGTTATTGAACCTGTTTCCAAGGTGTTTGATCCAACCAAGCTTTGTTCCTTCAAATGAAACGGTTTGAAAACCGTGTTTTCCTTCCAGGTTGAATGTTTCACCTTTTAAATAATGCAATGCCTGGTCACGGTTTAATTCAATATTGGGAACCCGGTTTGAAAGAACGGATGGATCAAGTGCTAGGGCTTCATTCGGAATCAACCCTTTTCGGGATATTTCTCCCAATTCAGTACCCATTTTAATGATTCGCAAATGAGAATGGAGCGTTTCAACCAATTCACTTTTTCCTTCGGGAATTGCAAACACGTAATTGTTCCATTGAATAAACTCTGATTTTGAATCACCGACCCACTCATTGAACCAGGCTTCCGGTTTTAATTTGGTAAGCGAACTTTTTTTCCTGGATTTGATCTTTTGGATGCGTTCTTCACCCTGTTTTTGAATGACTACGACATAAAAACCTTCCGTTTTCAATTCGGAGGGAAGCGCATAATAACCTACATCATTTCTTCCTTTTTTAGCAAAAGGAATTTCCAGTGAATGGATTTGCGAGTCTGTTTTGTCCAGGATCCATTGCACGTTTTCTTCGTTTTCCTGCGCATTGAAAGTACACGTAGAATAAATCAAAAAGCCTCCCGGTTTCAGAGAATCCCACACGTCCATTACGATTCTTTTTTGTCGTGCAGCGCATAAATTCACAGATTCAACGGACCATTCGTTTCGTGCTTCCTGGTCTTTACGGAACATTCCTTCCCCGGAGCAAGGCGCATCTATCAGAATGCAATCAAATACGTTTTTAAGTGCTTCAAAATCTGCAGGGTCATTATTGCTTACCAAACTGTTTTTAGCTCCCCATTTTGTCAGGTTCTCTTTTAAGATCTTGGATCTGTTCTGAATGACTTCGTTAGCTAAAAGCATTCCACGTCCATCCAGGAAATCGGCAATCAAGGTGCTTTTGCCTCCCGGAGCAGCACACAAATCCAATAAAACGGGTTCATCCGGGAGATTCAGTTGTCTTAGAATACAATCAATAAATTGTGAACCTGCCTCCTGCGGATAATAGCTTCCTCCATGAAAATGCGGATCCAGAGTGAAAATAGGGCGTTCCTTCAGGTAAAACCCATTTTTCGACCAGGGAATAGGTTCCAAGTTATTGAACCCGGATTGCATGTCGCCAGTAGCTTTAGCGATGGCATAAGTTCCTTTTGATGAATTGATCCGGATCGCAATCGGTTGCTCTTCATTCAAGGCTTGTAGCAAGGGTTCGCCTAAGAACGGATCTTTGGTTACGCGGTCTACAAATGCTCCCGGAAGTTCAACTTTTCTCATGGTTTTACAAATGGTAATCGTGCATTTGCACTAATGGTTTGGGATGCGAACTGATTATTTTCAGCTAGAAACTTTCCGGCTATTGCAATCATTGCCGCATTGTCCGTACAATATTCGAATTTCGGGATAAACACATTCCAGCCTCTTGCTTTTCCTTCTTCAGCTAATTTTGTTCTCAATCCTGAATTGGCAGAAACTCCGCCGGCAATCGCAATGTCCTTGATTCCTGTGTCCGTAGAAACTTTTCGAAGTTGTTTGAAGAGAATCTCCAAAATAGTGGCTTGAATGGATGCACACAGATCGGCTTTATTCTCTTCTATGAATGCAGGGTTTTTTGCCAGTTCTTTCTGAATGAAGTAAAGCACGGAAGTTTTCAGGCCACTGAAGCTGAAATTGTAACCATCAACCTGTGGTTTTGCAAAAGTAAAAGCTGAAGGATTCCCTTCTTTGGCATATTTGTCGATCAAAGGTCCGCCGGGATAAGGAAAACCTAATATTTTCGCTGTTTTATCAAATGCTTCTCCGGCCGCATCATCAATGGTTGTTCCCAAAACGCGCATTTCTACCGGAGAATCTACGCGAACCAATTGCGTATGTCCACCCGAAACAGTCATGCAAATAAACGGGAAAGATGGCATTGGAACTCCTTCATCGATGAAATGTGCCAAAATGTGTGCATGCATGTGGTGAACGGCAACCATCGGTTTATTCAATGCAAGACTGAGTGATTTTGCGAAAGCAGTGCCGACAACCAGCGAACCCATTAATCCCGGTCCTTGTGTAAATGCAATCAGATCAATGTCTTTGAAATCAACAGAAGCCTTCTTTAAAGCTGCATCCACCACCGGAATGATATTTTGTTGGTGCGCGCGGGATGCGAGTTCCGGAACAACACCGCCATACTGTTCATGAATTGCCTGACTTGCCGTAACGTTCGATAAAATGGTATTATCTTTGAGTACAGCGGCAGAAGTGTCATCGCAAGATGACTCAATTCCCAGAATTACGAACGATTGTTGGCTCAACTTTGTTAAATTTGTATTATAATACATGGCAAAAGTACTCAAAATACTAGGTAGAATAGTAGGGATTTCTTTTGAATGGGTGCTTTTGTTACTCATACTTTTCGCATTTGCCATACGTACCAGCCAATTTCAAACCTATTTAGGGTCGCTCGCAACTAATTTTTTATCTAAAGAATTGAATACCGAATTGCGAATCGGTAAAATCGATATTGTTTTCTTTGACAAAGTTTATCTGAAGGACGTTTTTGTTCGTGATTTGCATGGTGACACCTTGGCTTCCCTGAATCAGATCATGGTTCGTGTAAGGAGTTTTGATTTTGGAGGTGAGTACATTCACTTGAAAAGCGTAGGGCTTCTAAAGGGAAGGGTTGGAATTGAACGCGATTCGATCAACGGAGATTACAATTATGAATTCATTGCCGATTACTTCTCCGGTAAAAAGTCCAGAAAAACCAAATCGGAACCACCTAAGGTGACTGTTGACAACGTGGATATCGAATGGGTTACCATTTCGTATGATGACAACCGGAAAGGCAGGAACACTTTTGGAATGGACTATGACCATTTGAGATTCAACGATGTGATTCTCCATATTGTTGATTTCAAAGAGGAGAAAGGGATTCTTGCATTTCAATTGAAACATTTGCAAACCCAGGAAAAATCGGGTTTTTGGTTAAACAGGCTTTTTGCCAACGCAGTTATTGACCCACACAAAGGGGTTTTACTGAGCAATGTCGAGATTACCACCTCGCGTTCACAAATCTATGCCTCCAAATTGAATATGCTGATGAATTCCTTAAAGGGATTCAATGATTTTGTGGACAGTGTGGCATTTGATGCCGTAGTCGATTCATCCCGGGTAAGTTTTTGGGATATTTCCTTGTTTGGAACTGCTTTGGAAGGAATGAATGACATGGTTTCCCTGAGTGCGACGGTGACCAAAAAAGTAAAGGACCTGAGGATCGATAACCTGGATCTGCGCTTCGGTACGCGAAGTGTTGTGCGCGGAAATTATTCCTTGCCGGATTTCAGGAATCTTTCGGGCTCAAATTTTAACGAGCAGATTGATTATGCACTGATTGATTTTTCGGATGTGGAAAAGATCAGGCTTCCCAAAGATGCCGGAAGAAGAAATGTGGATTTTGATGAAATGGTTGACCGGCTTCAATATGCGGAGATTAAAAACACTTCCGCCAGAGGTTCCGTCGATAAATTTGCCTTGAAAAGCGATAAACTGCAATCCGTTTTGGGTTCCGTACAATTGGATCATGAGATTACGTTCAATAAGCTTAAAGAAGGTGGTTATTTTTTCAATCGAACCCTGGATGAAAAGTACGATGTGGTGGTTGATAGTTTTAATTTGGCCAAATTCCTGGATAATCCCACTTTCGGGACAGTTTCTGGGCAAGTATACCTGAGTGGAGTTGTTGGTCAGAAAGACTTGATTCGCTTGGAAACATTGGAGGGAGAGATTTTTAAGTTTCAATTTAACGACTATTCCTACACGAATATCACGGTAACAAACGGTTCTTTTATCAACAACGTCCTGGATGCAAATTTGAATATACATGATCCTAACCTGGAATTGGCATTTAACGGATCGATAGACGTTTCAAAAATTCAGCATTTTGACTTCAAAGTTGGAATTGAGAAGGCGAATCTGGGAATTTTAAATTTTGATAAGGACCCCGAATCATCTTTCGTTGGAAATATGGATCTCGATTTGAAAGGAAACTCACTTGAGACGTATGAAGGAATAATTCATGCCGATAATATTGAGTTTACTGAAAAGGGTAAAACCATGTCTTTGCCCGAATTGAGTCTTTATATTGAACGAAATCCGGGAAGTGACCGCTTTGAACTGAGAAGCGATATTGTGGATGCCGACCTGAATGGGAAAATTGACTTCAAAACTATTCCAATCGCAATAAACAACGGGCTTTCCGACGCTTTTCCATCTTATTTCTCTCCTCAAAAGTTTCCAAAAGGATTGGCGGAATCGACAGATAATTTTGAATTGAATGCGACAATCAAGAATTCAAAAGCATTTCTGGATATTTTCGTTCCGAAGTTGGATATAGCTTATGGAACGGTTGTCAAATTGAATCTTGACTCCAGGATTCACCATCAGATGTTGGATATCCAATCTTCGAAAATCAGTTACGCAAAACTGATCAGTGAGAAGAGCGATGCGTATCTGACAAATGTAGCCCTGCACCAGGAGTTTGCTCAAGGTGAAGGAACTTTGACCTTGAATGCGGGTAAGACACAATTAAGAGATTCATTGGATGTGGAAAATATCCAGCTTCAAATGGATGGAACCAAAAATATCTATAAGACGGATCTGGTCTGGAACAAGGACGTGGCAAACACCTCTGATTTTGATTTCATTGTCGATGTTCGCGAAGAAGGTGAATTTGGGATTCAGGTAAAACCATCGTATTTCTCTGTTAAAAACAACAAGTGGGATATTATGAACACTGCTGAATTGGTCTATAAGAAAAATGAACTGAAAATAGATCACCTGATGTTGGAAAGGGAAAATCAGTTCCTGGCTGTCAATGGGATCTTATCTGAAAAATCAGAGGATTATCTGATAGTGAAAGCACATGAATTGCAAATTGCGGAATTTTCATCCTTGTTGGGTGCCGGAATAAAAATGGAAGGAAGCCTGGATGGTACTGCCCGTTTAGCCACACCGTTTACTGAGATCAAGGTGGACGGTGATTTTACACTAAATGATTTCTTCCTGGAAGGGCAAGAAGTAGGTGATATTCATCTCAATGGAATTTGGATCGATTTGGAAAAGAAGATCATCCTGGACGGAGATTTGAAATACAAAGACCTGCAAACTTTCGATTTCAAAGGATATGTCCTTCCGATGAAGAAAGAGGATAACATCAACTTTGACTTGGAGTTCAAGGATATGAACCTGTCTTTTGCAAATGCATTCGTTGATCCGGATGTTATTTCTGAGATCGCCGGAAATTTGAAAGGTGTAATTCACGCTACCGGAAGTATTGAAGAACCCGAAATTACCGGGAACCTGCAATTGAAAAAAGGAGGGTTGAGAGTTGGAATTTTGGGTACTCATTACAATTTGAGTGGTCCGCTCAAGTTTGACGGGAAGAATGATGGTATTTACGGAAATTTCCCTGTACAGGATGATGAAGGCCATACAGCTTATGCCATTGCAACGGTATTCCACAACAACTTCAAAGATTTCTCCATGAGTTTTGATCTGGCATTCGATGAATCTGTCAGCGGATTCCGGGATCCGATTAGTGGGGTGCGTTTGAATGCTCCTAAAAAATTCATGGTTTTGAACACCGGATACAAGGAAGGAACCATTTATTATGGAAAGGCTTATGCTACCGGAACTGCAAGTATCCTGATCGAGAAAGGAAACACGGAAGTTAATGTGACGGCAAAAACGCAAGGTGGTACCAAGGTTGATTTACCGATGTATGGAGCCAAAGAGGTGAATGAATTTGATTTCATTGATTTTAAGAAGGATACTGCCAACGTGGAAAAGAAGATTGATTTGACAGGCGTTGATTTGAAATTGGATATCACTGCAACACCTGACGCCGAAATTCGATTGATATTGAACAATCAGACAAACGAAGAGATTCGGGCGGAAGGACATGGTAATTTGCTCCTGTCAGTTGATAATCTGAACCAAATCAGGATGACGGGGCAATATATCATCAACAACGGACAGTATGATTTTGTGTTGAACCCGATAAAGAAGACATTCGAAATCGAGCAGGGAAGTAATATTACCTGGACGGGAAGTCCATACGATGCGAACCTGGACATTAAAGCATATTACAAGGTGAATGCGAGTTTGGACGAATTGAATAAGGACCAGATCGGTGGTTCTGCGGTTACCAAATCAGAAGTTCATTGTGTACTGAACATCGGTCAGACACTTTCCAATCCTTCAATTACTCTGGATATTGAAGTGCCGAATGTGAGTGAATCCGGAAAGGCTGTATTGAGTAAAATTCGTTCAGATAAAGATGAAATCCAGAAACAATTTGTGTCCTTACTCTTATTGAATAAATTCCAAGGAGCAGGCGGAAATGCAGGAGGAAGTTATGGTGCTGTGGCAGAAATTGTCACGCAACAGATCAACACAGCTTTGGATCAATTATCCAAAGATGTGAAAATGAACGTGGGTTACAACGACAATGCGGCTACCGGAGATAAGAATTTCCAGTTCGGGATGCAACGGGCTTATGGTGCGAAGCAGAACATTGTCCTGAAAACCTCACTGGGAGTTTCAAACAATAGCTCGACAGGAACATCCCAGAATTCGTTGATCGGAAGTTTTAACCTGGATTACCTGATTAATGCTGATGGAACTTTCCGGGTTTCCATATTCAATGAATCCAATGATAAAGGGATTTTAAGTAATAAGGATAAAGGTGAATTTACGCAAGGAGTCGGTTTGCATTATGAAGAGTCATTCAACAACTTATCGCAATCACGGATTATTGAGTTCTTTACCAACTTATTCAGAAAGGAAAAAAAGGTGAAAAATTCCAAACGAAAAAATCGGGTTCCTGTGGATTATATTCCGGGGCAGTCGCCTGCAATTCGGGTAGAGAAAAAGGATGAAGAAAATAATTTACTTGAAACAGAACCAGGTGAAAATAAAACTCCAAACCCTTAATATCATTATTTTGTTATTAAAGTAAACGGATCTTTGGTGATCATTAATCGCACTTTAATTATTTTTACCGTCACTGAAATTGGTTATGAAAAAAGTTTTAATTGCAAATAGAGGAGAAATTGCACGAAGAGTCATTCGTTCATTAAAGAAAATGGATATTGCCACTGTAGCAATCTATTCGGATGCGGATGCAAACGCTCCGCACGTTCATGAGGCTGATGAAGCTGTTTACGTTGGGAAATCTCCTTCGTCAGAGTCTTATTTGCAACAGGATCTGATCCTGAAATATTGCAAGGAATTGGGAGTGGAAGGAATTCATCCGGGTTATGGTTTCTTATCTGAAAATGCAGGTTTTGCACGTAAGGTGAAAGAAGCAGGGATCAAATTTATCGGGCCATCTCCTGAAGCGATGGAATTGATGGGGGATAAACTTTCTGCGAAACAAGCGGTAAAAGGATACAATGTTCCCTTGGTTCCAGGAGTGGATGAAGCGATCACCGATGTGGAAGAAGCTAAAAAAGTAGCTGCTGAGGTCGGGTTTCCAATTCTGATCAAAGCATCTGCCGGAGGTGGTGGAAAAGGAATGCGCCTGGTTGAAAATGTGGAAGAATTTGAAGAGCAGATGCAAATGGCTCAAAGTGAAGCTCGCTCTTCTTTTGGAGACGATGCGGTATTCATTGAAAAATTCGTAACAAAACCACGTCATATCGAAATCCAGGTTTTTGCAGACCAATTGGGAAATACGGTGTATTTGTTTGAGCGTGAATGTTCCATCCAACGTCGTCACCAAAAAGTAATCGAAGAAGCTCCATCTGCAGTGCTGTCTCCTGAATTGCGCAAGAAAATGGGGGAAGCAGCTGTTGCTGTTTGTAAGGCTTGTAATTACGAAGGTGCAGGAACGGTTGAGTTCTTGTTGGATGCTGAATTGAATTTTTACTTCCTGGAAATGAATACCCGTTTGCAGGTAGAACATCCGGTTACCGAAGAAATTACGGGAACAGACCTGGTGGAATGGCAGGTACGGGTTGCAAGAGGTGAGCGTTTACCCAAATTACAACATGAATTACATATTCACGGGCATTCGATTGAAGTTCGTGTCTATGCAGAAGATACACTGAATGGATTTATTCCGGATATAGGAACCTTGAACCGTTACCGCAGACCGAGAAAGGATATGGCGCGTGTAGACGATGCATTTGAGGAAGGAATGGAAGTTCCGATCTATTACGATCCAATGATTGCCAAACTGGTAGTTTGGGGAGAAAACAGGGAAGAAGCTATTGAAAAAATGATCATTGCAATCAACAACTACCAGATTTCAGGTTTGAAAACAACCCTGGACTTCGGGAAGTTCGTGATGATGCATCCGGCATTCCGTTCGGGTGATTTCGATACCAATTTCGTCAAGCATTACTTCCAGGATCCGACAGTGATGTGGGAAATGTTCAAGGATGAACGACATGCTTTGGAAGCAGGAATCGGACAGATCTGGAATGATTTGACTGAGAAAGCAAATAAAAATGCAGCTTCACGTGAAATCACTTCCAATTGGAAAATGCACGCACATTAAGATAATTACGAATTACGAATTACGAATTACGAATTACGAATTACGAATTACGAATTACGAATTACGAATTTTCGTCTTTAGTAAACACAAGGATGATTTTTAATAAATTATGGAAAGCGGATTATTCATCCGCTTTTTTTGTTTTCCAATTTTTGTACAATTCGCTGATTCCATCAACCAGGTGTTGATCCTGTTGGGTTATTTTTTTCAGATCATGAGAGTAAACGGAAATGCTCAACTCATTACAATGTCTGATCGCCATATCCGGATGGTGATTTGTTTGATCCGCCAATTGCGCTATGAGAAGCACAAAGTTGGCAAGTTCCGTTTGGTTGTCGAATTTCACGACCGTTCTAAATTGATTTGCCAGAATATTCCAGTTCATGTTGAAGTTTATTTGAAAGTGATGTAACTGCTTTTTCCAATTGTTCCAGGTGGTCGATTACAAAATAGGTTTGTTGCAATTCGCTGGTGCAAAAGTCTGTTTGTATAATGGATTCCAGTTCGAATGGAAGGTGTGTGACTTCTTTACTTGAAAGACTCGAAATGGATTCGTGAAAAGAAGAAATGATACCGGCTCCGAAAATCCGAAGTTTTCCCTTTTCGGAAATAAGCCCGAATTCGATAGTGAACCAATACAGACGCTGTAATTCTGTAACGAGCTGATGATTTCCTTTATGCTGTTTTCCTAATTTCCCGAATTCATGCACGAAGTTGGAGTAAACGGGATTTGAAAGTAGGGGAACATGTCCGAAAATATCGTGAAACATATCCGGTTCTTCCAGGTAGTCCAGCTTGTCCTTTGAACGCAACCAGGTGGATGAAGGAAATTTCTTTTCAGCCAACAGGTCGAAAAATTCCTCCACATCAATCAATCCCGGAACACAATAGATTTCCCAGCCCGTACTCTTTTTGAACCATTGATTGATTCGTTCGAAATTCGGTAATTCCTTCGGATTCAATACTTCCTGCATTTGTTCCAAAGATTTCAGATAATCGGAACACGCCAATTGCTTCAGATTTTTCAATTGCCGCTTGAATAACAGCGACCAGACTGCACGGTCTTCCTTGGTGTACTTTTCAAATTCTTGTTTCATTTCAAAAAAAATTAAATAAAAAAAGCCCGATTCATAAGAACCGGGCTTTTCAGCTATAAAGTTTACACAATGACTTATTCGGTTCCTGAATTTAGAAACTGATAATAATAAGCGCAAGTGTGCATTTGTTTATTCATAAAGGCAAATGTAAGCTAATTGTTTTATAAATAACAAGATTAAAATAAAATTGTGAAAATTAAATGTCTTTTTAAAGATTTAGAAAGGAATATTTACTGAAATTAAGCCATTAAAAAGATATGGATAATTCCAAATTTCTTTGACGTGCGAAAGAATTTAATGTTTACCTTTAGCGCACCAAAAAATTTAAAAAGTTGTCATGAACTTACACGAATATCAAGGAAAAACAATTTTACAAAAATACGGCGTGGCAATCCAACGCGGAATTGTTGTAGAAAAAGTAGAAGATGCAGTTGCTGCAGCTAAAAAATTGACAGAAGAAACCGGAACAGGTTGGTATGTGGTTAAAGCACAAATCCATGCTGGAGGACGCGGAAAAGGTGTCGTTGAAGAAACTGGTTCTCATGGTGTAGTTCTTGCAAAAGGAATTGATCAGGTTGAAGAAAAAGTAAAAGGAATCCTTGGTGGTCATTTGGAAACAGCTCAAACAAACGGTGTAGGGAAATTGGTTAGCAAAGTATTGTTGGCTGAAGATGTTTACTACCCGGGAGAAGCTGAAGTAGAAGAGTTTTACATGTCTGTTTTGTTGGATCGCGAAAGAGGCCGTAACACGATCATGTATTCCACAGAAGGAGGAATGGATATTGAAACAGTTGCTCACGATACGCCACATTTGATTTTCAAGGAAGAAATCGATCCACGTGTAGGAATTCAAGCATTCCAGGCGCGTAAAATCGCTTTCAATCTTGGTTTGTCAGGAGAAGCATTCAAGCAAATGACGAAATTCGTTGTGAACTTGTACAACGCTTACGAAGGATGTGATGCTGCGATGTTCGAGATCAATCCGGTATTGAAAACTTCAGACAATAAGATCATTGCGGTGGATGCGAAAGTGACATTGGATGGAAACGGATTATTCCGTCACCCGGACTACGTTGCAATGCGTGATACATTGGAAGAAGATCCATTGGATGTTGAAGCTGATGCAGCAGGATTGAACTTCGTGAAATTGGACGGAAACGTTGCTTGTATGGTAAACGGAGCCGGGCTTGCAATGGCAACGATGGATATTATCAAATACTCAGGTGGTAACCCGGCAAACTTCTTGGATGTTGGTGGAACTGCAGATGCTGAGCGTGTTGAAAAAGCATTCCACATCATTTTGAAAGATCCGAACGTGAAAGCGATCCTGATCAATATCTTCGGTGGTATCGTTCGTTGTGACCGTGTTGCTCAAGGAGTTGTTGATGCTTACAAAAGCATCGGGAATATTCCTGTTCCGATTATTGTACGTTTGCAAGGAACAAATGCAGTTGAAGCGAAGAAAATCATTGATGATTCAGGATTGAATGTGCATTCAGCGGTATTGTTGCAGGAAGCAGCAGATAAAGTGAAAGAAGTATTGGCGTAAGTCAAACAGATTATACATGGAAGCCCTGACGATAAAATGTCAGGGCTTTTTTATTTTCCCACGGACGAGCGCGAAAGAGCAAGGAGGGCATAGTATTATTTCTTTTTTGGGATTATATAGCTAACAAATAAATTCCTCTGTGCCCGTCCGTGGGAGAATTGATGTTCTGTTTTTCAGACAACTCCCAACAAGTTCCCATCACCTGAATTCGCAAGAAAAGATGCAAACGAAATCTGCCGAAATACTCATCCGCAGCTAGCAATTGGTAATTCGCTTTTTTTTATTACTACGTAATAAGGCAACACCTCCAAACTTTTTTTTTCAATTCGAAGACAACCATGTCATTTTTTATTCGTTACCTTTGCATCAGTCTTTCGATGAGGTAAAGACAAATTACAAGTAGTAACAATTTTAAAAACCGAAGCAATGTTCAAATTACATACAACATTAGGAGCTCCAACTGGCAAAGATGCTAGTGTGCTCGGGCTTTGGGTTTTTCAATAACGATTCTAAAAATCAGATTATATGAAAATCCGAAGCTCTTAGAGATTTCGGATTTTTTTTGTCTATACGTTTCCCTTCTCGGTTGTTGAACGTCGTCGGAATCCCCGGAATCTCTTGAACTCAAATTGAGTTAATCAAAAATTTTTAAATGAATTGAGCTGATTTAATTCAGCCCAATAGATCGGACAATTATAAAACTTCAAAATCGAGGCTTTTGAAAATTTACGATGCTGAGTCTGCTGAGGCAAATGATGCGTTGGAAATTTTCAGGTAACGATGAGATTGAAGTTTTAGAAATGTCCCAAGAACCAAATTTCATGGGAAATAAGATAAAGGGGAAAGACCTGTTAAAGATAGGCTTCCCCAATGACAACTCTGTAAACATAGCCTTGGGGCTGATTAGCAGATATAAAAAGAAAGAAACAAAAGACCGCGTCCTGAAAGAACTTTCCGAATTGCTTTACGCTCCGGATGAATACATCGGAGATGGCGTTTGGGGTAAGGTTGCAGAAGGATTGGTTGCACCGGTTGAAGTGAAATTCAATGAATTGAAGATCGAACGCTCACCGTTTCTGATCTACGGGGAAAATGAAATTGACGATAAAACAAAACATCAATTTTACCAGGCATTGAAATTGCCGGTTTCCGTTCAGGGAGCGTTGATGCCCGATGCACATTATGGCTACGGCTTACCTATCGGAGGAGTTTTAGCCACAGACAATGCGGTGATTCCTTACGGTGTAGGTGTCGATATCGGTTGTAGGATGTCGCTGAGCATTTTTGATGCACCGGCGTCTTTTTTCAACGGAAAAACACATCAGTTGGAGAATTTGCTTTCGGAACACACCAAGTTTGGAATGTATGAGACACACAAGGTCAAACACGATCATTCGATTATGGAAAACACCTTGTTTCGTGAGATTCCATTCCTGCGGAAATTGCAAGGAAAGGCTTACCAACAACTGGGAACTTCCGGTGGAGGAAATCACTTCGTGGAGTTTGGAACAGTGACAATCACTGCTTCTGATGCGGGAGTTCCTCCGGGTTCATACTTCGCTTTGCTGAGTCACAGCGGATCACGTGGTTTGGGTGCCGCAATTGCAAAACAATACACGCAATTGGCCATCAAACAATGTCCGTTGCCAAGACAAGTGCAACATTTGGCTTGGTTGAACCTGGACACACACGATGGACAAGAGTATTGGAACGCAATGAACCTGGCAGGTGAATATGCAAAAGCTTGTCATGATGATATTCACGCACGATTGACCAAAAAGTTGGGGCTCCGCATGTTGATGACGATAGAGAACCACCACAATTTTGCATGGAAGGAATTCGTGAACGGCAAAGAATGCATTGTACACCGCAAAGGTGCAACTCCGGCTGGTAAAGACGAACTCGGAATGATTCCGGGAAGTATGACTGCACCGGGTTTCATTGTCCGTGGACTGGGAAATGCTTCCAGTTTGAATTCTGCTTCACACGGAGCAGGGCGCGTCTTTTCCCGTTCGGAATGTAAGAGCAGGTTTACCAAAAGCGAGATGATGAAATCTCTTAGCGCTGCGGATGTAAGTTTGATCGGTGGAGCTGTTGATGAATGTCCGATGGCATACAAAAATATCCATCACGTTATGGGAAATCAACAGGAATTGGTGGAGACAATCGGGACATTTTCTCCAAAGATTGTACGAATGGATAAATAGAAATGAAAATGGAAACAAGATTAGTACATATCACAACCGCCAAAGGTCCGTTGGAATGTCAATTGGCAGCAGGAAAAATTTTGGGCGCGCTGCTCGCAGATTTAAGAAAGCAAGGCTTACAAGCTGAAACAATGGATCGAATTGCAGGGTCGGAAAGCGGAACTATTTTATCTGCTACAATCCAGGTTGGCGGACATGCAGTCCAGGAAGCCATTCAGACATGGTTAGGGACGATTCAATGGATTCAAAAGAGTCCGTATCGTCCCAATCATGGGCGAAAAAATTGGTTTGTCGGAGTTTTCGAGGTCAATCCGGCAGAAGCACTGTCCTGGAATGAAAGCGAAATTGTCTATCAATCCGTGCGAAGCAGCGGAGCAGGAGGACAGCATGTGAACAAAGTAAGTTCCGCCGTTCGGGCAACCCATACACCAACCGGAACAACGGTGTTCGTTCAGGAGAGCCGTTCTCAGATGCAAAACAAGAAAATTGCAAGGGAACGAATCCGCGAAAAACTGGAAAAGGTCCAAAGTGAAAAACTGGTGGAAGTGGTGAACCAAACGTGGTCGCAGCATCACGAATTGGAACGCGGAAATCCGGTAAGAACATTTACAGGAATGGATTTCAAACCGAAAAAGGAATTGAAATCATTCAAGAAACAACGCAGTAAGTTGAAAAACGAATTGCATAAAGAACTAAAATTATGACAACAAATATTTACTTAGTAAAAGCATTGGATTATTATCCGTACAACCTGGAGGAAGCTTTGGAATCGTTGAACTACGCCATGTCTTATGAAGAAAATAATCCGATTGCACTTTGCCTGATGGGCAGGGTTCATTTGGAAGTATTCAAAGACTTTGCTGAAGCAAACAGTTATTTCAGGGAAGCACTTGCTGCAAATGTCGATTACCTCGAAACGTATGCTTACTTTTTGGATTGCCTGTTAATTCAGGAAGATTTTGAAGAAATGAACAAATTGCTGGCCTTTGCCCGAAAACGGAAAGGGATTAACAGAGGTTTGTTGTTTTATTACGAGGCTTTACTTCAGGAAAAGCAATTGAAATTCAAAAAAGCGCAGAAGACAATCAAAGAGGCAATGCTTTTGGCACAAACAGGTTCATTCATGTCCGACCTGGAGGAAATGAAAAAACGTGTTGAGAAGAAAATTGCGCTGAAATAGAAGAAAAATTTTACGTTTTAACAAAATATCACTTTAAAGAAATCTATATTTGCATTATATTCACTTGTGCATCAAAGTTTAAAAACAATAGTTATGGGACATCTATTTTCGAAAAAAGAACTAGATAATGCAACCGACAAGTTAAAGACTTCTACTAAAAAAAACGATTCTGAATTATACAAAGCAATCGAAGAATTTGCATGGAAAAATGCTTCACCTGCTGAGATACATAAGGACTCTTTGCCGCATTATGCAGAGAAGTTTAAGCAATTTGCGCAATAAGGCATTTACATTGATTTAATAGGGAGGCTTTGGTCTCCCTTTTTTATGTATGAACAAACCATTCACTGTAATATGGAAAAGAAGTAGAATTGAAAATCATGATAATCTTGATTTTCCTCATGGAGTAAATAGGATTATTAGATATAGCTTCTCTACTTTTTGTAAGCAAAATAAGCCAAGAAAATATATCGTTGAAATTCATGAGTATCGGGGGTATGCAATGCTTAAATTTTATCCAAGGCATCATAAGGATAATAAAAGAAAATATGAACTGAGAGGGGTTGATGAAGTTGGATATGTCTTGCCAAGAATGAATTTTCTCTTTGTTTTATCTCAATGCTCAGATATAATGAAACGTTATTTAGATAGACATCCTGAACACTTTATTGGTTATGTTGGGCAAGTAGACAAAAGGGATAATCAAAGAAATAAACTCACGTCCCAAAGGAGTGATGTTTATAATTTTATTCTTTCTTCAATTATTGATCATGATAAATATAAGATAATAACAAGAAAGGCATTTAAAGAAATTAATGTGAGATTAATTCGTAAAAATCTTAAAAAGGATAATTCTCAAACAGAAATACAAAAAGCAATTTATAGAGGTTTCTTAGAAGATCTTTCTAATAATAATCTCAAACTTTTTGAATTAATGACTAATAGAATGAAGATGCAGATTTTAGAGAAAATTAAAATTGAATGAAGATTTTTAGTTATTAAAATTCGTAGTACTTTTGTCGCTGAAAAACACTCACTTTGCGTCTGAAACATTTATTTGCAACCACCCTGCTAATCACAATTACTTCATTTTATTCATCTGCCGGAGAACCAGATTCTTTGTCTGTGAATGTGCGCTTATTGGTAAAGAAGATCCAAAGTAAACATGTGAAACCACGACCGATTGATGCAGATTTCGGGAACCAGGTTCATGATTATTTGTACTCTTTTATTGATTCAAGGCAGGAACTTTTAAGAAAGGACGATCTTACTTAAAAGACTTAAGCTCGAAATTGAATGAGGATATCCAAAATGGAAACCAGCATTATTTTTCAGAATTCAATCGCATTGTTTTAGAACGTTGTAAAGAAATTCAAACCATTCAAAAAAACTATCTAAATAAACCTGTCCTACTGAATAATACAAAGAAGTACGATCCAAAAATGCAGGCAAACCTGACAGCAGTAAATTACAAGACCTTCTGGGAAAACAATTTGTGTTTGGGCGTTTTTTCTGAGATCATTTCCATGCATCCGAAAGATTCGAAGATCTTATTGAAAGATTCATTAGTTCCATTTGAAAAAAGAGCCAGGGCAAAGATCGAAACCCGCTATTCAAATTATTTTGAGGTCATGCAGGACAAAAAAATGATGTGTGAAATGTATTTGAATGCGATTGCCATGAGTTTTGATCCACATACTTTATACTTCAGTCCGACCCAAAAAGAAGGATTTATAGAAGAACTTTCCACCCAAAAAGAAAAGTTTGGAATTAGCTACGGTTTGAACGAACAGAATCAGGTGATCTTAACAGATGTTTTGCCCGGAAGTTCAGCCTGGCTAAGTAATGAACTCTCAACGGGGGACCAGATCCTAAGAATCAAGTTTGATTGGAATAGTTCGGAATGGCTGGAAGTGAAAACCGGAATCAGCGGCTTAAGAGAAATATCGGAAGCTTTCAAGGGTTTTCAAGGAAAGGAAATTTCCCTTTTGGTAAAGGATAAAGAAGGTGTTGAAGCCCAGGTTGATTTGGAGAAAACACTTGTATACAATGATAATGACAATATCAAGAATGCCTTGATGGATGGTCAAAAAAATATCGGTTATATCAGTCTTCCTGATTTCGTCTGAAGATGCGTTGGATAAAAAAATGACCATTGCCGGAGAAGTTTACGATACCTATAATGAAATTTACCTGATTTTCTTCAAGAGCTATAAACAAGAGTTGTATCTAATGGATGCAGTTAATCGAAAAGATATCAATGCAATTGAACAAAACAGAAATGCATTGATTTCAACTGCAAACGAAGGATTGAAAAAAATCAGTGCAGTGAAACCGTACAAGAACGATAAGAGTATGGTTGATGCAACCAAAAAATTATTGGATTTTTATATCAATGAAGCGACAAATGAAACTCCCAAAATGGCTGATTATTTCATGGTGACTGAAAATTTTGACAAGGTCAAGAAAGCATTTGATGAGATTCCTGAGAAAAAGCGCACACAAAAAGATGTGGACGGATACAACAAAGCTGTCAATGATATGAATGCAGGTGTTAATTCCTACAATGCAACAAATCAATCATTGAATAAGAACCGTTCAGCTTTAATTGATGGTTGGAATAATACAGCGAG
Organism: uncultured Fluviicola sp.; assembly: GCF_946478805.1. Next base: position 55,557 of record NZ_CAMLDC010000006.1, on the reverse strand, counting down.
TAGATTTACAGATACGCATGTTCCAAAAGGGAAATAAGACAAAATAAACTAAAAAAAACCGATTCATTTCTGAATCGGTTTTTTTGAATTGTATATTTCGCATTAGAAGAGATTCCTTATCTTGGATCAAACTTCAAACCCAAACCGATGCGTATTCTTTATTTTTCCGCTTTATTCTTGTCTACTATTGCATTCATTGCAAGTTGTGAGCTCCATCCTTCGAAAACAATCAACGGGATGTATTCGGTGGAACAAGTGATTGATACGTCAGGAACTACCATTTCCACGCGATTTTTGCCACCGGATGGCTATGAGCGAAAATCAGCCGACAGTAGCAGTTTTGGATTCTATTTACGGAATCTGCCTCTGAAAAAACACGGTTCTGCAGTGCATTTGTACAATGGAAGTCTGAAAGGAAATCAAAGTGCCCATGTCGCAGTGATCAACATGTCTGTCGGAAGCCGGGATTTACAGCAATGCGCAGATGCAGTGATGCGTTTGAGGGGGGAATACCTGTTTCATAACAAACTTTATTCGGACATTCATTTTCGATTCGTGAGTGGATTCAATTGTGAATATATCAAGGGCGGGAAGGAAATCGTGTAGCATTGAATGGAAATTCGGTTTTTTGGCAAAAGTCGGCTTCGGCGGATAAAAGTTATGCGTCTTTTTTAAAATACATGGAAACAGTTTTCAACTACGCGAGTACACTTTCTTTGGAAAAGGAGTTGCGTTCGATTGAATTGAAAGATGTGGAAATCGGTGATGTGCTGATTCGCGGCGGATCACCGGGACATGCAGTAATTGTAGTGGATATGGTCGAAAATACCGACGGGGAAAAATTGGTTCTTTTGGCTCAAAGCTATATGCCGGCTCAAGATATCCAGGTATTGATGAATCCGATGAACAGCAAGATTTCGCCATGGTACAACCTGGATGAAGGACTAAAAATCTATACGGCAGAATATACGTTTGAAAAATTCCAGTTAAAACGATTTTGAAATAAATGATGAATTCAAACTGCAAAATTCAAAAATGATTCGCTTGAAGTTTAGATTCAAACTGCATACAAGCACTGAAACCTTTTGAATTTAAGTTATCTTTGCATCCAATGAGTTTCTTGAATAAGAGTATGATTAAATATAAAACAGCCGAAGAAATTGAGATTATGCGCCAAGCGGCCCTGGTAGTTAGTAGAACATTAGGTAAAGTGGCGGAAATGATTCAACCGGGAGTTACCTTGTTGGAATTGGATAAAATGGCTGAGGCGTATATTCGTTCGCAAGATGCAATTCCGGGATTTCTGGGACTATACGGTTGCCCGAGCACTTTGTTGATTTCGGTGAATGAGCAGGTTGTTCACGGTTTGCCAACTGAACGCACTATTCAGGAAGGCGACATTGTTTCGGTTGATTGTGGAGCGATTTACAAAGGATATTACGGCGATCACGCCTATACATTTGCAATCGGGGAAGTTTCCGAAGCAAAGAAAAAATTATTGGAAGTTACGTTGGAATGTCTGCACTTGGGAATTGAGCAGGCACAAGTAGGAAATCGAATTGATGATATTGGTTGGGCAATCCAGACGCATGCTGAAAAACATGGTTATGGAGTTGTTCGTGAACTGGTCGGACATGGATTGGGTAAAACTTTGCACGAAGATCCGCAGGTTCCGAATTACGGAAAAAGAGGTCGCGGAAAGAAAATCATGAACGGTTTGACTATTGCGATTGAACCGATGATCAACCTGGGAACGGAAAAAGTGATCCAACTGGAAGATAATTGGACCATTGTAACTGCTGATGGCCAGCCGAGTGCCCATTTCGAACACGATATTGCAGTAGTGGACGGTAAACCGGTAATTCTTTCAACGTTCGACTATATCGAGGAAGCGCTGGCTAAGAAAAAATGATCAGTGAACGCATCGTTTTATTAGCTGTGCTTACTGCCGGCATGTATGGATTATCCATGTACATGAGTGATGGCGCATTTATCCTTCCATTCGGTTTGTATAAGGTCGGACTATTTTTAGTGGCTGTCATTCTGCTCATTGCAAATAGAAAGAAACCTCGCTTGATGGAAGTGACCTTAATTCTTTGGTCTCTTTCTTTGGCAATCTCTTCCAAATTCATCATGCAATTGCTTTTCACGGATAGTGATTTTGAAATTCGGATGGATTCATTAATTACTTTTTCATCTTCGTTCTTTCTGGCATTTGTCCTGTTCTTCTTTGCGTGGCAAATTTTGTTGGCTCTCCAGGATAAAACCATGTACCGGTGGCTTCAGATTGCCAATGCGGTTGCGATGATGACCTGCTTGATGATGAATATGTTTGAGTGGTTGATCGTTCCGACTTGGATGTGGTTAATGACTGTTTTTATCAGCAGGACGGAAAACCCAATGCACAAATCCGTTGCAGGCCTTGTTGGATTCATTATTGTCAGTTCCTGGTGTTCTGCCTTGTATTTCGGGAAAGAAGCGATTCTTGGAAACCTGTAACATTTCAAGTCCCGTGGCATTATCTTTTAAGAACCGACTGATTATGCAACACCGTTTACTCCTTGTTTGTTTATTTCCGCTGTTTTTGTATTGCCAGACAACACAAGAACAAATTGATTTCGTTTTAAAGACGACTCCCAGGAATATTGAAAAGTATTCCAAACCGGCTAAAAAGGATCTCATTTTTCTGGAAACAGCGTTCAATAATGCTGTTTTTACGGATAAAGAAGCTCTGAGTTCAGTAAGAGGCAAGGTAATTCTGAAAATAGAACTGGTTTATACCACTTACAGAAAATCCGAAACATTCGACCAACACGGATTAAGTAGAAAACGCCTGGAGAATTTGTTTTCGGCAGCTCCGAATTGTTTGAATCAATCAGGGATAGAATGGATTCTGATTGCTCAAACGGGATGTAAATCTGCAGAAGAAGGTCCCGGTTTTTTTCATGGCTTTGTAATCACTTATCGCGATCTTCCCGATGAGGTCTCTACCAAAGTGGAATCCAATTTTCTTCGGGAAGTGGCAAAAGGTAAGATCAAATCATATGCTTATGATACTTATTTGAAAAAAGAAACAGAGAAAATAGAGCGAGATTCCCTGGAGGATGTGGAACCGGTCATTGTTTTACCGAAATTTCCACATAGTGAACAGGCACGGATCAATTACTTTTCAAACTACCTCAATTTTCCACCCGAATCAACGGGGCCGAAGAAAGTGGATGTTCAATTCATTATCAGCAGGGAAGGGAAGATCACGAAAATTATTTTTCCAAATTCTGCAGGCCCGTCGCCCTATAAAGATGAGGTCAGTGAGTTTATCAAGAACATGCCGGACTGGACTCCGGGAACTCTCAACGGAAAACCCACAGAATGCATGGTGCAATTTTCGGTGGATTTCATGAGTCGTGGAAGCGTGGTTCCCTCACCATTGGAAGTCTTTACAACCGAAGTTCCACCAAAAATGAAAGCGAAGTTGCCAGCTTATGATTACAATGCAATCAAACCACAGCCTTCATCAAATCAGGTCAGCAAGGCACTAGCGAAGGTGAACTGGTCAAATACCACTTTGGTCTGCGATGTGACCGGAAGTATGGCTCCATACAATGCCCAGGTAGTTGAATTTATTGCTGCCCAGTTAAAGAACAAGCTTCAACCGCCCAAACAGTTCGTGTTTTTCAATGATGGAGACAATCGAAAGGACAAGACGAAGAAAGTCGGACAGACAGGAGGCGTTTACAATTATACCTCTGCAAACCTGGATTCCATCTCGGAGTTTATGATTTATGCCATGTCAAAAGGTTCGGGAGGCGATTTACCGGAAAATAATGTGGAAGCACTGATTCATGCCTTGAAAAATTATCCAAGAACGGAAAAATTGATTTTGATAGCTGATAACTTCGCTTCACCGAGAGACATGTCATTAATCGGTAGTATCGGAATTCCCGTACATGTGGTTGTGTGCGGAGGAACTGTTTTAAATGAAGATTATTTGGATCTGGCTTATCAGACCAAGGGTTCCTTGTCTTTTAACGGGATTGATTACCTGGATTTTTACAAGTTTGAAGAGGGGTCGACCATGCATATCGGAAAAACGGTATATGTTCTGAAGAGAGGGCGTTTTGTTCAGAAAAGAGACTGAATGATCCAGGGGGAAACAAACCTTTTTACAACTTTTAACACCCATCGTTGAATCTTATTTATACATTCACTCTGAAAACCAATCGAAACTGAAAACTATGGAGTCTGATAAGGACAAGATTATTCGCCTGGAAGAAACCTACAGGAAGTTATGGGCTGAACACGAAGATCTAAAGATTCGAATCAAAGAAAACTACGCTGAATTCAAGGTGTTGCGCGAGCAATTCGGAGTTGAAAAAGCTCCGGTTTCACCTGTTTCCGAAGCGGTTTTTGTTCAAGCGGAAGTCAAACAAAAACCAATTGCGATTCCTGTCCAGGAACCAAATAAACCAACAGGGGTATCTAAAAAAGAGCAAACTTCCTGGGAGCAATTTATCGGTGAGCAATTGTTGAGTAAGATCGGAATTGCGATTGTTTTGATCGGTGTTGGTATCGGAGCGAAATATGCGATCGATCATAACCTGATCGGAGAAGGCGGGCGTGTCTTTGCCGGATTTGCTGTTGCCCTGGTACTGGGAGTTTTTGCTTTTGTTTTTCGGACGAAATACCAGTCGTTCAGCGCTGTTTTGGCAAGTGGTGCAATAGGTGTTGCTTATTTTATGACCTATGCTGCTTACAGCTTTTACCAGTTAATTCCATCTTCAGTTGCTTTCGGAGGATTATTGGTATTAGTGCTTATCGCAGTTTTCCTGGCAATGTATTACAATATGGCGATCATTGCACATTTGGGTTTGATCGGTGCTTATATTCTTCCGCCGCTGGTGTCAGACGGATCGAAACATATTTCGTATTACCTGCTTTACATGTTGATTATCAATATCGGGATGCTGGTTATTTCCATTATTAGGAAATGGCCTACGATCCAATACCCGGTGATTGTCTGGACAAGCATCATTTTCCTTTTTTGGTTTAATACCGATTTCAATTTCCGGGTTGATTCAACCATCGCGGCAGTTTATTTATTGGCGTTCTTTGCCTTGTTCGTATTTGGAATTGTGGGAAGAAACCATTGGAAAAAAGAGGAATTGGTCGGTCATCAGCTGGTTCAGCTTGTTTTAGTGGGAATTTGTTATTTCGGGGCAATTGGTTTTGTATTGGATAAGGCACCCTTTTGGCAAACCATTTTGTACAATGTCATTGGGGTTGGAGTGTACTATCTGAATAAAGTGCTTTTCGAGCGGGAGAGCAGACTGGAATTCAAACGTATTTTCCTGGCATTGTCCTTATTCGGATTGTCCAATTTACTGACCTCGTTTTGCGGAGATTATTCCTATATCTACGTAATGGTTACAGGAGTTTTATTGTTGTTCTGGTTATCGAAAGAGATCGAGAGAAACCTGGAGGAAGTAATCGGAATTATTTTATTGGGATTGGCAGTTTTGTGTATTCTCATAGAAGTATTTATTCAGTCATTTCAATGGTCCCATAAAGAGATTCTGCCATATTATCAGAATGAACTGTTGATTACTGTAGGATTGGCAGTAGTCGCGATGGCAATCACCTTTGTCTTGCTTTCCAAATATCAGCCGGATTACTTTAAGCAGATGGCTTGGAAGACAGCGGGTGTTTTTGGATTGTTCTTTCTCCTGTTTACTGGATATTATGCGCTTCATCTTCAATTTGAATTTCAGTGGGAACAAGCATTTAAATCACTTAACACCTTGTCTTTGAACAAGGCCGCGCAAGTTCATGAAGCCCTAACTAATTATGAGGACACAATTACCGTTTGGCAACATGCCTGGACTTCTATTTCAATATGTCTGATCAGTGTTTTCAGAAGATGGGTTTTAGGACGAAAAGAACAGAATTCAACCGGTTTGATGATTGCCGGCACCATTCTTATTGGGATTTCCCTTTTGGGGTTCACCGGTAATATTTCAAATGTACCTTCTGTTTATAAGGGAGAAATTAATTGGAGTTCTTTCAATATGGCACATTATGCATTGTTTGCAGGAGTAATTGTGACCATTTTAACTGTTCGTTCGTATGATAAACAGGAAAACTGGATGAAGGCGTTTCCTTTATTATTGATCTTGTGGATGCTTTCGTTAGAATTAGTTCAATGGTCTTTTGTTTCCGGGTTTGGTGCGGGATACAAAATTTGGTTATCCGTATTGTGGGTTTCGTTTGCTGTGGTAATGATCGTTATCGGGATCAAACGGAAACAAGCTATTATGCGGATCACTGCTATGGTGATTTTAGGGATCACCATCCTGAAAATGTTCTTTTACGATCTGAGCACATTGAGTACAATCTATAAAACAGTTGTTTTCATTGCAATTGGAGGTTTGCTGTTGATAGGGGCGTATTTCTATCAGACTCTTTCTAAGAATGAAGTGAAACAAGACGAAAATTTAATGGATGAAAAGTAAACCTTTGCATGCTCTTTTCGTTGCGGCAAAAAGGATTTTTTGATTCTTACTGCGGAGAAAAAAGTACGCATAGAAAGTATTCTAAAACCACAGGCCGATACTTGCAATCCCTTCCCAGCGAATGTTGTTGGAGTGGTTGTTGTAATAAAAAATGCGTTCAGTTGCTTTGGTTTTCAGGACACGTGATTCAATACGGAAGTATGCGTTTGGGATTGGTTTGTACTCAAACCCAAGTGTTCCTCCTAGAATATCCAGACCGGTCAGGTTGTGATTTTCATTTTCGATAGGACCAGTCAGGATTTCATCCGGATCACTGAATAATTCAAAGCGTGTATAGGCAGCAATCAAGTGAGTGAAGCGGTATTTGAACGCCACAATCCCGGAAAATACAAAGGCAGTTTTATTGGTGTCTGAAAGCTGGCTGTTCTGTTGATATCCGAAATTTCCTTCCAACCCAAGCACAATGTGGTTGGTCTTGAAGACTCCGATGTAGTTGGTGTAATGGCGAAAATGATTTTGTTTGACATAACTCGGATACTCGTCTGAAACGATAGAACTCAAAGTATGTGTCCACTGAGTTCCGGCATAGCCGATTGATATTCCAATGGCCTTGTTCTTGTTTGTTTCCACGAATGTGCTGAAACCGTTAAATACGTTTACCTGATACGTCCATTTATTCGATTGTTGCCAGGTCAGTTTTGCGCCACTCAGGAAGTAAGGTTCGAAGTAAGTGGTCGTAGCAATGCTTGTTGTAATATTTTCCCGTGGTTGAATGGACTCCAGCCCGATATGCGTGCGGAAGTATCCGGCATCCAGCCACAATTTTTTGAAGACCCGGAATCCGACATTCGCTTCCTGGATAAGGTTCAGGTTTTGCGACCAGGCACTGAGCGGGATATCGCCATAAAACAAGGTGGCGATTCCACGCATGCGCCTGCTTTCGTATTTGGCAGATACCTGTACGATGTTGATTCCGAATTGGTTGTTCTTTGGAGATGAGGTAGGAAATTTGGAGTAACCTCCGGCACCGAGCGTATCGGTATAATAACTGTAATAAGTGTCGATGTATCCCGAAATTTTCAGCTTTCCCGTTGTGTCGTATTCCTGGTGATACGGATTCATTCGCGTCCCCGTGAAAGTCAAGTCAGTGGTATCTTTTTTGAAGATTTGAGTATGAGCAAATAGGGATAGCAAACCAAATAAACAAACGAGGAGAATCCTTTTCATTAAGTAATTTTGATAAGCGAATTTAGTTATTTTAGATTTTAGGACATTGCGATCTTAAGATATTGGGACTAAATCCTCGTTCAAGTCCTAATATCCTGACGTCTTAACATCTTAATATCTAAATTCCCTATCTTTGCACCATGGTAAAAATTCGTGATATTGAATTAGGTGAGTTTCCGCTTCTTTTGGCTCCTATGGAGGATGTGAGTGATCCGCCTTTTAGAGCCTTGTGTAAGAAACACGGAGCTGATTTGATGTACACTGAATTTATTTCTTCGGAAGGGTTGATCCGTGATGCGATCAAGAGTCGTCAGAAGCTGGATATTTTCGATTACGAAAAGCCTATCGGGATCCAGATTTTTGGAGGAGATGAAGATGCTATGGCAATGTCGGCTAAAATTGTGGATGCTACCAATCCGGATCTGTTGGATATCAATTTCGGTTGTCCGGTAAAGAAAGTAGTTTGTAAAGGTGCAGGAGCCGGGGTGTTGAAGGATGTGGACTTAATGGTTCGTTTGACAAAAGCGTGCATCAATTCCACGAGATTACCGGTTACCGTTAAAACACGCTTGGGTTGGGACGATTCGATGATCAATATCATGGAAGTGGCTGAAAGGTTGCAGGATATCGGTGTGGAAGCATTGTCGATTCATGGACGTACGCGTGCCCAAATGTATAAAGGCGAGGCGGATTGGAGTTATATTGCTGAAGTGAAGAATAATCCACGGATCAAGATTCCTATTTTCGGAAACGGAGATATTGACACACCTGAAAAGGCTGTTGAGTACAAGAATCGCTACGGGGTAGATGGAATCATGGTTGGTCGGGCGAGTATCGGTTATCCATGGATCTTTAATGAAATCAAGCATTTTATGGCGACCGGCGAACATTTGGCTGCTCCCGGAATAAAGGATCGGGTAGATGCTGCCCGTGACCATTTGAATATGAGTGTGAAGTGGAAAGGAGAACGTTTGGGTGTAGTTGAAATGAAACGACATTACACGAATTATTTCAAGGGAATTGCACATTTCAAGGAATTCAGAACCAAATTGGTTACTTCTTTTGATTTGCAGGAAATCCTGGATATACTTTCTTACCTGGAAGAAAATTCGGAAGAGTTTATCTTTTCGAATCAGATTTGAGACTTGTATCGTTGGTGATCCAAGACCGAATTTGAGTGACTGGTCCTGAATTCGCGATAGTGCATACAGGCCTTTGTTTAATTACGTTTCAATAAACAAAAAGATGTTTTTAAAGTAGTTAATTCACTGCTTTCGTATAGGTGTATTTCACACGCACATGCTCGAATGGTGCATAACGTGTTCCAGCAGTAAAAGTCAATTTTTTGGAAACGTTTTCGGCCTTCATTCTAGAAGGGGTGGACTTGATAGTAGATTGATCTCCAATGATTTTTGTTCCTGTTACAATTCCTTCACGGTTAACAGCTAATTCAACGACAACAGTTCCTTCTACAGTGCTTGAAATCGTGAATTTCTCCCCGGTAGTCAATAATTTACGACCCGAGTCAACCAATGTTCCTGTAAGTATTTGAGATTCAGCTTGAGAGTAGCTTAAAAACGCAATTGTAAGTAGCAAAATTTTTTTCATTGTTCAAGTTTACGAAATTTCTGCCCAATTTGGTTTGTCCTGGAGTCTTTTTATTGCTTCAATGCGCAAGAAAATATGTTCCTGTTTTTCCAATCTTGGATCCTCTGTCAAAAGCTCTCTTGCTTTCTCACGTGCTAACGCAACAAGCGGGCCATCTTTTGCCAAATCCGCAATTTTCAGGTCCAGGTTCCCACTTTGCTGGGTTCCCATGATATCTCCTGGTCCCCTGAGTTCCAAATCGACTTCTGAAATTTCAAATCCGTCATTGGTCCGCACCATGGTATGAATCCGTTTTTTCGTATCAGCAGATAATTTCTGTCCGGTCATTAACAGGCAATAGGATTGCTCCGCTCCGCGACCAACACGTCCGCGCAATTGATGCAACTGGGATAATCCGAAGCGCTCCGAACTCTCAATCACCATCACGGAAGCATTCGGGACGTTTACGCCCACCTCGATCACTGTTGTAGCAACCATGATCTGGGTTTTCCCTTCCACAAACTGTTGCATTTCGTAATCTTTCACATCCGGTTTCATTTTTCCATGTACAATACTCACACGGTAATCGGGAAGTGGGAAAGAGCGACTGATCGCTTCAAATCCATCCATCAGGTTGTTGTAATCCAATGTTTCGGATTCCTGGATCAAAGGATACACGATATAGATTTGTCTCCCTAATGCGATTTCCTTTCGGATAAACCCGAAAACAAGGGAACGGTCTTTTTCGAAATGGTGTTTTGTCGTAATGGGTTTTCGTCCCGGAGGAAGTTCGTCAATCACAGAAACATCGAGATCTCCGTAATAAGTCATGGCAAGTGTCCGCGGAATCGGGGTGGCAGTCATGACCAAAATGTGTGGGGGCGAAGCATTCTTTTTCCACAGTCGCGAACGTTGTTCCACGCCGAAACGGTGCTGTTCATCGATAACGACAATTCCCAGGTTCTTAAACTGGACGATTTCTTCCAAAAGAGCGTGAGTTCCGACCAAAATGTCAATTTCGCCTGATAACAGTTCTTCGTGGATGATCTTCCGGGCTGCTTTTTTGGTGGAACCGGTCAACAAGGCAATCTTTACCGAGGTTCCTTCCAATAATTCACTCAAACCAACAAAATGCTGATTTGCCAGGATTTCCGTTGGAGCCATCAAAGCACCTTGAAACCCGGAGCCGATTCCCATTAAAATAGTAAGGAGTGCCACAACGGTTTTTCCACTTCCGACATCTCCCTGCAACAGGCGATTCATCTGGAAACCCGAACCGATATCCCTTCGAATCTCTTTCAATACTTTCTTTTGGGCATTCGTCAGGGGAAACGGCAAGTTGTTTTCATAGAAATCGTGGAAAATCTGCCCTACTTCAGAAACAACCTGACCGCTATTTTTCTGCATATTGATCGACTTTCTGAGCAGTAATTCAATTTGCAGGTTCAGAAGTTCTTCGAATTTGAATCGCGTGCGTGCCTTTTGTGCCAAACTTACATCAGCGGGCATGTGAATAGCCTTGATTGCAGCACTAAAAGCCGGAAGTTTCAATTCCCGGATGAATTTTGGCGGAATGGTTTCCTCGAAATATACTTTTGAAGCCAATTCTAAAAGTCCCTCCACTAATTTTTGAATTCCTTTCGAGTGCAAGCCCGAAGCCGTCAGTTTTTCGGTAGAAGAATAGACCGGTTGCCATCCCATGCTAGCCTCCAGTCCTGTTGCAGGAGTCAATTCCGGATGGGAAATATTCCAGGAATTCACATAGGGTTTTGCTTTGCCGAAAACAATGTAAGTGGTATTCAGCTTCAGGTTCGGTAAAATGTATTTGTAACCTTGAAACCAAAGCAGATCAATAATTCCTGTATGATCTTGAAACTTGACTGTCAATCTTTTTTGTCTTCCCGTTCCTGTCTCTGAAACCGAGATGATCTGACCTTTCAATTGGACGTATCCGTCCATTTCCGGAATATCCTTGATGAGGTGAAATTTAGAACGGTCAATGTAGCGAAAAGGGAAGTGATAGAGCAGGTCATAGTAAGTTGCGATACCCAATTCATCCCTCAGCAATTTGGCTCTTTGCGGACCAACTCCTTTCAGGAATTCGATGTGAGTTTGCAACCATTGATTCATGTTGCGAATTTACTAAAATCCAAGAGTTGTGAAGCGGGTAGGAGGAAGAAAGACCGGTGAGGAATTGCTATAAAAGATAAATGGAGTTCAAACAGGCGTCTGAACTCCATTCCTAATCAACCTAACCTAACCACCTAAATCAGTACAAAGTTAAACGTATTTTGTGATTCGGTAAAATATTTTTAGTTAAAATTATCTTAATACAGGGTTTTTATAGTTGAACGGTAAAATTGACTTATTTTTTGTGCAATTTTCGATAATCTTTTAATCCGTTTTTGATCCATTTTTTGAAGTCACTTGGGTCTCTGTGATGTTCATAATCAGCTTTTCCGTTTGATAAATGTTCACCGTTAGGACCGATCATTACATAAAGTGGCTGGGCAGTGGATTTAAATTCTACCAATTCTTTTGTAAACCATTTATCTCCGGTTGTTATCAATTTCATTTTTCCACCTCTTCCATTATCAACCATGACTTGTTCGGCCTTAGGCAGATCAATACGTTCGTCAATATGCAAGGAAGCAATTACCACATCATTCTTTAAATAATCAATGATTCCAGGTTGTCCCCAAACACTTTGTTCCATCTTACGACAGTTTACACAGTTGTGTCCTGTGAAGTCTACAAACAGTGGTTTTCCAACTTTCTGTGCATAAGCATAGGCCTTGTCATAATCATGGAATACCTGGATGTTTTGTGGTCCCAAATGCATATCGGCACTTTCTGATTTGCTTTGTATGGTAGAGCTTCCTCCAAAACCTTGTGGAGATTCGCTATAATTTGGAGGAGGAGGGAAAGCACTTATTAAATTAAGAGGAGCTCCCCAAAGTCCGGGTAGCATATAAATAACAAATGCTAAAACAGTCATTCCAAGCATGGCTCTTCCAACGGGTACTCGATCTGAATTGCTATCGTGTGGGAATAAGATGAAACCCAGTAAATAAAGGGCTAATACTCCGAAAATCGCAATCCAAATTGCCAGGAATACTTCTCGCTCCAATAAATGCCATTGAAGTGATAGGTCTGCATTGGACAAGAATTTAAATGCCAATGCCAATTCTAATAATCCAAGTACAACCTTTACCGTATTTAACCAACCGCCGGATTTCGGTAAACTATTCATCCATCCCGGGAAAGCCGCAAATAAACCGAAAGGAAGTGCTAAGGCAAATGAGAACCCGAACATCCCAACAATAGGAGCAATTCCTCCTTCTCTGGCTGAGAGGATAATTAAATCACTAACAATCGGACCTGTACATGAAAAAGAGACTAATGCCAAAGCGAGAGCCATGAAAAAGATACCTAATAAACCACCCTTATCTGATGCTTGATCCACTTTGTTTACCCACGAACTTGGTAATCGAATTTCGAAAGCTCCCATAAATGAAATTGCAAAAACAACTAGCAGAGCGAAGAAGATAACATTAAACCAAGGGTTCGTTGAAAGATTATTCAAAGCTTGTTCACCAAATATGGCAACAACAGCGGTTCCAAGTAACACGAAAATGACAATAATCGATAAAGAATAGAAAAGTGCATTTCTTTTTCCTGCAGCAGGAGTTTTACTTCTTTTTGTAAAAAAGCTTACTGTCATTGGAATCATTGGGAAGACACATGGTGTTAGCAATGCTGCTAAACCACTTAGAAAAGAAAGAATGAAGATCTTCCAAAGTGATTTGTTTTTAATATTGTCCTTTGCATCTTTTATATCGTTTTTTTTATCGATGCTGGCTTTCGTTTTTGAATCCTCTTTTTTGTCAACAACAGGTGTTGTTTTATCCATCGAATTATCTATTGATGCAACATCTGTGTTTTCGGGACTAGTTACATTCAATTCAGTACTGCCAACAGCAGATTTACATGCCTTGATATTCAGTAAGAAAAAACTTTCAAAGGGTGGAAGGCAGTAGCTATTGATTTTACAGGTTTGATAACCGTAATTGATCTTTAATTTGAAATCCTTTTGAGATAGCACTTCAATTTTTTGTTTGAATTTGATCTTTCCTACGTGATAAGCCAAATCTTCGTCGGCTTCGTCGTCGTGATGCAAAACAGGTTTTGGTTCGGTAGCTTTACCGATTAATTTGAATTGTTTAGAAGGAACAATATCAAAATTAGTTGCAATCCCAAAAGAACCTTTAGGCAGGTTTAATGCATTGATCTCCCAGCCATCGGTAATGGTAACTTCTGCAACAATTGTTGCCTGACATTTATCGTTTTGTTCTACGGTGAATTTCCATTTTACTTTGTCTTCCGGGAATTCAATTTGGGCAACGGATCTGAATGAAATAAACGCTAAAGCGAGTAAGGCAATGTGTTTAATAAATCTCATAGGTTCTTTTCGGATATTATGGAATTGTTATGGAAAAATCGATATCGATAGGAGGCAAGCACATCACTTCATTACAGACCATGAATGTAACGTAACCTTTAATGGTTTCTCCTGATTTGGCTTTGGCAACTTTGCGTGTGAAAGCGACTTCTGTTTTGAAAAAATCCAGTGCAGCTTCAAAGTTTTCATCGTATTCGTGGATGGCTTTGGGTTCTGTCACCTCGCCTTCGAATTTCACATTCGGATTTTCCGTAAATGTAAAGCTGGTTGGCACCGGTCCGATGGTATTGTTAATGTGTTGGCTATACAAGTGCCAACCTTCTGAAATAATCGCTTTCAGTTGAATTTCTTTCGTGCTCGCATTGTATGAGAAATCCCATTTCACCCGATCCTGGGCAAAAAGTGACGTTCCGATCAACAAAAATGAGCATAAAAAAAGCAGTTTACGCATGGGCTTTAGTTTGTTAATACCAAAACTACAAAACGAAAACTGCTTGGCAATAGGAGTTTATATACTTTTCTTGAAAAGCTAAAACTTTAATTCTACAATATGATCAATCGGAATCCACATGCCGCCTTTTAGACAAATGTACTTCTGACCGGTAGCCCAAATAGTGGTATTGATTCTTTTCAGTCCTTCATCATCATGAAAAATAATTCCAATCTTATGATGGTATCCATTACCCAATCGAGTTGCTTCTTCTAATTTTGAGCGGATATCCGATTGTTGTTCAAATTCAACTGGATGTTTAAAAGACAAGTCTTTTACAACCTCTTTTTCGACTGTAACTGGTTCCATTTGTGCGGGTTTTTAAGAGTGTACAATCCGAAATTTAATAAAAAAATAATTTCGAAATAACATTTTGTGAAAAAAAATATTCTAACTCTTTTCAGACCTTGGAAAGTTTGATTATCAGTTGAGTAGAAGAATCCGCAAGATGCCTTTCTGAAACGGAAATACCTGGAATCCAGATGGTTTCATTCCCGGTTTTGAAAACAGGGTAGGAATTTCTCCATTGTTCGGGAATTCCTGAATCTTTTAATAATTTGAAAACGGAAGTCGATCCTTTTACACCGATCCGCTTAATTTCGTCCGAAGGATTTGCAAATCCCTGTGTAATCGGGTCAGTACATTTTTTTTTGTCCAGGTAAATTTCCCATTTATTGAAATCCCCGGGTAAGAATTCAATTTCTTCAGTCTTGAATTCCCATTTCATAATTTCAGCAAAATTCGGATTCCAGGAAAACCCCTCCTTTGTTCTGAATATTGGACTTTTATCGATTTTGGAACTTAGTGATGCGGTTTGCAATTCTTGGATGCGTTCAATGATCCAAAATGGCCATTGGAAGTAATTGCAACAAAGGATGCGCTGTTCTATTGTCAGATCTGTCCATGCATCGAAGGAAATTTGGGCTTGTTCTTTCCAGGTTTCCAACTTTGGATTCAGGTCTTCCCGAATCTCCCGCTGCGTTGCTCGGAATGCCCGTTGAAGGATCTGAACGGAATCAATCAGGGTCGGATTGGATTCGAGCATTTGCGGAATAAGGATGTTTCGAAATTGATTGCGTTTATAATCATTTGCCCGGTTACTGGCGTCTTCTCTCCAGCTTACACCATGCTCATCGGCAAATTGCTTTAAATCGACTTTTGATATTTCCAGAAAAGGACGAATGATTCCATTTCGTTCCGGATGCATTCCTCCCAAACCGAAGGTTCCGGCACCCCGAAGCAATTGTAAAAAGAAGGTTTCAACCTGGTCGTCCCTGTGGTGCGCCAATAAAACACGATTAGCCGGTGACTGTTGAATGAAGGATTGAAACCATTCGTGACGGAATTTCCGGGCAGCTTCCTGCAAATTGATTCCTTTTCCTTTCGTCACTTCTTTCGGACAACGCAATACTTCGATTTCCAATTGGTGTTTTTTCGCCAGGTCGCGGACAAATGCTTCATCGGCTTCACTTTCAGCTCCCCGTAATTGATAATTGATGTGCAACATGGTAGGCTTGTAGCCAAGTTGAACAAGGATTTCGACCAAAACGGTTGAATCCATTCCACCTGAACAGGCAACGAATAGTTTAAACGAGTGCAGATCCAGCCTCTCAACTACTTTTTTCACCACTGACATGTTCCGAAAAGGGATAAGATCTTGTCAACTTTCACTTTACATTCCTCGTATTCGGCTTCTGCATCCGAAAGAATAGTGATAGCACCTCCGACTCCACAGGATAGTTTTTGCGTGCCGGAATTATAAAACAAGGTTCTAATGAGTACGTTCAAATCGAAATTTCCATCCGGGTAAATCACTCCGAAAGAGCCTGAATAGAATTCACGCGAAAAACCTTCGTATTGTTCAGCTAGTTCAACTGCAGCTTTCTTCGGGGCTCCAGTCATGGATCCCATAGGAAAGGCCGCTTTCAGAATTTCAGAAAAGGACGTATTTTCTTTCAGCTCACAGGAAATGGTCGAAATCATCTGGTGGACTGTCGGGAAGGTATATATTTCGCACAATTCATCCACATGAACACTTCCTTTTGTCGCCAGTTGGGACAGGTCGTTCCGGACCAAATCCACAATCATGACATTTTCAGCACGTTCCTTCCTGCTAGTTTGCAAATCCGTGCGGTTTTTCAAATCTTCGATCTCCGTCTTTCCTCTCGGAGCAGTTCCTTTAATGGGTTGTGAAATGAGTTTCGACCCTTTTTTTTGGATAAATCGTTCGGGACTAGCCGAAGCGAGCATCCAATTCTGAGTTTCGACCAAGCCCGCGAAAGGGGTAGGATTATGCTCCCACATGCGTTTGAAAAAAGGTTGGATACTGGATAATTCAATTGCTTGCGATTCGATGCTCTGACAAAAATTCAATTCGTAGACATCTCCTTGCTGAATATGTTCCTTGATCTTATTTACGCGATCGAGGTAATTTGTTTTATCGATTTTGGCAGTCCATTGGATGGATGGAGCGGATTCCTCAGTTTCAAAAAGCTCTTCCGCTAATTTTTCATGCGTTTCATCGTGCTTTCCCTCCAAAAGATAAGCTGTTGTACTCGCATACATATAAGTGCTCTCAGGTACCCAGACACGAAGCAACGGTAATTGATTCGAAGCATGTGGGATTGATAAGATATCCAGCCCAAGTTGATAATTAATCAGGGTGAGTAGTGTTCTTCCTTCATTTGCTCGAATAAACGTATCCAAAGCATTCCAATCCAGATCCGCACCTAACACAAACTCAGATTCGCACCCAATCCCAACCAGGAAAGAATCGTCTGAGTGTCTGAAAAGTGCGCGTTCGATCATCGTACAAAGGTAATTACGAATTGCGAATTATCGACGGCTGCTGATTGAATGGAAATGATTATAGGCAGGGTTTTACATTTTTGTGAAATGTTGGGTGAAGGTTGGTTTATGAAGTTTGGGATTTTGATTCTGTCTTTTGGCTTTCATTTTAAATAATGACGGTCGAAAACCTGCTAAAATGTAGGAAAACCACATGTTAAATCCTTAACCTTTTCATACTCTATCTATGCTCTATCTATGCTCTATCCATACTTGATCCATGCCTTATTTGTTTTGTTGCGAAAAAGTACCGGCGGGTGCTTCTCTTTGATAGGTTGATTGGGGTTGCAGATGTGTGAAAAGAGATGGGATGCAATTCAGAAAAATGCTTAAAATTTGATTCAAGCGATCTCATTCTTTTGGAAACAATTAAATTCGTTCAAAACCAAAACATGCTGTACCGTATCCTAAGGGCGATCATTTCATTCGGAATCCGACATTATTATCGGGAAATTAAAGTCGTCAATCAGCATTTGTTGGACAAGGAAACAGGGCCTTTGATCATCATTGCCAATCACCCGAACACCCTGATGGATGCCTGGATGGTTGGATTTGCCAATAGAAGGCGCGTTCATTTTATGGCAAAAGCGACGTTTTTCAATTCACCCTTTAAACGAAAACTACTGGGAGCATTGGGAATGATCCCGATCAACCGCAAGTCGGATGGAGCGGTCTCAGGGGTAAACAACAAGGATTCTTTTGAGGCATGTTACCAGCTTTTGGAGAAAGGGGAAATTTTGGTTGTCTTTCCGGAAGGGACGAGTTTCCTGGAGCGTAAATTGAGAGAGATCAAGACGGGTACTTCCCGGATAGCACTGGAAGTTGAGCGAAGAAACCAGGGGAAATTGGGACTGAAGGTTGTTCCGATCGGTTTGAACTATATTTCCGCCGATTCATACCGTGGGAAAGTGCTGGTGCATGTCGGAAGACCGATTGCACTGGACGATTTGTGGAAAGAATACGAAGTGAACCAGGGAAATGCAGCTAAGTTGCTTACCGAACGCTTCCGGGTTGAATTATCCCGCGTGTTCGTGAATATGGATGATTCGGCCCGCGAGGACCTGGTGGAGCAATTGCGTACGTTGTTTGTAACGAAGTACACGAATCGGGCAAACGTAGCAGGTGAAATGAATTTCATGAAATCTGTTCAAGCCAGGCTGGAGCAATACAGTCTGACCACTCCCTGGAAGTTGGACGAAATTCAGCAGGAAACAAGTAATGTTTTTGCATCACTCCAGTTTTTAGGGATCAAACCCGATTTCCTGGATCGGCCTTACAGACCTGCGTTGTTTTTGAGGCAATTCATCCAAAGTTGGCTGTTTGTGATTCTGACTGTCCCGGTTTTCCTGGTAGGTTTCATCCATCACGTGCTTCCATATTGGTTAATCGGGTGGATTGTGCCTAAAATGACGAAGGAAGTGGAGTATCATGCGCCTTTATCCATTTTGCTGGGCTTGGTGCTTTATCCTTTGAATTACGCGGGATTCGGTTTGGTGGCGCATTTTTTTCTGGATCTTTCCTGGTTAGAGACATTGCTCTACCTGGCAGTTCTTCCGTTGTTCGGAACCTTTGCTCATTTTTATATGCGCTACATGCATCATTTGAATTCAAAACAGCGATTCGGCCGATTTGCACGCCGGCGAAGTGCGATTCTTCAAAATTTAAGGGAACAGCGTGAGCAGCTGAAAGACTTGATTTTTAGAGATTAACCAATTGTTAAGCGGCCATAAATTCAGTCGAAATCTTTTTTTTGTTTTTTTTTACTCAAAAAGCTTTGATAGAACGATGCATTTATTAATTTTGCGCCTGTCTTAGCAATACCTAAGATGTGTTCTTTGTAAGAATTTTGGAGGGATGGGTGAGTGGCTGAAACCACCAGTTTGCTAAACTGACGTACTGGTAACGGTACCGCGAGTTCGAATCTCGCTCTCTCCGCATAAAAGTAAGGTGAAAGCCTGAATTTTTCTCTGAGGAGCTTGCAAAAGTGAAATAAATGAGTATCTTTGCACCCTCAAAACAGAGAAATCTTGCTTCAAAAGCGATTGAAGTAAATTGAAATAAAAGCCTAGTTCGGGGCGTAGCGTAGTCCGGTCATCGCGCCTGGTTTGGGACCAGGAGGTCGCAGGTTCGAATCCTGCCGCCCCGACACATTAAAAGGGGATGAGCAATCATCCCCTTTTTTGTTTTTATTAGAATTACAATTATTGGCCCCGTAGCTCAGCTGGATAGAGCAACTGCCTTCTAAGCAGTAGGTCTTTGGTTCGAATCCAAACGGGGTCACCACTAAAGTAGAAAAAGGCATTCCTTCGGGGATGCCTTTTGCACTTTGTGGTGAACCCATAGCGACTGAGAAACGAAGTCTGCTATTTCCTTCTCTTCCCTCTTAAATACGAGAATTTCTTTAACCATAAAATTGAATCTGAAAGTTATATCAGGTTCTTCTTATTTCTTATTGATCGCGGTAAACCCGATGATTCCAGTGATTACTACGAGAGCAATGAAAATAAAGAATATAACTTTTGCTATGGAAGCCGCTGCTGATGCCACCCCTCCAAATCCGAGTATCGCAGCTACAAGTGCGATAACAAGAAATACTGCTGTCCATTTTAACATGACTATCTGATTTTTAGTGAATAATTTTTATCTATATCCTTCTAAACAAGAAACAACATTCATAATCATTAACCTAATATTTTAGTGTTGTTTAACAGACTTGAAATCCTGATAATTCAATGAAGCTCTGGCGCGGGTAATTGTTAATATCCCTGTTATTACAGAGAAGTATAGCTAAAAACAATTGCGCCTGCGTAAGGTAAACGCATTTACTACAAAGCGTGCTTCCAACACCTGTCTACCGATATGTTATTCACGTTTTTCCACGTTAAGAATCAGTAAAACATCAGATAAAAAGTTAAACTCTCGCCTTCTTTTTGTACCTCATTCTCGTTCTCAGTCTCATTCTGCCTTGCGTCCTTCGGCTTATCTGTCTTGTGAGACAGAGCCTTAGTCTTCACAAACTACGCTTGCTCTTCTTTTGCAGAGTGAGAGCGGAGAGTGAGGACGAGAAAGGATTTGAGTAATTTGTTGTAAATCCTTCCTTCCAGGAAAATAAATAAGTTTTGAGAGTGAGAGAGAATTACGGTAAAGAACAAAATATCTCACTTTGGAGTTAGGTATGTGGTGAGCATTTGTGAAATTCATTATTTTCATAGACTCACTAACAATATAACATGAACATCTTTACTATAGACTGTCAAATAGAATCCAAAGAAACAGGAAACGTCTACCCACAACTGGAAATTTATAAAGGAGTTAATTATAAAGACCCAAACTCGATTGTTAATCTTTCAGACAACAATAATCTAAAACAAACAAGTACCGTATTTGAATTATGTAAACATGCTAGATTCACAGATTTTATATCATGGGGATCATTAAAATATCCAGTAATAAGTGAGCGATTGAAAACACTTTTATTAGAATACAATCTTTTTGATACAGAATTTATTCCGACTAAAATAAAAGATCATGAATCTGAAAATTGGTGGATATTAAATCCACGATATTCTAATGAAGCTTTGGGACTTATTGATTACAATAAGACAATCTTTGGCGAACTCGATCCGGATATCCGAAAAGTAGTGCGGGAATTTAAATTTCCATTAAATGTTGTTGATTGGCGGGAGCAATGGCGCGAAGAACAAAAAACATTTAATCAAGAATATCATGAGTTTGTGATTAATGAAATTCATTTTACTGAATCCGGAAACAAGTATGACTTGATTCAGATTAGCCCGCTTCTTAATATATCCGGGACAGTAATTTCAGAAAGATTAAAAGAAAGATTGGAGAGTGAAAAGATTACAGGTTTATCCTTTTCAGAGTTTGAATGGAGAAAACAACAGGATAAGAGTTGATATTATCAAACGTGACGTTTTGAAAAGGAATTCATTTTGAATACCTAGAGTAGTATCGCTATCTGGTTTGACAGCAATTTTATTTCTCATTGCAAGTTTTTTCTTTAATGGTACTTATTATGTACTTGGTCATTTAAGATAAAAAAGAGAGCTGATAAGATCAAATAAGCAAAAACGCAAAAATGATTTTGCTAGTTAGCTAACTTTACTTGTTTAGATAACGTTAACTGTAATTGTAAAGCGATAATCAATATTAACAAGCATGAAAGAAGTAAGCATCTCATTGGAGAGTTGGTCAGCTCAGGTCAATCTGAATACTGTGGTAACGGGTTTGAAAAACTCCAATTGGATTCTTACCCGAATTTTTTCTGTGGTATGGATGATCGTGATTCTCCAAACTGCCGTATTTGGTCAGGCAGGATCGTTGGATAACACTTTCGCAACAGGAGGTAAGTTCTATACTTCGCTGGGAACTTTCAACGACGGGATCAATGCAATAGCTGTTCAAAGTGATGACAAAATTGTTCTAGGAGGATATACACAATTGAGTTATGTTACCTCGGACTTTGCATTGATCAGATGCAACGCCGATGGGACTTTGGATCCTGGTTTTGGAACCGGTGGAATTGTAATTACGGATGTTGAAAGTAGGAGCCAGGGCAGCTCCGTGGCTATTCAGAGCGATGGTAAGATTCTGCTGGGTGGTTTTTCCGGTTGGTATATCAACTTGGTTCGCTATAACGGTGACGGAACCCTTGATACCGGTTTTGGCACGGGAGGAAAAGTAATCACGGATGTGGAGGGTTACTACAGTGAAAAGTGCAAATCACTTACGATTCTAAGCGATGGCAAAATACTTGTTGGCGGATACGGCCAACATTCTGCCAATGACAATCCGTATTTTATGTTGCTCCGGTACAACAGTGATGGCTCTTTGGATGACACCTTCGGGATCAACGGAAAAGTAATTGGGAGTGAGGGTAAAGCCAATTCAATGGTCGTTCAAGGTGATGGTAAAATTATTCTTGGAGGCTCATTCAACTTTTCATTTGCGATGGAAAGATACCATACGGATGGAACGATCGACAATGCTTTTGGGTTAAACGGACAGGTAATTACACCCATTGGAAACAGTGGTGAAGCAAATTCCATGAGTATTCAGAATGACGGCCGCATTCTTTTGGGTGGTTGGTCTATCAATGTTTCCAACAGTGAATTTGCCTTAGCACGCTATACAAACGATGGAACACTGGACAATACATTTGGTGTTGGAGGAATTGCACTAACCGCGATTGGAGTTCCGAGTCCGCAAAATAGTGGTAATGCATTAAGCGTTCAGAACGATGGAAAAATCTTGTTTGCCGGGTCAGCTAAAAACAGTTTTAACTACACTGATTTTGCAGCGGTGAGATACGAGAACAACGGCAGTTTAGACGGCACTTTTGGCACTGGTGGAAAAGTACTCACCCCCATGGGGAATACATATAGTACAGGTCGTGCAATGAGCATTCAAGGTGATGGAAAAATGTTGCTTGGAGGAGTCAGCTATATCGACTCTACCACCGATTTTTCTGTGGCAAGATATAACACAGATGCATTTGGAAGCGTAGACGAATCATGCTGTAAGGAGTTCGCATGCAGCATTTATCCCAATCCGTTAAATACTTCAGGAACTCTTCAATTCAACGCACCGCTCACTCATGCGGAATTAAAAATCTACACGATGTACGGACAAGAGGTGATGTATATTAAAAATATTTCAGATCAGGAATTTGTGCTATCCCGCAGCAATTTATCCGCCGGCACCTATTTCATCCGGATAACAGAAGATCAGAAAAGCATTGCAACTGAAAAATTGGTCATCAGCGACTACTAATTTAGAAGCAATCAGGGCCAAGATCTTCCAGTTAACGCACTGTGAGAAACAGTAGTCCTGAATTGATCGAACCTATGGAGACTGTAGGCTTCTTGTTTTTTAACCTGTCGAATTCCTATTCCGGAACCACTCATTACTTAGTAGAAAAAAATGTATTTTGGCAGAACGGTTAACCGTTTGAATTGCGCTTAGCATCCCCGTTTGTTGTATAGGCACCATTTTGTTGCGCATATAAATGAGTCAGCTGAAAGTGCAACGAACAATACAACCAACATGACAATTTATCAATTAGCAAGAATGGCCTATGACTTTTAAACCAACTTTTCCGACCTCATTACACCAGGACACTGCCGGGTTAGTTAAGGATTACTTTTTGACGATTCCAAAAGTTGATACAGTTTTAGTTGTAAATTCTTGTGCTCGCGGACACGCTGTTCCTGAAAGCGACCTTGACTTTGCTATACTGGTAAAACCGGGTACAACAAAGACCGAAATAGAAATCATTGAGGCAGCTTGGCAAACATACTATAACACGCAACCGACATTTTTGAAATATAAACAATCAAACAAATTTGCTCATTTACATTTAGACGTAATTGACGGTAATTATACTCCGACAATTTTAGAAGTTGGCGTTGCTTCCGACTTTTTTGAAATTGAAATAGGAAATCAAATCTGTTATTCTGCTCCTATGGACCATACAGGAAATTACTTCAAAGAACTTCAAAATAAATGGTTGCCATATTACAATGAAGAACTTCGTTTACAGCGTTTGACAATGACAAGAAATGCCTGCGAATATGACCTTGACCATATTCCGTTTTTTATTAAAAGGAGTTTGTATTTTCAAGCATTCGACATTTTGTGTAAAGCATTTCAAGAATATCTACAAACACTTTTTATTGCAAATAAAACGTATCCTATTGCTTACAATAAATGGATTAAAGAACAAGTGGTTAATTGGTTAAACAAGCCCGACCTTTATCCAAAACTTTCACCAATTCTATCTGTCAGGAACATCGAAAGCAATGAAATTAACGACAAAGCAATAATGCTTCGTGAACTATTAAATTCTACGATAAACGGATAGGGTAAAATCGCCACTTCGCCAAGCTGCAACCGTTCCTCTTTTCTGATCTCCAAATTGTTCAACTCCAGTTGCTGTAACCCTACCAAACAAGGCTCATCAGAATAACGATTCTTTTGCTTTTAATGGGTAATTGGTTCATATTGAACATGAAACAAGCGGATGAGGACAAATTTTTTAGGAACAAAAATTCTTTTCGCAAGAATAAATTGCTAAATTGCAGCTCCATTATTAAACACTATTCACGATGACGACCTACAAAGTAATCAGCAATCAATTTCCCCACGAATTCGAAAAACTTGTTAATGATGCCCTGAGACATGGCTGGGAGCCTAAAGGTGGTGTTTCGGTAATTGCTGTTCCTCACCAAGACACAGGAATAATTCAGACGATTTATTTCCAGGCTGTAACGATGGGAAAACCTTATGGACATTAATTGTGCTACCTGTTCACAAAACGCACAGTTGTATCAGTTTAAGCGAATGGTGCATGGTGCTGCCGAAACAAGATATTACTAATTACTATTCACATAAAAACAATCACTATGACAACTTCTACCCGGACTAAAACCAGGCTTGTCAATGAAAAGAATGAAGTGACCATTCTCCAGCGTATTGGCGTTGTGATGATCATTGCCGGATTGCTAGGCCTGATTATTTCCTTGTTCTTTCACTCGGATAAAGCGAAAGATCTCCATCCCGATGCAGCATCCGCACCAATCGCGGCGATCTCTTTTTTTATCACGATGCTCGGAGTGGCTTTCGCTTTTCCTACCATGCTACGCGGAAAAGGAGGTATCAGCACGATGCGCATTGTGGTATTCATGATGGCCAATGTGATCTGTATGCTGCTGATTAAGTGCGGCTGGCAGGTTAACAGTTTACAGCAAATCGGGCTGGATGAATGGTGGATGGGCGTGATTGCATTTGTTTTTGGTGCGAAGGCCACGCAGAGTTATTTTGAGAGTAAATTGGCAGTGCCGGGGGCAGCAAAAGTAAACTCCGAAATACTTTCTGATAATAGTGTAAATACAGGTTTTGCTTCGGAGGCGGTTGCCAAACAGGCAATTCTGCAAAACCGTGATCGTTTGAAATATACGCACAAAAATATCAGTGGTATCAGCGACTTAGTAAAGAACCCTGCTATTGCCGACTCTCACGTGGTAGCAATCTATGTGAAAGACGATCAGGTTGATGGGATAGATAAACAGTTGAAAGCGAATATGCAGGATGGTGAAAAAAGCATTGCAACAGAAATAATCAAAAATTGTGGTGAATCGGGTGTTCAGTTGGATCAGAAAGACTCTGTTTCGAAAACAGGAGCAATAGATGCTGATAAAGGATCCATTTGTTGTGCAGTAAAATCACGATATTCCAAAAGCTTCAAGGGAATTGTGACGTCCGGGCATATTTTCACAGACAGCCGCTTCAATTCTGATAACAATGGTGTTTTAGATGATAGTCTTCAAACCGACGTCTATTTCAATGAGGCGCCGCTTGGAAAGTGGTTCTACAAAGAGCTTTCCGACGAGCAGGATCTCATCATCGTTAAACTTAACAATAGCAACGAGCCAACAACTATCAAACAATTCAATGATAGGTATTATGATGTGACGCAAGAAGATGTATACAGGAAAACGGAGTTGAAAATTCTGTCGCGGAACGGAAAACTCACCACGGGTTATATTGTAAACAGTAATGTTGAATATGAGATCGGGTACTTCGATCAAATGTGTAAGAAAACAAATATCATCCTTCTTAGCAGCTCAAGGGACGACCAGAACCCTGCACCTATCTCTGTCAAAGGCGATTCGGGAAGTTGCGTTTACATCCATGATGAAGGAGGCGATAAAATGATTGGTATTCTGGTAGGTGCAGATAATAAATTTTCCTTTGTCCACCCAATCAAAAATACTTTATACTCCAGTTTTGAAATTATCTAAAAACTAACTCTTATGAAAAAATTACTATTCACACTCTTCCTTGGATTCTTTTCCATTTCTGTAACAGCGCAGAAATCGGGAACATTTAATGCGATTAACGCGAATGGAAAACCATCGATCTCTATCGACAAAAACAAACAATTCGATAGCCTCACACTGAATTTTCCTGTTGCACTGTTCAATAAGGACACGAAAATCATTTTGATGACAGATGAAGATCCTCCGATCGTCATTATGGATCCGAATACGCTCGAAGCAATTGGCAAACTTTCAAGCGATGGAAAAAATTATGTCCTCAGCATCACGCAACAAAATGGAAAGTACTTTTTGAATAAAGATGTATTAAAAACCACTGGAAAAAAGAGCATTCAGCTGTGCGTGGGACAAGACGTAGCAGCTGTATTTAGTCTTGCACCTTTAAAAAAATTCATCCCATACAAGCCAGGATATATCCTCTATGATGCTCTTTATATTGCAGAGGCCATTAAGAAAAATGAAAAAATAGATACGGCTCGTTCTATATTGTTGCATTATGAAATAGACAGTAGTCGAATCTCTGCTAATGCTTATTTGAACCCTTACATTAATAAACTTTACATTAACAAAACACAGGGAACCAAGTCAAAAGATGAGCGTTTAAGCCCTTTCAGTATGATGAGTTCCGTTGGCAACCTCGATGTCACCAATTTCGCTGATGGTCTTGCTAAATTCATCGTTGACCGCACCAAACAAGAGCTCAACATTGTGTTCTTCGATAAATTCAAGGAGGCGCTGAGCGATCCGAAGTACGTTGATCTGAAAACCGTTTTCCCGGAAACGTATGAAGTATTGATGGTCATTGACAACCAGATTTACAATTACGATAACTATTTGCAGGCGCTGCGAAGCGCATTCGACCGCGATCTTTCGGATTTGCCCAACAACTTGCCTTCGATCATTGATAACCACAGTTCCTATTTCGATGCAAACCCTGGTCTGAAAGTCATCCTGCAAAGCAGTTTCTACATCGCGCAACAGGTGCAGTTGAAAGAACATCCGGGACAAATGATCGCGAATTATCCGGTAGATGAGTTTATGGGAACTGAAACGGGAATCAATCAAAACATTGCTGCTTCATTCAAAACGCTGCAGTTAGTCTCTAAATCTTTCAAAAGTAAAACAGATTCCATACATTACTGGGCAAACGACAGCCTGATCAAAAAGTTGTTCAACGACGACGATGCGGTAAAAATATACATCGGACTCCTGGAACAAAAGGCAAAGCAAGATAATATCGCTTTTGGAGAAAAGGAAGAGAAGAAGCTTTGGGAAATCATTGACAGTTCCTATAATAAAATACGCGGTTATGAGGAATACAAGAACTATTTCCGTACAGTATCCTCGAAAATCCGTGATATTGAGAAAGAGATAGATGCCCTTAAGGAAATCAATAAAGATTCTTTGAAGATCGAGAAATACCACACTATCGCGGGGAAAGCGCTTGATTTGATGGACCATCTGACGGCCGTTGAAAAAATGCCGTACTTCCCGAAGAATCTGGATATCGCGAAAAAAGCAGGTATCTACATTTACTCAGCCCGCACAGCTTCGGATATCGTTGTTGATGTCAATAGAAAGCAATATGCTTCTGCAATCATGAAAACAGTTATGCTGTATGATACGATCTTCCACAAGGATGGTATAGATACTTTTATCGCACACACTTTTGAAGTAAAATACGTACCAAAAGCAATCGATCTTCGGGATCAAAGGTCTAAAGTTAGGAAAGAGTGTAAAAAGTTTATCGAACAAATAGCTGGAAAAGCACCGACAGCAGATCAAAAGAAAAAGCACCAAGATTTTTTAATTCAGGAAGAAAGCATTTCAAAGCAACTCGCAAAAATCATAAGTGATTACCGTGATTCGAAGTCTTTCAAGAAATGGGAAGACAGCACCCTGGCAGATTTGTCACTGACATTGTCGATGACTATAAAATCACTCCTCAAATACGGAACATTCATGTCTGCGATCGTCGATGCCAAAACATCTGATGATGTGGAAGCCGCTATCGAGGCTGCGGCATTGCCGGTCGGTTCCGCACGGATCAAACGGGAATCGACATTCAACATTGCATTGAACGCTTATTGCGGCCCTTATATGGGGTATGAGCGCGTCTATCATCTTGATCCGAAATGGATGTCTGCCAAGAATAGTACGATAAACAGCTACGGGTTGACCGCCCCGGTTGGAATATCGATTAGTTATGGTGGAAACTGCAAAAAGGCAAAGAACCATTCTTCTTACAGCCTTTTCCTATCGGTGATCGACGTTGGAGCCATTGCTTCTTTCCGTTCCAACGATACAATAACGGAAGTATTGCCAACCATTCAGCTGAAAAACATTCTTTCGCCGGGTATTTTCTTCTCATATGGTATTCCTACTTTGCCGATATCTGTGAATGCAGGCTGGCAGATGGGGCCACTTCTGCGCAAAGTAGATGCACAAATTGATGAAAACACCTACAGCAATCGCTATGGACGTATAAGCCTTTCGATTTGCATTGACATACCGATCGTTAATTTTTATACGTTCACCAGTTCTAAGAAACCGAAATTCAGGCTTTAGAACGCGACCGATGAGATTTAGTTGGTCCCGGAATACAATCGGGTATTCCGGGACTTTTTTGTTTTTGCTCTCGATACTCACCCTCTCATTGACCCTGTTTTCAGAATTATTCTGTAGTATTGAATTGATATAAGGGAAACTATCCGTGAAGTTTCCCGGAATTAGAATTGTAAAAATGAGCAAAGAAAATATACAGATCAGTCAAATCGAAGGAGAAGAAATCCCTTATGATTTATTGCTTTTGTCTGATGATACCATTGAGGCCATTGATAAAAACCTGGATGGCGGAAAATTGTTTACTGCAAAAATTGAAGATAGGGTTGAAGCTGCTTTTATTCTAAAAATCGTTGAACCGGATACCATTGAAATTAAGAATATTGCAGTTTCGGAAACTAAACAGGGCAAAGGAATCGGGACCGTGCTGCTTAACTTTATTATTTCGAAGTCTATTGAAGAAAATTTGAAGAAATTGATTGTTGGGACATGCGATCTTTGCTCTAAAGAAATAGCGTTTTATCAAAAATCCGGTTTTAAGATTACCGGTGTAAAAACGAATTTTTTTATTGAAAACTATGATAAGCCAATCTACGAGAATGGCGAACAAATTAAAGACATGGTCATGCTTTCAATGGATTTGCAAAAGGAAAAAGAATCGCGGAAGTTTTAATTTAAAGATCACCGCAGCCGGAAACTTTTGTTTATATTTAATCTGAATGCTAACACTTTTTATTTATGAGAACTTTACTACTGTCTCTTTTATCCCTTTGCGGATTTTACGCCAATGCACAGGTTTGTAATCCCAACGGAAATATTGTCATTTTTTCAAATTACGATGGCGGTTTCCTGAATATCAACGTGGATGTCAATATCCCGAACCTTAAAATCGGGGTGGTTTCTTACGAAGCTGTTGAAGTGACCTTCAGCGGGGCGTATGTGAACAACATTACCGGAATCGAATATGCGGGCTATAACAATGCATCGAATACCACTTGTGGAGGCACGATTGCGACAACGAACTTTATTGGTGTTCCTGGTGGTGTGACTCCGAATATTGAGTTTGTACCGCCTGTTACATACAGCGATCCCAATGGTTATACGTTCATCGATTGCGCTTATTCATGCGGCACCGGAAACCAGGGTGGTTGCAATTCTGCAGCACAGATCTATGATTATTTCGCAACAGTTTTTGCGGGGACGGTTTATACTCACGAAACGCAATATGGTTGTTGGTCTGGAACGCAGAACCTTTCAGATGGCGGGAATTGCTGTGCTGCTCCACCGGGAGCACCGACTCCTCCTGTTGCTGATTTTTCAATCTCAGACAACGTGATCTGCGCCGGAGATTGTGTCAATTTTACCGACTTGACTACGAATTCACCTACTTCGTGGACCTGGGATTTTACTCCCAATCAACCAAACAGCTCGATAGTCCAAAATCCGTCAAACATTTGCTATACAGCTCCGGGAACTTACCAGGTTACGCTGATTGCATCAAATAACGACGGAAGTGACACGGTAACACAGTCGCTTACCGTAATTGGTGTAAATACTGCTGTTTCCGTAAGTGGAATAACGATTACTTCAGCAGCATCAAACGCGACTTGGCAATGGATTAACTGCGCCACGAATTTACCGGTCGCCGGAGCTACCTCCGCATCGTTTACACCTGCCGCCAATGGCTCGTATGCTGTAATCGTCACACAAAACGGCTGCAGCGATACATCAGCATGTACCGCTATTTCAAGCTTAGGGCTCGATCAACTTGCGGTGAACGAACTCCTGGTGATCGCTCCCAATCCATCGAAAGGAATGTTTGTGTTGTACGACCAGCAGTCTGTATTATCCGGTCAACTGATCACAGTGAGCAATCTTTCCGGTGAAACAGTATATTCAACCCGAATTAAGGAACTTAAAACACCTATTGATCTGTCTTCCGTAAAAGATGGTGTTTACTTTGTGACTGTGGTCAGCGATTATGGAAAGCTGGTAACGAAGATTGTGAAGGAGTAATAAGAGCCATGTTAAAGAGCTGGTTTCAGTTTCGGTGATCCTGTCCGGTGAGGAATGATAGGGGAGGGTTATGCTGTAACCCAAATGAAATTTATCCAAAAAAATCGGACCTTTGTCCCCATCTTTTAAATTCGATCGTCATTAGGGCGACAATAAAAAATTTAAAAAATGAAACAGTTCTTATTAGTGTACAGAGCAGATTACAAATCTATGCCCGAAGAATCCCCGGAAGAACAATTGGCGACAACCCAAAAATGGATGCAATGGTTTAAGGGGGTTGCAGCTCAAAACAAATTCGTGAATGGAAACCATTTGGAAGATTCGGGTAAGGTTGTAAAAAGTGGAGGGATCATTTCGGATGCGCCCTATGCTGAAATTAAGGAATCAATCATGGGTTACACCATGGTACATGCCAAATCGGTTGAAGAAGCAACAAATTTGGCCAGTGATTGCCCGATCCTTTCTATTGGCGGAAATGTAGAAGTCAGAGGGGTTGCGGACCGTGAATCTGATCCGGAAAGCGGCAAAGAATTCTTATTGGTGTTCAGGGCAAATTATAATGAGCTGCCAAAAGCATCCCCGGAACAAGCCCAGGCGACTACCCAAAAATGGATGAATTGGGTTGCAGGGATTGCAGCTCAAAACAAGTTGGCAGACAGAGGAAATCGTTTGACCAATTCAGGCAAGGTTCTAAAAAATGGTGGTGCTGTTTCCGACGGACCTTATTCAGAAATCAAAGAATCCATTATGGGTTATACATTGGTGAATGCTACTTCAATTGAAGATGCAACGGAATTAGCAAAAGGTTCGCCAATATTATCTGTAGGGAGTGTGGAAATCAGAGAAGTCAGCGTATTATAAATTATTCAAATAAGCCCTTCGTTTGCGGAGGGCTTTTTTCAGTATGATCCAAAGCGAAATAACACCACATTTATTTAGGACTGAGTACAGTAAAATAGTGGCTGTTCTCTGTAAAACATTTCATCTAAAACACATTGAAATTGCAGAGGACATTGCAGCTGATACATTCTTAAAAGCGTCTGAAAGTTGGGCAGTTCATGGAATACCCGAAAATCCCACCGCTTGGTTATATACCGTAGCGAAGAATAAAGCCAAAGATTACTTCAAACACCTTTCCGCTTTTGAAACACAAATCAAACCTGCCCTAAAACGGAATGAAGCAGGAATAGAGCATGAATTTGAATTTAGCGATGAATCTATTTCGGACAGTCAATTGGCAATGATATTTGCAGTTTGTAATCCTATAAATTCCACCGAAGCCCAAATTTGTTTAGCACTTCAAATCCTTTGTGGATTTAGCATAGAGGAAATTTCGGATGCTTTCCTTACAAAATTAGAAACAGTTAAAAAGCGCTTGTTAAGAGCCCGGGCCAATCTTCGTAACGATCATTTTGAAATTAAGAATCTAAATGAAGCAGAAATAAAATCGCGATTGGATACCGTTTTAAAAACCTTGTATCTGCTCTTTAATGAAGGTTATTTTTCAAAAACCAACAATCAGCTTATCCGGAAAGACCTATGTTCCGAAGCAATCAGGCTGGCGTTGGTGTTAGTGGAAAGCAATTCTACCAATACACCGCAAGCAAACGCCTTATTGGCATTGATGTTTTTTCAAAGTTCACGATTGGATGCAAGAACAAATAAAAAAGGTGAGGCTATTTTGTATGATGAACAGGATAAAAGTTTATGGGACAAATCACTGATTGAAAAGGGCAATTTTTATTTGATAAACGCTTGCACAGGAAATGAAATTTCAAACTATCACTTAGAATCTGCCATTGCTTATTGGCACACTACGTCAACAGATTCAAATAAATGGCAACATATTTTAGATCTTTACAATCAACTTATTCTGATTGAGCATTCACCTATAACAGCTTTGAACAGGACATTTGCTTACGCCAAAGTTTATGGATGCGAGAAAGCACTAGTCGAAGCCGGAAAATTAAACTTGTCCGACCATTCTCATTACCAGGGCCTATTAGGTTATTTGTATACTGAAATAAACCTTGGAAAGGCAATAAGTCATTACGAACAAGCCATTTTCCTGACGAAATCCAAAACAGAAAAACAGACCCTGACAAAAGAAATTGAACGACTGAAAGAAAATAGCAGCAGGTAGGAAGGTTATATCGAAGGCAGTGCCAACTTCTTAAATGATTTGACAATTTAGCTTCAATTCAGATGCAATTTAAACGGTGTCATTTCCTCCCTTCGAAAAGTCACATGCGATTCTATGCTATCCTGTTGCTTTTTCATTTTTCGGGTTTCTCACGAATTGGATCTTTAAATAATTAGTTCGTCAATCATTGACCAACCGGGCGTTTCAGCCCTTGGATGACAACTGTTACCCGGTTGGGTGACTGTCATCATAATTCCTGACTCAACCGGCAAGTATTTTAGCTTCGAAATATTTGCTAACTAAACTTTAGAAGCGTATGAAGCTACTATACTCCACGACCGATAGAAAGGGAGCCAGGATTTTTACCCTCCGAGGTATTCGCCTACTTTATTCTTTCTTGCTGGTTTATGGTTTTTCCGTGCATAATGTGTATGCACAAAACCACCTGCCGGAATGTACGGCAAACGTACCTTTTTTTAACCTGAACTTGTCCGCGTCACCGGATATGTCGTACACCACCCCAGAAGTGGAGCGTCAACCCGGCTGCTGCAGTGACGGCGATAACTACATTTCCTTTTACGTGACCCTCAATCCGAACGTTGCAATGTTTGAAGTCGTGGTTGCTCCGGGTTATGCCGATCCGGGAGGATCGGGAAACTACAACATCATTTCCGGAGGAGACTTGGTTACAGCCGGATCCTGTGGAGTTCAAATCCCCGGAGGGGCGCCAATATGTATAACTGGTCCCGGTCCGCACAAGATCATCTACAGCAAACCGGGGAAAAACAAGATCAAATATATTTTTCGGCAAATTCCAAAACCCTTGTTCCCGGCAGACCAATCAACGCGGGTAGGCTGCTCGCTTCCGTTGCATATATACGGATTGAATAATATAAGTATTACTTCTATCAATTCGTCTACAGGCAATTCTACTCCCGGAGCATACAACTCATTGTTGAGCTGTACCAATTGCAGTAATCCGGGTTTCAGTCCAGGGCTAGGTACTCCAAGTTGGATCGATTACAAAATTTGTGGAACACCTCAGGCTGCAGTTTGTGGAACTTATCAAAGTTGCGATACGGTTCGCCTGTATACGTACAGCGCACTATCACTGACCGCTACACCGAATCCGGCATCATTTTGCCAGGGGGGAGGCGCAGTTTTACTCATAGCTTCTGCAACCGGAGGAGACGGGAACTACCAGTACCGATGGCTCGACAGTGGAGGGAACGTTGTTTCCAACTCCAATTTATATGGTGCTAACACTTCTGGTATCTTTACAGTTGAAGTAACGGACGGTTTGTCAACAGCTACATGTCCGAATGCTTTTGTATCTGTTCCTGTTAACGTAGCAACCACACCACTAGTGAATGCGGGTGCAGACCAAATTTCCTGTGCAACCAATCCAACCGTATTGTTACAAGCCACTTCCACAACAGGAAGCGGAATTTGGACAGGTGGAACCGGAGCGTTTCAACCCACGGCATCGTCTCTGATTGCTTCCTATACACCATCGGCAACGGAAATCAACAATGGCAGTGTTACCTTGACCTTCACTTCAACAGGTGCAGGCGGGGGCTGTTTGAACAGCAGTGATCAAATGACAATCATCTTTTCAGACACGGTTATTTCTCAACCATCTGCAGGTTCTATAGCCTGTTATAATGGTTCCGCCACAATCAGTGCAGGGCAAAGCGGGGGAACAGCACCTTTCAGCTATTTCTGGAGTACCGGTTCTTCCGGAAATTCAATTTCGGTTACAGCAGGAACTTATTTGCTAACGGTGACGGATCAATACGGATGTTCGGGTACTACTCCGGTAACAATTACACAACCGGCACCTTTAGCGTTGAACATAGCGACGACAACTGCAAACTCACCGAGTTGCGATGGAACCGCTTCTGTAGCAATCAGCGGCGGAGCATCCCCATATACGATTTTGTGGACGAACGGTGAAACAACAACGAATGCCAATTCACTTTGTGAAGGCATTGTCGGAGTAACCGTAAGCGATAACAATGGCTGTGTAATTACCCAAAGTTCAGTAATCAACAATACCTTTTGTAATATATTCAATGTAACTATCAATTCAAGTACAAACGTCAGTTGCCACAATGGAAATGACGGATCTGCAACCGTAGGTATCGCCAGTGGCGGAACGGCTCCGTTTACTTATAGCTGGAACACGATTCCGGTACAAACAAGTGCAACGGCAATCAATCTGGTTTCGGGCACTTACAGTGTAATTGTTACTGATAATTCCGGTTGCCAGGATGTTGTGGCAGTTACCATTTTGCAGCCCACGGTTATCACTAATACCATGACACACATGGATGTTTCCTCTATTGGAGGAAATGATGGTTCTGCGACAGCAAACCCTCTTGGAGGCATCCCCGGTTATGCTTATGTATGGTCTCCGAGCGGACAAATAACACAGACCGCTACCAACCTGTCATCAGCGGTAGGCGGAACAACCTACTATGTTGCAATCACCGACGCTAATTTATGTTCGGTCACCGACAGTGTCCTGATCAATCAACCTCCATGTAACGATTTCATTGCTTCAGTCAATCCAACAGGTGTTAGCTGCAATGGTTTGTCAAACGGCGCAGCTTCTCTTGTACTGGCGAATGGAAATTCACCTTTTCTGATTTCCTGGTCAAACGGAATAAACAATTCCATGAATATCAGTAATTTGACTTCGGGAACCTATTCCGTAACGGTAACGGATTCCAGGAACTGTTCAACTTTTCAGACCTTTTCCATTACCCAACCAGCTCCGCTGTCTGTTTCTTTGGTACCGACTAACGTATCCTGCAACAATGTAAACGATGGGACAATTGACCTTACGGTAAGCGGCGGAACGTATCCTTACACTTTCAGTTGGTCAATAAGCGGAAAACCGTATGCGAATCACGAAGACCTTACACAATTATCACCAGGTACCTATTCGGTTGTGGTTACGGATGCAAATGGCTGCAGTATTTCAGGCAGTGTAGGAATTGCACAACCTGCTGCAAT
This sequence comes from uncultured Fluviicola sp., assembly GCF_946478805.1. The sequence goes on along the minus strand of NZ_CAMLDC010000006.1, from coordinate 19,835 downwards.
CACAACATCCTATAATTATACCGATAATCCTTGTTACGGAAACTCGCTCGGAACTATTGATATGATGCTGACCGGAGGTACCGCTCCTTATACCTATGCATGGACCGGACCTTCCGGTTTTACAGCCACTACGCAGGACCTATCCGGATTAGCCTCAGGGCTTTATCAAATGAATGTCACAGATTTGCATGGCTGCTCAGCCGGACCTGTCGATGTATACATCAACCAACCACAAGTACTGACTGCTGTGGCTTCCATGTCGCAACAGGTTAACTGTGCCGGTGGAAATAACGGTGCGATAGTGGTTACTTCACAAGGAGGTACAGCCCCATATTCCTATGCGTGGACCGGACCATCATCCTATTCATCAACATTTGAAGATATTTCGGGATTAACTGCGGGAACTTACCAGGTAACAGTAACTGACGCTCACAGCTGTACCACATCAGCTTCTGCCAGTGTTACAACTGTTTTGGATATAACACCGCCGGTGATCACCTGTACAACAGATAAATCTGTATTCACAAGTTCATCCTCCTGTACCTATACGGTACCTGATCTGGCCTGGAATGCCGCCGCAACTGATAACTGTTTGCTGTCGGGCATGTCATATACTTTGAGCGGAGCAACCACAGGTAGCGGATCCAGTTTGCAGGGGATTGCATTCAATAAAGGGATGACCGCTGTTATGTGGGGGGCAACAGACGGACTTGGAAATACAGACACATGTACTTTTAATGTTACTGTAACAGATAATATCAACCCGGTCATTACCCAATGCGGACCTGCAATACCAGCTTCAGTATCAGCAAATGCAGGAGGATGTACCTACACTCATTCAGGCACAGCGTGGAATGTAACAGCTACGGATAACTGCGGTGTAGATTCCATACGTTACAACTTATCCGGGGCCACTACAGGTATCGGCACTTCCCTGGACGGAGTGATCTTTAATCTGGGGCTAACCACCATTACCTGGACGGTATACGATGCCACCGGGAATTCGGCAACTTGCACTGCAACTGTTACTGTAAGCGACAATCAACTTCCATCTATTGTATCGTGTGGAGCTACCGGTACACAAAACGTATTAGCGAATCCAGGTGTTTGTACCTATATTCATAGTGGTACTGCCTGGGATGCAACTGCTACAGATAATTGCTCCGTGGCGGCCATTACTTATACATTAAGCGGTGCAACTACAGGAACCGGAACCACACTGAACGGTGTCATTTTCAACAGTGGAACCACATTGGTTACATGGCGTGCCCAGGATGGCAGCGGAAACTTCACAACCTGTACTTTTAACGTGATTGTTGGCGACGACCAGAATCCGATTATCAGCAACTGTTTGGTGATCGGCAACCAAATGGTGAACGCCAATACCGGAATTTGTACATACATGCACAATAGCAACAGCTGGAACGCAACTGCAACTGATAACTGTACAGTAAGTTCCGTTGTTTATACTTTAAACGGGGCAACCAGCGGCACGGGAACTTCTCTTAACGGAGTTCAATTTAACCTGGGTATGACTACTGTGACCTGGGTAGCAACAGACGGTGCCGGAAATACGGATACCTGTATTTTTACGGTTACGGTAAACGATACCCAGGCCCCGGTGATCTTGTCATGTGGTGCTGTCGGGAATCAATCAGTAGTTTCAGATGCAGGACAGTGCTCGTACACTCAAACTTCTGCGGCATGGAATGCAAGTGCAGGTGACAACTGTTCCATCGCATCCATAATATACGTCCTAACTGGAGCCACAACAGGAACAGGAACCAGTCTTGTAGGAGTTGCATTCAATCGTGGAACAACTACAGTAACATGGACAGCAGCGGATGGTTCCGGAAACACAACTTCCTGTGCGTTCAATGTGCTGGTAAGCGATAATCAATTGCCTGTTATAACAAGTTGCGCAGGCGGGAATCAGAATGTAGTTGCCGATACAGGTCTTTGTACCTTTACGCAAACAGGCACAGCTTGGGATGCAACAGCTACTGATAACTGTAGTGTTGTCTCATTGACATATACTTTAACAGGTGCAACGACAGGTACAGGTACTTCACTGAACGGGGTTGTATTTAACCAAGGTATCACAACAGTTACCTGGACAGCTACTGACGTTGCCAATAATCAGGCTACATGCGGATATACCGTGAGTGTGACAGATACGGAAAGCCCGGTAATCGTGAATTGCCCGGGTTCGGTTATCCAAAACTCTGACGCTGGAGAATGTGGTGCTATTGTCAACTGGGTGGTGCCGTCTTTTACCGATAATTGCGGCGCCACAATTTCAGGAACCGGAATTCCGAATACTTACTTTCCTGTAGGAGTTTCCAATGTCAACTATACAGTTGTCGATAATGCAGGAAATTCGGCATCTTGTTCGTTCAGTATCACTGTTATTGATGCTGAGGTACCTGTAATAACTTGTCCGGATACGATTGCAAGTTGTAATCCCTTAGTTACTTACAGCTTACCGGTAACATCCGACAATTGCAGTATAGCATCTTTAGTCCAAACGACAGGTTTACCCTCAGGAAGTACTTTCCCGGTAGGAATAACAATCAATACTTTTGTGGTAACCGATATTCATGGAAATACATCCGATTGTTCATTCACTGTACGGATATACCCGATACCGATCAGCACAACTGTCGTAAACCAAGTTTCATGTAACGGATTCGGTGACGCCACCGTTGATCTGCAGATCACGAACGGAACGGCACCCTATCAAACAAACTGGTCGAACGGTGCAACAACCGAAGATTTAGCGAATTTAAGTCCCGGAACATATACAGTGGATGTTGCTGATAATCATGGTTGTACAACTGTTGATGCAGTAATCATTACGGAACCACAGGTACTTGGTATAACAGTTACAGTAGCTCATCTGAGTTGTTACAACGCCAATGACGGTTCAGTTCAGACAAGCGTAAGCGGAGGAACAACACCTTATACATACAACTGGTCAGGCGGACAACAAACTCCCGATCTGACCAACCTGGCAGCAGGGACGGTTAATCTAACAGTAACAGATGCAAATGGGTGCATCCTGACACACAGTACAACTATTACTCAGCCGGATTCACTGATGATACAGGCTGTAATTAACAACGCAACATGTAATGCTTCCAACGGCTCCATCCAAACTCAGGTGACGGGAGGTACAACACCTTATGTGTTTGTATGGTCAAATGGCTCTATAAACCAAAATCTGAACAATGTTCAGGAAGGTCCTTACAATGTTCAGGTGACAGATGCTCATGGTTGTCAACAGGCTTATTCTGCTGTTATCTTATCTGAAAGCAACCTGATTGCTTCGGCTGTTGTGACCAACGTTTCCTGTCATGACGGAAACAATGGCGAGGCGACAATAATTATTTCCAACGGAAACCATCCATATACTTACGAATGGTCAACCGGTGGGAATGGGGTTTCTGAAAATAATCTTACTGCAGGTACGTATTCGGTGCTAATCACTGATTCATTTGGTTGCACCGCTACCCTTGGCATAACAGTTGGTGAACCTGAGTCTCTTGAGATTGATCTGACATTGTCCAACTATTTGCCTGGTTACAACATCAGCAGCAATGGAGCAGCGGACGGTTTCATCAACACGACAGTTTCAGGAGGCACAGGACCGTATACCTATTTGTGGTCGACAACAGATACTACCAGTTATATCAATCATTTGGGAGCAGGGGAATACCTGTTGCTCGTTACCGATGGCAATGGATGTACTTCTACAGTTAATGTGAAGCTCATGCAGCCGAATGTGCTGGAAATGCCGCAAGGCTTTTCACCGAATGAAGATGGTGACAACGATTACTTCGTTGTTCATGGGATTAAGAGTTACCCGGACAATTCCATTGTGGTATTTAACCGATGGGGCAATATCGTATATCAAAGAAATGGTTATGCTGATGAATGGTACGGAGACAACAACTCAGGAGACCCATTGCCGGATGCAACCTATTTCGTGATACTTAAAGCAGTTGTTGCCGGAGAAGAAAAGGTGCTCCAAGGGTATGTAGACCTTAGAAGAAAATAGAAATCATCAAAAGATTACCGAGATGAAAAAGATCATATTTATTATGTTGGGAATGTTGGCCGGAGGCCAGACAATAGCGCAACAAGATCCGATGCTGAGCCAGTACATGTTCAACGGATTGTTCATAAATCCTGCTTATGCCGGATCACACAAATACTGGTCGTCGACGACGACCTACCGTAAACAATGGGTTGCCATGGACGGCGCACCTGAAACAGCTATAGTGGCTGTGGACGGACCAATTTCTTCCAAGAACATGGGACTTGGGATCAGTTTTATGTACGACAGGATCGGCGTCAGTACGCACAACAAGATCACTGCAAATTATGCTTATCAAATACGCACCTCTGCCAATTCCAAATTAGCCCTGGGGGTTAATGTAAGTTTGTCACAGTTCAATGCACGTGTCCAGGATCTGGTGATCTGGGACCAACAAGACCAGGTGTTCAGTCAGAATATCAACGGGAAATATATTCCGAGTTTTGGTGTCGGAGCCTATCACTTCGGGCAGCGTCATTACATTGGGATCTCAATTCCAACACTGTTTGCTTACCAGAATGACCATAATTTCAATATTGATCTGACCAAATCCTCTTTTCTGCGCCGACATTACATTCTTACGGGAGGCTATGTCTTCACTGTATCACCAACAGTCAATATCAAACCATCCGTGTTACTGAAATACGTACAACATGCGCCTTTCCAAGCGGATATCAATTTGACAGCGTATTACAAAAACATGATTTCCCTTGGGATTTCCTACCGTACCAACGCTGCCATGGTGTTCCTTGTTGAGTACCAGACAAACAGCTATTTCCGCATCGGTTATGCTTACGACCTTACTACGTCGGCTGTCCGGAACTATTCCAACGGAACACACGAGATTATGATAGGGATTGATTTCGGAAAAGATCTTGTCAAAGTGAAAACACCGCGTTACTTCTAAATACTTGTTGTTATGAAAATAAAACGATTCAGACTTTTAATAGCAGGGTTTACCGGTGTGTTTTTCACCGGCTGCATGAACTTTCATGAAACCCGGGGGGATCGCAGTTACGATGCCCTTGCTTACCACGACGCTATCCATCATTATGAAAAGGTAGTCGGGAAAACGCACAAAGTTTCTACGGAAATTAAATTAGCAGATGCTTATTTTAAAACCGGCAACCTGGATTCAGCTGAGACAGAATATGCACATGCATTGACACATTCCGGTTTTCCTGCCATTGGGTATTTCAATTATGCAAAAACATTAATGTATAATGGAAAATACCAGCTTGCTGCTGAGTGGTTTGAAGCATACCTGGCGTTGAATTCCAATGATAAGGTTGCGCAGATGTTGTTGAGTTCTTGTCGATCAGTGAAGGAACGTTATGTTGATACGACTCTTTACACATTGACACCCATCCTAGAAAACCAGTTTACCAATGCGTTTAGCATAGTCGAATACCAAAATGGAGCTGTTTTCACTGCCGATCAAGAGGTATTCTCCGGCAGAAAAACAGCGGCATGGACCGGGAATTCCTACCTTGATCTTTACCAGATGGAAAAAGATTCAAGCGGTGCGTGGCTTCAACCACATCTTCTCCGGGGTGATATCAATAGCAGGTTTCACGAAGGACCGGCAACCTTTTCAGAGGACGGGAATATAGTTTACTTTACCCGCAGTAATTACTACAAACGAAAAATGGAGGTCGACGAAAACAATGAAAACAACCTCAAGATTTTCAAGGCAACTCTCATCGACGGGAAGTGGAAAAATCTTGAAGAGTTTCCCTATAACAGCGATGATTACAGCTGTGGACACCCGTCGTTGTCTGCCGATGGAATGGAACTCTATTTTGTGTCCGATATGCCCGGAGGTTATGGTGGTACGGATTTGTATAAAAGTGATAAGATAAGTAACGGATGGTCCCAACCACAAAACCTGGGACCGGAAATCAACACCCCCGGGAATGAAATGTTCCCATACATCAATACAGATGGCGCACTCTATTTTTCATCCGATGCACACAACTCCATGGGTGGTTTGGATGTTTTCATCACTTACTTTGACAGTAAGAAATGGGTTACTCCTGAAAACCTGAATTCCCCTTTGAATTCCTCTGAAGATGATTTTGCCTATTCGCTGAACAAGGACAACCGGACCGGTTTTGTTTCCTCATCGCGCTCGAAATCAGATAAAATGTACACCTTCGAGAAACATCCTCCGACATTTACGCTCTATGGTACAGCCCTCGAAAAAGGAACTAATTTACCGGTTGAAGGTGTAAGCGTTGAATTGACTGATCCAAAAACAAACGGGGTCATTACCGCAATGACGGATAAGCTAGGGAAGTTCCAGATCAAACTTAGTCCTGAAACAATTTACCACTTGTACTGTACAAAGTCCGGTTGTTTTTCCCAAACCGACGAATTGTCAACGGTTGGACTGAAATATTCTCATGATTTCTATGCCGATTTTTGGGTGATACCCATCGTCATAGAGAAACCTATCGTTATCGAAAACATCTATTACGATTACAACAAATGGAACATCCGTCCGGATGCAGCTTTGGCACTCGACAAACTCGTACGCATCCTGGAAGACAATCCGAAAATCGAGATTGAACTTGGTTCTCATACGGATTGCCGTGGCAACGACCAGTACAACTACATACTTTCTGACAAACGGGCTTATGCTGTTGTACGTTACCTGGTTGCCAAAGGGATTGACCCTTTCCGCCTAACCTACAAAGGGTACGGAGAGAAAATACTGGTAAACCATTGTGCTAATGGAGTGACTTGTACAGAACAAGAACATCAGCAAAACAGACGAACAGAATTCAAAGTGACAAACATCCGGACAAATTGATCTGCTTGTTTGCTTGAGGTAATAATATAGTGCGGGAGAATATACCCGCACTATTCTTTTTGGGATGAAAGAAACCGGTTTTGCAAATTACCAAACCTGATTTCATTGAAAACAAAACCAGGTTGTTTGGGACGTACTTTAAGAATACAACCGATAGTAACGAGCTATTGCCCACAAAGGAAAAACGTTCCGGTAAGCAGTATAAGATATTGCGCAGTTTCCGTTAAAGATCCCGGAAATTCCCTCTTGGGGGAAATCACCGGTTGATTCCTGGCGGGAAAGAATGAATTCGATTCCTTTTTCAATTACGGTTTTGTCGGGATGATTCGCTTTCATTAAAGTAAGCAAGGCCCAGGCCGTATTGACTATTTGCCCGTCTTCGTGCTCAACATATTTGTGCTGTACACACGATTCAAAGGATTCTCCCCAGCTGCCATCCGTACGCTGTTTACTCAACAGGAAATCGCAGGCTTTTTGAATTTGCGTAGAAGGTGTGCCGTTTTTGTAATCTTCATGACCGACAGCCAATAAACCTTCCACACCGAACCAGGTTCCGTAAGTGTAACATACCGCCCAACAGCCATACCATGAACCGTCTGGATCTTGTTTTGATTGTAAGAATTTTCCCCCGCGATCGAGCGCAGTTTTGATATCTTCTTTGCGGTAGTCATGGTATTTGGTGAATTCCTTTAATCCCTGGATTGTGGCAGAAGAACATTCCGTATAGGTTGCTTCCGTCATAATGTTTTCAAATAACAGGGCAGGATTCAATACTTCAATCCATTCCGGAGCCCGTTGCTTTTCGTAAGAAGCCCAGCCTCCGTCTTTATTTTGCATATGCAACAACCAGTCAACAGCGGGCTTTAATCGCTCCACGTCGATGTGATTTTGCTTTTTGATGTGTTCTTTATTGTTGTATAAAATAGCTGTTTTCAATCCTTCAGAGGTGCAATCCGTGATTGCCCATCCGTGGTCGATGGTTGAAAAAGGCCAGCAACCGAGTGTTACATCACCCCAATATTTGTCATAATCCGGTGCATTGCGCTCAATTTGCGTGATATCGATGTAGTGATAAATTTTCGCTGCCATTTCCGGAAAACTGGCTTCCATATCCGCTTCGATCAGAGCCTGGCCGGCAAATGCGGTATCCCATAATTGAGACCCGTTGTAACCCGCCATCTTGAGACCGTCTTCAGCAACCCACAGGTAATCTTTCCACCGTTTGACGTGGTTTTGAAATTCTTCGGAATCTTTTCCGTGATGGTGCCAGGCACAAATGGAGTTGATGGCCTGGTTTACAGGGCCGATATCAATATAACGGGTGTATTTATCTTCAAAATCAATGTAATTCTCGACATAGTTGAGGGCTTTTTTCCTGAAGCGTTTCGAGTGGATGCGCTCATATCCGTTGGTAATTTTACACAAAGCGAGATACCATTTGCTGACCGGATTATAAATATCCGTTTCGCAAGCTTTACGACGTGCTTTTTTCCAATTGATGGAATTGTAATCTGTCGTATAGAGTTCTTTCCGTAACTCCTTTACCAGGGGTGTCAGTTCTGCCTTCACTTTTTTACCAAAGCAATAAGACATCGGGAGAAAGATCATCCGATTGTGGCACCAGTATTTTCCTGGATGAAAAGGTACCCATTTCGGAAATTTCCACATTTCAGGTAAAATGGCATCATTTCCTTTCCATTCATAGGCATTCAGAACAGATAAGTAGAACTTACCCCACATCGGGATTGTAATAGCTCCACCATGGCTTAAAATCCAATCCTGAGCCCGTTTCAACTCCGGATTGGAAAGATCTTCCCCCAAAATACGCAAAGTCACATATTGCATGACCGTTCCGAACATGGTGGAATGCCCTTCGATGTGCAATCCCCAACCGCCGTCTTCGTTTTGGTGATTCCAGATATTTCGCTTCATTAAAACCTGTACCGGTTTTTCAAAAGGCGTATTGGTAATGTAGGATGCTATGACCAACCCGGGAATCAGGAAAAGCGGACCTCCGTAATCGCCTGCCCAATTTCCATCCGGTTCCTGCAGTGTTTCGTAATACGAAAATCCATTTAATAAGCCGATACGCGCTCTTTCTTTAAGTGAAAGAGAATCGTCTGACAGCCTGGTTTCCGGCGCGCCCGCTTGTTTATGGCGCAAATAACGCAATACGCGGTCGCCGGAATTCGGATTGACTTTCTTGTCAAAAATAAATGCGCGATCAAATGCCTCTAAAAAAGCAATTCCTTCGGGTTTGTCCCAATCGGATTCAACTTGAACGATTTCTTTTAACTCATCCGGAATTTCAAATTGCCAATATTGTTGTCCGTTCTTTGAATGGAACTTACACGTATCCCAAAAATAAGAGGCATCCTTTTGATCGAAGTTCATGGGTGTATCAAGTTGTTCTGCTAAGCATGATTTCACCCAATTCAATCATTTTTCGTTTATCTTCTTCAGAAAGACCGGAAGATTGAATAGCTTCAACCGATTGATCGTGTAGTTCCTCCATTTTATCCAAAGCAATTTTAGCTACTCCGATTTCTTTAAAAATAGCCTGGAATCCACTGATCTTCGCTTCTTCATTTTTTTCGTTGAACAGTTCTGTTATACGCGCTTTTTGATCTGCATTTGCATGCTGCATCGCGTTGATTAACAGGAAGGTCTTTTTATTCAGTAAGATATCACCTCCGATTCGTTTTCCGAACGTATCATCCCCGAAAGTATCCAGGTAATCATCCATGATCTGGAATGCCAATCCGGTATACAATCCGAAATCGTATAGTTTTTTCTGATCTTCAACAGAGGCATTACCTAACATGGCGCCAATCTCACAAGCACATCCGAATAACACAGATGTTTTCAGGCGGATCATGTTCATGTATTCTTCCACAGTCACTGTCTCCTGCGTTTCGAATTCCATGTCGTATTGCTGTCCCTCCATCACTTCCTGAGCCATTTTCAGGAAACTCTTTAATAAACCTGCAGACTTTTCTTCGTTTCCTTTGATCAACAGACCGACAGAATGCGGCAACATGGCGTCTCCGGTTACAATCGCTTTATCTACGCCATATTTTTCATGGACAGTAATTGTTCCTCTGCGCACCAAAGCCTTGTCCATAATATCATCATGAACAAGAGTGAAATTATGGAATACTTCAATTGCAATTGCAGCAGACATAGCCGCTTCCGTACTTACGCCAAACCCTTGAGCAGCCATCAATACCATAATAGGGCGCAAACGCTTTCCCTCCAATGTCATGATATGATAAGTGGAATCAGATAAGTTACTTGGGAAACCTTCCAATGCATCTGTCTCCAAATACTGAATGATCGCCTTTCTTCGGATTTCCAAATCCTGTTTTACTGATGTTGTCGCTGTTGTCATAATTAAAATCTATAGAAAATTTCTAACTCTTCGTCTTTTAGCAATTGTTGTGTTTCTTCCCAGTTTTGGGTAAACCCGATCATGAATCCGCCGCCACCGGCTCCACAAATTTTCAAGTAATAATTCTTCGTGTCTAAGCCTTGCTGAACAATGGATTGGTATTTTTCCGGGATCAGGTAATGCATTTCGTCTAATTGAAAACGGACTAATTTCTCCAGGGTCCGGTAGAAATTTCCGGTATCTCCTTTCAGGAAATCAGTAATTCCTGCATTTGCATATTTGATTAATTTCGTTTCCAGTTTTTTCTGAAAGTCCTCCTTTTCGTAGGCACTGTGAAACTTTTTAATCAGGGTCTCGGAATTTCTTGACATCCCGGTATTCAATAAAAACAAGATGTTCTTTCCGGCCTCATCATAAGGTGGAATCTCCACTTTTACAATTTCTTTATTGGCTTTTAATAACAAAGGTTCATTGATGAGGATACTCAATGGATCAATCCCCGAACTTTTTCCGTGAAAATGCCCTTCCAGGTCGCCCAAACAACTTTTTAAGCTTTGAATGCGCTCCATGGTTAAATGTTTCAATTCGTCTTTGAAATCACCGGCTTTTTCCAGGTAACGTAAGAAAACTGCGGCAACAAGTGCACCGGAGCTTCCCAGGCCAAAACCTTGTGGAATATCACTTCTGAAAAACAAACCTTTGTCCAATTCCCGGGATAACTCGTTCACATTCAATTTGAATGTCTCATCCGTATGATTTTCTAAAATATGCTTGAAGAATTCCCGGATACCTTTATTAGATAATATTGCTCCTGCACTTTCTTCTCCATTTTCAGGATAGCACAATTGCCCGGAAAATTTACTAAATGGAATAGTCAGAGCCATACCGTTGTGTAAAACACCGTATTCTCCGAACACAAGAATTTTTGAATTAACTCTTTCCATCTATTATTGATTCATTTTTGTTGGACCAAAGCCCGCTTCATCGAAAATGACTTTTTTATAGGTGTCACGTAAACCGTTGTTGATAAACTCTTCGACTTGTTCCTCATACGCTTTTGGATAAAGAACATGTACATTCGGGCCTGCATCCAATGTAAAACAAACGGGAACTTTACTTTCCTCCCGGAATTCCATCAATTTCTCAATGGCTGTAATTGTTCCTGGTTTCACCAATAAATAATAATCCATAGAGGTCATCATCATCGCATGTAATGTCAACGCTTCCGATTCACACATGTGGATAAATGCATCCATATTTCCGGTTTTCAGGATTTCCACCAGCTCAGCCGTACGTTCATTTGCCTGTTTGAAACGATTTTCTGCATAAGGATGGTTATTCATTAATGAATGACCGACAGAACTGGATACTTTCTTGGGTTCATCTTCGATGATCAGGATCGCATCTTTCATGTTATGAAATACCGGATGAACCTCTTTGATCTCAATTGCATGCCGGTTCGAGGAGTTTTGGATTTGATCGTTTTCTCCCCATAAGGCAAATCCAGGGAACATACTGCGTGATGCACTTCCGCTTCCCAATCGTGCCAGGTTACTTGCTTCCAAGTAAAAGTTTTCATCCTTTTCTTTTCCTTTCAAGCTATAGGCAATGTCTAAAAGTGCCAATGAAATTGCGCCGAATGCAGATGCAGAAGAAGCAATTCCCGCTGAATGAGGAAAACTGTTGGAAGATTGAATGGTAATCGCTTTTTCATCTACAAACGGAAAAAATTCACGATTATCAAATAAAAATTTAGCTACCCGCTGACCGAATTTCTCATTTATTTCTCCTTCAAAATAGTAGGATAACTGAACCGCTTCATCGGATGTCTTTTCTGATAATTCGGCTTCTACAGTTGTAAATGAATTTGACAAAGTCAAACTTAGCGAAGAATTACAAGGGATTTGATTCCCTTTTTTTCCCCAGTATTTAACAATAGCAATATTTGACGGGCAGTGCCACGTTACTTTCACTTGATTCATCAGTTCCTTGTCTGTTTCCATTTATTTTATGAATTCTTGATAGGTAAAGAATATATCATATCCTTTCTCTTCAAAGTAGTTTTTAGCTGTTTTCAAATCTCTGTATGTTGCGAGAAAAAAATCTCCACCCCAGGCACCCAATGATTTGATGCTATAGGGATAATCGGCAAAGAAACGCTGTTTTAATTGAATAGACCCTATAATGGAAGAAATTAACTCTTCAGAATGATCCAATTGCTGCTCAAACACCTCAATTTTATCTGTCCACAAGGCAGTTGAGATGAGTTCATTCATTTTATCGATTTGATCCGGAGTGACTTTTCGATCCTTGAAACGCTTGATCTCTTCCCGTGAGTTTTGTTTATTCCCCAAATAAATGAAGAGCAGTTTGTCCGTTATCGACTCAGGGAGATGCACTTCCTCTTTAACTTCTCCACCCGAATAAATAATGGGTCCTTTTGCTGTTGCACAAGCCACATCGTAACCTGATCCGCCAAAAGAGGCTTCAAGCAGTTTTTTTGATTCTACACCCGACCACTGACTCAGTAAGCTGATTAATGTAGAACTGGAACCAAGTCCCCAGTTTAACTCAAAATTAGCTTCAGCCCTGAATTTGTGATTGAAATCCAAATCCGGTTTTTCTGTCCGTATCACGATGAACAATTGTTTCAGGATTTCTGCTACTTCTTGGTTATCGGTATCCAGGATGGTGAAATCCTTGCCCATAGAAACAGAAAACCATCTTCCGTGTTTGGAATAACTTTCCCAAATAAGTTCGTCCGACTCCGTTACCGAAAGCGTTTGCCCGAATTTTAAGGGGAAAGCCAGGCAGTCTGATCCGTTCAGCACCAGGTATTCACCAAAAAGCATCAGTTTACCTGATGCCTTAAAGGTTCTTATCGTATTTTCCGTATCTGTCAAATCAGACTAATTGAAAAGATTCAACATAAGTGCGAACAGCAGATACCGAAACATTTTTGTCTTTGAAGTAAGCGATCACTTTATCGCGGTCTTCTTTTTTGACCTCTAATTGATTCATGATATTGAACAAGTGCATTTTCATGTGCCCTTGTTGAATTCCGGTAGTTGTCAATGATTTAACCGCACCAAAATTGTTTGCCAATCCTGCTGCTGCCGCTATTCCCATCAATTCTCGCGCATTAGGAAAGTCGAGAAGTTCATGTGATAGTTTCACCAACGGGTGTAAGTTCGTCAATCCGCCAACTACTCCCATTGCAATCGGTAAAGTCAATTCAAAACGGAAGATATCATTCTCAATCGTACAATTCGTTAACGAAGAATAGCCCGACCCGTTCATACTTGCATAAGCGTGGCCACAAGCTTCAACGGCTCTGAAATCATTTCCAGTTGCTAAGACAACTGCATCGATACCATTGTAAATCCCTTTGTTATGCGTCGTTGCACGGTAAGGATCTACTTGTGCAATTCTTACGGCTGTATGGAATTTTTTTGCAAAATCCTTCCCCGAAACACCCGGAACAATTCCATCCAGGTTCTTCACATCTGTTTCCACCCAGCACTTCACGACACAATTCGGAGTAAGGTTAGAAAGAATGGACATAATGATCTCCAATCCATCCTTTTTTAAATCAGGTTGATTTTGGTGCCAGTTTCTAAATAGCTCAGCAAATCGTTCCAGGCATGAATTCACGAAATTTGCACCCATAGAATCGATTGTTTCAAAGGTGACAAATAACTGCATCAATCCCGGTTCTTTGTCGGAAAGGTCTTTTAGGACAATATCCTTGATACCACCGCCACGGTTGCGCATATTTACTGTAAGATCTTCTGAACCTTCGAAGAAAAGCTGTTTCAATTCATCAAAACGGCTGATCAGCTTTTGTGGATCATCGTGCCATAAGAAATGAACTTGTCCTACTTTTTCCGTATCAACAATTTCTGTATGGAACCCGCCTAAATTATACCAGAACTTCGCGCTGTTTGCTGCCGCAGCAACAACCGAACTTTCTTCAATAACCATTGGAATAGCAAAAGTTTTTCCATTGATCAGAAAGTTTGGAGCAATGCTATAAGGTAAGTGGAAATTCGATACCGTATTTTCACTAAACTCATTAATGACTTCCTGAATAGCAGGATCCGGGTGATCAAAACTTTTAAATGTTTCCATCGTTTTTCCCGGAGACTTAAAAAATTTGGTAATCGCTTCCAACTTCTCTTGCTTGTTCTTTTTTGAGAACCCCTCTATTAATATTGCCATTATCTTATTTTTAAAAATTTTTGAGCCATTAATAACCCTTTTATTTGTACTTCAGCAAATGTGTCCAATGCTTCTTGTGATTCATTTGCGTGTTTCAAGAATGGTGCTGCCTGACCATAAATTGCAGGAATATTTGCCTTCGAAGTCAGGTAATAACCATCTAAAAAGTTTTTTATTCCACCACTTATAATCACATTATTACACTTACGTTCAGAGCCCAGTTCTTGGATTGATTTATTTAAAAAATCGACCATTTCGGAAGCAGAGTGCCCCAAAGCAATCACATCTTCATAATATGCTTTCATCGGTTCGTTACGCAGCAGCTCTAATTTTGAGAAATTTGTTCCGCCATTTGCAGCAAAATCGATTGCCAGGATAGGCAATTTCAGTAATTCCCGCATACTTTCAGGACCAAATCCTTGCCCAACTTCTTTTACAATGATGTTGGTATCAATTTCATTTAACAACTGGTTGATTGTCACAAGCGGGGAGCGCTGGATCAGATCACCTTCCGGCTGCAACCATTCCTGCAGGGGATTCACATGTACGATCAAACCATCAGCGTCCAGCTTATCGACCAAGGATTTCAACTTGGAGGCCTGACCTTTATCGATTAATCGCTCAATTTGTGCAATTCCCACATTGGCGTATAGGGGAGAAGCATCACCCAGGATCGGACGCAGGTTAAAATCGTCGAAATAAGTATTGTCCTCCAAAATGATCCGGCAAGAACCCAAGCCCATCCCGAAACCATATTTATTAGCTGTTTTTGCCAACATTTTATTGAGCGGACCAGCAGCGGACGTACCACCTGTCATACTTGAAATCCAGACAGGATAACGCAGTGTTTTTCCTCCCAGTTGAATAGGCATGTCCGATTGTTCAGGATGCCCTGCCAACATAGGCTCGTAATAAAAACGACCATCAGACAAGGCACTTTGCGAAGCAAAAGCCAGATCCAAATGATTCTGTTTCCTTAAGTCTGCTGCTTCCAGCGATTCGTGTTCGATTTTCTCCATTATATCATTGCCACAACCCCGTCATCCTTTAATATCGGACGAATAATCCGTGTTGCATTTTTATATAAACGTATTTGTTTAGCCGGTTTGGTAATAAAACGTATCGGGTGCTGCATCGCCACTTTAAAAAAGTGTTTCAACAGGAATTGTTTGTTTTTGTTGATTCCCGACAGGATGGAAAGCGGGCCTGTAGCTTGTTCTCCTCCTTTTTTCAAATACTCAAAGCATGCCTCCTTCAATTCGTCATTTGTAAACACCTCATACAAAGCGTTTGCCAAAATGTTGATTGTTTCAACATTTTTTCCTCTATTCTCATAATATGCATTAACGGCATATTCCAATTTGGTTTCATCCTGGAAGTCAATTCCTGCCAATTCACCGTTCAGACAAAGGATATCCGAAAAAGTTGCTGTCATTCCTCCACCGGTTACAGGGTGTCTCATATTCAATGAATCACCCAAAAGTAAAGCGCCTTTCATGCGAAATGCCTGGTTTTTCATGGAATGATTCGGCATGACTTTCAACTGATCTTCCTCAAGTGCCTTTAAAAATGAAGGGATCATTTCTTCAGGTAATATTTTTACAACCGATTCCTTTAATCGTTCAATTGATTCTTGACCCATTTTAGGAGCTTTCCCGCCTGGATAATCAATCAGGATTCGATAGGCATTTGTATAGATCGGGTAAACCAGGATCGGAAAATCACCTGTAAGGATCATGTGGCCGTAAGAAGGGAATTCCAATTCCAGATCTTTCAGAACCAATCCCATGAAATAGGAAGTTATCTTTTTGTTTACTTTACTTAGCTTATCACGCAATACGGACATGGGGCCATCACAGACAATAGTCAGTTTTGCATGCTGTGAAACAGTTGTTCCGTCCTCTTGTGTGTAGCTGACACCTGTAATGGTGTTATCGTTCTCGAGAATTTGGGTGACATTTCCCTGAATCAAGGTGATATTCTCTCTTTTTTCCAGCTCTTTTCGGATGTTTGTCAGGAACTTTCCGTTTCTCAAACCAATTCCCTTGATTCCTTTTTGAACTTCATCGTAATTGATAGTGAAACGTTCGTTTCCCTTAATCAGGTTATACCCATTGACTTCCCGTGCGTCAATACCTTCCAGTAAATGACCAAGCCCCAGTTTATTTAATGCCTGGATTCCTCCCGGCTGCAGTAATTCACCGATAATCCGGTCAGGTTCTGTAAGGTCACGCTCCACCACAAGGATGCGTGTACTGGCGGGTTGAGAAGCAGCAAACACTCCTCCGGCAACTCCGGCTCCAATAACTATGATATCAAATTCACTTGTGCTCATCTTGAATTTCAGCTAATATTGATTTAATTTTTCCTGTATTGTCTTTTTTCTCCAACCCATTCAGAATAGAGATAAATTCTTTTTTCGTACTCTTAAAATCCTGAATTGAAATAAAATACTTAGCAGTTTTTCCCTTCCTGATCTTTACGTTTTTGTGCAAGACATCCGGATTATTGTACAATTCTTTCAAGGTTGCAATCGCCATTAATTGTGGAATGGCACAAAAACGAAAAACGTTCTGGTTCTCTAAGCATCCTAAAAATTCAAGGCAGGCAGGAACATGTTGAAGTGCATTGATTACCACTTCATTCAATGCGGCAAGCCCGCTTTTTTCATCCGCCTGCAATTCGTGTAATGTATTCGCTTTATTTTTCCAGGATTCCTCCGGCCAGAAAATACGTCCTTGTTCCAGGTCCTCTGCAAAATCACGGATAATATTTGTTTTTTGAAGGAACAATCCCATTTCATTACTGAGATTTCTGTCCGCAAGCTTCACACTTGTCTCTAGTTTTGAGGCAAGAAACAATCTGCTCAAACCAATTCCAACCAGTCCGGCAACGTAATAACAGTAATCGTTCCAGTCTTCATAACTTTCAACGTTTTTGTGCGCATACTTGTCCATCCCGATTGCCATTTCATTGGTTATCTCGGTGATAACTGCTTTGTATTCCGGACCAAGTTTTTGATATTCACGGATTACTTTGTCAAAATGAAGCATCAGGTCTTGGTAGTCCTGGGTATCGCCAACATTCTCAAGAATGAATTCTTCGTTGTTTATGCGGTCAGCAAAGGTAAGCAGCATCTCTTTCTTGATCGAATTGTCCAGACTCATATCATCTTCAATGGTATCAAGACCTCGTAGAATAAGATAAAACAAACAAACCGGATTTTTCAGTTCTTCCGGCAATTGCTGAATTACTACTGCAAAAGAGCGTGAAACCTTTTTAAGTGCCTCATAGCAATAACTTAAATCATCTGTTGATTGAGATAAATCTTTCAAGCGATACTCGGAAGGTCTGAATTGTTTAAATTCTTTCTTCATTTGTACCAGATAAACCAATTCAGATACATGAAAGGAATAATATGTAACCCTTCTAATCATTCTTCTTTTTCAGTTTTGTAGGGCACAAAAATACGTACATTTTATAGATTTGACCTAATTTTTTACGTTCAAAAACTAACTTTGTAACTCCCTATGCACGCACATTTTTTTTAAAACAGTTCACTGTGGATCATATTGTTTGAACTTTGAATCAAAAAGTTCGAATGTTCTCTTGTTCTGATCAGAAAAGAAAAGAGCATTTATGTAAGTGAAATGCCCTTATTCTTTATAAGCTCCATACTCTTTTCTTAAACCGTGCTGTCATGAATCAGTCATTCGGCTCTTCCTTCTTTTCAGAGCAAGAGAGAACGAGAAGGGCAAAATGGGTTAGATACCAACTAATTATGTTCCTGTTGATAAAGACCATTTGTAATCACATATTGCCAAGAGACTTCTTCTTCAAAACCTTGAGAGACTGTTTTATTTTTCCGGATTAATGCGTATTATTGAGTTAATAACGTAACACAAAACTATTCACAAGATTCAAGTGATTGAACGAATTCAATTCAGTTTAAAAGAATTCAGCAGAATAGTTGAAGTTGCCAGAACCAGCATATTAGGCGTGATATTCATTAGACTGTATCAATCATGAAAAATATATTTTCCGATACCGTAGAGGTTGACAATTTAGAAATGGCTGAAAAAGTTATTCAAGGGAATCTGGATAGTTTTTTAACCATGTTTGACTCAAGTCCTGCCTGCATGTCAATAACCACAGAAGATAGGATTTATGTGAGGATAAACAAACGATTCATAGAAATATACGGTTTTGAGGCAACCGAAGTAATCGGACGAAATGCCAGGGAAGTCGGCATTCTCGACCCGATAGAGCATGAGAGAGTTTCAAACATCATTAAAGAAAAAGGGAGGATAAAGAACGAAACTATCAAATGCAAATCAAAAGATGGAAAGGATATCTATGCAATAAGTTGTATTGAAAAAATGGAAATAAACGGAGCGAATTATCTGGTTTCATCTTTTCTGGATATCACACCTTTAAAACAGCAGCAACAACTTATCGAGCAACAGCATCAGGATATTTTGGAGAGCATACGCTATGCCAAGCTTATTCAGAAAGCGATTTTCCCTACCAAAGAGCAATTGGATGCAATTCTTCCCGAATCATTCGTACTGCTTAAACCCAAACACATTGTCAGTGGAGATTTTTATTGGATTGAAAAACATAAGGACAAAATTTTTATCGCTGCCTGCGACTGCACCGGACATGGAGTTCCCGGAGCATTTATCAGTATTATCGGGTACAAACTGTTGACTAAATGTGTCACTGATTATGAACAGACCAATCCAGCTGAAATATTAAACCAATTGAACAACGAGTTTCATAACGCGAATAAAAAGATCAATAACAGCGATTATGAAATAAAAGACGGGATGGACATTGCGTTGTGTGTCATTGACAAATCAAAAATGATCATGGAATATGCAGGAGCCTACAACCCGATTTATCAAGTTAAAAATGGGGAATTAACCAAGTTGGCGACAGATAAAATACCGATCAACCTTTTTTCAAACAATACAGATCAAAAGTTTACAAACTATCAGATAAGTATTGAATCGGGTGACAGTTACTATCTTTTCAGTGATGGTTACGCAGATCAGTTCGGTGGACAAAATGGAAAGAAATTTAATTACAAAAATTTCCAGGACCTGATCCTTTCCACTCAAAATCTGACAATGGCAGACCAAAGGAAAGTCTTCAATGAAACAATTGAAGAATGGAAAATCAAATCGGATGAAGAACAGACAGATGATATTTTAATTCTCGGATTCAGGGTGCCTTGATCCTATCGCTAACTAATGAAGCGACAAATATTCCAGTGTTCGAATCACTATGGTAAGGCCTTTAGGCAA
>NZ_CAMLDC010000005.1 GCF_946478805.1 uncultured Fluviicola sp. | reverse complement strand
CTATTGAACTATTGAACTATTGAACTATTGAACTATTGAACTATTGAACTATTTCCCCGGATACAAGATTTTTCTTCCAGTAATGAAGAAGGCAAAGAAGAAAGCAACGAATGTGACACCCGTTTGGGTTTGTAAAGTGTCCTCGATCAAATAAGAAAGCAGGGTGATCACCAAAAAACCCGTCCATTCGAAGGCATTAATTTTCAATGCAACTGCAAACTGGATAAACCATAAACTGATAAAAGCAATAAAACAAAAGATGCCGCCTGCAATCCAGGTAGTCAGAAATTGATTGTGCGTCAGATGCTGGTTCTCAATTGTCAGTTTTGAATGATTTGATTTATAGGCTTGTGCAAAAGACGCTTTCAGATCACCAACTCCGACCCCACCGATCGGATTACCTCTTATAATTGTAATTCCGGCTTTTAAAGATTCTATTTTTTCCAAGAGTGATTTCCCGTTTGGATTTTCGGCATCATTCAACTGACCACGCATGCGGTAGATTTGGGCAGAAATTCCTCCTTTTGCCATTTCAACCGAAGCAAATCCAAGTTCCACATTGCGGATATCCTGATTGTTCATCCTCTGAAAATCAACAGAATCTTTTCTCAATCCTTTGGAAGTCATATACCTCCACAAGATATTCCGAATCGGGTTTCCTTTCAGGTCCACACCGGTATCATAATTCACTTTGGAACACTTTGACCATTCTTTCCTCAACTCATCTTCTGCAACAAATGCCTGAACCGGATAACCATTTTCCCAGTTGATACTGTCCATCAGATCGAAAGTATAGAGATTCCCGTTCACTGACCTTGTTCCGTAATCGGCAATGTTGATCTGCACTTTCTGAGGAATCGGTTGAAGCTTCACATAGAGAAAAATTCCAACAAAGAGGACACAAGCGCTAAACGAAGCAATAAAGGTTCTTTTTATCCAAAGGATCCGGATGGACTTCACTTTAAACCAGAACATCATCAAGACTACACCCGAAAGTGTGAACATTCCCATTCCGATCTGGGAAAGGATCGCGTAGAAAACAAACCAAAGAGCCAATAACACGGCAATCCAACGATAGGGAAACTTCCGGATCCACCATGCAGCGCAAAAAACCAGCGCAAGTATCACCATCATTGCGTAACGCAAATGCGAAACAAATAATGAAAGGCTTCTGATATCGTCATAGATTTTCGCACCCCACCAATGAAAATAGGTTCCTACGTTGATGAAACTGCTTAGGAATACAGCAGCTAAAAAGCTCAGTGCAACCCATTTGTAATGTTTGAAAGCTGTTAAAGGAATCGCTACGATTGCTAGTGGAATTGCGTAAAGTGTCAGTTCCCTGCGAATGATATCCCACGCTTCTCCTTTGTTTGCTGACCACAAAATAGAAAGCAGTTCGAATGCAAAATAGGCAAACAAGAGCCAAAGCCATTTATTGGAACTCCAATTGTTCCAAACCGTTTTCCAATCCCACAGCAAAATGACATTCAGTCCTAAAAGCATCATTCCTATTGAAAGTGGAATTTTGCTAAAGGGCAATCCGGCCGCAATTCCCATCATTGCAACCAATTGAATATAATAATGAACGGGCTTACCGGTCAGTCTATCCAGCATAAGTAATCGCTATATAAATCGATAACGCTTATTTCCCAAGAATAGTATTCAACTTTTTGGTATCGGAAAGAATTTCAAGCGCTTTTTGGACATCCTTATCGAATTGGAATGCCTGTTCTGCACGACCATTCTGATAATAGTAACGCGATACGATCTCGCTGGATAAAATGTCATTTATCTCCTCCTTGAATTTATCCAGATCGCGTTCCTTTGACGGAGTCACTTTCGATAATAACTGGTCATAATCGGATTTGATATCTTCGAAATAACCTTCATCCTCAGCCGTTTTCTTCATGCGTTCCAATTGCTCTTCGGATGCTGTTGAATACGTGAATTCTTGTTTCAAGGCATAAGCTTTGAACGCCGCATAATCTTCCGGGCTCAGTTGGAAAGTCTTTGCCGGACCGATTGTTTCATGTGAACGCTTGTAATCAGTTGCGTAATTGAAGATGACATTATTACTAACCAGCATTAAAAGCAAACGCGAATAATCATCTTTCTCCACAACAATATCCGGTTCGATTCCTCTTCCATCAATCACTTTTCGTCCGTTTGCAGTTGTAAATGATTTCAATAATGAATCTGCAATTGCTTTCGGTTTATCTCCTAACTCCTTGTCGTAGTATTCCAGGCGTTGCACACAACGACCAGAAGGTGTGTAGTATTTCGAAATTGTCAATTTGATTTTCGAACCGTATTTCAGATCAAACGTACGTTGAACTAACCCTTTTCCGTAAGAATTCTCCCCGATAATCACTGCACGGTCCAAATCCTGCAAACTTCCGGAAACAATTTCGGAAGCCGAAGCCGAACCACCGTCCACAAGGACAACCAACGGAATCGTCAGATCCAATGGATCTGCGGATGTTGCATATGTTCTGTTCTCTTCCGGAATGCGCCCTTTTGTTGTTACAACCGTTTGCCCCTTTTTAACGAAGACATTCACGATTTTTACCGCTTCAATCAATAAACCACCGCCATTTCCACGTAAATCCAGTACTAAGGACGTCATTCCTTGTTGTTTCAATTTTCCGTAAGCTGAAATCACTTCGGCAGAAGCGGTTTGGGTGAAGCTATTCAATTTGATGTATCCGGTCGTTCCATTGTTCAGCATCCCGAAATAGGGAACATCTGCCAATTTGATTTCATCTCTTGTTATGGAGATTGTTTTTTCCTGGCCGGCGCGATCCACTTTCAATTGGATCGTGGAGCCTTTTGGTCCGCGTAAGGCATCTGAAACCTCATCACTTGGTTTGCCTTTCATATCTTTTCCGTCGATGGAAAGAATCTTATCCCCGGCCATTGCTCCGGATGTCTGAGCGGGTTTTCCTTCGTAAGGTTCTGCGATGAAAGTATACTCACCCATTTTGCGGATCAATGCACCGATTCCTCCGTATTGTCCGGTGGTCATCATGCGATAATCTTCCATGTTTGACTCGTGATAGTAAACCGTGTAAGGATCCAATTGTTTCAACATGGCATCGATAGCCGTTTTACTCATTTCACCCGGTTTGATCTCGTCCACATAATTGGTTTCCAATTGTTGGAAAATGAGGTCCATCAATTCCATGGATTTGATTTCCTCAAACCCGTTGGACTGAGCCTTTACCGGAGAACCGAACCCGATAAGGATGCTTACCAGGGTTAAAACATGCAAGAATTGCTTCATATTACTTCTTAAATATTATTTTCTTTATCTGCGCTAACACTTGTTGTTCTTTGCTTAAAGCAATTTGTCATTACTTTGCTCAGTCTTCACAAACTGCATTTGTTCGAAAGCTTCACTTTTTTTGAGTGATGTCTTCAAAAACCATTCCGCAAAATGGTATCCAAAGAAGGTAAAAATACCGAAAGATTGGGAATCGAATTGGTTTTTTTAGGTTTTTTGATGAATGACTCATAAAACGAATAATGAATTGTTCCTTTCTACTCTTCACTTTTCAATTCTGCAATGAGTTTTCCCAACAACTTCCGTACACATTTTTCCAGCTCCTGATAAGTCAGTACTTCCTTGTTGGTATAAATGATGAAGAGTGATAATTGCTTTCCGGATTCATTCAATATATCTTCCAAAGGTTGTTTCTCCCTGCGCAACACCTCTTTCATCAAACGTTTCACATAATTGCGGTCATGTGCTCGTTTAAACTGTCGTTTCGGGGCGGAAAGCACCACCTGGAAAGGAACCTTTTCAACAGATTCACTTTCGGAATAGTACATCTTTAATGGAAACGCACGCAATTGTTTTCCCTCGTTGAAGAGAAAATCAATCGTTTTGCGACTGCAGAGTTTGTATGGTTTTCCGAAATGTTCCACTTTTAAAAGACTGGAGACTGGAGACTTAAGACTTAAGACTTAAATTCAGTCTTAAGTCTAGCATCTTCTGTCTTTTAAAGTCTATTTAACTGTCCAACTAACACCGTCCTTGCCGTCTTTGACTACAATTCCAGCTTCCGCCAAACGATCCCTGATCTTATCCGATGTACTCCAATCCTTATTTTCACGCGCCGCTTTGCGCATATCCAATACCAGGTCCATTGCGGCTGTCAAAGCGCCATCCGATCCTACAGAACTTTTTTCAATACTCAATCCCAGAACATCGAATATGAATCCGGTGAATTCCTTGTTCAGCAAATCCAAATCGCTTGCAGTGATCGTTGCTTTTCCTTCAGAGACAATGTTGATGTATTTCACAATTTCAAACAAACCTGCAACCAACATCGGTGCATTGAAATCATCGTTCATTGCCTTATATAATGAATCGACCAATACCTGTACATCCTGGGAAGAAGTTCCAGCTGTTTCCAGCGAAGCCAATTTCCCATACGCCTCAGACAAACGTGTAAATCCTTTTTCCGCCGCATTCAGGGAATCGGGAGTGAAGTCCAAAGTACTGCGGTAATGCGCCTGCATCATGCAGAAACGGATCACTTGCGGCGAATAAGGTTTGTCAAAAACCTCCGTTGTTCCATCCACGATTTCTTGAGGCAGGAAATAATTCCCCAGCGATTTGGACATTTTTTGCCCGTTCACGTTCAGCATATTCGCGTGTATCCAGTAATTCGCCGGAGAGACTCCAGCCGAACCACAACTTTGTGCAATTTCATCCTCGTGATGCGGGAATTTCAGATCCAATCCACCTCCGTGAATATCAAACCGGTCTCCCAGGTATTTCGTACTCATCGCAGTACATTCGATGTGCCAACCGGGGTTTCCATCGCCCCAAGGTGAGCGCCAGATCTGCATGTCATCCGGATTTGCCTTTTTCCACAAAGCGAAATCTGCAAAGAAGCGTTTTTCTTCCTGTGCATTCAATTCGCGTGTTTCTTCAGCTAATTCATCCACTTTGCGGCCACTCAGGATTCCATATTCGAATTTCTCTCCGTAAGCCCGCACATCAAAATACACCGATCCATTCACCACGTAAGCAAATCCGTTCTCAATGATTTTCTCGATCACCTCGATCTGTTCCTGGATATGCCCGGTGGCTGTCGGCTCAATGGATGGAGGTAACAAGTTGTAAATACGCTGCAAATCCTGGAATTTCACGTTGTATTTGTATACAATCTCCAACGACTGGACTTGCTCCACGCGTGCAGCTTTCCCGATCGAATCGACCGCTTCACCCGCCGAGTTCGTGATATGTCCGGCATCCGTAATGTTGCGCACATACTTTACCTGGTAACCCAAATACAGCAAGTAGCGGTAAATCAGATCGAAATTGATAAACGTACGCATGTTGCCCATATGCGGCTCGCTATACAGCGTTGGTCCACAGACATACATTCCCGCCTTACCGGCAATAATGGGTTTAAACACTTCTTTTTCACCGGAAAGGCTGTTGTAAATCAGCAAAGGATTTTTGGGATTCATGTGTAATTATTCAAACGGATTTGTAAGTGCGAAGATAGGGAGAATTTGTTCTACTAACTATCGATCAAAAACCGAATAATTTCAACCGTGTAATTTCTTCTTAAAATTTTTGATTTTTCCCAAAATAATTCTGAACTTAAATAAGGAGAAGGCGATTTTTCGCCTTTACACCTCATTTTTAAACTATTCACTTTATGAAATTAACCTCAGAACAAAAAGAGATTTTAAGCATTTCCGGAAACATGAAAATCAATGCAGTTGCCGGATCCGGAAAAACCACAACGATCATCGAATATGCTAAAACAAGACCTGTCGAAAGCAAAATCCTTTACCTGGCATTCAACAGATCAGTTAAATTGGACGCAAAGAAAAAATTTCAACAACAAGGTCTCAGAAATGTAACCGTTGAAACAGCTCATTCACTTGCTTATCGGCATGTTGTTATGAACAGTCCGTATAGAATTAATGCACTTGGTTATAAAATTCATGAAATTGCTGAGATATTGAGAATTGCAGGTAATGGAGAAAAGCATTCTGAATTTGTCTTGGCAAATCACATCAAAAAATTCTTTTCCTATTTCTGTAATAGCGATAAGCGAACTTTTGAAGATTTAAACTACCTGGAAATTGTTACCGGCTTTAAAACAAAAACATTTGTTAAAAGCCATTATGGATATATCAAAAAGAAAACAAATGAATTATTCACCAAAATGGAGCATGGAGAAATTGATATCACCCACGATTTTTACCTGAAGAAATTTCAATTGTCAAATCCCAAGCTCGATTACAATTACATACTTTTTGACGAAGGACAAGATGCATCAGCGGCAATGCTGGACGTTTTTTTCAACCAGAAAGCCGTAAAAGTTATTGTGGGCGATACACATCAACAGATTTATAGTTGGCGCTTTGCAGTTAATTCTTTGGAAAAGGCCGATTATCAGACCTATTTTCTTTCTAGTAGCTTTCGTTTCAACCAGGAAATTGCTGATTTGGCTCTTTCCGTATTAAGTTGGAAAAAACTTCTGGATTTAAAGAACTCATGTTACATCAGTGGTTGCGGACAAAATAAAGAAATCAAGTCGAAAGCAATAATTGCCCGTACAAACTTGGGCTTGCTCTTAAAAGCTATTGAATATGTAACTGAAAACAAACACGTTGAGAATATTTATTTTGAAGGAAACTTCAATTCCTATACTTATGCAGAAGACGGGGCATCTCTCTACGACGTTTTAAACTTGTTCAATAATAAACGGAGATTAATTCGGGATAAACTGATCCGGGAAATGCAATCGATGCAGGAATTGGAAACGTACATTTCGAAAACGGAAGATCTTGAACTGGGAATGATGGTGGAAATAGTGAAAGAATATGGAAACAAAATTCCGGAAATTATCAAAACCATCAAGGAAAAACATTTAAGCAACGACGATAAAGAACAGGCTGAAATGATTTTTTCAACTGTTCATCGTTGCAAAGGAATGGAATATGATTCCATCGAATTGGCAAATGACTTCATAACCGAAGAAAAAGTAAAGAAGACCGCCATCGAACTAGAAAAGGCAAATCTGAACTACGCCAAACTAAACGAAGAAATCAATTTGTTATATGTTGCTATTACGCGTACTAAAAACAAATTATCAATTCCGGGGCTTTTGATTCCGACTTCATTTTGCTTAGCTGAAAATTCAGAAACAATTCATGTCCTGGAAGTTGAACCTGAGTCGGGTTGCCTGCCTAAAACCATCACTGAAGAACTAACTAATTCTAAGATAATTCCCCAAAAAAGTTATTCTGTGGAAGAATTCAGAACCCGACATAAAGATGCTTACAAACCATGGACAAGCGAGTTCGATATCCAGCTCTCCGAAATGTTTATAGAAGGTACTAGCATAAAAAATTTATCTACACATTTTGGAAGAACAAGTGGCGCCATTCGTTCCCGAATTTCCAAATTGAATTTGGAAAAATAAGCTCGTCTTTAACTCTTGCTTCCCTAAAAGGGTTGAATTAACTCCCCAAAAACATTTTATTCCTACTTTAGCCCTGCATGAAGATCGGATCTGAAAAAAACAAACTGGGTTTCCTGGATGGTGTTCGCGGCGTGGCCATGATAATCGTTGTTTTCCACCATTTCGGGTTAGGGTTCTTTCCTGCCATCAATTATCTGAATCCGGAAATGATACACCTTGGAAATGGCGAAGCGGAAATGATGATTGCAAAAACACCACTCAATATCTTTTTTAACGGAGGATTTGCTGTTTCCATTTTCTTCGTATTGAGCGGATTTGTACTCAGCTATAAATTTCATCTTTCGGGGAGCCATAAACTTCTGAGAGAATACGCCGCCAAACGTTATTTCAGGCTGCTGCTTCCGGTCGGTGCATCGATCATCATATGTTATGTCCTCTATGAGGCAGGACTTTTCACTCACAAGGAATTGGTGGATCTGACCAAATCAAAAGATTGGTTGAATTGCCTTTTCACCGACATGAAAACTGTTGCAAATATGATAAAAAACCTATTTCTGGACGTGTTTTTAAATAATGACAATCGTTACAACCCGGTGCTGTGGACCATGACAATCGAATTCCTGGGTTCTCTCTTGTTGTTTTCCTTCCTAACACTGGCCGGCAATAATAAAAAATCAATTCTGCTTCACATCATTGTTGCGGTTCTTATTCTGCTTACAGACAAAAAATTCTATGCCGCTTTTATACTCGGATCCCTCATTAGTCGGCTTTTTGTAACCGGTTTTTCTTTTCCAAAAGGGTGGAAAGGCATTGCAATAAAATTCTTCCTTCTGGCTGCAGGAATTTATTTCAGTTCTTACCCGCAGGGATTGTTCGTTCAGCAAAGTATTTGGAAACCATTGGCCTGGAGCTGGACCAGCACTTACGACCTGTTTCATGTATTGGGATCATTTTGTCTCCTGTTTGTGATCTGTTTTGAGAAAAATTTCATGCGGTTCTTTTCTATAAAACCTTTTCTATACCTGGGGGAAATCTCATTCTCATTCTACCTGATCCATTTGGCCGTGATGTGCTCACTCGGATGCTCCATTTTTCTCAAACTATGGAAACCCGGAACCTACTTCATTCCTTTCCTCGTTTCATTTATTACATCCATGGCTGTGACTTTCCTTATTTCACATTTCTTCTATAAGTTTGTCGATAAGGCCAGCATCCGGTTCTCTGAAAAAATGGGAAAATTGATTACAAGAGGGGATTTGTCAGAATAAAAAATCCCGGTCGAATTTTCGTCAACCGGGCATTGCAGTAGTAATTTAGACTGTGGTGTCTAATTGGGGTTTCTTGTTTTGTTATAAATCAATCCAACTCCCACTTTCTCCATCTATGACGGAGAAAAATCATCAAACGTTGTTCAACGCTTGCGAAATATCTGAAATAATATCTTCGTAATGCTCCACTCCAACAGATAAACGAACCAAAGAAGAAGATATTTTCATAGCATCTTTTACATCCTGAGGTACATCTGCATGAGTCATTGTTGCTGGGTGCTCCGCTAAACTTTCGGTACTTCCCAAACTAACGGCCAATTTAATCAATTTAAGATTGTTTAAGAACGTGAAAGCCTCTTTCTCACTTCCAACTACGTCAAAAGCAATCATCGCGCCGCTAGAAGTATATTGTTCGGCATAAATGCGTCTTTCGTTTTCCGTTCCTTGTTCCGGAATAAATCCAAGGTAATATACATGACTCACTTTGGGGTGTGAACGCAAAAACCGGGCAACTTCAATGGCATTTTTGGCTTGTTCATCCATGCGTACTTTTAACGTTTCCAAACTACGCATCAATAGCCAACCTGTCCACGGACCAGCCATATTTCCAAGAAAAGTTCGCAATCCTTTAATTCGTGCCATTAAGCTTTTGGATCCCAAACATGCTCCAGCGATTACATCCGAGTGACCACCAATGTATTTTGTGGCCGAATACAAAACCAAATCTGCACCATGTTTCAATGGATGTTGCCACAAAGGTCCCATGTAGGTATTGTCAACGGATAAAATTACTTCGGCCAATTCTGTTGAAAATCGCTTTTTTATATCCGCACACATTTGGATATCAATCAAAGCATTTGTAGGATTCGCAGGTGTCTCGATATGAATCATGCGCAAACGATCTGCTTTTCCAGTAGCTTCAATTCGGGCAATAATCGTATCGAAATCTTCATCAGCACGAAAACCAACTGAATCGATTTGCATCTTTTTCAAGAAATGGTTGATGAAATGATCCGTTCCACCATAAACCGGTCGGGAATACAATAACAAATCACCCGGCGATAAAAACTCCATCAATGCGGTAGAAATCGCAGACATTCCGCTTTCAAAAACAGCACAATCTTCTGCGTCATCCCACAAACACAGGCGATTCTCGAGAATCTCCAAATCCGGATTGTTTAATCGTGAATAAATCAACCCCAACTCCTCATTCTCTCCCTTTTCACGAATTCCATAAGCTACTTCAAAAAATGCCTTTCCCTCTTCAGCCGTGTTGAACACAAAGGTTGAGGTTTGGAAAATAGGACATTTTATCGCCCCTTCAGAAAGTGAAGGTTTGTATCCATAACTCATCATTAAACTTTCCGGTCTCATTCAGATTTTTATACGTTAATACCACCACTAAGTAAAAGGATTTTTTGCTTTAGTGATTAATACCAGAATATTATTCCATACATTTAGACATAACAGTTTATTTATTCCAATATTTAACAATTTATAAGCTGGAAGTAGAATTTTTTTCTCAAAACCAAAATTATGTCGACACTGGATTCCATTGATCAACAAATTATTACGCTTCTACAATCGAATGGGAAGATGAATAACAAGGAGGTAGCCAATAAAATTGGATTATCGATTACTCCTACTTTTGAACGGATTAAACGCTTGGAGCGCATTGGAGTTATCCAGGGTTATGCAGCCCTCATCAATCGAAAGGCAATCGGGAAGGATTTGAAAGTGGTTTGCCAGGTGAGTTTGAAAAGCCATGAAAAAGAGGGGATTGATGTATTTGAAAACGCCATCAAGGAATTACCGGAAGTGAGTCATGCTTATCATGTAGCCGGCGCAACAGATTATATGCTTACAATCGAAGTGGCAAATATGGAAGTATACCAAGATTTCCTGAAGAACCAATTGGCACGCATTCCACATATCGGTCAGGTAAATAGTAGCTTCGTCATGTCGGAACTGAAGTAGTAAGGTTTCCAAGAATTCGTCAATTCGTGGCCAAACCCTTTTGAAACTCAGAATTAACGTTAAAAGATTCTCCCGACTGTCCGGGAATTCGATTTTTTGGTTAAATTTATTAGGAACACATAAAAACAAATAGTATGTCAAGTAGCACAGGAAATATTCTCATAGCAGTACTTGCAGGTGCAGTTGTGGGAGCAGGAATCGGGATTTTGTTAGCACCTGACAAAGGGTCTGAAACCCGTAAAAAGTTAAAAGATAACTTGGGCAAAGGAAAGGATGATTTGATGGATAAATACCATGAATTAGCTCAGCTGTTGCACCGAAAAGCAGAAAATGCCGGTGAAAATATCAGTGAATTTCTGGATAATGCCATTTCTAGCGGAATTCATGAAAAAGATGAGTTGATTTCGCTTTTGGAAGAAAAATTGGAACTTTTGAAAAAAGGAGCTAAAAAAGCTACAACAGCTAAGTAAGATGGCATTTGAAGAATTAAAAGAGAGCACCAATAAGATTCAAGAAGAAACCAAAGCTTACGTAGAAAGCACGGTTCAGTATTATAAACTTTGGGGATTTCAATTTGTAATGAAATCAACCCGCACAGTTGTCCGGTTCATACTGCTTGGTTTCTTCTTGATGATTGCTTTCCTTTTTGGATCCGTTGCAGCTGCATTGGCAATCGGAACCGCACTTGAAAGTATAGCTTTAGGATTTTTGATTGTGGCCGGATTCTATTTCCTGTTGATTCTCTTACTTTGTTTTCTACGCCTCCGGTTTGTGGAAAAGCAGATCTTGCGCAGATTTTCTAAATTATTCTTCGATAACTGATGGAAAAGAAACCACAAATCTATTCTTCGTTTGAGGAAATTGAGCTGGATTTACAAATCCTGAAGCTCGAGCGTGAAATTCATGCTCAAAAAATAAAGATCAACATCGAGAAAACGGGTGAAAACCTGCGACCGATCAATCTACTCCAGGATTACCTGGGAACTCAAAATCAGACCAACCTTTCCATGATTGAACAACTTGTGAAGTTTATTTTGCAGTTTGTGGTGAAGCCGTTCAAAGAATAAAAGTAACTTCGGAGTACCAAATTCATTCCATGAAAAAAGTATTCTTTCTCGACACGGTTCATCCAATTCTTTCTGAAAGACTCATTCAAAGTGGTGAATACGAATGCATTGAAGCTCATGATTGGACCAGAGAACAATGCGAGACCCAATTGAAAGATGCCCACGGAATCGTTATCCGTTCCCGTTTTACATTGGATGAATCCTTTTTACAATTTACTCCAACTCTTCAGTTCATAGCTCGCTCGGGAGCAGGAATGGAAAACATCGATGAAGCTTATTGCGAAAAACGTGGAATTCAGCTTTACAACGCACCTGAAGGCAATCGGAATGCTGTTGGAGAACACGCTTTGGGAATGCTGTTATCTATGATGAATAAGATTCATACCGCAAACCGGGATATTAAAAACGGAATCTGGGATCGCGAAGGTAACAGAGGGGTTGAACTGGATGGGAAAACTGTCGGAATCATCGGATTTGGAAATAATGGAAAAGCCTTTGCAAAGAAACTCCGCGGTTTTGATATTACACTTTTAGCTTACGACAAATACAAAACAGGTTTCGGAGATGATTTTGTAATCGAGGCCACCTTGGAAGCCGTGCTTCGCAAATCGGATGTCATCTCTTTTCATATTCCACAGAATGAAGAAACGATCCATTTTGCTAACCAGGAGTTTTTTGACGGATTGGGAAAAGTGATCTACCTGCTAAATTTATCAAGAGGGAAAATAGTTGAAACTAAATCATTAATTCAATCTATCCGAAAAGGAACAACAAAAGCAGCAGGATTGGACGTAAACGAATTTGAGAAAAAATCTTTTGAAAACTTTTTTGACGATTTGAATAATGAAGAATTGAAATTCTTATTGGATTCAGATAAAATATTGTTGACTCCTCATGTTGGTGGTTGGACGGAAGAAAGCTACTATAAACTTAGTTCTGTTTTAGCAGATAAAATTCTGGACATCGAAGATCAATAACTTCATTTATTTGAATATCTTGATAATAGAGCTATTGTTATCAAGTGTCACTTTAATAATCAAAACCTGATTTCCCACAAGCGCTGAACAGTCAAACTTGTTTGTTAGTTCATTTTTAAGCACCGTCCTTCCCGCCAGGTCAACTACTTCAAAATCCGCATCCCGATTGTCCTTCACAACCAAAAAACCATCCTTCCATTCCAGAAAGGAGTCTTCGTTCAAATCCGCCAACCCATTGGTGGACAATGTAACGATGAATTCGTAACTGATGGTCTGAACGAAAGAAGGATTCTCCGGGTCGTAAACATCAAAGTAACATATTCCGTGTCCCGGCGTTCCGTTCAACATTGCACTAATGATCAATTTCCGGGCAAAAGGTTGGTTCGCCAACAGTTCAAAGTCCGCACTGTCTCCTACTTGAACGTTTGAATATGAATTGGTTTGATCATCCATCATTATTTCCCACTCAACAGGTACATTATCAAAATGGGTCGCTTTCCATCGAAGAGAAGTATCAACCGATAAATCGGAGAATACCTCAATATACCAATGAGCAGGTGATTGGTTCGTAGTTTTTACGATCAAAGCAGAAGTATCTGCTACATGGAATGTCTGCCCTAAAGTTTGAAAGCTAACAAAACAAATTAGAAATAAAGTTCTTCTCATAAAGTATCGGTTTAGCTTAGTTGGCAAGCGTGCATTTTGTTTCAGTGTGAACAGTATTGCCGCCAACTTGAGTCGTATAATCGCTATCCATTTCGTCACACTTGGTGGCAGACTTGTCCTTACTTCCCTCGGAAATTTTCGTATTATCGGTATTGCTCAATGTTCCATCTGAATAATACTCACAGGTGCAGGTAAACGATTTCGAACAAGAAACCAATCCTCCCAATAGGATTAGGACTAACAAGGATCTTTTCATGGCTGCTTTCATTAGGAGTCAAAAATATGTCTTTTTCAAACAGTAAAAACCAAAAATGCATTTTCAACTAACAAATATTTCAGTTCGTGCTTGGTTGATTCAAAATCAATAACCAACAATTCATTTGAAATACTCACTACCCGAACTTCCTCTTTCAAATCAGGGATTTGACCCGATTTCAATTTATAGAACGCTTCTTTCGCACCCCAAATCAACTGAAGAGCCACCTCATCCTCAGAAAAAGATAGCTCATATTCATTTAGAAAATAATCCCGGCCTTGTTTCAAGCGAGATGATTTCGTTTGGATATCGATCCCTACGGGCCCGGTTCCAATGATGACGGCAAACCAACCTTTCGCATGGGAAATAGACAGAAATGATTCGGACCTTTCCTTAAAATAAGGCTGTCCGGTTTCCCCGTAAAGAATCTCCTCTTCACCATAGCCGAGCTCCTGAAGCAATGTTTTGACACCACCTTTTTCAAGTGCACGCTTATTCAAACCGCCCGAAATCAGTTCATTGCAATTTTCCTGCTTGAAATAAGCAACGGTAGAATTCGGATTGTTAATAATACTTATCATAGCTTAGCCACTTGAAATTACCGAGGATACCCCTCAAAAATAGCTTATATTTGTACTCAATTATTCAATAAGCGTGATCAAAACCATTTTAAAATACCTATTCCGTCTCATTTGGATCCCAACCGAGTTCCTTTTTGCATGCATCTTTGTTTTATTTACGATCATTCTCTTCAATGCCCAGATTGATGTACCGGAAGTTCCTTCCATTCACGTCGGGGAGCGAAAACAAGTCGGAAAAGATCATTACGTACTAGGGAATTCATACCTGAAAAAAAATCAATTCGGTGTCTGGGAAATGTACCTGGAAGGAGAACCTTATGAACGAGGTGTCATTTACGGGAAACTCGCCAAGGAACTGGTTCAGGAACAGGAGGATATTTTTGTCGGCCAAATCAACAATTTCCTGCCTAATAAGCTTTGGAGACACCTCATAAAATTGATGGTCGGTTTTTTCAACAGTGATTTACCGGAGAACATCCCACTTGAAAACCAGCAGGAGATTTATGGAATCTCACTCGCATTTTCGGACCGGTACGATTATATTGCTTCAAAATATACCCGCATCCTGAATTACCATGCAGCGCACGACATCGGTCACGCTTTGAATGATTACAGTGTAGTTGGCTGTACTTCATTTGTGGTAAAGGGAAACAAAAGTGAGAATCAGCAACTATTGGTGGGAAGAAATTTTGATTTTTATGTCGGGGATGATTTTGCGAAAAACAAATTGATCATTTTTGTCAACCCGAGCAAGGGATATAAGTTCACTTCCTATTCCTGGGCCGGGTTTACCGGTGTTGCATCCGGAATGAATGAAAAAGGATTGACTGTAACTATCAATGCTTCGAAATCCGATCTGCCAACCAGCTCGAAAATGCCTATCTCACTCTTAGCTCGCGAAATTTTACAATACGCCAAAAACATCGATGAAGCAGTGGCAATTGCCAAAAAACGACACACCTTTGTTTCTGAAACATTGATGGTTTCTTCTTCGGCAGATGGAAAAGCGGTCCTGATTGAAAAATCACCAAAGAAATTGGGAGTTTATGAAAGTAAGACAGAGGTGTTGGTTTGTGCAAACCACTATCAATCGGAAGCATTCAAAAAAGATCAAATAAACATCAAGAATATTTCCCAAAGTGATTCGAAGTACCGTTTCGACCGAATGAACCAGTTACTTGGAAAATCGAAAGCGCTGACTCCACTGATTGCAGCTACCATTCTCAGAAATCAAAATGGCTGGGACGGTGACACTTTGGGAATGGGAAATCCAAGAGCATTGAATCAATTACAGGCACATCACAGCGTGGTAATGCAACCGGAAAGCAGGTTGTACTTCATT
This sequence comes from uncultured Fluviicola sp., assembly GCF_946478805.1. The sequence continues at coordinate 257,956 of NZ_CAMLDC010000005.1, read as the reverse complement.
TCCAGTTCCGATTATCAACTGGGTACTTTTCTTGGATATGACCTGACGAAAACTTTCCGGACAAAGCACATTCAATTGGTCGATTCCATTCCACACGATGCTTTTGTCACTTCTGCTGATTACCGAAAATTCAAGGCTTTCAAAACCGTTAAGCAACAAATCAGTGCTTATCTGATGTTTGACAAGGAATTGAATCTTTCTGAAAAACAGATTGCGGATTTCATTTCGAACAATTCCGAATCATACGTGACATACGAGCAATTAGGGAAGTACTTCCAAAAGAAAAAACAACCTAAAAAAGCCATTTCTAACTTTGAAATAGCACTTACCAAACGGGTTGCATCGCCTCAGATTGAAGAAGAATTGCGAAATTTGATCAAAGAATCCCGAAAAAATGGAAAATAGCAACCCACTTGAGCAATTAACTGAAACCATTCACTATGCGGTAAAGCATGCTCCATTTTATCAAAAACACTTCGCTAAACATTCGTTGGAGCAATTGGATTGGGACCACTTCCGGGCACTTCCTTTTACAACAAAAGAAGATTTATCTCAAAGCAATCGCGATTTCTTGTGTGTTCCGTCCGATCAAATTGCCGAATATGTGACAACATCCGGTACCTCCGGAAAACCGGTAACCATTTACCTGACAAAGAAGGATTTACATCGCCTGGCCAAAAATGAAAAGGAATCCTTTGAGTTGGCAGGTGCCAAAGCCGGGGATCTTTTTCAGCTCATGACTACCATTGACAAGCAGTTCATGGCAGGATTGGCTTATTATTTAGGCGTTCAGGAGTTAAATGCAGGAATGATCCGCATTGGTCCCGGAGTTCCGGCATTGCAATGGAATTCGATCCTGGAAAACAAACCGACAATCCTGATCGCAGTACCTAGTTTTTTAGTGAACCTGATCGATTATGCCAAGCAAAATGGAATTGATGTGAATCAAACCTCCGTTCGCGCTGCTATTTGCATCGGTGAGCCTATACGGGAAGATGACCTGTCTGAAAATGTATTGGCAAAACGCATTCATGCGGATTGGAATATCGAACTATTCTCTACTTATGCTTCTACGGAAATGGGGGCGGCTTTCACAGAATGCCAGGCGCATCAGGGAGGCCATCTGAATGAAGACCTGATTTACCTGGAAGTATTGGATGAAGAAGGAAATGAAATCGCACACGGCGAAAAAGGAGAAATTGTGATCAGTACATTGGGAACGGAGGGAACTCCGTTGATCCGTTATAAAACGGGAGACGTTGCACGGATTTACCGGGAAAGCTGCAGCTGCGGAAGAACTTCTCCACGGGTTGGCCCGATTTTAGGCCGGAAGAATCAAATGATCAAATTCAAAGGAACTACTATTTTTCCACCTTCCATCTACGAAATTTTTGACAGCAAATCTGAAATCACCTGCTACAAAATCGAGGTAGCGAAAGATTACTTAGGTCATGATACCATTACCGTTTTATTGGAAAACCGGATAGAGCATTCACCGGTAATGAACCGGATTATTGAAGATTGCAAAGCAAAATTAAGGGTTGTGCCACATTTTGTGTTTTTAGAAACGGATTACCTGCGAAGCCAGGTCTTTAAAAATCACATGCGCAAACCGGAGAAAATCGTGTTTAAGTAACATACACTTATCTAAAATTTTACCTCAAAAATTTGCGCATTTGTGGTAAAGAAAAAGGGCACGACGAATCGTGCCCCTGAATATTGAAATTCATTGTTATTTACATTTTCACTATGTGTGCAACGGCATTTACCAAGGTGCTGTGTTTTTTAACGAACGGATTTGTTTCATCCCAAACATAACCTGCCAAAACAGAGCAAATCTGTTGTCTGATTGTTTCATCCACTTTTTCACTGAAGAAAATATCTCCCAACGTACCTTCATACCAAGCCAATACATAGGTTCTGAACACATCAATCCCTTTCTTCAAAACGACACTGTATTCATTCTCCCAATCCACTATTCCGCCATTTAATTGCTTCGCAACTAAAGTAGCAGCCTTATAACCGGAAGAAATTGCCAATGTGACTCCTGAACTGAAGATCGGATCAAGGAATTCCGTGCTATTTCCACACAATACGAATCCTTCTCCATACACTTGTTTCACAGATACGGCATAATTGACAATCAAACGCGGTTCGAACATGAATTCCACACCGTCATAACGGCCGTTCAATCCAGGAAATTCACCCACTTTCTGCTTGAACAATTTTCCACCATCCGCATAACATTCCTCAACGAAATCCTTGTTTCCAACAATTCCAACAGAAGCTGTCCCATCTGAAAAAGGAATAGACCAAATCCAGGCAGTATTGTCGTTAAATGCATGGACGAAAATATTTCTTCCGTCTTCCGGGGTTCTTCTCGTATCATCCAGGTGAGCAAAAACAGCTCCGCGCGGTGGCGTTGAAACCGGAACCTCCAGGTTGAACATTTGAGGAAGAACACGTCCATAACCACTTGCATCCATGACAAAACGGCAATGAACTTCATGAATATCCCCATTTGCATCGCGATAAGTAACCACTTGTTTGGAAGCAGACGTTTTCACATCCGTTACCTCAGCCTGAAACTCAACTTCAGCGCCTTGTTTCTCAACTTCTTTGATCAACGCATGATCAAAATCGGCACGTTTCACTTGAAAGGTATACGACCACCCTTTTGAAAACTGATTTTCAAACAGGAAATCACAACGCTCCCCTTCGTGAAAGAAACAGGCTCCAGTTTTAACCTGGAAATTTAAGGCTTCAACAGCTGGAAGCAAACCCAGTTCATCCAGGTAATCCATACTGTGAGGTAATAAGCTTTCACCAATAACAAATCTCGGGAACTGCATTTTTTCCAAAACCAAAACCTTTAAGCCCTCTTTAATAAGTTTAGAGGACGCTACAGAACCCGCTGGCCCTGCCCCAATTACTACAACATCAACTTCTTTAGTCATACATTTTGATTTTTTCTACTACTTGCTTATTGTCTACAAAATTAAAAGATGTTACAAGAGCACCAATGGTCGCACCCAAAATTCCATGAAAAACGATGTTCTGACCCGTTAGAAACAGGTTGGGAATGTGGGTTTTTGTATTGATCTGTGTCTTGTGGGTATGTTTGAAATCCTTCTGTATCCCATACATCGAGCCTTCCGGTGTGGAAACATAATCCCGATAGGTGATGGGAGATGAAGAATAAATATTTTTCACTTTTGATCTGATGTCCGGAAAGCGTTCTTCTATACGGTTCAAAATGCGCTCCTCACACATTTTTTTAAATTGTTCATAGGCTTCCTCCCTGCTACTTTCTTTCACAATGGTCCGAACGGAGTCTTCCCACGCTTTGAACTCATTAAAATCAAGGTAACACATCACAGAGATGGATTCAGCGTATTCTTTTGTATTCTTTGAAACCTGTGCGGATGTGAAAGTCATTTGCGGCCAGGCATCTGAAAAATGGAACTCTTCATTCCAGATATCATCGGTGTAATAATCGTAATAATTAGAATTAAAATATGGAAGCGTATTTTCATGAAGTGAGATATAAATCATGAATGATGCAATCGTATTCGGAAGCGACTTCACCCGGTTTGCATAAGCCGATTTGAATCGGTCTCTCCCAAACAAACGAACCGTTTCATTGGGATGCAGGTTAGAGATTACGAAATCGCATTCAAATTCCGAACCATCTGTACAAATCAGGGATCGGATTGTTCCTTTTTCGTGATAGGTTGCAGAAATCACTTCCTTTCTTCTCAACACCTCTCCTCCATTCTCCGCGATTTTCTTCATCAGTAATTTCGCTATCTGGGAACCACCATTTATAAACCGGTAACTTCCTTTTATGAAACTGTTCAAAATCAGCGCAACGACATAAAATGGAGTTACTCCTTTCAATCCGGCATACAAGGGTCCTGAACCTAAAATAACTTTGATCAGGTCTTCATTTCTTGTTAAGGTTGCCAGGTGCTCCCAGGCTCCGACTTCTAATATTTCAGTATTTTCAACATAATTTATCTCCGACTCCAGTTCGATATTGTAGAGCGGGAAGTAAGTACAATACAATTGAATCTGATCGACAATGCGATCCACATCTTCCTGATTATCAGGAAAACTATTTTTCAGTCCCTGTCTGAAATTCGCGTAGCCAATTCCATGACTAACAGTTATCCCATTTGCCAAACGAACAATGTCAAAGGCGTGATCATCCAATCGCCTCATTTCCAGGTCATCGAAAATCTCCAAATACTTGAAGATCTTATATAGGTTTTCTCCCTTGTCCAATCCACCCACATAATGGACACCCGTATCAAAAATCTTCTTATCGCGACTGAAAACCTGCAATGAACCGCCAATCTGATGATTTTTCTCCAGGACCTGGACATGATAGCCATGCTTAGCCAGGATCAGACCACTCACCAAGCCGCCGATTCCACTGCCAATAACCACTATTTTTTTTCCGGAGTTCAACTTATCGTTTTTTAAGAATCATCAATACATTGGATGTCTTCGATGAATGCTCAATCAATTCGAATCCAAATCCGTTATCTGTTGCAAAACGTTCAATTTCGGTGGCAGACAAGAATGACAGATCATTGGTTGTCTTGTTGAATTTAAACCATTTCGTAGAAAGTATCTCTGTTAACTTGGTGTTTTTTAATCGATCCTGGAATTCAACGATTCCATCCCGGATCACAATAATTCCATTTCTTTCCAATTTTTGGTTCACCTTCTTCAACAAGTCCAATTGTTCTTCCGGGCGCAAATAATGGATTACGTCATTGAAGAAGTAAACATCCGCTTCGGGCAAATCCCATTCCCGGATATCTGCATATTGGAAAATCAATCCATCAGACTTCTTGATACAATGGTTTGCTACAGCTACCTTGTCTTCGTCGTAATCCATTCCAACTATTTTTCTAGTCGGATCAAAATAATTCAAGAAAATGGAAAGATATCCGTAACCACAGCCAACATCCACAATGCGTTTTTTATCCCCGATCAAGTGATTGTAGAAATCGAAGTTCTTTCGTTCCATCATCCATTTAACCCGGACATACCATTCCAAAATAGGACCCTTCAACAAATAATTCTCAAGAACTTTTCGCGTATAGAAAGAAGTATTTGCATATTCCTTTCTGAACTCCAGCATTCCTTCACGCATAACCCGCACAGTGCGTTTCGAAAATTCACTGTATGATTCACCTTCCTGGGAAACCATTCGATCCAACGGTTTTATCAGTATCTGGCCTTGGTTGATAATCAGGTCGTTTTTCGGATTGACTTCGTGATTTCCAAGGATTAATAACGGTTGGATCGGGATATTCAATTCCTTGGAAATGTAAAAGGCCCCTTTGTGAAAGCGTTTGATTTCTCCGTCTGCACTCCTTGTACCTTCCGGAAAGATCACGATTGAATAACCCTGTTCGATGCGGTTCCTGATCTCATCCAAACTTCCTTCGGCTCCTTCTTCAGCAAACAGGTAGCCACCATAACGGATAAAAGGTGCGAAAATCGGAGAGTTATAAACCCATTTCTTCACCATGATAATCGTTTTCGGACTCAGCATCAGCACAACCAGGATATCGAGGAATGAAGTATGATTCGGAATAATGACACTTGGGTTCTTATAATCCAATTTATGCCTGTCAACTACTTTTTTCTTAACATGAATCCCAGCATAGAGTGTTGATTTGGCTAATTTGGAAATACAAAAGTTCAGAATATTCCGTTTGTGGATTCGCTTCATCGGAGTTGGGATCAGAATGAAAATCAATAGGATATTCAGGATCAAGCTGCCTACGAAGAAGTAGAAAAACAACAGAAGGCTGTAAATGAAATAGAAAAAGGTAATTGGTCCGCGCCCTTTTTTCAATCGATTCAACACAAAGAAGTTGTAAACCCTTGGTTGAACGTACAATGTGATGAGCATAATCGATCCGATTCCGATCACACTGATCGCTCCAATGGAATGAATCGCGGGATGCCGGGCAAAAATAAGAACCCCGGTTCCGATAATCGTCGCTATTCCGGAAAGAATGATTCCCGACTGGGTGGATTTCAACGAATTCTCACCTGTTCGTGCTTGTTGGATCAATCCATCCGTAGTGAAGATGCTGAAATCATCGCCCAATCCGAAGATGAAGGTAGCAACAATGATATTGATGAAATTGAATGGGATATCAAAAATACTTGCGATTCCCAAAATCCAGATCCAGCCCAAAACCATTGGGAAAAATGCAAACAAGGTCAATTCGATTCTTCCGTAGATAACCAGCAATGAAAAGAATACGAGCAGTGAAGAGAATAAGAACAAGTAGTCGAAATCCTGTTTTACCACATTCAACATGGATTTAGCCATCTCTGAAATATCCAGTACAAAAACACCATCAATCTCAGCCAATTGTTTTTTGACAAGATCCTGTTTATCCTTCTTTACAGTAATCGATGTCACATAGGTATGTTTCCCCTGATCTTCGGAAACAAACTTGTTAAGCCCTATTTCACTCACCAACTCCATTCCTTCCTGTTTATCAAAAGAAGGATTTTTAATGGATTGAAAAAAGGATTGAAAACCATTGGCATTTAATCCGGCCGCAGGTGAAAGTTGTCTAATCTCCTTTTCCACGTTCGGATTGGATTTCCAGAACCGGATCCATTTATCTTCCGATTTCTTCAAGGAGCGATCGGAAGGAAGGTATGGTGATAAAGAAACCAATTCAGAAATACCGTATTGTTCCCTGGTTGAAACAAAGGTTTCATATACAGCATCATTTTGAAAACGGGCATCTTCCTTGGTAGGAGCAGATGAAAAAACAAACAGCTTCTTGTCCGTATTGGGATTGATTCCAGTATAAAACTTCTCTTTCTGCTTCAGCTCCGGTGTGTGGAATGACAAATTATTCATGTCAGAATCGAAATTCACTCCAGAAGATTTGTAAAGGAAAACCAACGAAACCAAAGAGATAAGCAAAAACGAGATTCGAACGAATGTTTTATTTAGTTTGAAACTGCTTTTATAGTTTCTATTTTCATTGATCCGGATATTTAATAGCTCTATCAGAACCGGGAGAAACAACAAGGTGAAAATCACCGACCCGGACAAAGTACAGAGTGCAATCAACCCGAAATTCTGAAGCACCACCGAGTTGGTGAATAGGAGTGCAGAAAGTGCAGCAATGGTTGTAAAACTTCCCAAAGTCATCGGAGAACTGATTTCCTTCACCGTTTTCACAACACTTCCCAAATGTTTCAGATGCGTGAAGAAATGGAAAGAATAATCCAGCACAATTCCCAACAGGACCGAAGAAGTAGCCAATGAAATGGCAGAAATCTCCGGATGCAGATATCCGACCAATCCTGCTCCACTTAATATTCCAAAAAAACCGGGTAAGAGGAAGTAAAAAGGCGCAAGAATACTTCGGTAATAAAAAACGAGCAATAAGAGGATTGCAGAAATACTGATAATCGAAGTCAGGAACGCATCAAATTTCACCTGTTTGGCATTCTCAACAGCTATTTGGAAGGTTCCGAAGTAATCAAAATCCAGCCTTTTCTTCTTTGCTTTAGTTTTCTTGAATTTCTCTAATCGGTCTGCGAAAGCTTCCAGTTTCTTTGTATCCTTTTGATTCAGGTTAATTGTTCCGAAGAAAAAAGCATACTGTTCATCCCGTGAATAAACCACTCCATCTTTTACCACATAATTACTGGAATCGGTGTTCGGATTGAGTTGCTTCAATTGTCCATAAAATAATCCCAATGGATCATTTGCAGCCAATTTGCTAATGAAGAATGCATTTGAACCGGTCAGCAACTTGGAAGTGCGGTTTAATCCTTTCTCAATGGAATCCGTTTGCAGTTTTGTTTGGATCTGCCGATAATCTTCCGTTGTGAGATTTCGAAGGGAACTCTTCTGAAGAAACGCAATCAATGCTCCTTCATCTACCGTTTTTGCTACTTCAATATCCTTGAGTTCATTGGAAAATTGTTTTTCCAGATCAGTTTTGAGAGATTCGAGTTCCTCCAGGGTAATTTCCTCATCCTCTTGGGCTTTTATAGAAAAAACGACCTGTTTGTTCAATTTGTTCTTTTGAACGATGTCGTTGAATTTTTTGAATTCCTTGCCTTGAGGGAAAATGGCATACAAATCCTCATTGATCTTTAGCCTGGAAAGGCCGAAAAGCAAAAAAGCGAGCACAAGTGTGAAACTTCCCCAAAAGACAAGTCTTTTTTTAAGAAAGAATTCAACTATACGTGCGCAAATTTGACCGATCATTTGTGTTAGTTTCAGGAAGAGGAGAAATATTAGTGGACAAAGCTACAAAAATATCTCATTTGGGAAGTTTTACGCTGTTCTTGTATGCGTTCAATAGTCTTTTGAATTTGGGTCTATCCCATTTTTTTAAAACAATCAAAGATGCATTGAAAGCTGTTTTGACCGCAATCGGTACTCCACCACCCAATTCTGCCCACTGGCCTCCGATAATCAGGTTCTTAATGGGAGTCCGGTAATGTGCAATCTTACTTTGCATATTCTTTTTCCCAGGCCTTGTTCCCATCATGGAACCATTTTTATTTCCGGAATATCGATAATAAGTGATCGGTGTAGCCACTTCATAAAACAGGATATGCTCACGCAAATTGAGTCCTAACCTGGATTCGACACGGTCAAAAATAATTTGGGCAAAGTCCTCTTTCAATTGCTTGTAGGCTTCCGTCCGAACGAATTCCCCTTTTGCATTCCTTTCAGTCTTCCAATGATCCATGTAATCCATCCAGGCGGGAACATACAGGGTAATTGTACCTTTTCCTTCCGGAGCAAGAGTCTGATCCCTTACAGTTGGTGCCAGGACAGAAATTGCGGATTTATGCGGATCGCCCGAACTATGTTCATCACGTGTGCTTGATTCTTCACAAACAAGTGTCAATTCATGTCCAAACCCTAAACTTTCCGCCGTACAATCCAATGCTACGGAAATCGTAACCGAAGAACTGTACATCTCGGAATCATTGAGTGTTTCAAAAAACTTAGGTGGAACCAAATTCGGCGGAACCAATTTCCGGTATAAAAAATCCACATCGCATGCGGCAATTACATATTTTGTATTGACCTGGTATTCCTTTGCCCGGTTTTTATAACGTACACCCTTTATTTGGTCATCGTCAAAATCAAACCCGATAACTTCCGAGCTCAAACGAATCTCGCAATTATCCGGTTCAACCTGCGTTTCCAACCAAGCCGGAATAACCTGGCTTCCACCGATCGGCGGATTCTGGTAATCCGAATTATAAGCCCAGGCAATCGGAAAGATACAAGATAACAAATCGCGCTCCGTGCAAAACAATTCCTGTAAATCCGGATCTTTGAAAAATTTACTCAATCCTTTTTTAACGTCATCTCCACCTATCGCATAAGGGATTAGCGGATAAATAATTCCAAGCTGTTTCATCCGGAAGAATGGAATTTCGAATGGAGATTTGGTTTCAACCGATTGAAAAAACTCCGCAAAGCGCAAAGAAACCTTTGCAATCCGCTTCGCAACTTTGAAAAAGCGAATGATTCCTGCTTTTTCATGTGGGAAATCACCGATCAACTGATCTCTCAATTCATCGGGATTATTGGTAAGCAAGTAATCATGATTGGCAGAGATATGGCGCTGAATGCGCTTCATCAATTGAGGTTTCGGATAATCTTCCCCCAACATCCTGAAAACACGGGTTACCGTACCTTCTTCATTGTATTGATTCAACCAATGAATTGCCGTATCAAAAACAAAATCCTTTCGCTCAAACCCTTGTAAATAACCCCCGATCAGGTAATGTTTTTCAAGCACAAGCACTTTCATTCCCGATCTGGAAAGCAATGCAGCAGAAAGTAAACCGCTTACTCCCGAACCGATAATTACAACGTCAAATTCTTCGTTCATTCGGCTTCAAAATTAACGAAATACCCCTTTCGATGTGTCGGAGTTTTTGATTTTAGTAAACTTACGCGAACTAAGATTTAACAAGCAAGTAAGAAACTATTTTTTTTTCTAACTTTGCCGCCACATTTTAAGTAACCCTAATCGAACGAAAAGTAACTAAACTCAAACTTCGATATTGATTGAACCCATGAAAGCATTAAACTCCTTGTACGAGGCCCAAAAAATAGCCTTTAGCCCGTTTGTTTTTCAAACCGTTTATACTATGTCGAGCCTTGGGATCATGGACGAGTTGTACGAAGAGCGGGATGGTCTAACGATTGAGGAAATTGCAAAGCGCAGGAATGTAAGTGAATACGGTGTTCGTGTGCTTGTCGAAATGGCGAAAATTGCTGAAGTTTTAGAGTTGAATGGCGATAAATACACCCTTTCAAAAATCGGTTACTTCTTAACAAGAGATGAGATGACAAAAGTAAACATGATGTTTACTCAAGACATTTGCTATAAAGGATTATTTCATTTGAAGGATTCCATCCTGAACGGTAAGCCGGAAGGGCTGAAAGAAATCGGTCCCTGGAACACTATTTACGAAGGATTATCCATTCTTCCGGAACAATTGAAAAAATCGTGGTTCGAATTTGACCACCATTATTCAGACAATTCATTTGGCGAAGCATTGAAGATCATTTTCCAACACCATCCGAAGCACATTTATGATATCGGTGGCAATACAGGGAAATGGGCTATTGCAAGCACGAAACACGACCCGAACGTACGTGTCAGTATTTTTGATTTATCTGTTCAGCTGGAAGTTGCCAAAGCGAATATTGAAGCTATTCCTGAAATCAGGGATCGCGTGGATTTCAATGAGCGCAACATGCTGGATCCGAATTCAGAAATCCCGACGGGAGCGGATGTCTATTGGATGAGCCAGTTCCTGGATTGCTTCAGCGAAAAAGAAATTGAAGCGATCTTGTTGAAGATCAAGAAAAACATGAAACCGGATTCAACGATTTTCATCATGGAAACATTCATTGATGATCAACGTTTCCCGGCAGCAGAGTTCAGTTTGATCGCTACTTCGTTATACTTTACTGCAATGGCAAACGGAAACAGTAAAATGTATTCGTCTTCAGCCATGAAATACATCATTGAAAAAGCCGGTTTCGAGACGGTTCAGGAGCATCGCCTCCACATAGATCGTTTCCACACTATTCTTGAAGTTAAATTACCGAAATAAGTCACTCTCCACTTACTAAAATCCATGAACAAACTCGATTTAAAACAAATAGAAGCTTTCAGCCTTGATAAAAAGGAATATGTGATTTCTGACGACGTCCGCAAGGAACTGGAAAGATCTTTTTCATTTCTTCAGGAATTTTCAAGTGATAAAATCATTTACGGGATCAATACCGGATTCGGGCCAATGGCGCAATTCAAAATCGATGAAGATAAACTCAACCAACTTCAGTATAACCTGATCAGAAGCCACTCTTCCGGAACTGGAAATGTATTGGATGCGGAATCGGCTCGTGCTGTTGTGCTTTCCCGACTGACGAACTTTATGCAGGGAAATTCCGGGATCAGCTATGGAGTGATTGAAAAACTGGTTCAATTCCTGAATCACGACATTATTCCTGAAATATACGAACACGGTGGAGTTGGTGCGAGCGGTGATTTGGTTCAATTGGCGCATTTGGCCTTGAACCTGATCGGAGAAGGATATGTTTACATCGATGGTGTTCGCAGAAAAACTGCAGAAGTTTTGGCTGAGAAGAACATCACTCCTCTGAAAGTGAAATTACGCGACGGATTAGGTCTGATGAATGGAACTTCCTGTATGTCGGGAATCGGTTCTGTGAACCTGATCTATTCTTACCGATTGTTGGATTGGGCAATCGCGGCTTCAACCATGATCAATGAAATCGTGGAAGCATATGATGATTCTTTTTCCGTTGGACTAAACGAGGTGAAACTGCATGCTGGTCAGCAGGAAATTGCAAAATCAATGCGTGAATTCCTGAAAGACAGCACCTTGATCCGCAAACGCGAAGAGCTTTTCTCTGACGACAAAGTGGCTGAAACAACCGAATTCAAGAAGAAAATTCAGGAATATTACTCGATTCGTTGCATTCCGCAAATTCTTGGACCCGTTAAAGACACCTTGGATTTCGCAAAAGCAATTGTAGAAAATGAGATCAATTCAACCAACGACAATCCGGTAGTCAGCCTGGAACGTGAAAATGTATTTCATGGAGGAAACTTCCACGGAGATTACATTTCATTGGAAATGGATAAGATCAAATTGGTGATCACAAAATTGACCATGTTGGCAGAAAGACAATTGAATTTCCTTCTGAACAGCAAGATCAACGGGGTTTTCCCTCCATTCCTGAATACGCAAACCTTAGGTTTGAACTTCGGAATCCAAGGAATGCAATTTACGGCGACTTCTACCACGGCAGAAAGCCAGATGCTTTCGAATTCCATGTACGTTCACAGTATTTCGAACAACAATGACAACCAGGATATCGTCAGTATGGGAACAAACAGTGCGGTCATCACCAAAAAAGTGATCGAGAACGGTTTCCAGGTAATGGCAATCCATATGATGTCGGTTTGTCAGGCTATTGATTTACTCGATGAAACCAAGAAAAACAAACTTTCTTCAAAAACGAAGGAAATTTATACCCAAATTCGTGCTGTGTCCCCAACTATCAATGAGGACGTTCCACAATTTGAAGCTATCCGAAATATTACAAACACCCTTAAGAAAACAACTCTCAACCTATGAAATGTGCTCTAGTGACAGGCGCATCCAGAGGAATTGGACGTGCGATCGCGCTACAATTATCCCAGGACCTAAGCCTACATATTTTAATTAACTATGCTTCCAACCAGGCTGCAGCAGAAGAAACACTTCGTTTGATCCAGGAAGCCGGAGGAACGGGTGAATTGTTGCATTTTGACGTAAAGGACGGTGCTGCTGTAAAAGCTGCCGTTGAAAACTGGTATACAACCAATCCGGAAGGAATCATTCACGTTCTGGTAAACAATGCCGGAATCACGAAAGACAACCTGTTTCCATGGGTAACGGAAGAAGATTGGGACTCCGTATTGAACACTTCTTTGAAAGGAATGTATAACTGTACGCAGGCAATTATCCAGAAGATGTTGAGACAACGAAGCGGACGCATCATCAATATCGCTTCTTTAAGCGGCTTAAAGGGTGTTCCGGGACAAACCAATTATTCTGCGGCGAAAGGTGGCATGATTGCTGCAACTAAAGCACTTTCCCAGGAAATTGCAAAACGGAATATTACTGTGAACGCAATAGCGCCTGGGTTCATTGAGTCGGACATGACTAGTGACTTGGATATGAATGAATTAAAAAGAATGGTTCCAGCGAATCGCTTTGGAAAAGTGGAAGAAGTAGCGTACCTTGCTAGTTTTTTGGCGTCTGAAAAAGCGGCTTACATAACGGGAGAAGTTATTAATATTAACGGGGGAATTTACGCTTAAAATGGAACATCGTGTAGTAATTACCGGAATTGGTGCCTACTCGTGTCTGGGTGAAGACCTGGATACGGTCCTGGAATCTTTGCGACTGGGTCGCAGTGGTGTCATTTACGATGAACAGCGTAAAGACTTCGGTTACCGTTCTTGCTTTACAGGAATGGTTGCTGAACCCGATTTGAATCCCTTTCTATCCCGTCGTCAACGCATTGGGATGCACCAACCCGCTCGTTTTGCCTTCATGTCAACGAAACAGGCAATGGAAGGTTCCGGCTTGGATGCTGACTTTTTAGATAAGACGGAAACCGGGATTATCTTCGGAAATGATTCAACGGCCGGTGCTGTGATTGAAACAGTGGACAAAGTTCGTGCGAAAAAGAACACTACCTTAATCGGAAGCGGTGATATTTTTCAAAACATGAATTCTACCGTGAATATGAACCTTTCGACCATTTACAAATTGAAAGGAATGAATTTCACGATTTCAGCTGCCTGCTCTTCAGGTTCTCATTCCATTGGAATGGGTTACTTGTTAATCAAACAGGGATTGCAGGAACGGGTTGTTTGTGGAGGTGCCCAGGAAATCAATAACTATGCAATGGCAAGTTTTGATGGTTTGGGAGCATTTTCCGTAAGAGATGCCGCTCCTTCAATGGCAAGCAGACCCTTCGACAGGGATCGTGACGGATTGGTACCATCAGGTGGCGCTGCAACCGTAATCATCGAATCATTGGAATCAGCTTTGAAAAGAAATGCTCCGATTTATGGAGAAATTGTTGGATTCGGTTTCTCTTCAAACGGCGATCATATTTCTAATCCAAACTTCGACGGTCAATTCAGATCATTGAATATGGCTTTGAAACAAGCGAACCTGACACCGAGTGATATTGATTATGTGAATGCCCATGCGACCTCAACTCCAATCGGGGATTCCACGGAAGCAGAAGCAATATTCAATGTACTCGGGTCAAAAGTTCCCGTAAGCTCTACCAAAAGCATGACCGGGCACGAATGTTGGATGGCAGGAGCAAGTGAGATCGTTTATTCCCTGTTGATGATGAACAATGATTTCATTGCACCGAATATCAATTTTGAGAATCCGGATGAAAACTCGGAAAAGATTAATATCATTCCAAGCTACAAAGAGCAGAACATTGATTGCTTCTTGTCCAATTCATTTGGATTCGGAGGAACAAACTCCTCGTTGATCGTTAAAAAGTATAAAAAATAGAGTTACCTGAACATATGAAAAGAGAAGATATCATTCTTACTACAAAACAATTTTTATCGGAAGAATTCGAAGTGGATGCCGCGTTGATCTTACCAGATAACAATTTGCAACAAACATTGGATTTAGACAGTTTGGATTACGTAGACCTGGTTGTTGTTATTGAAGAAAACCTGGGCATCAAACCGACTGCTGACGATTTCAAGACAATCGAGACATTCAACGATTTCTACGACTTGGTCGAACAACGTCTGAACGCTTAAGAGTGAATGGAACAAAAATGGGATGGTAAAACCAAAGGTTCGCTTTGGGGGTATAAATTTTTTATCTACTCTATTCGATTTCTAGGAGTCCGGGTCGCTTACTTTTTTTGCATCGGTGTTTCTGGTTACTTTCTGCTTTTTTCACGAAAACCGCGAAAAGCCCTGATTTCCTTTTACCAAAAAGGATTCAATTACACCAAGTGGCAAGCAATCAAGGCAACCGCCAGGAATCTGTATTTGTTCGGACAGACGCTTATCGACAGGATTGCCTTAAAAACACCCCGGAAAAGAATCTTTACCTTTCGTTTTAACAACGAAGAAGCCTTGATCAAAATGAACGAAGCCGGGAAAGGCGGATTTCTTTTTTCAGCCCATGTAGGGAACTGGGAAAATGCCGGAAACCTGCTTGGAGAAAGAATCACCTTGAAGATCAATATCCTGATGCTCGATGCCGAAGTCCAAAAAATCAAAGCTTATGTGGAAGATGCAGCAGGAAAATCGCAATACCAATTGATTCCCATCAAGGATGACTTGTCACACCTCATCCTGATTCACCAAGCATTGAAACGAAACGAATTGATCGCCCTGCATGCAGACAGGACAACACCCGGTCAGAAGAACTTCAGACTTCCATTTTTGAACGGTTATGCCGAATTCCCTGCAGGGCCATTTATTATGGCACATAAATTCAAAGTTCCGCTTACCTTTGTATATGCTGTCAAATCAGGAAGTACGCATTATGAATTAAGTGCTACAGATCCACTTACAGAGTTCGAGTCTCCTGAAAAAATAGCACAACTTTACGCAGAATACCTGGAAAAACAGGTCAAAGCAAGCCCAACTCAATGGTTTAACTTTTTTGAATACTATGTTGATTAATAAAGAAAATATAACGTCCATTATTCCTCAAAGAGCTCCATTCGTCATGATCGATTCTTTGTTGGATGCGAATGAAACCGGATTCAATACCAACTTTGAAATTACTTCAGAGAATTTGTTCCTGGAAAATGGCATTCTTTCCGAATCATCGTTAATCGAAAATATTGCTCAAACTTGCGCTGCCGGCTTTGGTTACCTCAATAGCCTGATAGAAGGTGGTGAACCGAAATTGGGATTTATTGGAGCAGTGACCCAGGTTCAGGTTGAGAACAGCGCAAAACTGAATGACCTGATCGAAACATCGGTTAAAATATTAAGCACTTTTGATACCATTCATTTAGTGGAAGGAGTTGCCAAATCAAATGGACAAGTGCTTTTGACCTGTCAAATGAAAATTGTTCTGGCATGAAAATCCTGAAATCGTCCATTCTCGTACCTGTGCGTTTCAGTGAAACAGACGCAATGGGTGTGGTTTGGCATGGAAACTATTTGAAATTTTTTGAAGATGCCCGTGAACAATTCGGTAGGGATTTCGGGATCGAATACCTGGACGTACACGCACAAGGTTACTTCATTCCTATCGTAAAATCCGAAATTTCGCACAAGGCCTCCATCTTTTACGGGGAGGGAGCGTTGATAAACATTATCCTGGAGCAACATGATTCCGCCAAGATCGTATTTCGTTATGAGGTGATCAATAATGCAACAAAACAGGTCGCAGCAACCGGAATGACAATGCAGGTATTCATGTTCACTTCCGATCGTACCTTGGAGTTAATCAAACCCGAATTCTATCGCATTTGGGAAGAAAGTCAAAATTGGATCGATGCATAAGCCGGTTTACATATCGCCACTTTCATTGGTAACTCCAATCGGGAACACATTCGAACAGCATATCGAGGGGTTTAAAAAGGGTATTTCAGGAATTAAACTTGTTGAAAATGCAGGTTTTCAGGATACAACCATTCCTTTGTCTAAACGGGAAGAAATCACTTCCAATCGCTACGATTCGCTTCTAAAAGAAGCACTGGAAAGAGCAAAAGAAAAATTCCCTGTTTCCGGAAAAACAGCAATTATTGTAAGTTCCACGAAAGGAAATGTTGATCTGCTTCCCGGTGACACCTTTGCAGGAACTCAGCCCATTATTCATGAATTTTTTCCAAAATCGGAAGTGTTTATCATTTCAAACGCCTGTATTTCGGGAGTCATTGCAATAAATACGGCGGCAGATTATTTGATCACAGGGAAATACGATCATGTCATTGTCATCGGAATCGACGCTGTTTCTGAATTCGTTTCCTATGGTTTTCAAAGTTTATTTGCCTTAAGTAACGAGACCTGCAAGCCATTTGACAAATCCAGGGATGGAACAGTCCTGGGTGAAGGTTGTGGAATCGTTTTGGTAACCGTTGAAAAACCGGCTGATTTTGCTGTTTTATACAAAGGCGGGGCTTCTTCCAATGACGCCAATCATATTTCAGGTCCGTCAAGAACGGGGGAAGGTTTGGTTCGGTCCATTGAAAAAACACTGAAGCGGAGCGGTTTGACTGCAGGAAACATCGATTTCGTTTCTGCTCATGGAACAGCAACCGTTTTCAATGATGAAATGGAAAGTATTGCATTCGGCAGAACAAAGCTTGACAAAGTACCATTGAACAGCATGAAAGGCTATTTCGGCCACACTTTAGGCGCTGCCGGCGTCTTGGAAACTATCATGAGCATCGTTTCAATGGAGAAGAGCATTCTTTTTCCTAACCTTGGATTCAAAGATTCAGGAACTTCGGTTCCATTAAATATCATTCAACGCATCGAATCAAAGGAATTGAATACAGTTTTGAAGACTGCTTCCGGATTTGGAGGAGGAAATGCAAGCCTAATCTTACAAAAACAGTCGTGAAGATCTTAGCACATAGTTACGTTTGTCCAAGAGGAATTTACCTGAATGGAAATCAGGTTTTCAATACCGGTGAAGAGGAAAATCCACTCAAATCGGCCTACCAGCAATTGGGAGTGGAATACCCTAAGTTCTATAAGATGGACGTGCTTTCGAAAATGGCGTTCATCGGAACAGAACTGATTCTTCCGTTCTTCCCAAAAGATGTCGACCTGGAAAACGACCTGCAACTTATTTTCGCAAACAACACTGCAAGTCAATACACGGACAACCTGTTTATAGAAAGTTACGGGCATTTAAATAATCCAAGCCCTTCCCTATTCGTATATACATTACCAAATATTGTTACAGGCGAATTATGCATCCGTCATAAATGGTATGGTGAAAATTGCTTTTTCATAGAAGAGGCATTCAATCCGGTTCATTTTTCAGAATGGGCACAAATCGGGTTAAATAAGGGAAATAATGTCTGTTTATGTGCCTGGGTAGAAGCGAAAACGAATGGCGAACAAGAATGTTTCCTATTTTTGCTAAGTGATTCGGAACATACTGACAATTCAATCGAACTTGAACTCTCAACACTAATTAAACAATACAGAAATGAGTGACTTAAAAGAAAACCTAAAGGCTCAGATTATTGAGCAATTGAACCTGGAAGATTTAACTCCTGCAGATATACAAGATGATGCTCCTTTGTTCGGAGATCAGGGTATCGGATTGGATTCGATCGATGCTTTGGAATTCATCGTTTTATTGGATTCCAACTACGGAATCAAGATTTCGGACCCGAGTGAAGGAAAAGAAATCTTTCAATCGGTAAATACGTTGGCAGCTTACATTACTAAACATCAATAAATGCGCATCTACGTTACTGGAACTGGTGTTATTTCTTCTATCGGTGAAAACGTCGAAGAAACATTGCTTGCCCTGCGCTCTGAAAAAACAGGGATCAGGCAAGGTGAAAAAATCCATACAGAACGTTTTAAAGTAGGTGAAATCCGTTGGACAAATGACGAATTGGTTCAACGTTTTGCACTGACCCAGGATGCATCCAGGACCGCTTTACTTGGGATGATTGCTGCTAAGGAAGCTTTTCACGGTCACACATTGAATCCGGAAATAAAAACCGGGTTGATCTCCGGGACTTCAGTTGGCGGAATGGACGTAAGTGAAATTGCTTACAAGGATTTTCTTGCCGGTGAAACTGATGATTTGAGTCTATACAAGAACCATCCGAGCGGAACAACAAGCGAGCAGATTGCAAAAGAGTTGGGAATTGACGGATATGTGAATACCATTTCCACCGCTTGCTCATCTGCTGCAAACTCAATCATGTTAGGAGCAAGAATGCTTTTGAGCGGACAATTGGATCGCGTGGTTGTCGGCGGAACAGATGGACTTTCTCAATTCACCATTTCAGGATTTCGTTCTCTGATGATTTTCGACGACGAATGGTGCAGACCGTTTGATGAAACAAGAAAAGGATTGAACCTCGGTGAAGGTGCGGGTTTCCTCGTTTTGGAAACAGAAGAAACCATGAAAAGATCAGGAAAGAAGCCTTTGGCAATTCTTTCCGGTTGGAGCAACGCTTCAGATGCCTATCATCAAACAGCTTCTTCGCCTGAAGGATTGGGTGCAACGCTTTCCATGAAAGGCGCTTTGGAAATTGCCGGTTTGAATGCAAGTGATATCGATTACATCAATGCTCACGGAACAGCTACACCAAACAATGATTTGTCCGAATCTCACGGAATCAAAACCGTTTTCGGTTCTTCCATACCCCCATTCAGCTCCACAAAAGCTTATACCGGGCACACTTTGGCCGCTTCAGGAGGAATAGAAGCCGTTTTCGGAATTTTAGCTTTGAACAACGGAGCTCTACTTCCAAATCTTAATTTCGGGCAAGCTATCGTTGAAACAGGATTGGTTCCGGTAAAAAATTATTCTGAAGGAAACACGATTAAACATATTTTATCCAACTCTTTTGGGTTCGGAGGAAATAATTCAACAATCATTCTAAGCAAGGTTTAATATGTATTTCATTCAACACATAGAATCAATTACACACCAGGATTCTTTTCAGAAACAAAACATCTGGAACGAATTAAAACCCTTGGCTACAGATAGCGAATTGATTTCTCCCGATTACAAAAACTATATTCCGATTGCAGCTCTAAGAAGGTTGAGCACCATCTTACGAATGGGAATCACCGCTTCGAAAGCTTGCCAGGAAAACGTTTCCAATGAATTTGATTCGATTTCAGTAGGAACAGCTTTGGGCTGTTTAACCGATACGGAGAAATTCCTGGTGACGATCAATTCTGTTAGTGGAGACATTCTTTCTCCCACCGCTTTTATCCAAAGTACACACAATACGATATCCGGTCAGATTTCCCTGGATTTGAAGAATCATGCCTATAACATGACCCATACTCAGAATGCACTTTCATTCGAAGTGGCTTTGAAAGATGGCCTTTTGTGCATCGATGAAGGAAAAAAATCGGTTTTGGTTGGAGCCGCAGATGAAGCCATTCCATTTTTGGAGCGCCTCCGCGGTAATTTGATCGAAACAACGCATCCCTTTACATCGGGAGCCACTTTTTTGGTATTGTCGGATGAAAAGGGAAATGGGATCTCACATATCCGGGCTTGTGACGCTTCCTTTTCTTCGGAAGATATCGAAACCCAGATTACCCGTTTCTTAAATTCAAACAATTACACTTTACAGGATATCGATCTGATTCTTGAAGCGGGTTCCACATTTGAATCCAAAGCAAGGAAACATATTTCTTTTCCGGATTATTCAGGTTATTATCAAAGTGCGGCCTCCTTTGCTCTTCACATGGCAAACGATTGGTTGGTTGAAAATAAGGAAGCACAAGTCATTCTGATTGTAAATAACCTGGAATCCAATAAACTGGGCTTAACGCTCATCTGCAGAAATGAAGTGGAAGCATAGATTAAACATTGCAGTTGCGCTCAGTACGCTGCTGATTGTACTTTTCGTTTTTTGGAACAGCCCTTATTTATGGCTTTGGATAGCTTATGTTATCTCTAATTTTTTATTGATCCTTGTCTTCGGTATTGTATTCCTCCGTTTTCAGTATTTCTATCCGACAATCTTTCGCAATATAGGAAAGGAAGCAATACTGACATTTGATGATGGTCCGGATCCGGTCTTAACCCCACGCATCTTAGATATTTTAAAAAAGCACGGAATTCATGCCATCTTCTTTATAATTGGTCGTAAAGTAGAAGAACATCCCGAAATTCTTCAACGGATCATCTCGGAAGGTCATACAATAGGCAATCATACACAGAATCACTCCATTTTCTTTGCGATGCTGAACACCAAGAAAGTTGGACAGGAAATCGATTCTTTTTCAGAGACCATCAAACCATTTTTGTCGGAAAAACCAATGATTTTCAGACCTCCAATCGGTTATACCAATCCAAAAATCGCACGTGCTCTCAGAAGAAGAAAGATGAAAATCGTTGCGTGGAGTGTACGTTCATACGATTCGTTCAAAAACAAAGAAGCATTGTTGGATCGCTTGGTGAAATATACCAGGCCAAGCAGTATTGTTTTGTTACATGATAATTTGACCCAGACAGCAGATATACTCGAGGACTATATTCTTCAGTCGAAAGCAAATGGTATTATTTTTGCGAACCAAGAACACTTGAAAAAATTCATTCATGAAATTAATAAGTAGTTTACTTCTTTTGCTGGTTGTTTCGACCAAGTCTTATGCGCAGGAATATACCAAGATTCCTGACTCCAAGTCGTGTAAAGCAGCCTTAGAAAAGCAGCATAAGGAAACGAAGGCCATCCAGGCAGATTTTACCGAAACCGCGACTTCTTCCCTGTTAACCACCGCCCAAAAAGGGTCAGGTAAAATGTGGTATAAGAAGGAAAATAAAATCCGTTGGGAAAAGACAAAACCGGAAAGCCAGGTTATCCTGATCAATGGAAAAACAGTTAAACTCCAGGAAAAAGGAAAAGAAGTGAGCAGTGCTTCTTCCAAAATGGTCGTAAAGAAAATCCAGAGTTTAATGGTGCAGATGATGACCGGGGAATTTTTGAACGAAAAAGAGTTCAAGATCAGCTACTTCGAGAACAAATCTAATTACAAACTGATCCTGACGCCGAAAAGCGATAAGATGAAGCGCTATGTTTCTGAAATCAATTTGATCTTTGGCAAAAAAGAATTAACGATCAAGGAACTCACCATGTTGACAGACAGTGACAACAAATTAGTCTACAGCTTTTCCAATATGGAAGTCAACGGAACAATTAACGATACAAAATTCACCACTTTCTGATGATATTAAAAGATACATTCTATAAGATAAATGCATTGAAATTCGAGGAAAATATTCTTGAAGCGGAAATTTCAATCAATGCAGATCACATGATTTACGAAGGGCATTTTCCAGGTAATCCTGTAACTCCCGGAGTTGTACAATTGGAGTTGGTGAAAGAAATTCTGGGAACTCAATTCAACAAAACGGTTCAACTAAAAAGTCTTGCAACCAGTAAATTTTTGGCCGTTTTGAATCCGGTGAATACGCCAGAAGCAACTTTCAAAATAACCGTTACAGAACAAGAAGATCAAAGTCTGAAAGTTTCCGGTCAGTTGAGCACTACAGAAGCGGTTTGTTTGAAATTCTCCGGGATTTATATTTGCGATTAATCTGTTTTCGGTTCTTTTCTGAAAATCTTCAATAAGGCAAAACTCAACAGAAAAGAAGCTAAAAAGGCAATTGTTGCAAAAACACATGCTCCGACCACATATTGGTACGCATTGTTTTGAATTGCTTCCAAACTCAAATCTGCCAGTTGAGCAGTATTGGTTTCACCTGTCAGGAATAACTGTCCGCAAAGAAAGCTTCCGTAAATAATAAACGGGATCATCGGAGGAATGGAAATATTTGCCGCCGCAATGAACAACACCTTATTCATTCGGAACAAAACAGATAATGGAATACCGATCAACAGCTGGAATCCCCAAAGAGGAACTATTCCCATAAAAAATCCGAACCCAATAGAAAGCGCTTTCTTGAAATTGGATTCTTCCGGTTTGATTGCCTCGTGTTTAATGATATTCCATGTCCGGATGGAAAAAAGCTTCCGGGGATAATACCAAATCAGGGCCGTCAAAACCAACACTGTATTCAGAACGCTGATGCGTGTAAAATCTCTTGCCGGACGGAAATGCGTGACACGTTCTTCCGGATCATACTTCACCTGGATCGGAACAGCGACGAAAGGAACGAAACGCCAGGCTAATTTCACAATCACCTCGATTTCCAATTCGAATTTATTGGTAAACAACCAGATTTTCTTCATTGGTTCCAGGGGATAGACCCGGAAACCGGTTTGCGTATCCGGTAAGGTAATCCATGTTTCAACCTTGAACCAAAAATTGGAGAACTTGTTTCCGAACGAACTTTTCTGCGGCACTCCTTCCTGGTTCATATTCCTGGATCCCATAATCACAGCGCCCGGATGAAGAATTGCTTGCTCAACCAATAAGGGAATATCACTCGGATAATGTTGTCCGTCGGAATCGATTGTCAATGCGTTTGAATACCCTTTTTCTTTTGCAAACCTGAAGGCTTTCCGAAGGGAATATCCCTTTCCCCTGTTCACTTCATTAACCAGGATCGTAACTTCCTTTTCAAATGATTTCAAAATTTCAGGAGTGGAATCCGTGGAACCGTCATTTACAATAATAATGCACCCGGACGGGGCATATTCCAATACTTCCCGAATAACACGTTCCAGCGTCCGTTCGTTGTTGTAGGTGGGAATAATTACACAACTATTTATGCTACTTACAGATACCGGACTTGATTCCATGGGGTACAAAACTAATCAGAAATTTTCAAGAATTCATTACTAAAATCGGTGGATTGCCATTTCAAAAGAGAACAAAAAAGTAGTTTAGAAACAAAACCTTGTTAAATTTGTACAGGCAAAAGATTAAACACTTTTACTTAGATCCCAATTAATCTATGGCACAGAACATCTTAGTTATACATTATTCTCAGTCCGGACAACTTACAGAAATTCTTAAAAATTTCTGTAAACCATTCGTTGACAGTACAATAGAGTGGGTAAAAGTTGAGCCCGAAACTGCATTCCCATTTCCCTGGACAAGTGCCAAGTTTTTTGACGCGATGCCCGAAACAGTTCTCGAAAAGCCAATTCCGATCAAACCACTCCAATTTAACCGGGAGCACTATGACCTGATTATTTTTGGTTATCAGCCGTGGTTCCTTTCCCCCTCTCTTCCGGCATCAGCTATTTTGCAAGATGAGACATTCCGCAAAATCATGAAGGACACCAAGGTCGTATCAATTCTAGGTTGCAGAAATATGTGGATCAACTCCCAGGAAGCGGTGAAAAAACAAATTGCTTCTGCAGGAGGAAAACTAATAGGAAATGTTCCGTTAACCGATAAGGTAAGCAACCTGGTGAGTGTTGTAACCATTTTACATTGGATGTTGACCGGGGAAAAAACCAAGAAATGGGGAATCTTTCCCAAACCGGGTGTTTCAGACGAAGATATTGAGAATGTAAGTCAATTCGGAGTTCTTTTAAAGGAAAAGCTTGAAAACAATCAGGAAGCACAATTTCAGGAAGCACTTGTAGCCAGAGGCGGTGTGAACATTCCTATATCGATCCTGTTCATTGAATCAAGGGCAAAAATGCTTTTCTTGATCTGGGCAAAATTGATCACCAAAAAAACCGCAAATGGAGGGAACCGTAAATTTTGGGTCAATTTCTTTAAATATTACTTGATTTTCGCTTTATTTATTGTTTCACCAATTGTTTTAACGATATATCATATCTTTGTACGCCCCTTTAAAGGACGACATATTAAACGCGAATTAGCATATTACAGAGGCACTCAATTGAGATAAGAATGAGCTTGAAGGAAGTATACATAACACGTACGGCATATTTTTTACCTAATAATCCTGTTTCAAATGATGAAATGGAAGGTTATTTAGGATTAATAAATGACCGTGCTTCTAAATCGAGAAGGATCGTTTTACGTAATAACGGGATCAAAAACCGCTATTATGCAATTCGCAAAGATGGAACGGCGACCCACACAAATGCAGAAATGGTTTCATTGGCTATTCGCAAATTATTTGAGAACAGACCAAACGAGATTAAGGAAGTTGATCTGATCAGCTGCGGGACTTCATCTCCGGACCAAATGATGCCATCTCACGGTGTAATGGTTCATGGTTGGTTGCCGGAATCCGGAAATATTGAAGTGGTTTCCCCCTCGGGAGTTTGCTGTTCCGGAATGCACGCCATGAAATATGCATTTATGGCTATCAAATCGGGAATGAGCAAAAAAGCCATTTCTACAGGTTCGGAGCGCTTGTCACGCGTGCTCAGCTCAGATAAATTTGAATTGGAGATCCAAAAACTGACTGAATTGGAGCAAAATCCCTATTTGTCTTTTGATAAGGATTTCCTGCGCTGGATGTTATCAGATGGTGCAGCTGTTTTCATGTTGGAAGACCAGAAAAGCCCGGAAGGCCCTTCATTGCGCATTGATTGGGTGGAAGGGATTTCTTTCGCCAATGAAATTGAAGCGTGTATGTACATGGCTTCTGAAAAAATGGAAGACGGGACATTGAAAAGCTACATGGATTATGATCCTCAGGAAATGATTGAAAAATCCATCCTGAGCATCAAACAGGATGTGAAGTTATTGGATGAACATATTGTGAAACTCGGATTCAATAAATTAAAAACCAAGTTTTCAGAGGAAAATTTAAAGGCTGATGATGTGACTTGGTTTTTACCGCACATGTCAAGTTATTTCTTCGAAGACAAGATATATTCTCAACTGGCAGAAAACGGAATGGAAATTCCTAAAGAACGCTGGTTCTCAAACCTGGCTACTCACGGAAATGTGGGAGCAGGTTCAATTTACCTGATGGTTGACGAACTATTCAACAGCGGAAAACTGAAAACCGGTGATACCATTTTACTTGCAGTTCCCGAAAGTTCACGGTTCTCTTACGTATTTGCTTACTTAACTGTTTGTTAGATGAAAAAGTCCGAAGTTCCACAAGATAAAAGTGCTCTTGAAAATTTTACAAGGGAAGTTTGTTATGTGAAGAACGAAGATGGACAGTACGATACCGAACTGAGCACAGGCTGGGAAGCTAAAAAGGTTGCTTTGGACGAAGCCTGGAAAGAAATTGAACGTCGAACTTCCGAAGCAAGGGAACAAATCAAAAAAGGTGAAGCAAGTCCGATTCTTTACTTCATGGAAGAAAAACTGATGGATTTCACCGTACTTGCAGGTTATACCGGTATTTGGAAATTTCGGATCAAAAGACATTTGAAACCGAACGCATTTAAAAACTTGAGCGATAACGTCCTGAAACGTTATGCCGATGCTTTCGAAATCTCCGTTAACGAACTCAAAAATTTTAAAGCTTAGTGTCAGAATTTATTCATCACCAAACAGCCCATTGTGAAAATGGGGTCACTGTGAGCTTATTGAAGCATCATGGGGTGGACTTCATTACTGAGCCTTTGGCTTTCGGAATGGGTTCAGGACTATTTTACATACACATCCCGTTTATGAAAGTGAATAATGGTCCGGCCATTTCATTTCGAACGATGCCCGGAGCTATCTTTAAACGTACCTGTAAGGCGCTGGATGTAAAAGTAGAACGCAAGAAATTCAAAGACCCGAAAGAAGCAACCCGGTTTCTTGATTCCAGAATTGAAGAAGGGATCATGGTCGGTTGCCAGGTAGGTGTTTTTCATTTGCCCTACTTCCCGAAAGAATACCGTTTTCACTTCAATGCACATAATCTCATTGTATTTGGTAAAGAAGATGGCCGCTACCTGGTGAGTGACCCGGTAATGGAAATCACAACTTCCTTAAGTACGGAAGAACTGGAACGAGTGCGTTTTGCAAAGGGTGCTTTAGCTCCGAAAGGTCATATTTACTATCCCGTGGAAGTTGGAGAGATCACCCAGGAACAAATCAGAAAGGGAATTGAGAAAGGAATTAAACGCAATTGCAGAGATATGCTGAAGATTCCGGGATCGATTGCCGGAGTGAAGGGAATCGTATATACATCCAAAAAAATCCGGGGTTGGAGAGATAAACACGGCCCGCGACAGGCAGGACTTCATTTAGGTCAGATTGTCCGTATGCAGGAAGAAATCGGTACCGGTGGTGGTGGATTCCGTTTCCTATATGCAGCATTTTTGGAAGAAGCAGCTGTGATCATGCAAAACGAGCAATTGGCCCGTATTTCTGAAACGATGACTAAAGCCGGTGATTTGTGGAGAGACAGCGCTTTGCAAATGTCCGGAATCTATAAAGGCCGTATAACAGAACAAAAGGACTTTGATGCTTGTGCCGATTTGTTGGTTGAGATCAGCGCAGTAGAGAAACAAGCCTTTCAAGAGCTGGCGAAAATTAAATTCTAAACGATGCAGGAGACTCTTTTGCGCGTTTCAAAAGTTTATAAATCCTATGGTAAAAGTGCCGTTCCAAGTTTAGATGGAGTTGACTTTACCGTTGAAAAAGGAGAAATCGTTGGAATTTTTGGACCGAATGGTGCCGGAAAAACCACTCTCATCTCCATTCTTTGCAGCATTTTGGACCCAACCCTTGGTTCCGTGGTGTATTACCTGGATGGCGAAAAAAGTCCAAGAGAAATAAGAAGTAAACTCGGCTTCGTTCCACAAGACTTTTCATTCTTCCCGGAACTCACAGCAAAACAAAATCTGTCGTATTTCGGAAATCTGTATGATCTGAAAAAAGAGGAATTAGCGCAAAGAATTGATGAATTATTGGAAAAAGTAGGGCTTTTTCATGTAAAAAATCAAAAAGTATCTACTTTTTCAGGAGGAATGAAGCGACGTTTAAACCTCATCATTTCATTACTGCATCGTCCTTCTATCTTGTTTTTGGACGAACCGACCGTTGGAGTGGATGTTCAAAGTAAAATCGCCATCATGACTTTACTCCAGGAATTGAACCGGCAAGGAACAACGATTATTTACACTTCCCATCATTTGAAGGAAGCTGAAGAATTTTGCAACCAGATTATTCTCATCGATCATGGGAAAATCATTGCATGTGACCCACTAACAACTTTGCTCACAAAGTACGAAGTAACGAACCTGGAAGACCTCATTCTGAAGTTGACCGGAACACTTTTACGTGATTGATGAAAAAACTGAAGGCATCCATATTGAAAGAGATACTCTTAGTACTCCACGACAAAGTGGGGTTGCTTTTGATGTACCTGATGCCCTTGTTATTGGTATTCATCATCACCATTGTGCAGAACAGCGCGTTTCAGATCGTGAATGAAAACAAGTTGACCGTTTTGATTTCCAATCAGGATAAAGGTTCTCTAGGTGATTCTCTCGTAAAAGCATTGGTTCACTCAGGAAGTTTCGAGATCAGGAAAAACAATCAGCTTTCCCAAGCCGGCGTGAAACGAAACACGATTGACGAGGATGCAATGCTGGGGATATACATTCCAACCAACTTCAGCGAGCGATTGACCAATAATGCGGACAACATTTCCAAATTGATGCTGGAGCAAATGGGCGTCATTGAAAAGGCTCCCAAAATCAAACCTAAGAAGCAAGAAATCCTGATATTCTTCGATCCGGTCGTCCAGGAAAACTTCCGGATTTCTGTCATCAATGGTGTTCAGGCAATTACGAACGGAATCGAAAATGAGGAAATGGTCGGGAAGTTATTCCAGGAAATGGGTTACGACTCGATTCCAAAAAACATCCGCCAGGCAATCATAAACCGCGAAACCAAATTGAAAATTGCGAATGCAAGCTTAAATGAGGTTGCAGAGTTGATTCCAAATTCCAGTCAGCACAATGTTCCGGCATGGTCTATTTTCGCCATGTTCTTCATGGTTATCTCACTGGGAGGAAATATCGTAAAAGAAAGGTTATCCGGAAGTTTCTTACGGCTCCAGACCATTCCAAGAGGATTTGCATTGACTTTGATATCCAAATTCGTGGTTTACCTCTTCGTCGCTTTGTCGCAATTACTCTTATTATTCATGATGGGAATTTACATCTTCCCACATATCGGTTTACCAAAACTGGCGATGCCCAACGCATTCCTTCCTTTTTTAGTAGTTACATTGCTTTCAGCCGTTTCTGCAATTTCGTATGCTGTTTTGGTCGGGACTTATGCTAAAACCCAAGAGCAGGCAAATGGTTTCGGAGCAATTTCCATTATTATTTTTGCGGCAATCGGTGGTATTTGGGTCCCGAATTTCGTAATGCCCGATTACATGCAGACCATTGGAAATATTTCCCCTCTCAAATGGTGTTTGGAAGGATATTATACGCTTTTCTTGAAAAATGGTGCGTGGAGTGAATTAATTGGTACTATAACTTTCTTATTTTTGTTCAGCGGATTCTGTCAACTCTTGATATTCATAAAGTTGAGAATTCAAAATTATATTTAAAATATGACTACAAACAGAGAAGAATTAATTGTTGAGTTCAAAGAACATTTGATTAAATATTTGAATTTGTTGGACTTAACTCCTGAAGGGATCAAGAACGACGAGGTTTTATTTGGAGGAGATCTGGGTTTGGATTCCATTGATTCGGTGGAATTGATCGTGTTGCTTGACCGCGAGTATGGAATCAAGATCAAGAACCCAACCGAGGGCAGACAAATTTTGGTAGACGTAAATACAATCGTGGATTATATTATTGCGAATAGAACAAAATAAGATCTATGGCTGAAATTGTTGTAACAGGAATGGGTGCAATCAGTTCAATTGGATTGACAATTGCTGAAAACCATTATTCCCTGAAACATGAAATTTCGGGAATCCGAAAAGCCAGACATTTCAAATCCCACTATTCCGATTCATTGGTATTTGGTGAAATCAATCAAAGTGATGACGAGTTATTGCAAGAACTGGGACTTGGGAAAGGCCTTGGTTATACACGTACGACCCTGATTGCCATCAAAGCATTTCGGGAAGCGATCCGGGATGCTCAACTCAGCCCGGAAGATGTATCTTCAACGCGAACAGCTTTCATCAGTTCAAGTACGGTTGGCGGAATGTGCTACACCGATGATCTGTATCATGATGCCAATTTGCAAGGTTCGCCTTCCGAGTTTGTGAAAAGCTACGAAGGTTCGGATCATGCACTTCAGATCGTTTCACTCTATGGTATGAAAGGAATCACAGACGTTGTGAATACCGCATGTTCTTCATCTGCCAATGCAATTGCGCTGGGAGTCCGCCTGCTGGAAACCGGAAAAGTGGACCGCGTGATTGCAGGTGGAAGTGATTGCCTTGCAAAGTTTACCGTAAACGGGTTTAATTCGCTTCGTATCTTAAGTGAAGTGCCTTGCAAACCGTTTGATACCAATCGGGAAGGATTAAGCTTGGGGGAAGCTGCTGCTTATGTTGTCCTGGAACGGAAAGCAGATGTTTCTCAATCAAAAAAGATTCAGGCTACTTTTTCAGGTTTCGGGATTTGCAACGATGCATTTCATCCCTCAGCCACTTCAGATGATGCAAGAGGACCAAGAATGGCAATGGAACTGGCATTGAAACGTGCGAATCTGAAACCGGAAGATATTCAATGTATCAATGCACACGGAACAGGAACTCCGAACAATGACCTGACGGAATCATTCGCTTTTTCCAAGTTATTTAAAGACGTTCCTCCATTTAGCTCTACCAAATCCTATGTCGGACATACGCTTGCAGCAGCAGGCGCACTGGAGGCTATATACAGCATTTTATCCATTCAAAACCAGGAAGTGTATCCCAGTTTGCGCATTGAAGAACCGATCTCAGACTTTTCATTCAAACCGACCATGAACTACACACCTGATATTGAAATTAAACATGTCCTTTCCAACTCATTCGGTTTTGGAGGAAACTGCACCTCTTTAATCTTTTCAGCATGTATATAACTGATTTATATGCAATTTCTCCTCAAAAAACCCATGACCAGTCTTTCGAAAACGGCGATTGGCAAGTATTGAATGAGTTTATATACAAAGCAATTGAACCTTCTTACCAGGATATTATTCCCAACGCTCAATTGAGACGGATGGGAAAAGCTGTCCGAATGGGAATTGGTGTTTCGTTGCCTCTTCTGGGTCGAAATTCAAAACCGGATGCAATCATCTTTGGAACTGCAAATGGCGGATTGGAAGATTGTATCAAATTCCTGAACCAGATTGTAGAATATAACGAAGGTACTTTAACACCGACAAATTTCGTACAGAGCACACCAAATGCATTGGCCGGACAAGTCGCTCTTCTTTCGGAAAACAAGGGTTATAACATGACCCATGTAAACGGTTCGTTGGCTTTTGAGTCAGCCTTAATGGATGCCGAACTTTATTTCGATGAGCATAAGTCCACAGAAAAAAGCATTTTACTTGGAGCAGTAGAAGAAATCTCCGATTACAATTACAACATCGACCGTTTGGGAGAACGCTTCAAACAAGAATTGGTCTCCAATGAAGAATTACTTAATTCCAAAACAACCGGTTCCTATTGTGGTGAAGGATCCACCCAATTTTTTCTAAGCAATAATCCTGAAAATAGCCTGGCAAGATTCAGTGGATTCAAGCAATCATCGTATCTGACTGAAGATGAAATTCAAGATTTTGTGTCCGGATTTCTTTCAGACCAAAACTTAAGCATTTCTGATATAGATTGCCTGTTACTGGGAAAAAACGGAGATGTCTCAACGGATAACTGGTACCAACAAGTGGAACAATTATTTGGCCCCAAACCGATTGTCTATTTCAAAAAGTCGGTGGGTGAATACCGTACGGTAAGCGCGTTTGCCAGTTACCTGGCAGTTCAGCTGCTCAATGGGAAAGCACATCATTTAATCGAAAATGGTGCAACAGTAAAACCGCGCACCATTCTCATTTATAATCATTTCGACGCCATTCGTCATAGCTTGATTCTCATCCAGAAATAGATAGGGATTTATCAATCCTCCCCCTTTATCCCCCTCCGAAGGGGGAATTAATCCGAGTCATCTAAAGGACGAACTAATTACTTCTTCAGGATAGTAATCGTCTTCCTTCCTTTAACCGGCATTGTCCGGAAAACAATGTCCCAAATTGGTGTAGATACTCCAAACGCCTTATCGTGTTGCTGATAATGGTGAATATTGTGATGTTTCCACCAAAAATTGAAACGCGTAGGTGCAGGTTTACTGTGAACCATCCAATGAATACTGATGTAAACTAGGTAACCAATTAAGAACCCGGGACCAAAAGTAAATGCTTCAGCACCCATCAGGAGATAAAAAACACCCAAAAGAGCACACGCAATTATCAACCCTGGAACCGGCGGAAGAATAATCCGATCCTCGTCGCTGGGGTACTGATGGTGAATCCCATGGAACATATACTGTATTCCGGTATCATAAGAAGCATCTTTCAACTTGTGATACACAAAACGGTGCAGGACATATTCACCAAAAGTCCACGCAAAAAATCCAAGGAAAAACAATGAAATCAGTTTGATTACTGTTCCTTGAAAATAATACATATAGACCCAAAGCCAAATTGCCGCAACAGCGCTATAAAGTACAATAATGATCCAAAGTTTTGTTTTGGTTAAAACCTCCAATAGGGGTGATTTGAATAGTTTAGGAGATTTTTCATCTGGATAAACACGGAATTCATAGTTTTCATTACTAGATGTTGATTCCATAGAATAGAAATTAGTGAGTATTACTTTTTGATCCCGATCGTTATCGGGGTGTAATGTCAATTTTGGCACTCAATTAACAACTTACAACAAAGTTAAACAACTTTGCATGCAACTAGTTCTAAAACATAACTAAATTTAAATCTTTTAGTTAAAAAAATCTAATTTCCAGCTATATTAATTTTTCAAGGATTTTCAGGAGTTCTGAATAGGTAGAAGTATGCAGAATGTGGTCAACGTTAATCTTATCATTTGCAATAGATCGGGCAGTTGTGGCACCCCAAGCCACGACAATAGATTCCTTTGGAATCCGATTAAGCGAAACGAAACTTTTATAGTTGGAGGGGCTAGTAAACACTAAGATGGAAAATGAATTTCTCAATAAAACCGGATTGTCAATTGTTTCGTAGACCAAAAGTGGAATCTTTTGTGATCCGGGAATGATTGCTTCAATGGATTTATTGGATTTGGTTGACTGTGGAAAAAGCGCGATGCGATTTCCGAGCCAATCCTTGAACTGTCCGGCTATTTCATCTGGCCTTCCCGCGTTTTCCCCAAAAAAAGAAATGGGGTAACCAAATGATTCTATGTGATTTTTAGTTTCAAGTCCGATACAGGCCATTTCCTGATTTGAATCCAGGGCAAAACTTTCCAAGACAAAGAAATCAAATGCTCTTGGAGATGAAAAAAAAACGACGTCCCATTTGTTTGGGAGTTCAAAAGGAATTTGTTGAAAGGAAATAAACGATTTTCGAACCAGAAGAATTTCATTCTTATTACAAAAATCCAGAATAGGAAGAGATGAATCCGTATCCGAACTAAGAAAGATACTCTTGATCTTCATCCTCTTCAGCCAATAAAGCTTCCAGTACCACATCCACCATATCCAGATCATGTGGTCCTTCAAATTCGAACCATTGAGCACCTTGTTCCCAATCGTGAGCGAACGAAACCAACAAACGGCCTTCTTCCGGGCAATAAGCTCCTAATGGAAGCTGACATCCACCTTGCAGGCGATTCAGAACTGTTCTTTCCAAAGCAATCTGGGATTGGATATCCTCATGATTCATGGCCTGCATGAAATCATACAGCTCTTTATCATTTTCCCGTATTTGCAATGCCAATACACCTTGAGCCGGAGCCGGGATGAATTGTTCCGGATCCAAAACCACTTCATGCATTCCTTTCAAATCGAGTTGCAAACGGTCCAAACCAGCCTTTGCCAGCAGAATTGCATCGTATCCTCCATCAACCAACTTTTGAAGTCGCGTAGGAACATTTCCTCTTAAGTCCTTGATTTGAACATCCGGTCGGTATGCCACCACTTGGGATTTTCTTCTTGCGGAAGAAGTACCGACAACTGCATCTTTCTTCAAACTCCAAAATGCTTCTGCATCGAATGCTTTCGGATGAATCAGTAATACATCCGCAGGATTTTCCCTTTCGGAAACTGCTGCTATGATCAATCCTTCCGGGGGATTTGTTTCCAAATCTTTATGAGAATGTACGGCTAAATCAATGGTATCCTGAAGCAAAGCCTGTTCGATTTCTTTTGTAAAGAATCCTTTACCCTCCAGTTTATCAAAACTCAAATGCTGGATCTCATCTCCTTGTGTTTTGATAATGGTGATGGTGACTTCCGCTCCAAGCGTTTCCAGTTGGGTTTTTACATGATTGGCTTGCCAAAGCGCCAAATCACTTCCGCGCGAACCGATACGAATCTTTCTCATGAAGTAAAATTAAGATTTAAACATGATTTCCTTTGCCATAATCATTGGCATGCTCATGTATTTTTTCTCCATGTAACCGACTACCTTTTCCAGGATCTCCATCGAAGAAGGATCTAATTGATCCAATTCATTCTTGAAAATCTCGTTGAACGCAGTTGCACGAATATCTTTAACCATTTGTGGAACAGGTCTCATTGCAACTTCTATTGCCCGCATTTTAGCGATATTCCGGAATTCATTATTCGCATCATCTAAAATTTGCTCTACGTGAATAACTTCTTGCGAGCGTTCTTCCAAATGACCGTCCGAAATGCGTTGAAGAACTTCTATTGAAATATTTCTTGTGGGATTGGTGGCATGAACTTCAGCAGAAATATCACTTGGCAATGCCAGATCAACCGTGATCTTAGGATTCGATTCACCGTTCAGTAGATTGGCGTACAATTTTTCATCGACGATAACCTCTTCAGAACCGGTACAAGAAACCAGGATATCAAAACCTTCCGTATAATTTGCCAATTCACTTAAAGGAAATGCCTTTCCTCCTAATTCCTCCGCTAAAATTTGGGCTTTTTCAAGCGTCCTGTTGAAAATCACAAAATTGCTCATTCCGTGTTTTTTCAAAAAACGCAGCATCGCAGTATTTGTAACACCTGCTCCAATTGCCAGGACGCGCGCATCTCTTGGGGCATCCATTCCAACTAATCGCTGATAGGCAATAGAAACAACTGAAACCGGTTTCAGGGATATTTTTGTTTCGGTATAAACACGTTTTGCTGTTTCAATGGTATGTCTGAACAAAATGCGCAGTGTGTCTCCGGAAAGCCCCAAATCACGTGATTGCTCATACGCTTGGCGAACCTGAGTGATAATCTCACGTTCACCGATGACTAAAGAATCAATCGAAGACGCTACTCTCAATGCATGATTTACAGATTCCATTTTTCCATAAATCAAGGCCTTCGAAGCAAAAAAGTTTACTTTTTCTTCTTCAAAATCCGGATAAAGCGCCGAAAAGAAGTCGAATAAAAACTCCGGAGAAACAATTTCATTGGTCACTAAAAAGTATTCTACGCGGTTACAGGTCGACAAGAACATGATCTCATCAATGTGTAAACGTTCCTTAACTGATTGAAAACGCGATTGAACAGAATCTTGTTCTATATGCAAAACTCCAATCTTGGAGACTTCCAAATTTCGATGCGTAAATGCGATTGTGTGCAGTTGCTTAATCACTGTGGTAACTTTCTAGCTTGTATGCTGCAAAATTGGGAAACAAGATGCTCTGAATTGTCAGAAAACTGTCAGGTTATTTAATTTAGAATGGATATAAACAACCCGAAAGCCAGGGGAATAAAGGGGAAACGGGAAATCATGTTCGGTTAATATGACGAAGATCATCTTTTTCAGCATCTTAAATGGGAAAAAACAAACCAAAATCATCATTAATAAATCCTCATAACGAAAAAATAAGCCTTGATACTGAAAATACCACCAAAATTATTTTGTTTTTTGTATCCCAAGATAAACCAGCAAAGCCGGTACCACCACTGTGACAATAGTCACTAAGACATTTATATTGAATTTCTTTTGATCGACCTTGGAATCCGTTATTCTTGATTCGAACCGGTAGGCGATATTCGTCGAATCATAATAAGCAACCAGATCCATATACTTTCCGATCTTCACCTTCCCGTTTGTTTCTTTGAGGAAAAAGGGTATTGTTTTACGATCTGTTGTACGGTATTTATAAATGAATGAGCGATTTCCCGTTGAATCGTATACATCGATATCGTATGGCTTGATTCCCAACCTACTGTTCACCGTATCCATGCTCATTCCGGGACGAAGTTCCATCACCTTTTCCACATGGGTGTATTTTGGTCCGGACACAATACAAGATTGAATAAAGAGCGAGGGAATTAAAGCAATTGCCAGGATTTTGTTTATTCTTTTCATATCAAATCGAACGGGTTGAAAGAAAAATTACAAAAATTGAAAGGAAACAGGAACCGGAGAATATGTAAAATTGGTTAAATTATTTTCCTCCTTTCTCCTTCAGATCCTTTAAACAATCCTGATCAAAGGTTGGAATAGGTGAATTGCCAATCAAGTTTGAAAACAAGCTTCCGGTCTCGGCTTCCCAATACATCAAGCAATCAGAATGAATACAATGAGAACCGTTTGCCGTATCCTGGTGAGCATTATACATTTCTGTTCCATTATTCACCAAGCCAAGTATGTGGCCGAATTCATGGTTGATGACAGTTGTTTCCAATTTATACAATTCAGGTTCACCGAATCCACCCGAATTGTCCTGTAAGGATTTTTCATAAATCACCATGGAAGTATTGTAATACGCTTGTCCCAAAACCATCGCGGAACCTTGGTCGTCACTTGAAGGGCCATCCAAAAACAGGAAACAAATCGCCAAATCCTTTCGGTAAGTAAATTCCTGCCTGTATTCGTTTTCTATTGACACGGCATCATCGACAGAATAATTGCTATTTCCTTGGGGAGAAATCTCTCGGAAAACAAACCGAACTCCATCCGGTTTATTGCACTGAGCTGAAATAAGTTCTTTCAGATGTTCGATTGCCAGATCCGTTGGTTTAAATCCAGTCATGTAGATAATTTCAACCGTCAGGGATTTATAATCCTTATCGGAAAGGATTCCGAAAGCGGAATATCCGACATCCTGCCGATGAAACTTTTCAATGCGCCGTTTGCTGTCTTTTTTGCAACCCAAGGATACCGCCAACACGAAAATCAAAAAGAAAAAAGAAATCGATCGCTTCATAACAAGTCGTTTTAACTAAGATACCATTTTTTATTTATACCAACCAGTTACCTAAAAACGGACAACGCATCTTTACGACAAGGCATTTAATTCATTGATTTACAAAAGAGAACGAGATTGATTTTCTCTTCATAAATTCAAACAGATCAATTCCAAAACAAAGCGTTTTACAGATTGAAAACCAAGTTTTAACTTGAAAGTGTATCTTTGATACCCACAAACCTTTTTTCATG
The DNA here is from genome assembly GCF_946478805.1 of uncultured Fluviicola sp. Next base: position 220,727 of record NZ_CAMLDC010000005.1, on the reverse strand, counting down.
AAAGAAAAGAATGCTGAATTAATTCAAAAACGCGAAGCTGCTCAATTAGGCGGTGGACAAGCAAGAATTGACAAACAACATGCTCAAGGAAAACTAAGCGCACGAGAACGGATCACTTTGTTGATGGATGAAGGCTCTTTCCAGGAAATTGGAATGTTTGTGGAACATCGTGCCACTTCATTTGGACTGGATAAGACAAAAAGTCCGGGTGACGGAGTCATTACAGGATTTGGGACAATTCATGGACGAGTGGTGTATGCTTTTTCACAGGATTTCACGGTTCTCGGAGGTTCTCTTTCTGAAACTCACGCTCAAAAAATTTGCAAAGTATTGGACTTAGCCATGAAAAATGGTACACCGGTTATCGGATTGAATGATTCCGGCGGTGCAAGAATCCAGGAAGGGGTTGTTTCATTAGCAGGTTATGCCGATATTTTCTATCGCAATACACGAGCTTCAGGAGCAATTCCACAGATTTCAGTGATCATGGGACCTTGTGCTGGTGGTGCTGTTTATTCACCTGCCTTGACGGACTTCGTTTTTATGGTGGAAGATACTTCCTATATGTTCGTTACGGGACCAAGTGTTGTGAAGACGGTAACACATGAAGAAGTAAGCTCGGAAGATCTTGGTGGAGCGAAAGCACATGCTGAAAAATCAGGTGTGACTCATTTTACAGCTGCAAATGATGTCGAGTGCTTGCGAAAAGTTCGTGAGTTAATGACTTATATTCCACAAAATGCGATGGAATTGGCACCTCAATTTGAAACAGCTTTATTTGCTAAAGAAAAATTGAACCGCATTCAACAAATTGTACCGGAAAATTCGAATTTACCTTATGATATCCGCGAAATAATTGATTGTTTGATTGATGACGATACATTCCGTGAAGTACAGGCTGACTTTGCACCAAACATTGTAGTTGGATTTGCACGTTTGGACGGAAGATCCATTGGAATCGTTGCAAACCAACCTGCTTCAATGGCTGGAGTTCTGGATATTGACTCTTCCAGGAAAGGTGCGCGTTTCGTTCGTTTTTGCGATTCATTCAATATCCCGTTATTGGTCTTGGAAGATGTACCCGGGTTCCTTCCTGGAACGGATCAGGAATGGCGTGGAATCATTACCCATGGAGCCAAATTATTGTATGCGTTCTCTGAAGCTACTGTTCCAAGAATCACCGTAATTACACGCAAGGCATACGGTGGTGCATTCGATGTAATGAATTCAAAAAATATTGGTGCGGATTTGAACTATGCTTGGCCAACCGGTGAGATCGCAGTAATGGGAGCAAAGGGTGCTGCAGAAATCATCTTTAAATCGGAAATCGCTGCGGCAGAAGACAAGGAGGCAAAATGGAAAGAGAAAGAGGCGGAATACGCTGAATTATTCGCCAATCCTTATCGCGCAGCCGAAAGAGGTATTGTTGATGCAGTTATCCTACCGGAGGAAACCAGAAGTATCCTGATTGCCGCTTTCAAATCACTCGAGAAAAAATCGGAAACATTACCAAAGAAAAAACACGGGAACATCCCATTGTAATATTTTCATATAAACCATGTAGGCACGCGATGCGTCGCGTGCCTACATGGTTTTATAATGTTTCTCGTATATCTCTGACCTGGATCTGCAAAGTCGTGCGGTTTTGCCAGGTATTTGCTTCGAGGGTAAACGCACAATCGAAAGCACATCCTGACGCGATCAGATCGATTTTATCAGCCATATTGAACCCGATTGCCGAAAGCTCTATTCCGGAAACCGGATCTACCAGATCAAATTTCAAATGCGCTTCCTTTAAGATTCGTTGTTTGCTTGCATACGCATTCCGGATGCAAAAAACCGGTTTGTCATTTCCCGGTCCAAAAGGTTCCATCTGCTCCAACATCCGGTAAATCCGTGGAACCTGGAGTGTCGATTCACCGGCAAGGAATAAATTCGAAGCGGCTATTTCCAAGTCAATTACCAAATCCTCCACTTCATCCAAAGGTTGGATGTTCTCCTGAACGTATGCATCAAAATGCTCCCTGAACAAGGTAATGTTCTCCAAAGGTAACGTAAGGCCGGCAGCATGCTGATGTCCGCCATATTGCGTCAACAAATGTTCGCAGGAAGTAATTGCCTCGTATACATTAAACCCGGAAACCGAACGAGCAGAACCGGTCGCTTCTCCTTTACTTTCCGTCAGAACAATCGTCGGACGATAGTGATGCTCTATCAACCTGGAAGCGACAATTCCAACAACCCCTTTATGCCAATCCGATTGAAAAACAACAGTTGATTTCCGATTGATAAAAAGATCATCCTGTGCTATGAGTTCGAGTGCTTCCAAAGTGGTTTGTGCATCCAGAATACGTCTTTCCGAATTGTATTCATCTATTTCCAACGCTATTCTTTTCGCTTCTTCTTTCGATCCGGCCAACAATAATTCAACTGCTCTTGAACCACTTTTCAATCGACCAGCAGCATTAATTCTCGGAGCAATTGTAAAAACCACATTCGACAAATCGAGGGGGAATGAACGTTGGGCCTGTTCAACCAAAGCCAGAATACCCGCACGCGGGCTCTCATTCAGTCGTTGAATCCCGTGTTTACAAAGAATACGGTTCTCACCGGTAACCGGAACAATATCCGCCCCGATAGCAATTGCCACCAAATCCAGGTAACCGAACAATTGATCCATATCCTTCCCGGTCTTCGAAAACCAAGCCTGAAGCAATTTAAAACCGACTCCGCAACCACATAATTCCTTGAACGGATATTCACAGCCCGCTTGTTTGGGATCCAGAACAATGCAATCCGGGATTTCGGATCCGGGTGTATGATGATCACAAATAATGATGTCCAATCCCTTTTCATTGGCATATTTCACTTTCTCCACCTCCTTTATTCCGCAGTCCAGAGCGATCAGAAGACCGCATCCGTTTTCCAAAGCAGTATCAATTCCCTTGTAGGATAAACCATAGCCTTCTTCGTAGCGATCCGGAATGTAAAAATCAATGGAAGCAAGATCTTGCAAAACACTATAAACCAAAGCCACTGAAGTTGTTCCATCCACATCGTAATCTCCGAAAATCAGGATTCGTTCACCTGACTCAATTGCTCGATCCAATCGTTCAACAGCCTCAGCCATGTTCAACATCAACAATGGATCGTGCAAATCGCCTAATTCAGGAGTGAAAAATGAACGAATTTGCGGGAGAGTTGTAAGATTCCTTTGAGTAAGTAAGGATGCCATAATCGGACTCACTTTTAAGTCATCGATAGTGGCTTGAATTTTTTCAGAAGATGGTATTTGTTTGATAAACCAGTGTTTTTGCATAAATTTCCGTTTTCCAATATAAGTTATGAAAAAAGTTCTTCTTGTTTTTAGTCTTTTCCTACATTTTTTAAGTTTTTCCCAAAAAACGGTCCAGTTTTCCGATCCTCTTCCTTATGGAAGCAGTTCGCAACAGACTACGGATAAAATTCACTTTGGAAAATACAAAAGTAGCGATTCACAAGTGACTTATGTAATTGATGAAAAAGGGATTTCAATTGTGACGGTTGCAATTGCGAGCATTACCAGGGAACAAGTCCGCGAATCTTCCAAACTACAAGTCCGGGGAAATTATATCTTCGGAATAAAAGCCAACGATTCACTTCCCTGTGTTTTGGAAGGTGAAAACTATTACTACGGAATCGAGTCAAAACTTATAATTGCAGGCGAAGGTTCTTTAAATACGTTTACTAAAATAAACACCAACAAATATGTGATCAATTTCCACGAAGGAACTTATTTTGAACCCAGCATCGTCACATTCGCAGGGGAAAAAATGACCATTGTTCATAGTGAATTGGATTACCAACCTGTATTCCAATCTATTTTACAAGTGAGCACGATCACCCGCTATGGTTCTGAGGTTGCAATTCTCGCTCCCACCTTTGAACAGTGGGAACGATTGGAAAAAACGTTGTTTACCGGGAAAAAATTGGTTTACACAAAAGAATAATCCCTCCTATTTCTTCCGCTTCAACCACTTTAAAAATGAATATTTCCTGACTTCGTCATCATAATATGTGTAATAATACCCACCCTTGATTTGTTTCACAGAGTTCAAAACAACATATAAGCGCTTCAGTTTATTATCTTCATTAAGTTGAGAAACCAAATTTAGCATTCGTCTATCCAAAGTATTTACACGAACCAAAAACAAGGTCATATCACATAAATTATTGGTGATAAGAGCATCAGCAACCAATCCTACAGGTGCATTATCCAAAATAATCACATCATACTCCGAGCGTAAAGCCTCAAATAATTTTTCTAGCCTTGCTGACATCAGGAGCTCACTCGGATTAGGAGGAATATCCCCGGAAGCGATAACAGAAATCTGGTGACCATTCCGTTCAACTGTTGTGATCAGACTTTTCCAATCTATTTCAGAGTTTGCCAAATAATTGGATAATCCCATTTTGCTTTCCAAGTCCAGATAATCCAGCAAACGGGGCTTTCTAAGATCCAGACCTAACAACAACACTTTTTTACCAATCGCAGCGTAAATGTATGCCAGATTGATCGAAGTAAACGTTTTACCTTCTCCGCCCAAAGTTGAGGTCACGGAAATAACTTTTCCGCCTGAAGATTCTTCCAACGGCAGAATAAAAGACAATCCTGCACGCAAGGCTCTGAAAGATTCGGCAGTTGCAGAATGCGGCTTGTTCAGTACAATAGATTCGTCCTTGTCCTTAAATTCAGGAATCTCGGCTAATATATTCAATCCGAACTTTTCAACGTCTGTACGGTTTTTCACCTTACGGTTCAGCAAATCCATCAAGTAAATAATCAGGACCGGGATCAACAACGCCAAGAAACACGCAACTAAGAAAATAATTTTCGGTTTGGGGGAAATAGGATCTTCCGCACTAAATGCTTTATCAACCACTTGCATATTGGCCACAGTTGAAGCTAAAGAAATTTCATTCTCTTCACGCTTTTGCAACAAGAATAAATAAAGGGTCTCCTTGATCTGCTGTTGCCGGAGAATATCCCTGTACTCTCTTTCATACTTGGGAATATCTTCTATTTTTGATTGATAAAGCCCTTCTTCACTATTCAGTTTATTCACCTTCAAATCGAGGGACTTATTCAAATTTCTCAAACTGGCTTTAAGGGAAGACCGAATATTCGATAATTGGGATTCCATACGTTCAACCCCCGGATTCTTTACCCCGGAAATTGAGACCAATTGATTGCGCTCCAAAACCAATTTATTGTACTGGTTGGTCATGTCAACGATCGAAACATCCTCCAAACCGAGATTTGTAGGCAATAAGCGGTCAAATCCATCCTCTTTATCCAAAAAGTCAACCATGAAGTTCACGATGTTCTTTTCAATGGTTTTATCTATCACCTGTTTTTCGATTTCGCTTTCTTTCTCCAGGTAAGAAGCAGCATCGGAAGTCACATCAATCAGGTGATAACGGGATTTATACTTTTCCCCTTCCATTTCCACTTCTGAAAGTTCGGAGGCAATGTATTTCATTCTATCATTGATAAAATCAGTCGTATTGCGGACAATTTCATTTTTTTTCAGAATGGTATTTTCCTCATGTTCGCCAATTAACTGATTTAGAACCGCATTATTCTTAAATCTTTCATTTCCACGAATCCGAAGCACGATCAGATTTGCCTCCTTACTTGCCAAACTGACAGAGAAAGATTCTTGGAATCGGCTAACTGCTTCATTAAAGGGAGTTAATGTAACTCGAATGGTCTTTCCTATCCATTGTTCATCAAAACGAGCTGTCTTTTTTATACTGACTGCTCCAAATTGAGTTGCCAAAACTTCCCCAAACTTGTAAAACCCATTCTTCAGACCCAAACCATTTTTAATCTGAAATTTGGTTTTCGAACTTATTTCTACTTCAAAAACCAGGCTCCCCTCCAAAAAAGTACTGTCCGTATAAACCGGAATCACACTTATAGGGTTGACATCAAACAATTCGGACCTGACAAATCCTGTTTTCGTTCCCAAATTTTCATAGCGCCAATTCAATCTCAAATCTGCAACCACCTCCTCCATCAAGGTGCGCGATTTAAACAATTCTATTTCATCTTCCAATACGCTCCCGTCATTCGTAAGTCCGACATCTTTTAACATGCTCAGTTCAGCTGAACCGGATGATAAATCATTCCGTTCAATTAAAACGGTTGCCGTACTTTCATAAACAGGAACCTTATAGTGAACGTATAGATATGCCAGGAATAATGAAAGAACAAATGATATGATGAACCACCAATAATGCCTCAGATACTTATCAACCAATTCTCGAATATCTAACTTATGCTCCGTATCTTTCATGTAACCTATTTCTTGATTTCTTCTTTCCATTTAACGGGTAATAAGTGCAATAGTCGTGATAACTAAAGAAGTCAGTGAAATAAAAATGGCACCTGTTGTTTTCCACAGGGTTCCTTCAGACCTGGAAGCAACATTCGGTTCAACATAAACCACGTCATTTTGTTTCAGATAGTATGCCGGTGATGAAAAGAGATCTTTTTTTGTCATATCAACCCGAAATTCACGTTTGATTCCGCATGAATCCCTTATAACCAATACATTTTTTCGAACTCCAGACATTCTCATATCACCGGATAATCCGATTGCTTCAATCAATGTAATTCGTTCGTTTGGAATTTTAAAGGTTCCGGGATTTTTGACATCCCCGAGCACTGTTATTTTAAAATTCTGAATCTGAATTTGGACCGTCGGATTTTTAAGGTATCCATTCAAGAGTGTATGAATAGTATCCACCAACTCTGTTCTTGATTTTCCTGCAACCATTATTTTTCCAAGGATAGGCAAATCGATTTCACCTCTTGAATCCACCAGGTAACCGTATGGGACAGCATTTCCTGTAGTATATCCATAATTTATTGTTGAAGTTTGTTGGGGTAGGTTAAAAGCCTTTGCTGATTCCGGATCTTCGGCGGTTATTATTATGGAAAGGAAATCATCTTTTTCAAATACCGGAGTAAAATGATGAGCGACAGAATCTGCGGATGACCCTTCCTGAAAATAGACCATTTTCCTTCTCGTTCCACATGAATTCATTGAAAAAATAAATCCTAATCCTAAAAAAAATAAAATAATTCTACTGTAGTTACACATTCAGGTTATACTCTTAAGTTTTTATCAAAAATGAACATTTTCATTTAGTGTACTCGTTCTTGTTCCTCAAAATGAAAACTTGGCGGTACCGGTTTAAATAACCCGATTTTCGGAGCCTCGTTTTCTTCCTTTTCCAATTTACCGATAATTCTTTTCTTCAACTTTATAGAATAAACGGTCAGCAGCACTAAAAAAAACAAGATAACAAAACATACCGCGACTATTGAAAACTCTCTCAATATTAAAAGAATAATTCCCAAGAAAAAAATATTAAATGTTGCTATTACACAACTTGCTTTCCAATGAGATATCTTGAAAGCATCAATTAACAGGTGATGAAAATGGTCTCGATCAGCAGAAAATGGACTCTTCCCTTTTAATATACGAAGCGTAAAAACACGAAAGGCGTCATAAAGAGGTACGATGAGGAGGGCTATTAAAACGACCGGATTGTAGGAAGAATCAAAGGGTAAGTGGTTCAATTGTCCTTCACTAGCAGTCATTAAACGCATTGTCATGACAGCAATAATAAATCCAACCTGCAGAGATCCGGTATCCCCCATAAAGATTTTTTTCCTTTTAGATAAATTGAAAAACAAAAATCCAATCATTATTCCAATCATTGAAAGAGAAGAAAGAAAACTGAATCTAAAATCCAACACACCGAAAATTACTGCGAAAAAGCTCAAGATAATGATGGCAATGGAGGCCGCCAAGCCATCAATTCCATCAATCAGGTTAAATGAATTAATGATTCCAAGCATTAAGAATAATCCACCCAAAACACCCACCCAGAGAGGAATTTCGTAAATTCCCAAGAAACCATGCAGGTTATTGAAAGTAAAACTCTCGTTGACTAAAACAAACATACATGCAACAACCTGACCCAACAATTTGGTCTTCGGTGACAGTACCACCAAATCATCTTTCAATCCCAGGAAAAAAAGAACAGTTATTCCTGGAAGAATGGACATGGAGACATGAAATCCATCGTAATAATTATTGAAAGACAGTGAAATTACAAATACAATAAAAAAGGCAATTCCACCCAAACCCGGTGTTGCAACACCATGTGAACTCCTTTCATTCGGCTTATCCATTAAGTGCTTGAATTGCACAACGGAAATAATCTTTGGAATAAGATAAGCTGTAGCCACAATACAGGTAACGAACAACAATATACAATAATAATAAAACATACCTACTGTTTAAAATTTAAAAACCAGCCTATTCTTCACCTTCCACGAATTATTTCTAACTCTCCATCACATAGTTTTTACACTTATAACAAAAGCATAGTAAATTAAGTTGTTGTGTTTTTATTTTTACCTCTTGATTCTTTCGAATCAAAAGGTGATTTTCATTTCCACACGGCGATTTTTTTGGCGCCCCTCTTCCATGTCGTTTAACGCAATCGGTTTCGTTTCTCCATAATATAGAACTTCGAGGCGGTTTGCCGCAATCCCCTTAATTGTAAGGTAATCTTTTACTGCTTCAGCTCTTTCTTTGGACAAAACCATATTTTTGGCATCATCACCCACATTATCCGTATGACCGGAGATTAATAATCCCCATTCTTGTTTCTTTTGCAACAAGGCTGCAAGATCATTTAATGATTTGTATGAGGACTTAAGAATGATTGCTTTTCCGGTCATGAACTCAAGATTGTTGAACGCTGTATTAATAATCTCCTGTTCTTCTTTCTCAATTTTAGGACAACCATTATTCTCAGCAACACCTTTAATCTTAGGACATTCATCACGATCATCCAGAATTCCATCTCCATCCGTATCCGGTATAGGACAACCATTATAAGCTAACACTCCGAATTCTCTCGGACATTTATCCATATCATCAAAAACCCCATCCTTATCACTGTCCAATCTCTCCGGAATGGTTACACCAAAAGCATCTACTTTGCTTCCGGCAAGAGTTGCCAATTCTTTATCCAAATAATTTGGAACACCATCAAGATCACCATCACCATGCATCTCCTCCAATTTTTCCAATCGGTTTTTCATGTCTCGAATCTCTTGATTTTCAACCGGATTGGGCTTGTTAAAATACCAATCTGCATGCTCTTTTGCTTTTCCTAAGTTGATTTGCAGACCTAATGTCAAGGTTCCAATGAAGCCATCTGCCCCACGCGTTTTTCTGGATTCGTTCATATCCATCGTATACTTGCGGTGCATATGCTTAATACCGCTAGCATCCAATTTAATAGTAAAGCGATCATTGATCTTAAAAATCGGAGATATACCGATTATCAAATTACCCATGTTTCTCCCTTTTGCAAACGGAGAAATACTATCATTACCCATTGTTGAATAACCCGCACCACCATGAACCTGAAGACCAATGTGTTTCGTCCATTCATCAAAGTGTAGAACATGATGCAGATTTGCAACTCCTTGGAGAGAAAATCTAAAATAATTCGTCCTGAATGGCAAACTGTTGTTTCCTTTCCAGGAAGAACTATTCTTAAAACGATCATATTCCGCATCCAGCTTTACTCCAAAATACCTGTTCGCCATATAGCGACCACCCAACTGTACATTCGATAAATTCAGCAAATTGGTGTAATATCCGGGAGTATAAGGCCCGACAGCATTACTGAACCCTCCTGCTAATTCCAAGGACCATTTGTTATACTCAGGTTTTTTTTCATTCATCGCAGTTTGCGCATCTCCAACCGGACTAGCTAAAATAAACAACGACAATAAACTTCCCATTCTAATTGGGTCTACACACTTTATCAATCTTCTCATCAGAACAATGGTTTTTTGAAAATTTTTTTTGCAAAAATAGTGCCGCAAATTTAATATTCAACGTTAGTTGTGAAAATTTAATTCATTTATTGTTAATATCAAAATATATCGTGTTAATTATTAGTTCAATAAGGCAAAATTTTACCTACTACATAAAATAAATTGGATCCAAAATATTCAAATTGGTTCTTAGGAGAGTTTATCCACGAAGGATTTGTTTTCCACTTTTTCAAATAGCAAAAATCAGTAAGATGGAAACAATATGGAGTGAATAGAATTCGTTTTCTAGAAAAATTAACACTAAACGTATCTTATAATTCCTTAATTTTGCAACAAATTAGTATGTTATGAAATTAGGTGCAACAGAAATCATTTTAATCCTTGCTGTAGTTCTTTTGTTATTCGGAGGAAAAAAAATTCCTGAGTTAATGAAAGGTCTTGGAAAAGGAATTAAAGAATTCAAAGACGCTAGCAAAGGCGAAGAGGGTTCTTCAACTCCATCAACAACAGAAGAGAAAAAATAGATTAAGCCAATCCATTCTACATGTATAAAACATTTTCGGAAGTTAAAGTTGCACTCTCCGCAGGGAAAACTGTGGAGAGTATCGTGCTTTCTTACTTAGAGCAAATTGAAAAGAATAAAGATCTCAATGCATTTCTGGAAGTATTCACGGAAAGCGCCTTGGATCAGGCTCGATTAGTAGATCAGAAATTGACTTCAGGGAAATCAGGCAGACTGGCTGGAATGGTTATCGGGTTAAAGGATAACATTTGTTACAAAGGTCATGTTGTAAGTGCCGGTTCTAAAATCCTTGAAGGTTTTGAATCACTTTACTCCGCAACCGTTGTTGAAAGGCTTTTGGCAGAAGATGCCATTATCATCGGTCGTTTGAATTGTGATGAATTCGCGATGGGAAGTTCGAATGAAAATTCAGCATTCGGTCCGGTGAAAAACAATTTAAAACCCACCCATGTTCCGGGAGGCTCATCCGGCGGTTCGGCGGTTTCTGTTTCTGCAGGAATGTGCACCGTAGCTTTGGGATCCGATACAGGGGGTTCGATCAGGCAACCCGCTTCATTTACCGGAACACTCGGCTTCAAACCAACTTATGGAAGAGTAAGCCGGTACGGTCTGATCGCCTATGCTTCATCATTCGATCAGATCGGTCCATTCACAAACAGCTTGGAAGATATGACTCTTGTTATGGAAGTTATGTCCGGAAAAGATCCGATGGATGCAACAAGTTCTTCAAAACCACTGGGTTTTTCTGCGGAAATTCCAGCTATCGGGAAAAAGAAAATTGCTTATCTGAAAGAAGCACTTGAAAACGAAAGTATGGATAGCGAAGTACGTGAAATGATGGAGAAAACCATCTCGGATTTGCGTGCGCTCGGTCATACGGTTGAAGGGGTCAGCTTCCCTTATTTAGAATATTTGGTTCCGACATATTATGTGTTGACAACTGCTGAAGCTTCTTCCAATCTTTCCCGTTTTGACGGGGTTCATTACGGTTACCAGTCCCCAAAAGCAAAAGGAGTGGAACAAACGTATACACTTTCTCGTTCAGAAGGGTTCGGAGTGGAAGTGAAAAGACGTATCATGGCTGGTACTTTCGTATTGTCTCACGGATACTACGATGCCTATTATACAAAGGGAATGAAGGTTCGAAGAGTCTTGAAAAACAAGACCAAAGAGATTTTCAGTCAATATGACCTGATGATCCTACCGACAACACCATCCACGGCATTTGAGTTCGGATCGATCAACGACCCGATCCAGATGTATTTACAAGATATTTTTACAGTGCATGCAAACTTGACCGGAAATCCTGCGATTGCAATTCCAAATGGAACACACAGCAACGGATTGCCTATGAGTTTACAAATTATGGCTGATGATTTTAATGAAGAAGCTATCTTCTCATTGGCCGATCAGATCATGAACAATTAAATACCATTTGCCTATGAAACGATTCGGAACAGTACTTCTTTTGCTTTTTATCACGTTGTTGAATACTCAGAATTCATTCGCACAACGCAGAACCAAACCACCAGTCAAAGACACCATTACTGGAGAAGTATTTATCCGAATAGTAGATCAAAGTCTAAATCTTTACTACGATGATTTTTCAAAAGGCATGAACTACGACTCAATTGTAGATGCATTGGATTATGAAGCCGGATCAATTCCATCGTTTACGGACGAAGATTATTGCAAACGGCTCGCTAAACTGAATGAAGTATCGACCTTTGGTTTTGACTGCAACAATGTTTCCCTTTCTACAATCAAATTTTTTGCCCAAAACAGAAGAAATTTTGCGCGGGTTGTTCTGGGTCGTGGTCGTTTGTACTTTGACCTGTACGAAGAAAAATTGGCAGAATACGGGCTTCCATTGGAATTGAAGTACCTCTCGGTAATTGAAAGTGGTTTGAGACCACAGGTTAAATCCCGTGCAGGAGCATTAGGTTTATGGCAATTCATGTACGCAACAGGAAAGCAATATGGCCTGAAAGAAAATTCGTACATGGACGAACGCATGGATCCGGTGAAAGCAACGGATGCTGCCTGTCGCTACCTCAAAAAACTGTATGATATCTACGGAGATTGGAATTTGGCCCTGGCAGCTTATAATGCAGGACCGGGAAATGTCAACAAGGCAATTCGCCGTTCCGGAGGAAAAAGAACTTATTGGGAAGTAAGACCCTATTTACCGCGTGAAACTCAAGGATATGTCCCGAATTTCATTGCAGCTACATATCTACTTACTTATCATGCAGAACACAACCTGCTTCCGGCAGAACCGAAAATCCATTTTTATCAATTGGATACACTTTGCCTGAACAGGGGAATTCATATGCAAACCATTGAGAAACTGGTTTCCTGGACGGTTGAGGATATCCAAAGTTTGAATCCTGTTTATAAGACTTCCTATATTCCTCCAACGTTTCCAAAGCAATGTGTAACCGGTCCGCTTCAAAAAATCGGTTTGTTGGTAAGCCTGGAAGATTCACTTTATGTCCTCGAACAACGTATTTACGGTTCCGGTGGTTACACTCCACTTCCAACGGATGTGGCTATTGACACTCAAAATGATCAGCTGGTTGTTTCAAATCCGGTAAACAGTAAAATAGACGTTCCGAAGACCAAAGTCATCACAACGATCAATTATACCTACCATAAAGTAAAGACAGGGGAAAGCCTGGGAAGCATCGCTGCCCAATACAATGTTTCCATCCAGGAATTAATGGATTGGAATGATTTGACCACAGCCCGGATTATGGTCAACCAATTGCTGAAGATCCAAACCAAGGTGAGTACAACGGTTGAGAACGAAGCTTATCTGGAAGCAGTCGAAGACAGCATTCAAAATTCGAACCCGGTTAAGGTTGTTCCACCGGTTTCAGCTCCTGTGGTTGCTAAAAAATACTACTCCATCCGGAGCGGGGATACCTTTTCAAGGATTGCTTCAAAACACGGTTTGACGATGAACCAATTATCCCGCTTAAATCCGGGCATATCACCAAGTCGCATTCGGGTAGGTCAACGTTTACGCGTAAAATAAGGCTCTTATGGATTCGCTTGCTGTTGTCATCATCACCTTAAACGAAGAGCGAAACATCGAACGCTGCCTGAAATCTATTCGTGACCTGGCGGATGAGATCATTGTACTAGATGCATTCTCGACAGACGGAACAGCTGAGATCTGTGCAAAGTACGGTGTCCGTTTCGAGCAAAGGGCCTGGGAAGGTTATGCAGCCAGCAAAAACTATTTGAACAGCCTTGTTTCTTCAGATTACATTCTTTCTCTTGACGCAGATGAAGTTTTGAGTGAAGAATTGGCTGATGAGATCAAATCGGAGAAAATAAACGGGTTTTCCGGAACCTATAGCGTGAATCGCCTGACGAACTATATGGGAAAATGGATTCGTCACAGTGGCTGGTATCCGGATATCAAACCTCGCCTGTTTCCAAAGGAAGGTTCCCATTGGTCGGGCGAATTTGTTCACGAAGAACTGGTTCATCCACCTTCAGCCTTCAAGTTATTCAAAGGGGTTCTGGAACATTATTCCTACTACTCTTATGAAGATCACCGGGCCAGGGCCGATAAGTATTCGCTTCTAACAGCGAAGAAATTTCATGCAAAAGGAAAAAAAGTCGGACCATTGAAACCGGCAATTAGTGCTTTGGGTCGTTTCGTTGCCATGTATTTTATTAAATTAGGGTTTCTGGATGGTTGGAAAGGATTCAAGATTGCACAGATAAGCGCCCAATCCAACATCCTGAAATACAAAGAACTAAGAAGACTGAATCGTGAAGGAAAGTAAAGATTGGAACGGGAAACATATTGCAATTAGTCGCGTGGACAGTATTGGCGACGTGCTTTTGACGCTTCCGGTTACTGCATGGCTGAAAGAACAATTTCCAACCTGCCGCATTACCTTTTTCTGCAAAAACTATACAGCACCCATTGTAAAATACTACACCGCGATTGACGATATTGTGAAGGTCGATGATCTGTTCACCTTACCGAAAAGTGAACAGGCGGATGCTATTGAAAGTTTAAACATTGATGCAGTGGTGCACGTATTTCCTAAAAAGGAATTGGCAAAGGTTTTCAAAAAAGCAAAGGTTCCATTACGAATCGGGACGTCACACCGACTTTTTCACCTGAATACCTGCAATGTAAGGCCCAATTTTACGCGAAAGAACTCTCCCTTGCATGAATCGCAATTGAACTTCGAATTGTTACGTCCTTTTGGACTCACCCAGCTTCCTACCTTCGAACAGGTTGGTGTGTATACTTCCTTATTTATAAGTGAAAAACAACAACTTCCGGAAGAATTCCAAGGACTTTTGGACAAGAAATACATTATTCTCCATCCCAAGTCCCAAGGAAGCGCAAGGGAATGGCCAATGAAAAAATATACGAAACTGGCTCAAGAGTTAATCGTAAAGGGATACGATGTTGTCTTTACAGGAACAGAAGGTGAAGGCAAATTGTTCCGGAAAGAAATCCCAAAAGATGAAATGTGTCACGACTCAACAGGAAAGTTGAATATCGACCAATTGATCTGGCTGATCAAAAATGCATCCGGGCTTGTGGCTTGCAGTACAGGACCTCTACATATTGCAGGTTTCCTGGACATCAAAGCAGTTGGATTATTCTCTTCCAGAATTCCGATCCATCCGGGAAGATGGAGGCCGCTTGGCAAGCAATCCTTCGCACTTGTTTTCGATGAAAATTGTCCCAAATGCAAAGCAAAAAAAGAATGCAATTGCATTTCCGAAATTTCAGTTGAAACTGTCTTACAGAAAATTTCAGACTAAATGAGACCAACTCTCAGCATATTGATTTATACAAATAGCTGGGTTGCTTTGTGCGTAGCAAGCTTGGTCTATGGAATCGGGAGTTACTTCAAACTTCCTCATCTCGAATTATTTGCTGCCTGGAGTTTCACCGGAACTGTAAGTGCTTACCAACTTCATCGCCTGTTCCGTTTACGCCAATTAAAACACAGTGTTCGATCAAATCGCCGCTTACTTTGGATGCAAAATACCTACTCTTTTCAAATAGCATGGTTCATTGGGAATTTTATTTCCTGCGTGATTTGCACATGTTATATTCCCATAATGAAAGAGACGATTCTTCTTCTCGGATTAGACGGGTTGATTGTTGCCTTGTATGCGCTTCCAATCCCGTTCATAGGAAACGGAATCCGGAATATCCCCTTTGCGAAAAACATCCTGATATCGATCAGCTGGGTTTTGATCGTTTTGGTTCCATTTGCCTCAGCGAAACGGTTGGATTTGATTTCCTGGGAGATTCCCACCCTGCTTTTCATTGCTGTCTTCGCCCAAATCATTCCATTTGACAGCAGGGACGTCGAACATGACCGCAAATTATTGTTTACCGTTCCTCAGTTAATTGGCCCCCGAAATGCAAAATACGTCGGCTTTATCCTATTGATTATAGCACTTGCTCTTCAATTGAGTTTATTAGGGTTTCATTGGTTGCTTCCCTTTACGGTCTTTTGCGGAGCTGTCGGTCACCTGATCTCTTTCAAAGTCGGTTACCAGTTGCGCTTGGAATTCATGTGGGAATTGCCACTTGGGTTGATGGGACTTTGGTTTCTTTTTGCCTGATTTCGGATTTGCTCTTTTCAATCTTTAACCTAACTTTGTCGCAAAATTAAGATTCCGTTAATGGCAACAATAGCAACTTACGATTTTCAAAACAAGCGCGCACTGGTACGTGTGGATTTTAATGTTCCTTTGAACAAGGAAACGCTGGAAGTAACAGATGATACGCGGATTCGTGCAGCTTTGCCAACAATCAAGCATATTTTGGAACATGGCGGAAGTGTTGTTCTCATGTCGCACCTGGGAAGACCGAAAGAAGGTCCTGAAGATAAATTCTCTCTGCGACACATCAAAAACCGGATTGAAGAATTACTGGGGAAAACCATCAAATTTTCTTCCGATTGTATCGGATCAAGCGCTTTTGAAATGAGTAAAGCTTTGAAACCCGGAGAAGTTCTGTTGCTGGAAAACGTACGTTTTTATAAGCAGGAAACTGCAGGAACAGAAGCTTTTGCTGCAGATTTGGCTAAGCACGGAGATTGCTATGTGAATGATGCTTTCGGAACTGCTCACCGTGCTCATGCTTCCACTACTGTTGTTGCCAATTACTTTCCGAATGATAAGATGTTCGGTTTCCTTTTGGAGGCTGAAATCAAAAGCGTTGACCGCGTTTTGAATAGCGACGACAAACCATTGACTGCAATTGTAGGTGGTGCAAAAGTTTCCTCGAAAATCACGATCATTGAACGGTTGTTGGAAAAAGTGGACAACCTGATTGTCGGTGGTGGAATGGCCTATACGTTTGTAAAAGCGCAAGGTGGCTCCGTAGGAAGTTCATTGGTTGAAGATGATTTCCTGGCTACCGCAAACGAAATTCTGGAAAAGGCAAAAGCAAAAGGAGTAAATCTATATGTTCCGACAGATACGATCATTGCGGATAAATTTGATAATAATGCGAGTACGCAATTGGTTTCTATCGGGGAAATTCCGGCAGGTTGGATGGGATTGGACGTTGGTCCGGATTCCATTAAGGCTTGTGCTGAAATTATTGAGAACTCCAAATTGATCTTGTGGAACGGCCCAATGGGCGTTTTCGAAATGAGCAATTTCCAAAAGGGAACTGCAGAAGTGGCGAAAGCAATCGTTCGCGCTACAGAAAAAGGTGCCTTTTCATTAATTGGTGGTGGTGACTCGGTTGCTGCGATCAATCAATTCGGATTAGCGGATAAAGTAAGCTACGTTTCTACAGGTGGTGGTGCGATGTTAGAATATTTGGAAGGGATTGAATTACCGGGAATCAAGGCAATTCGTTCTTAAAATCAGAAAATAGAAAAATTAAACACATCCCCAATCTGTTCCACAGGTTGGGGCTTTTTAAATTCATTATTCATTTGTCAAACTAAAACCCTCAACCAAATAAGGTCGATATTAATTACCTCTCTCCAAGACCAATTATTTTTTATTCCTTAGAAATCGAATACCATAAAACCAACTAATAAACCTAATAATGAGAACAGCGATTCTTATATCCGTTTATTTTATTTCCTTCTTGTCTTTCGGGCAGTCCAACACTACTGATAGACTTGTCACCGAAATTTCACCTGTGAATGCAAGTCTACACGCAGGATTGTATTTAAATGTCCAGGGAAAGCTCTGTTATTCATTCAACGAATATCTTTCTGTTAGTGTCAGTCACAACCAGGAAATCCTCGGTGGTCTGGAAAACGCTGTCGTAAAGCTTTCGGAATATCACTACCGGAGAAATTCATTATCTGATATGAAACTTGGCATTACACTTTTAAACTCTGAAAAGCCCCGGCTCGATCCAACGGAAGAAATTCATCCGAAAAACTGGGTACATAAGTTGCTGCGTATGGATCTTGGTTTAAACTATTACAAATTCGCCAATAAGCGTCCCGATTATTACACCTATGATACAGATGAGCAAGGCAATTACAAAATCATTAACAGCATCAACCGACTTTCTGCTTCCCTGGGATTTTCTTTTATTCTTCGTGAAAACAATATCAAAGACCCTAATAACTTAAAACTTAAAAGACAGCATACATTTTCAGCTGGTATTTACTACGGACTGAATTACAACCTTCAGGCCTATGTAAAAATGCCTGACAAGAACCCATCCGAACGGGCACCAAAAATCTATTCTTTTGACAAAACCGGATACTACTTCAATTACAATTTCCGTCAGCAAATTACATCACATTTATTTTTGGGAGTTGATTTGTTTACCTCCAAAATGCCATATGTGAACTACCAGACCAATCCAAAACTTCCCTTTTTCTTCAGAGGTGGAGAAAGAGAACCAAAAATCCAACTTTATCTCGGAATTACAGTTGGTTGGGCAATTCCTTTCAACAAATAGCTGTAAAGGCAATTTTTTTAATTCTTTTACGTCTAAATGAAAACTTCGTATTAAACATATGCCACCGAACCCGTCTAAAATTGTGATTTCTAACCCTTGTTCCGAAAATTGGGATTCTATGCAAGCGGATGCTACTGGGCGTTTTTGCCAGTCCTGTCAGAAGAGTGTAATTGATTTTACTTCCAAGTCTGATAATCAGATCAAAGAATTTCTGAAAGACAAACGGGGAGAACAATTATGCGGTCGATTTCACGTTCATCAAGTGAAACGCATCCGAATAGAAATTGATCCGAACTTATTGATTTCCGGTATTCCGTTCTGGCAAAAGTTTTTGGTGGTCTTTTTGGTTTGTTTCGGACAAGATTTCCTGGGTGTTGATTTCGTATACGCACAGACTGAAATAGATTCAATTGCGTTTAAAACAGAACAGGTTGATTCCACAGATTCATTACCGATAATTCAAATTGATTCAACTTTGGAAGTTGCTGTTGATTCTATAATAGCCCCTCCTCAATTCAAACCGGATAATGTGGAATTGATTTATGATGGTCCATTTCCAATGATATCGGGAATTTTTAGAGTTGGTGACGAAGGTTACTACCCTGAATGCAAAATTCCTTTTCCTTTTGTCAAAAATCAACCCAAGGATGCCACTTTAAACGAAATAGGAATTGCAAGAACTTCTCAAAACAATCCGCTTGCTCCAAAACATCCGCGAAAAAAACCTTCTCCTCCGGAAAATGCAGTAATTGTAGATTCAGGTGAACGACGAAAAACGAGAAGGAGTTAACCGGTTTAAACTAAAATGAGGCACTTTCAACAATCCGGGTTTTTGCTCATATTCCTTTTGATGACGATGGGATTGGCAACAAATCGCTGCACTGGTTCGGAAATTCCACCCGTCGATGAAAGCTATGCGCCCGAACAGCCAGTAGAATTCCCACACGACATTCACGTCCAAAAAGGAATTGATTGCAAATACTGTCACAATACTGCTGTTGACGGGAAAAAAGAGGGCGTTCCAGCTTCGAATGTTTGTATGAAATGTCACAAACCTGTAAGCAGGAATTCTTCTGATAAAAACGGAAATAAATAAGGAATTATTTATCCAACACCTTTGGAATACGGAAATAATCTGAATCCTTCTTCGGAGCATTTTTCAATGCTTCAGCCTGCGTAACAGTTACTTCAGGCACATCATCGCGCAAGACATTCACCTCGTCGCTCATGAAGATCAGTGGTTCCACATCATCCGTTGGAATTTCAGACAATTTTCCCATAAAGCCAATGATCTTATCCAAATCCTGGCGAATAGCAACTTTATCGTCTCCCTCAAAACGAAGGCGGGATAAATGCGCAATGTGATCAATTGTTTCTTCTGAAATCTTTTCCATGGTGCAAAATTACAAAATTTGATTCAATCCTTCTTCATCAAGCCCCTTTCTCTCAAAGGCTCGGCTAAAATTTTAAAAACATAGTCCGACAACTCGGTTTCCGTCATCTCTTTTTGTTGCTCCGCTGAAATTGCATCGTGCATGTAGATGCGTGAGACTCCGGGATGTGCGTAACCCAATACCTGGTCCGGATCCGAGAACATGTGGTAATGGTCAACGAATGTGATCGGTACGATTGGAATGTTTGCGTGTTTTGAAAGCTTGAATGCACCGTCCTTGAACGGAACCATTTCCGGCAGATTCGTATCCGGGATACCTCCTTCGGGAAAAATCACGATTGACCAACCATCTTTAATTGCCGCCTTTGCCTGGATAAACGATTTTGCAGCTTTCATCCGGTCATTGCGATAAACGGGAATGTTCAATTTTTTAAAGAAGGTCTTCATCAGCGGATAACTGAGAATTTCACTTTTTCCCATGAACAGGAAACGATGGGTCGGCAAAATGGAATACATCACGAAAATGTCGAAGTAGGAAGTGTGATTCGAAACGATCAGATACGGTCCTTTCGGCAATTTAACCCTGTTTAACCTATGAATCCAAATACCGCAGAATATACGAACTGTGGAACTCCAAACTACATTGATGGGAAAACTCCATTTTTTCCAACGAGATCTTGAAAGGGTAATATAGAGGAATGGGTAAAAGAATAACAATGTTGCAACGAAAATCAGTCCAACGTAAAATTTATATAATAAACTGAGTATTCCCAAGAACTGCTTCACCTCTCAAAAATAACGCTTCCCGTGAATATTCAAATACAAAAAATGTTCCTTTCATTGAAATTCTAAGCTTTTCATTCAATTTAGCTGGAAGAAACCAGTAAATTCGCAAAAAACAATTCCAATGGCACGAATTCTTACAGGTATACAAAGCACGGGAACTCCTCATTTGGGGAATTTATTGGGGGCGATTCTACCTGCAATCGAATTAGCAAAGGATCCAAAAAACGATTCCTTTCTATTCATCGCAAATCTGCATTCCCTGACACAAATCAAGGATCCTGAAATCATGCGTGAAAACACCTATTCCACTGCTGCTGTTTGGTTGGCTTGTGGATTGGATCCCGAAAAAACAACTTTCTACAGACAAAGCGATATTCCGGAAGTGACGGAACTCATGTGGCATCTATTGTGCTATTTTCCTTTCCAACGATTGACATTGGCCCATAGTTTTAAAGATAAAGCAGATTATCTGGCAGACGTCAATGCCGGATTGTTCACTTATCCGATTCTAATGGCAGCAGATATCTTGCTCTATGACGCGGAGATTGTTCCTGTAGGGAAAGATCAGTTGCAACACCTGGAAATTTCACGAGATGTTGCCTCCAGATTTAATCACCAGATGGGAGAAACATTCGTTTTACCGGATGCCAGAGTAGATGATACGACGAAGATCATTCCGGGAACGGATGGAGAAAAAATGAGTAAATCCCGCAATAACTTCCTCAATATCTTCCTTCCGGAAAAGCAACTAAAGAAACAAGTAATGTCGATTGTAACGGACAGTAAAGGATTGGAAGAACCGAAAGATCCGAATACGTGTCATATTTTTCGCTTATATGAATTATTGGCTTCTCCTTCAGAGATTGAAACGATGAAAGCGAACTATTTGGGTGGCAATTACGGATACGGACATGCAAAAAATGCACTTTTAGAGCTCATTTTGAATAAATTTTCAACAGAAAGACAAAAATATAATGAGTTAATGGAAGATAAGTCTCAGATTGATAAAGCCTTAGAAATTGGGGCTTCCAAGGCAAGAATCATTGCTCAGGAAACATTAAAACGCGTTCGCAACAAAGTTGGATACTAAATTTTTTTTGATCAGACTATACCGTTTAATCAAAAAATGCTATATTTGAATCAACTTATGTTACACCAACATAAACTACTCTTATTAAACCAACATGCTGAAGCTCCACTTATGGGGCTTTTGCCTTTTTAAGAGGTACAGGTACTTAAGATAAGTATAATCAGTATATTTCTCCTAAACTACCAAGGTTTGTTTTAAATGTTATTTTTGTACAACACTGCAACGCACTTACTATGTTTAAACAGTTCGTTCTTATTTCCATACTAGCTGTCGGCTTCGTCGGATGCTCGGATGATTCTGTTAATGTTGAAGACCTGAAAGCGATTGGTGGTGCCAAATATGGAGGGACATTCCGGTTCATGTCTTCGGAAAAAATCGAAACCCTCATCCCGCTTCAGGCTACAACTCTTTATACTCAGCGAATTACATCCCAGATATTTGATCCCATTTTGCGATTGGATGCTTCGGGATCGAATGTAATTCCATCCATTGCCGAAAGTTTCTCGGTCTCATCTGACGGAAAATCCTATACACTCAACATCCGGAAAGGTGTTTATTTTCATCCGGACGAATGTTTGGATGGAGAAGGACGCGAATTAACTGCAGACGATGTGAAATTCACCTTGGACATGTCGTGCAGCGGATTGAAGATAAATGAGATCGGTTTCATGCTGAACGACCGTGTAGTGGGCGCGGCGGCATTTAACAAGGCGACAAAACAGCAATTCAAAGCCGGAGGTGTTTCCGGGATAAAAGTTCTTGGCAGATACAAGGTTCAAATCGACCTGAATGAAGCGTTTGCGGGATTTGATAAATTACTTACCTATTCAGGTTTCGGAGTCTTCCCAAAAGAAGCGTATGATCTTTATAAGGATGATGTCAAGAAACATCCGGTAGGAACAGGCCCTTTCATGTTGGAAGAATTTTCTGACAAGGGAATCAAATTGAAACGGAATCCGAATTACTGGGCAAAAGACCAATTCGGGAATCAACTACCATTCCTCGCGGAAATTGACTTGAGTTACACCAAAAACAAACGCAGTGAACTCATTGCATTCAGGGAACGTCAAATTGACCTGGTTCTTGAAATTCCTACAGACGAGGTAGACAATATTTTAGGTTCATTGCAAGAAGCACAAGAAGGGAAAACCGTCAAACACAAAGTAGATTCCAAACAGTCGTTTTCTGTTACTTTCTTAGGAATGTCCGAACGCAACCCCATCTTCAAAGATATTCGTGTAAGACAAGCATTAAATCATGCTATAGACCGCAGAAGTTTGGTGAATCATACTTTACTGGGAGAAGGTTACCCGGTATTGAACGGATTCATTCCAAATACAGAGTTCTTTCCTGCAAATCGTGTAAAAGGCCCAGATTACAATGTGGCAAAAGCCAATGCGCTTCTTGCTCAGGCAGGGTTTCCCGGTGGAAAAGATTTTCCCGTGATGGTTATTTATGTCAGTGGGAACAAGGATGCCGCCAATCATTTGCTTGCAAAAGGAATCGCAAAACAATTGAAAGAAAACTTGGGGATAGTTACCACTGTAGAATTGGTTGATTTTGAGAAACGAAACAATTATGTGAAATCGGGTAAAGCAAATTTGTGGGTTTCCGGATGGATCGCAGATTATCCGGACGGAGAAAGCTTCCTGAGTATTTTTTATGGGAAATATGCGAACCTGGATTCCGAATTCATGAACCCATTCAAATATAGGAACGCCAAATTTGACGATTTGTATGTGCGACTGAACAAAGAACAGGATCCGGAAAAACGCACCGATATCATGGTGGAATGCGATCAGAAAATTGTCGATGATGCAGTTGTGATTCCATTGACCAATGATGACTTCATTACCATGATCAATTCACGTATTCGAAATTTTAAGACAAATTCATTGGAAAATTTAGATTTTTCTAATATATTTATAAAAGAACCAAAGGGTTCGGAATAATTTTTACTAACTCTCAGCTTGCAAAAAAACGAAGGCAGTCCAAGGCGGATTGCCTTTTTTGTTTTTATTGGCTTAACACAAAATCAAAATTTTCTTAACTTAGAATCAAACGCTCTATAGTAAGTTTGTCGCTTTATAAATAACCCATGGTAAAAACGCAAGAAGCCAATTCTTCCAAAGGCAAAATACATCACGTAAAATATTTCAATCGTGAATTAAGCTGGTTATCTTTCAATGATCGTGTTTTACAGGAAGCTTTGGATGATGAAGTTCCTTTGGTGGAACGCATGCGTTTTTTGGGAATTTACTCCAACAACCTGGATGAGTTTTATCGCGTTCGTGTAGCCAATATCAAGCGCATGATCCAATTGGACGATCAAAAGGTGGAAGGTTACAAAGGAACTGCCGAGGAATTGTATGAAGAGATTCGGAATGTAGTGATCAAACAACAGCGAAAGTTTGAACACGCTTACGCTTCCATTCTCCATAGACTGAAACTGAAAGGAATCAAACATTACAATGAACTTACCGTAAATGACAAACAGAAAAGTGAGTTGAAAAATTACTTCTTCTCTTCGGTGATCCACGATATCGTACCCGTTCTGATTGACAAGAAAATGCCCTTTCCAAGGCTGCGTGATAAAGCCATTTATTTAGCCGTACGAATGGAATGGGATTATAAAAGAAAAGCCCGTTTTGCACTGATCGAGGTTCCCAACCTGGTTTCCCGATTCTACATTTTGGAATCTCAAAATGAAAAGGGCGTGATTCTCATAGACGATATCATCCGACTTCATTTGGCAGATATCTTCCCTATTTTCTCTTTCGACACAATTGAGGCATTCACCTTCAAATTTACACGGGATGCGGAGTTGAATCTCGATGATGACGTCTCGATGTCTTTCATTGAAAAAATGGAAAAAAGCATCAAACAACGAAAAAAAGGTGAACCCGTACGGTTGGTCTATGACCATCGAATGCCACAGGATTTACTGGAAATGCTCATTAAAAGTTTGAATCTGACTTCCGGGATCAATACCATTGCGGGTGGAAAATACCACAACTTCAAGGATTTTATGAAATTCCCTGATTTTGGCAATAACGAATTCATTTATTCTCCATATAAACCGGTAGATCATCCCAGTTTTCATAAACAACACAGTCTGATAAAGGTGATCCTTGAAAAAGATGTGCTGCTTCATTTCCCTTATCATCGTTTCGATCACGTGGTTGATTTATTGCGCGAAGCAGCTATCGATCCAAAAGTAGTTTCTATCAAGATCAATATCTATCGTGTCGCCCAGAATTCACAAGTGATGAATGCCCTGGTGAATGCGGTAAGAAATGGAAAGGACGTAACGGTCGTATTGGAATTACAGGCACGTTTCGATGAGGAAAATAACCTTTTTTGGTCGGAACGGATGAAAGAGGAAGGAGCCAAAGTGCTATATGGGCCGGAAGATTTGAAAATTCATTCTAAATTGATCCAGATCAAACGGATCACAGATAAGAAGGAACAGTTGATCACTTATGTCGGAACCGGGAACTTTAATGAACGAACGGCACAAGTATATACCGATATGGGACTAATTACCGTCAACCCTAAGATTGCTGAAGAAGTGCATCAAGTCTTCCACATGATGGAACACAACCTGCATCATCATTCTTTCAAAACACTCATTGTTTCACCTGTCAATTCACGCAAGAAATATGCGCATCTGATTACCAATGAAACCAAAAACGCAAAAAAAGGATTACCGGCATTCATTCACATTAAGATCAATAACCTGGTGGATTCGGAAATGATCGACAAATTGTATGAAGCTTCCCAAAACGGTGTGAAGATCAAACTGATGATTCGTGGAATTTGTTGCTTGGTTCCGGGAATCAAAGGATTAAGTGAGAATATCGAAATTCTAAGCGTTGTCGACCGCTTTTTGGAGCATACGCGCTTCCTGATCTTTGGGAATAACAATAAACCACTTTATTTCATCACTTCGGCCGATTGGATGGAACGGAACCTGGATAAACGTATTGAAGTAGGAACTCCAATTTTGGACAAAGCATTAAAAGATCAGATTAACCTGGTGTTTTCCATGCAATGGGGTGATCGTGAAAAAGCACGGATCATTGATAAATATCAAAAAAACTCATACAAGGAAGCAACCGGCACTGAAGCAATTATCCGGTCTCAAGTGGAACTGCAAAACTACTACCGGCATTTGATTGAGAATTTAGGATATTAGAAGTCGAGAATGTAAAATTCATAATTGAAAAGATTTGTAATTAGCCTCTTGTAAAAAGAATCATAATACTAAGAGAAATTGAAATGCCTTTTCAATTTTACATTCTCAATTTTTAATTGATCAGAATCCTTCTTTCTTCAATTCCTCAGCGTAAGCCTTGTTGATTAAAGGAATGAATATTTCTACGGAAACACCTCCACCCGTTTTTTCACGGATCAGATATGAGGAACTGGTCTTATTGAGTTTATTCAGTAAATATAACCGGTCATTGATAATTTCCGAGGCTCTTGAAGAATCAATTGCCTTCAGTCCTCGACCATTGTCCTCGATAATTATTTCCAGCTCATTCAAACCTTTCAGATTGAATCGAATTTTCAGTTCTCCATGGTGTTTCAGGTTCGAAAACCCTTCCAAAACGGTGCTTTCGACAAAAGGTTGTAAAATCATGGTTGGCAAACAGACATTGGAAGGATCCAATTGTTCATCCACTTCAAACGAAAAATCAAATGCGTTTTTAGAACGGTCTCTTTGCAGCGTCAGGTAGAATGTCAGGAATTCAATTTCTCGATCCAGTGTCATGAAATCATCGTGCGTACTATCCAGAACCTGTTTCAACAATTTGGAAAACGATTGAATTTGTCTCTTGTAATCTGTTCCCGGGGTCGATCCTGCATTTTGCAATTGGTTCAGCGCATTGTAAATGAAATCAGGATTAATCCTGGCTCTATTCAAACGTTGCTGAATCTCCAAACGCTTTTGTTTCTGTTTGATTGTTTTCTGCCTGAAAACCATTAAAACATAAGCGGCAAGTAATGCAAAAATGATACTTCCAACCAGGATAAGCCGCCATTTCAGGTTCCCAATCTGCTGTTGCTGTTGCAACAAACGTTTATCCTGTTCGTATTCCGCCTCGGACTTTTCCTTTCTTACCCGGTGATATTTCTCCGACAATTGACTGTAAGCACGCGCATTCTGAATATTTAGCACACTGTCCTTCATCTTGGATAAATCCTCATATACCAGCAAGGCCCGTTCATATTCCCCACTCAGTTTAGCACAATTGTAAAGCAATTCCAATGCATTTGTAACATCGTAGGGATCACCGATCTTTTGGGCATAAACCAAATTCGAATCTGCAAACTGATAAGCTTTATCGTATCGTTTCAATTCCAGATAAATATCCGATATATCACCGAAAATTGCACCTCGTTCCTTCCAATGATAATTCGGATTTGTCTGCATTAATGCACTATCCAGATAATTCAGCGCCAACCGGAAATTCCGATTGTAGTAGGCATGGTCTTCGAACAGATTATAGATCTGAAGATAGCTTTCCGTATACTGGATCTTTTTCGCCAGAACGTAGGAAAAGGAAACGGTATTCAATGCCGAGTCCAGGTAGTTCTTATCTTTTTCTAGCTGGTAGATCTTATAATACCGGGCAGATAGTTGGGCAAGCAAATCGATCTTCGATTCATTATCAGACAATGTACTCACAATCGGATATGCCAGGTTTGCATAATATTTCGCCTTGTCTTTATCCTTCAATCTGCCGTAGCTGCCGGACAATCCCAGGTAAACTTTCGAAAGCATCGGATTGTTTCCTGTTCTTTGAAGAATCCGCACTGTTTTTGAATAAGCTGCTATCGAACCTTCGTAATCACCTTGAAGCATCAACAATTCACCAAGAGTCAGATTATTCTCAATATAACTTGCGGATTTACAACGGATACTATCCAAAATGAATTTTTCACGATCCAGGCTTTTTTTGGCATCGTCGAACTGACCATTTTTAATCTGAACTTGTGCTTTCAATTGAAAGGAAAAAGCCAAACATCTCGGATTCTTATCCTTCTCCAATTCTTTTGCGAACTTCCAGAGATTGATAGGTTTGTGTTTTACGGTACTGTCAAAATCGCGTTGTGCAATATAATCCTGCATAGGCTCGCACGAACAGTTGGATTGTGCCTGAACACATTCGGCAAAACCAATAAAGACCAAACAGATAATTAAACGCATCATAAAGTTCTTGCTCAAAGTTAGCGAAAAAACGATTTAACCTGATTTTAGACCAAAAGAAAAGGAGCCAACCACGGTCAACTCCTTATTCCTGCTTTATTTACTTATGATGTGAAATCACTAAAAATTGACTGTTAAACCAAAAGTTAGTGGGTAAACTCCAACCGTTTTATCGGTATCGAAAAGGGGAAGCAAATTGTAATTTGCAAAAACCCCAATGTCCTTATATCCTAATTTGACTGCCGCATCCAGGCGGAAAGCGTTGAGACCGTAAACTCCTTTTGTTTTTGAACGGTTTGTTGTTTTATCTTCTTCCACCACTTGTTTGGTACTCGAACCCAATCTCACACCACCGATTACACCGGCTGCAAGATAAAATCCTCTATCGGACTCTCCATTCGTACAGAATTCAAGCATCAATGGAACTGTCAAATAAACCGCTCTTAACTTGTTCTTTTTGTAATCATTCACCGTGTCCTGGATGGTCCAAAGTGAATCGGAATTCGCAAACAACAAGTTGCTTTTCAACCCGATTTGTGTCCAGTTCAATCCCAAACCTGTCGTCACTCCAATGTAGTTTTTATAGATTTTGAATTTGTACTCTGCAAAATTGAGGTTCCAGCTAAATGATTTTCCGGGATCATTTTCCCATTGTTTATCGTTCGGAAAACTGCTTTTCATAGCACTGTTCAATAAGATAGTCGGTCCGAATTCGATACCTGCCCAGTGCGCCTCAAAATGTTTCAGAGTTTTTTTGTCCGGTTGAGCATCGATCGTATCGTTTTCTTCCTCCTTATCCGAATGATTAATAATCAAAATCTGCTTTTCTTTCATTTTGATACGGGTTGTATCCGGTTCTTCCTGACTGTTTGCGTAACCAAATAGGAAGAAAATAAATGTGATAAATAATCCTGTTTTCATATCTGTAAATTTTATTGCTTTCTGTTAAGCTTAAGTACTTTGTGCTTTTCGAACATATGACCTTTTCACTTCTTATTTTGTTACAGCAAATCCAAAAAAAAATGAAAATAATTTTCAACTTGTTGATTATATGAATCTTATGCGCGCAAAAAAATAATCAACAGAGACGCTTAAAGCTCTCTTACAATCGTTAATTTTGCAATTCAATTTTCAAGTACATGTACAGATCACATACAAACGGCGAATTACGCGCCTCACATATCGGACAGGAAGTAACATTAGCTGGTTGGGTTCAAAAATCCCGCGATTTAGGTGGAATGACCTTTGTTGATTTACGCGACCGTTATGGGATCACACAATTGGCTTTCAATTTGGAAGAAAATAGTGAGTTGTGTTTACAAGCTAGAAAATTAGGCCGTGAGTTTGTTATTCAGGTCAAAGGATCGGTTATTGAAAGAAGCAGCAAGAATGCCAATTTGCCAACAGGTGAAATCGAAATCAAAGTTTCGGCATTGACATTGCTGAATGCCGCAAAAACTCCCCCGTTCACAATTGAAGATGAAACCGATGGCGGGGAAGAATTACGCGCACAGTATCGTTATCTGGACCTGAGAAGAAATCCGGTACAACAAAAATTGCGTTTGCGCAATCATGTCGCATTGGAAACCCGTAAATATCTGGATTCAAAAGGATTTTTGGATGTGGAAACTCCATATCTCATCAAATCAACCCCGGAAGGAGCACGCGATTTCGTGGTTCCAAGCCGGATGAACCAGGGAGAATTCTATGCTTTGCCTCAATCTCCTCAAACATTCAAGCAATTACTGATGGTTTCCGGGTTCGACCGGTACTATCAAATCGTAAAATGTTTCCGTGACGAGGATCTGCGTGCCGACCGTCAGCCGGAGTTCACTCAAATTGACTGCGAGATGGCGTTTGTTGAACAGGAAGATATTCTGAATATGTTCGAAGGCTTGATCAAGCACTTGTTCCAAACAGTTAGAGGAATCAATTTTGAAGGTGCTTTCCCAAGAATGACCTATGCTGAAGCAATGGCAACATACGGTTCAGACAAACCGGACATTCGATTCGGGATGAAATTTACAGACCTGAAATCACTATCAGTCGGAAAAGATTTCCCGATATTTGACAAGGCGGAAGCAGTTATCGGAATCGCGGCCCCTGGAGCAAGTGAATATACACGCAAGCAATTGGATGAAATCACCGACTGGGTGAAACGTCCTCAAATCGGCGCACTCGGATTGGTTTATGTGAAATGTAACCTGGATGGGACATTCAAAAGTTCAGTAGACAAATTCTATGACGAAGCTTCTTTGAAATCCTGGGCTGAAGCTACAGGTGCCAAAGCGGGTGACCTGATCTTTGTTTTAAGCGGTGATCTGGACAAGACACGCAAACAGATGAACGAATTGCGTTTACGCATGGGAACCGAACTTGGTTTGCGTAACCCGGACGAATTCAAACCTTTGTGGGTACTTGATTTTCCTCTTTTGGAATGGGATGAAAACAGTGAACGATATCATGCAATGCACCATCCGTTCACCTCTCCTAAACCGGAAGATTTCAATTTGATCGATTCGGAACCAGGAAAGGTAAGAGCAAATGCTTACGATTTAGCGATGAATGGTGTTGAATTGGGCGGAGGTTCTATCCGCATACATGATAGAGCTTTGCAATCCCGCATGTTCGAATTGTTAGGATTTACCCCGGAGCAAGCACAGGAACAATTCGGGTTCTTACTGAACGCATTCGAATATGGTGCGCCTCCACACGGCGGATTGGCATTCGGTCTGGATCGTTTAGTGGCAACAATGGGCGGATCCGACTCTATTCGTGATTATATCGCATTCCCTAAAAACAATAGCGGAAGAGATGTGATGATCGACGCTCCTTCGGTGATTGATGAAGCGCAGTTGAAGGAATTGGGAATTAAATTTTGACGAATTACTTAAGAAACAAAATTCGGCATTCGGCATTCGGCATTCGTAATTAATTCGACTTCCGAACCATTTTCAAGTGATACTCCGCAACATTTTTAAACCGGTTCTTATCAAGCGATAATTGAATAATCTCTTTGGGATAAAGTTCATATTCCATTCTTCTTACCGAATCGGTGATACTTCCCTGGGAAAGGATGAGGATGTTTTTCGAATCCAGTTTGCTTTTTTGCCATTGACCGCTGCAAACTAAGGTTGCATCCCCGTCTTCTGTGGCATTCCTATATGTTTCCGTCAGGCGGAAAATTCCGGCGGTATCTCCCTTAATGACTAAACGTTGACGGATTCCATCACAATCCTCACATGGAACCTCTCCTTCGTAAATCCGGAATACTTTATACTCTTTATCCTTGATATATTTCTCCTCTTCCTTATTGACAGGAATCGGTTTTGCACGTTTCTTATCATCGTCCCTGTGCTCAATGCACCCACTCAAGATCAAAACTGAACTTGTAACAACAAACAAACAATTAATTCGGTTTATCATCCCACTCAATTATTAATTTACCAACGGTTTTTCCCTCCTCAAGCAAACGATGAGCCATTTTTAACTCGCCCTGTTTATAGACACCACCTACAACCGGATGAATCTGCCCTTGTTTTTTACCATTCCCACAACCTCGTTGAGACATTCGGCAAGTACTTTCGGTTTGAAGTCTGCAATCTTGAGCATGTTTATCCCAATCATGGATTTAGAACGCATCATTAACCCGATTGGTACAACAAAACCCATCTTTCTAACAAAATTAAGCGTTGAAAGGAGTCCCCATTTACCATTTGATAATTCAGAACCACCAAATAACACCAACCTTCCGCCTGTTCCCAAAAGAGACCAATCCTTTTTAAAAGTTGCTCCGGCTACCGGATTGAAACTGACATCCAGTCTTTCGGTTTTCAGACAATCCGAAACTTGTTTTTCGTAATCTCCTTCTTTATAGTTTATTACCTCATCGGCACCCAAACTTCGAACCAATTCCGCTTTCTCCTTCGAGCTTACTTTTGCAATTACATGTGCTCCTTTCAACTTACACAATTGAACCAATGCAGTGCCTACTCCACCGGCGGCGGCATGGATCAAAACATGTTCTCCGGCCTGTACATTTGCAGACCGGTTCACCATGTAGTAAGCTGTCACAAATTGCGTTGCAAGTGACAATGCCACTCCGGCATCCATCTCATCAATGACAGATATGGCATAATTTTCCGTAATGACCTGTTTTGAATATCCACCAAATCTGCAAAAGCCGACGACCCGCTTTCCAATCAATTCCTTATTCCCTTTTTCACCGACTTCGGTGATCACTCCAACAACCTCATACCCGATCACACAAGGTATTGGAGGTGCTTCCCTGTAAAGACCCAAACGAGCCATCACATCCGCATAATTCAATCCGAAAGCCTCTACATTGATAAGCACCTGATCCTTTTTTAATTCAGGTAAGCTTAATGGTCTGAGTTCGAAGGCACTTTCAGCAACCCCCTTCTTTACTAAATGAAATGCTTCTGTTTGTTTCATACCGCAAATTTAACTTAAAATGTTCTTGGGCTTTTCCTCATTTAGAGTGAGTCTGCCGAAAAAATGTTATTTTTAATAAAACTTAAATTTGACACAATGGCGACAAAATTCCTCTATTTAGTTCCGATAGATTTTACCCCAGTAACTGAAAACGCGTTGGTTTTTGCATTGGATGCAGCCAAATATAACAAGGGCGAAGTTGTTTTGCTACATATCATCTCACATGCGAAAGAGCGGATTTCGGCTGAGAAGAGTTTGCGTGATTTAGCTGCTAAATATCAAAATCCGGAAGTGGCAATTTCTACACGTGTTGTAATTGGAAAGGTACTAAGAGATATTGGAATTATTGCTGAATCAGTTGGTGTTCAATTAATCATTATGGGAACACACAGCACCTCTGTTTGGCAAAAAATATTCGGAAGCCCTGCCTTATCTGTGGTTTCCAACAGTAATGTTCCAATTATACTGACTCAGCAAGACACCTCTTTTCATAAAATCAAATCCATCGTTATGACGGTAGATTTAGCGAAAGAGAGCGTTCAGGTTGTTCGCTACGCTTCTAAAGTCGCACAAGTGTTTAATTCCAAGCTGTTCTTAGTTGGTCAACGCTTTTCTGATGAAGGTCTGATGCAACAGATCGAAGTGAATTTACATGTTGCGAACGGGTATTTACAAGAACACGGTCTGCCGGCAACAATCCATTTACTGGATTCAACCAATTTTGAGAAAAACCTGATTGAATACTGCCGTGAGGTGAACGCAGATCTATTGGCCGCAACACATTATCAAGATATGTTCTCCATCTTCTCCACGAATCTGATTCAAAGTTTGGCGGAAAACGAATTGGCTATTCCTGTAATGACCTTTGATGGGGAGGATACTTCTTCCGGATCACAGTTCGGGTTTATTACTCAATAGAGGACTTTAGGGCCAAAAGATAAAAAAGTAATACTTCAGATATAGAACGGATAGGTTTGAAAAAGCTTATCCGTTTCCTTTTATCAATAGAACGATTTCTCCTTTTGGTGGGTTAGCTTTGTAATAAGCTAATACTTCCTGCGCGGTTCCGCGTTTGAACTCTTCAAAGAATTTACTGATTTCGCGTGCCACACAAACTTGTCTGGTAGATCCTAAAATTGCAACACATTCTTCTAAAGCTTTAATGATCCGGTGCGGTGATTCATAGAAAACAACTGTTCGTTCTTCTTCTAAAATCGAAAGCCACTTGGTTTGTCTTCCTTTCTTATGCGGTAAAAATCCTTCATACAAAAAGCGGTCACATGGAAAACCGCTTGCAACCAGTGCCGGGACAAAAGCTGTCGGGCCGGGTAAACAAGTCACTTCCAAACCTGCCTCCACACAAGCCCTTACCAATAAGAACCCGGGATCGGAAATTGCCGGTGTTCCGGCATCGGAAACCAAAACCGTACATTCATTTTCCCGGACCGTTTGAACAGAACGTTCCAATTGCTTGTGCTCATTATGTGCATGAAAAGGAATGATGTGTTTTCCGGTAATTTCCAGGTGTGAGAGTAATTTCTTCGTTACACGCGTATCCTCAGAATAAATCAGTTCTGCTTCTTTGAGCAATCGAATCGCTCTTAACGTAATATCCTCCAGATTTCCAACAGGAGTCGGAACAACAAACAACACACCCATCAATTTCTCTTTTAACGTGTTAATACCACGTAATCCTGTAAAACGGTTTTTAAGAATTCCATCCGCTTCTGAGGAGTTTCCTGTAAACCTATCAAACGAGCAGTTTCATCCGCCAATTCGATTGCAAAATCCTTATTCGGCTGATTCGGATAGCGCTGCACCCTTAAAATCGTATTCTTGATCAGTAACATATCCTCATCCGAAAAACGAATGACATTAGGATAGGTCGGAACGTGATTATCCGAATTTTTAATGGACAATACGTCTTTCAAATTGTATAATTGGGTGTCTTTCACTTTGATAACTACGGTATCTGCCATAATATCACCGATCCGTTGTCTTTTCTCCGTTGTACCGGAAACAAGTAAAGCCAGGAACCCAAAGCCACCAACCCAGATATCTACGATCCGGAAAATCCAACGGGTGAAATATTCCCTTAAACCCGCAGTTTCACCATTGCTTTTCACCACGCGAATTCCCATGATGAGTTTTCCCAATGAGCGGCCATTTGTCAGATATTCAATAACCGGAGAGTACAACAACCAAGGCAAACGCAACAAGAAAATACTAAGGAAAGACTGTCTGTTCTGAAGGGAGTTCATATCCAAATCCAACAAATTGGCACTGATGAAATAGCTAGCTATCAATAAATAAATCAGCAAGAAAACAAGATCCAAAAAAGCAGAAACTGCTCTGTAAGCAGGGCTTGCAAGCTCATAATCGATCGTAACGAATTGCGATGTTGTGAAGGAAATTGTTTTCATACCCTAAGAGATGTGAAATCGAAAATACAAATTAAAGAACAAATAGGCTTCATTTTTAAGGTCTTGTACGAGAATTTACGGGA
This sequence comes from uncultured Fluviicola sp., assembly GCF_946478805.1. Next base: position 185,896 of record NZ_CAMLDC010000005.1, on the reverse strand, counting down.
TTTAAGTGGGGTGGTTCCACACGTGTGAAACCACCCCCTATAGTATTTTGTTTATTATAGCCAGTTATCACTGGCTTTTATCGAAAGCAGTGCTTTCTCTTATTTTAAAATGAGCTGAATCGGTAAATGATCCGAATAACCTCCGTAATAAGTTGGTCCACCATAGGTTGCAGAAGGTTTTTTACTTCCATCCTTTCCGGTGAAAAGCAGTTTTTCTTCGTATACAATTTTTCCGTCATTCGGAGAAAGGCTGATTCCATTATTTCCGTTATAAAGTGCTTTTGAAACAATAAAATGGTCCAAAACACCCCATTCACCTTTGAAATTATGGGTTCCTTTTCCAGCTTTATGATCATCTGCAAACAAATCAAGCAAATCCGCAGTCGATTCAGTCACGGGTTTCGCTTTTAACACTTCCTGAATGGAGACATTGTCGGGATGATCATTAAAATCTCCCATCAAAATGATATTCGCTTTTGGATCAGCTTTCAGGATTTTCTCCACTTTGGCTCTTGCCACTTCAGCAGCCCTGATTCTTTTCACTTCCGATTCACCTTCACCACCTCTTCGCGACGGCCAGTGATTGACAAATAAATGAATGACTTTCCCTCCTTCAAGTTGACCTTTCACATACAGGATGTCGCGTGTTTTAAAATCGGGAATCGAATCAATCGAAACCTTCAGATTTTCCATTGCGAGCAGTTTGAAACAACTTTTATCATACAACAATCCGCAGTCGATTCCGCGTGCATCGGGCGAATCCTTATGGGCAATCTCGTAATTTGTTTTTGCCAGGCGGCCTGTTTTCTTCAAATCCATCAGAACTCCTTTGTTTTCGATTTCCACCAAACCTATAATGATCGGATTCTCAGCAAGATTCATGGTAATCGCTTCTACCAAGTGATCCAACTTCACATGATATCTCTCCGAATTCCATTTCAACTTTCCCGTTGGAAGAAACTCTTCGTCAATGACTCCTTTATCATCAATGGTGTCAAATAAGTTTTCCACGTTATAGGACACAATCGCCCGGTTATGGAATGACTGAAGTGATTCCTTCTTGGATCCTTTCTGTGAAAATCCGTTGATGGAACAAACGGAAATCAAGATAGAGAACAACGCAATTTTTTTCATGTGAGAGCTATAATTTTTTTAATATTCCAAACTAAACTGATTCAGCTCTAACAAACATGAGGCCAGTAAGTCAATACTTGCCTGGATATCATCTTTGTGAGCCATCTCGATCACCTGGTGCAAATGTCTTGTAGGAATGGAAACCGCTCCGGCAATAGATCCACCGGGCGACATTCTTTGGATTCCCGCAGTATCGGTTCCTCCTGCAGTGAGAATTTCAGGTTGCCATTTGATTTTGTTCCGTTCTGCAACTTCCTTCATGTAACGAACCATTCGCGAATCACAGATAGTTGAAGCATCCATTATTTTAATTGCCGTCCCCTCACCAATTTTGGTAATCTGTTCATGAGCAGCAGCGCCCGGCAAATCAAATGCAATGGTAGTATCCAAACCAAAACCGAAGAAAGGTTTGATATTCAGACTCGCCACATTTGCTCCACGGATGCCTACTTCTTCCTGAACCGTAAAGACCATGTACACATCATTAGGAAGCTCTTTCCCTTTCAATAATTTGAGTACTTCGATCGCTATAAAAACAGCCAGGCGGTTATCCAATGATTTGCTATTGAAACAATCACCCATTTCGATGAATTCACGTTCTCTTGTAATCACATCACCAATCGAAATCAATTCCTTCACTTTTTCCGCAGGTAATCCCGTATCCACAAAATAATCCGAAAGTTTGGCCACTTTATTTCGCTCATCCTGGGTCATTACGTGGATCGGTTTGGAAGCCATCACCCCGATCACATCTTCTTTTCCATGGATAATGACGCGCTGTGCAGTTAACGTTTTCGGATCGAAACCTCCCAAAGTTGTAAAACGGATAAACCCTTTGTCGTCAATATATGTAACCATGAAGCCAATCTCATCCATGTGGGCACCAACCATTACAGATTGATTGGATTTCCCTTTACGGATTCCATATACATTCCCCATATTGTCAACTTCCACCTTATCACAAAGAGATTCGATTTCACGCAAGACTAATTTTCTGACACGGTCTTCATGTCCGGGAGCTCCGGGAGTTTTACATATTTCGGCTAAGAGTTTTTTATTCATCTGTCGGATTTTGCATCAAAAATAATAGAATTAAAGGTGTATCTGTCAATTCTTAGTTTAAAGAATCGGGAAATCTCTGTTAAAGGAACAAACAATCGATTAAGTGCTATTTTTTGGCCTAATAACATCAAAATTTTATGCGAACTTGCCAATTTTAACCTACTAAATTAGCATTCAAACAAAGTTTTAAAAATGCGATTTTACGATCATTCTTAGTTTTACTGAAGTGAATCCGTCTAATCAGGATCTATAAACATGCTACTATTAATGATTTCAAAGAGTTAAAACGAAATTTCTATTAAATAAAACCACTAAATTTGTTTCATTAAATCAGATTCTATGAATCTTAAATCTACAAACTATGAAAAAAATTTTACTTAGTTTATCATTACTAACACTTACCCTTCAAGCATCAGCTCAAACTCAAGTAGGAAATAGCAATTTTGAAGGCTGGGAAGGTGCTTCCTCTCCGGAGATCAAAGAACCTCTTAACTGGAATAGTTTTATGACAGCAAGTGGCGGATTGGCAGGAGCAGCGAATCAACAAATGGATAGGGTTACTTACGTAAGACCCGGATCAACAGGAATCTATTCAGTGAGAATATGGTGTAACAATATTTTTGGGGTTGCAGCAAACGGAAACGTTACTACAGGTCAAATAAATATGGGAAGTATTACCCCCACAAACTCAGCTAATCACAACAAATCGGTAACTACTGATGTGAATTTTTCTGATCCTATGACTGATTCTCCTGATTCATTGGTAGTTTGGGTAAAACACAAACCAGTCACAACATCGAAATTGGGAAGAGTCAGCTGTGTAATACACAACAACACAAATGGATTCAAAGATCCCAATGATGTAGCAGGAGCAAATACCGTTGCTACAGCTATTTCAAGCATTTCATACAATGGTGGAAACTGGCAGCGTCTTTCAATTCCTTTCACCTATGTCGGAACTCCTTCAAATGCAGCTTTTATCATTACAACATTTACTACCAATCAAACTCCGGGAGGTGGAAATGGTGGTGATACATTGGCAATAGATGATATGGAATTGGTTTATGTTCCAAGACCTTCCTTTACAACTTCTGCAACTGCAGTTTGTAGTGGAAATACAATTACATTTACAAATACCTCCACCAATTTCCCAACGTCTTATAGCTGGACCTTCACTGGTGGCAGTCCTTCATCAAGTACTGCTACTAGTCCTGTAGTTACATATAGTACACCGGGAACCTATACTGCAGTTTTGACAGCTACCAACCAATGGGGCTCAAAAACAACAACACCGGTAACTATTACTGTGAATCCTCCTGCAGACGCTTCATTGAGTTATGCGCAACCTACCTACTGCCCGGCAGATGCGGATCCTGTTCCAACAGCAGTAAATCCAGGAACATTTACATCTACTACCGGATTAGTGATCAATTCAACTACCGGTGCTATTGATTTATCTGCAAGTACTCCCGGAACCTATACTGTGACAAACTCATATAGTGGAACATGTCCAAACACAGGAACTACCAGTGTTACTATTAATCCTCCTGCAAACTCGGCGTTCTCTTATCCATCGAATACAATTTGTTCTACCGGGGCTAATGAAACTCCAACAGTAGCTGATGCGGGTACTTTTTCTGCAACTCCTGCCGGTTTGGTATTTGTTAGTACAACGACCGGTGAAATCAATGTTGCAGGAAGTGCACTTGGTACTTATACCGTAACGTATGATGCTACTGGTTCTGTCGCTTGTCCGACATCAGGATCTTCTTCAAGTGCCAGTATAACAATCACTTCAAACCCGGATGCTTCATTTACATATGTTCAGGCAACATATTGTGCCGATGCAACCGATCCTTCTCCTGTATTTGGTGTTGGTGCAAACGGAGGAGTATTCTCCTCAACAACAGGATTGACTATTAACAGCAACACCGGAGAAATTGATCTTTCTGCAAGTACTGCCGGGACTTATACTGTAACAAATACAATTGCTGCTTCAGGCTCTTGTCCTATGGCATCAGGAACATTCTCAGTTACTGTAAATGCGTTGCCGAACGTTGCATTGGGAACCTTCCCGCAAGTCTGTGTGTACAATCCTGCATTTGTTTTAACTGGAGGGACTCCCGCTGGAGGATCTTATTCGGGAACAGGTGTCAGTGGTGGAAATTTCGACCCTTCAACTGCCGGTTTAGGAACTAAAACAATCACTTATTCTTATACTGATGCAAATGGTTGTGCTGACGCTGCTGCAAACACCATTCTTGTTGATGCTTGTTTAGGATTGGGAGACAATGAAATTGCGACTGTTTCCGTTTATCCAAACCCAACTGACGGTAAATTGACATTATCTAATGTTGTTGAAAATGCTTCTTTCAAAATTGTCTCTGTTTCAGGGCAAATTGTTTTGAACGGAGTTGTTTCAAACACAGCTAATACAATTGATCTCTCTTCTTTCGAGAACGGAATCTATGTTCTTCAAATCACTCAGGAACAAGGACTTCAAGCAATCCGTATCGTTAAGAAATAAAAATTTCATACCTTTGTTGTGCAACCACCATCCTATCGTAGGATGGTGGTTCACTTTTTAAAGCTACATTTATGAAGTACTTGCTTTCCATCCTAATACTTTCAGTATCCTCTTCTTTATTCGCCCAAACCGGCAGAATTACAGGTAAGGTTCGCAATCTTGATGGTGAGGCTGTTATCGGTGCTTCTATATTTGTAAAGACTACTCAACTTTATGGGGCCAATTCTGACGAAAACGGTCAATTTGTTTTGGAACTTCCGGTAGGAGTTTACAATTTGATTTGCCGCATGGAAGGCATGAATACGGATACAATTCAAATCAATGTTACGGAAAATGGCATTGTTGAATTGGATATTCCAATGGAAGAAATTTCAACAGTACTGGATGTCGTGGAGATCAAAGTTGGAAAGTTTGACAAACCACTGGAGGATCAAACAGTTTCCATGGAAATCTTAAAACCTCGTTTGATTGAAAGTAAAAATACCCGAAGTATAGAAACTGCGTTGGATCAAACGCCCGGATTAAATATTTTGGATGGTGAACCACAAATCAGGGGGGGAAGTGGATTTACTTTTGGAGTGGGATCCAAAGTAGCAGTAATGGTCGACGATATGCCCATGCTTTCAGGGGATGCAGGTCGTCCGGAATGGGGATTTATACCAGTTGAGAATATTAGTCAGGTTGAAGTAATTAAGGGTGCTGCTTCCGTACTTTCCGGTAGTTCCGCTTTATCCGGTTCCATTAATATTCGAACTGCTTATCCAACTTCCAAACCGCTAACCAAAGTGATCCTGTATTCCGGATTATATAGCACCCCATCACAACAAGGTTCAAAATGGTATGACGATACTCCTTTAATCTCAGGAGCAACGTTTTTACATTCCCGTAAATACAAACAATGGGATTTGGTATTTGGAGGTAATTTGAATTACGACCACGGCTACATGGGTCCACCACAATATAAGGACACATTAGCTTGGGCAGACACTCTTACGAACTTCAACAATAAACAAATGGTCAGTAAGAGAGCACGTATTAATTTCAACTTATCGCGAAGAGCCAAAAATATCAAGGGGTTAGTATACGGGGTAAATGGTAATTTTATGCTTGCCGAAAGTAACATGGTACTTGCCTGGTTAGATGATACAAGTGGATTATACCGCGCTTATCCTGGAGCTGTCTTTTTACAAAAGCAACTGATTTTTAATATTGACCCATACATTCTTTTCACTACTAAATCGGGGGGCAAACACTCTTTACGAACCCGACTTTTGCGAACCCTCAACGAGATGACTGCCAATCTGGATAACCAATCTACCGTTCTTTACGGTGACTACCAATACAGAACATCCATCAAGCAAATTATCCCTGTTGATTTCATTGGAGGAATTACAGCTCAGAATACACATTCTTACTCCAATATGTATAGAGGTTCGGGCAAACCGATTAATCAAATGTTGAATCTTTCTGCATATGCCCAGGCAGAAAAAAAACTGTGGAAACGCTTAACAATTTCAGTTGGAGGCCGCTTGGAGTATTTTCAGTTAAATGATACTATTACGGCTTTAAAACCGATCTTCAGAGCAGGTTCCAACTTCAAAATCCATAAAGCAACCTTCCTTAGAGCTTCTTACGGACAAGGATACCGATTCCCGACCATTACGGAAAGATTCATCCAAACGGGGGTTGGAAGTTTTGGTGTTTTCCCGAATCCCGAATTAAAAGCAGAAACAAGTTGGAATGCAGAGTTTGGTATCAAACAAGGGTTCAAGATCGGTCCTGTAATGAGCTTCTTCGATATAGCCGGTTTTTGGCAGGAATATCAAAATACGATTGAGTATATGTTTGGAATATGGCATACTTTCTCATCTTTAGAAGAAATGTCAAAGGGTGCCGGATTTAAATTTTTGAATACCGGAAAATCCAGGGTGAGGGGAATAGATGCTTCCCTAGCCGGAACGGTTGCCATTGGAAAAAAGGGAGATTTGACTTTCCTTTGCGGTTATACTTATATTGTTCCTCAAACCTTAAACCCGGATTACCTTTACGCGACCGATTCATTGAATCGTAAATTCACTTATAATACCACTTCATTGGATTCAAATTCCAGAATTCTGAAATACCGTTTTCTGCACAATGTGAAAATTGATATGGAGTATACCTTCGCAAAAAAATTGTCTGTTGGATTCAGTGCCAAATATTATTCGAAGATTGTAAATATGGATGCAGTTATAAAGGATTTTGAGGAGACTACAAATAACATTAACCTGATTCCGAACATTCGGTATATGGATTATTATAACACGCATCGTTTTGGTAACTGGATTTTCGACGCACGCATTTCTTATTTGCTGAAAGACAAACACCGGTTTGCACTCATCGGAAGCAATATTCTAAACAGAACGTATTCTTTGAGGCCTTTGAAAATTGAAGCACCAAGAACAGTAATGCTTCAATATACCTTGAAATTAGGAGGTGATTAATGTTTGTTGAAAGACTTTAGAACGTACTTTTGTAAAAAAACAATATGCGCGTTCTACTAGTTGCACTCATTTTTGTTGTTGGAGTTATCCTTGCTTATTTTCTAACCAATTCTTCGAACAACGAAAAACCGCTGAAGGTTTACAATCCCATTGATGTTGAATCTGAAATGGTGGATAAAGACCTGGTAAGAAAGGGATTTGGACATACCATCCAAGAATTTTCCTTTACCGATCAAACAGGTAAATCCTATGGATCCAGCCACCTGAAAGGTAAAATCTATGTAGCCGAATACTTCTTTACCACTTGTGGAACTATTTGTCCTAAAATGAACGCGGAAATGCAACGCGTGCAGGAAGCATTCAAGGGAAATGACCAATTCAAGATCTTGAGTTTCACTGTAGATCCCGAAACGGATTCTGTTGCCCAGATGAAAAATTACGCCGATGGTCATCAGGCTGACCCGAAACAATGGCATTTTCTGACAGGAGACAAAAAAGACTTATACCAATTGGCACGCAGGAGCTTTTTTGTGCTTAAACCGGCTGAAGCAGTGAATCAGGGAGATGTTGGTTCTGATTTCATTCATACAAACTACTTTGTATTGGTTGACACGAAAAAACGCATCCGCGGATATTATGACGGAACGGATTCCAGGGAAGTAGATAAGTTGATCAAAGACGTAAAGACTCTTTTAGAAGAAGAAAATTAATCCAAAAATCTGTCATCGTGTAAAAGCTATCTGAACTGTGTTTCTATATGCTTTAATTATTTAGCCACAATAGTCACATGGAAACAGGGAACTTAAAAATTTATCTTATTTTCGGTCACAGATATCGAAAAAGCAATTCATGCAAACTACAAAAACAAACTACGGAGCACTTTCCACCTTAACCACAGTTTTCTTCTTTTGGGGATTCATCGCCGCGGGAAACAATATTTTCATCCCGTTTTGTAAACATTACTTCCATCTGGATCAGTTTCAAAGCCAGTTGATTGATTTTGCTTTCTATGGAGCCTATTATCTGGGAGCGCTCGGCTTATTTGTTTTCAGTACCATGACCAAAAAAGACCTGGTTTCTACCTGGGGCTACAAAAAAAGTATCATTAACGGATTGCTTTTCTCCGCTCTAGGCGCAACAATGATGATTATTTCCGTTTATCTGAACGTCTTCGCAGCCATGTTATTCGGATTGTTTATTGTTGCGCTTGGGTTCTCATTGCAACAAACTTCTGCCAATCCGTTTATGATTGCATTAGGAGACGAAAAAACAGGAAGCAACCGGATCAATCTCGGTGGAGCGATCAATAGTTTAGGAACCAATATCGGTCCGATCATCGTTTCTCTCGCACTTTTCAGCACTACCGCTGCAATACCCGATGAAAAGATTGCAGCCCTCGGCCTGAGCAAGGTTGTGATTTTGTATGCTTGTGTAGGTTGCCTGTTTCTTGGAATCGCTGCATTATTTGCTTTTTCCAAAAAACTTCCAAGCGGGCAATTAGAACAAACGTTTGACGGAACGTCCGACAAGGCAAAGAAGGGAATGGTTACTATGTTAGTCATAACCGGACTACTGATTGCTTGTTTCTCGCCTGTTTTCAGCAGCTATCGGTCCAATGAAGCAAAACAGTTGACCGAACTAAAAGGTGACCTGGAACAATTGACTATCGGTGAAAACAACAAACCGGTTAAAAATCTATCGGTTGTTCAACTAAAAACAAAAAAGGAAATCGAAGTAACGATCAGAAAAATACAAGAGCCTCTGGAGAAATACAGGATGGCTTGGCTATCTGCAGGACTTTTATTCGTTTTGGGAGGAATTCTATTCGCCAATCGATCTGCAAAAAAGAATGAAAGTGGTTGGGGAGCATTAAAATACCCGCAACTGAGCTTGGGAATGCTGGCCATTTTCGTTTACGTAGGTGTAGAAGTCGCAGTTGGAAGTAACTTAAGTGAATTATTAAAACAACCTGCCTTTGGTGGTTATGATTCATCTGAAACTACTCCTTTTATTGCCATGTATTGGGGAAGTTTAATGATTGGGCGTTGGTCTGGTTCCATCAATGCATTCAATCTTTCTCAACAGACCAAGCTCATCCTCAAATTCATCGTTCCATTAATTGCTCTGGGAGTGAGTTTAACTGTATCCATTATTTCAGGATACAATGTAAAACCACTCTATTGGTATTTCATTTGTGTATTGATTCAAATAGCAGCTTCTTATTTAACCAAAGATAAACCAGCTCGTTCATTGGCTATTTTCGGGAGTCTAGGTTTAGTCTGCATCCTGATCGGTTTAAGTACTACCGGAATTGTTTCTATTTACTCATTCTTAAGTGCAGGTCTTTTCTGCTCCACCATGTGGTCATGTATTTTCTCACTTTCTTTGGCCGGATTGGGGAAACACCAGGCACAAGGTTCCGGATTCCTGGTCATGATGATCTTAGGTGGTGGTCTGATTCCTCCAATCCAAGGAAAATTATCCGACATCATTGGAATCCAACCTTCATTTATCGTTGGAGCAATCTGTTTCGCTTACATTACCTTCTTCGCGATTTTTGTAAATAAGTTGCTGAAAAAGCAGGGTATTTCACTCGATAGCGACGTAGCAAGTCATTAAATTTTTGAATTATATTTTCGGGAAGCGGCCATTTGGCCGCTTTTTTCGCCTCTAGGCCGCACCCATTCTCACTTTTCCAAAATAATCTATATTGTTTCTAAATAAGAGGAAAGGTTCATTTGGTTTGTTCTAGCTATTAAATTTGTATCGTTTGAAACATTTTTTAAAATACTATGAGTAAATCTGGAATATTTACGTCTTCACTAGCAAAGAAATATTGGATGGCACTAACCGGGCTTTTCCTAATTACCTTTCTTGTGGGACACTTGTTGGGGAACCTTCAACTAATCACAAAAACAGGCGAAGAAGGCAGACGTGCATTCAACGAGTATGCATACTTTATGGGGCACAACATCTTTATCAAGATCTTGGCTTATGTCACCTACTTTTCAATCTTGGCGCATGCTTGTATCGGATTGTACCTGGCTTTTAGAAACAAGCAGGCTCGTCCGAAGAACTATGCTTACAATAAGCCGAACACGAACTCCAGCCCTGCTTCCCGCAACATGGCCGTTTTGGGAACTCTTATTTTGGTGTTCATTTGTACGCACATGGCGAACTTCTGGTATAAGCAAAAGGTAGCAGAGACTGTTCCACTTCATTATGTGGAGGTGAAAAAAGTACAACAGGGTCAAGATCCTCAAACAGGTCAACCAATCTCACAAGAGTACACCGAGATTCAAGCCCTTACTACTATGGGGGTTTATTTCCCGGTAGGATATATCAATCCGATGACCAATGAGAAAGAAATTCAGGTAAAACCGGAAGGAACAGAGTTTAAAGATCCTCAAAGCGGATTGGTAGCTGCAGAAGGTTACAGAGATTTACATACGGTGGTAATGAACTTCTTCGGTCAATCCGAACAAGGACAACCAACTAACGATCTGGCTCTTTGGGCTGTGATCCTGTACGTGATCTCGATGTTTGTTTTGATGTTCCACTTGTGGCACGGATTTGCTTCTTCGTTCCAATCATTGGGATTGAACCACAGAAAATACAACGGCCTTATTTCCTTCGTGGGTAAAGCATTCGCAGTTGTGGTTCCGTTATTGTTCGCGATCATCCCAGTTGTTATTTATTTAAGAAGATAATATTCAAAAAAATAATTTATGTCTATTCTAGATTCAAAAATACCAGAAGGTAACATTTCACAAAAATGGACCGACTACAAAGATCACCTGCGTTTAGTTGCTCCGAATAACCGTCCGAAAATTGACGTCATTGTCGTTGGAACAGGTTTGGCAGGAGCCTCGGCAGCGGCATCTCTTGGAGAAATGGGATACAATGTGAAAGCATTCTGTTTCCAGGATTCTCCGCGTCGCGCTCACTCCATTGCAGCTCAAGGAGGTATCAACGCAGCGAAAAATTACCAAAATGACGGTGACTCTGTTTACCGTCTATTCTACGATACGATCAAAGGTGGTGACTATCGTTCCCGTGAAGCAAACGTTCACCGTTTAGCAGAAGTATCGGGAAATATCATTGACCAATGTGTTGCCCAAGGAGTTCCTTTTGCACGTGAATACGGTGGTTTGTTGGATAACCGTTCATTCGGCGGTACACAGGTTCAACGCACATTCTACGCAGCCGGACAAACAGGTCAACAATTGTTACTTGGTGCTTATTCAGCAATCTCCCGTCAAATCGGATTGGGGAGAGTACAGATGTACAACCGTCATGAAATGTTGGATTTGGTGAAAGTGGATGGGAAAGCACGCGGAATCATTGCCCGTAACCTGATCACAGGAGAAATCGAGCGCCATTCAGCTCACGCAGTGATCTTGTGCACGGGAGGATACGGAAACGTTTATTTCCTTTCTACCAATGCGATGGGATCGAATGTAACTGCGGCTTGGAAAGCACACAAACGCGGTGCTTACTTCGCAAATCCATGTTACGTGCAGATTCACCCGACATGTATTCCCGTTCACGGAACAAACCAATCGAAATTGACGTTGATGTCAGAATCGTTGCGTAACTCAGGCCGTATTTGGGTACCTAAGAAAAAAGAAGATGCAGAAGCAATTCGTGCCGGTAAAATGAAGCCGACACAAATTGCGGAAGAAGATAGAGATTATTACCTGGAGCGCCGTTACCCGGCATTCGGAAACTTGGTTCCACGTGACGTAGCTTCTCGCGCTGCTAAAGAGCGTTGTGATGCCGGTTTCGGAATCGAAGCTAACGACACGATGGAAGGTGTTTACCTGGATTTCTCATCAGAGATCAAAGCCAAAGGAAAACAAACGGCTTATGCTTCAGGAAATCACAATCCAAGTGAAGAAGAAATCATCACATTAGGTAAGAAATGGGTTGAGGAGAAATACGGAAACTTGTTCCAGATGTATGAAAAGATCACAGATGAGAACCCGTATGAAACTCCAATGAAGATTTACCCGGCTGTTCACTACACGATGGGTGGTGTTTGGGTTGATTACAACTTACAATCAACCATTCCGGGATGTTTCGTTGCCGGTGAAGCAAACTTCTCAGATCACGGAGCAAACCGTTTAGGTGCCTCCGCTTTGATGCAAGGATTAGCAGACGGATATTTTGTTGTACCGTATACCGTTTCAGATTATTTGGCGGGAGATATCCGTACAGGTAAAATCTCTACGGATTTACCCGAATTCGAAGAAGCTGAAAACAACGTCAAAGGATTGATTTCAACCTTCCTGAACAACAACGGAACAAAATCAGTAGATCATTTCCATAAACGTTTGGGACACATCATGTGGAACAAAGTTGGAATGGCCCGTAATGCACAAGGATTGACAGAAGCCATCTCCGAAATCGCAGCTTTGCGTGAAGAGTTCTACAAAGAAGTATATGTTCCCGGAGATGCAAACGAATTGAATCCGGAATTGGAGAAAGCACTTCGTGTGGCTGACTTCATGGAATTGGGTCAATTGATGGCTAGAGACGCCTTGCAACGCAATGAATCTTGTGGTGGTCACTTCCGTGAAGAATACCAGGATGCAGAAGGAGAAACCTTGCGTGACGATGAGAACTTCAACTTCGTAGGTGCTTGGGAATACAAAGGAATGGACATCAACCAATCCGAGTTACACAAAGAAGTATTGAATTACGAGTATATTAAGATCGCAGCAAGAAATTATAAGTAAATAGTGATTAGTTTTTAGTAGTTAGTGATTAGATTAGAATGTCGGAAGTTAAGTCATATAAGGATTTGTTAATTTGGAAACGCGGAATAGCGCTTTGCAAGGATGTTTATCTGTTGACAAATGAATTTCCGGTTCAGGAACAATATGGATTGACAAGTCAAATGAGACGATGTGCTGTTTCCGTTCCAAGCAATATTGCTGAAGGATTTGGGAGAAGCACAGCTAGTTTTATTAATTTTTTGAAGATTTCCCGAGGATCCCTTTACGAGTTAGATACTCAGGTCACTCTTTCAAGAGAGCTCTCATTCAACACTAATGAAAATCTAATTGCACATATTGAAAATGAAATCACTGAGATCGGAAAAATGATCAATACATTTTTGAATAAATTAAAAGAGAAATTGTAATAAATAAGAGGCAGGTTAAGAGTTTTCTAAACACTAATAACCAGCCACTAATAACTAGAAAGTTATGGCATCAAAAACAATAAATATAAACCTGAAGATCTGGCGTCAAAAGAACGCGAATTCGAAAGGAAGTATGGAAACATATAAATTGGACAACGTTTCAACGGATAGTTCTTTCTTGGAAATGTTAGATCAATTGAATGAGCAATTAGTAAATGAGCGCAAAGAACCAATCGCTTTCGATCACGATTGTCGTGAGGGAATTTGCGGAATGTGTTCGTTATACATCAACGGGGAAGCTCACGGACCGGATCGTGCAGTAACAACTTGTCAGTTGCACATGCGTAAGTTCAAGGACGGCGAAACGATTTATGTTGAACCATGGAGAGCAAAAGCATTTCCGGTGATCAAGGATTTGGTGGTAGACCGTTCGGCATTTGACCGTATCCAGCAAGCAGGAGGATTTGTTTCAGTGAACACTTCCGGACGCACGATGGACGCAAACGCTATTCCAATCGGGAAAGCGGAAGCAGACAAAGCATTCGAAGCAGCAACCTGTATCGGTTGTGGAGCATGTGTTGCAAGTTGTAAGAATGCTTCTGCGATGTTGTTCGTTTCAGCAAAAGTATCCCAGTTGGCATTGTTGCCTCAAGGGCAAGTTGAAGCACAACAACGCGTTCTGAACATGGTGAAACAAATGGACGAGGAAGGATTCGGTAACTGTACCAATACAGGAGCATGTGCCGTTGAATGTCCGAAAGAGATTTCATTGGAGAATATTGCACGCATGAACCGCGAGTACTTGAAAGCGATGGTTGCTGCAGAGTAATCACAAAATGAAAAGTGAGAAATAAAGAATCAGAATTTTGATTCTTTACACATAAAAACTAAAAGCCCCGATTATACATGTCGGGGCTTTTTGTATTTGTAAGTTTCATGTAGAACCTGAGGATTTACATTTTTACGATTTTGTATACTTTGTCACTTGTTGAGAGCTTGAGGAAGTAGACGCCCCTACTCAAAAACTCCAGGTTCAACTGATTTTTGCCGCTTGAAACTCTTCCGGAATAGACTTTTTCAAAGCTGCCGGAGTAAATCTCAAACTGCGCATCCTCTTCCACCTGGATTTCCAGGTCTTTTAGGAAGGGGTTTGGGGAAATGTTCAACTCCGTAGCCTGACCCTCTGATTCAGAAATGGTTTTGCTCACAGAATTGATACTATTTGCCCGCTCATCCATATGGTTATTCTGAATCATTCCACTTTGACAATTTTGTTTTTTAATAACATACCAGATCAAGGGTCGTTCAGGTTCATAAATCATAATAGTAAGCTCAGGATGTTTCAAAACGAGTTTGTCATTTAAACCCGTAGAATAACAATCCTGAGAGATAAAGTTTCCTGAGTAATCATACCACTTTACAGAATAATCTGAATTTGCTTGCAAACCTTGTACTACCAAATTAGGGCCTTCAGTCCATGGAACATTTATTGCCTCATCGAAGTTTGGATACGCATTAAAATCTGACGGCCAGCCGTTACAAAATCCAAAAAGACTAGTAGATTGAGTACGGTAATTAAACGTACGGTTATAAACAAAACCAACTGCATTTTCCTGAGCAAGATCCACGTAATATTGATTCTCTTTTACATTCTCTTTTTTATGCAGCCATAGAGGCCCTTCATGAATATTTGCTATTTGTCTCCCTTGAAACCACTGGCCATCATAAGCTTGCAAAACATTAATAACTGCATCACTGTTCATCCATTTTTCTGCGCGAATTGTAATTGGCCATCTATCGTTTTCTCCTGACAGGTCTCCTTGCCAGGCAAAAAAGCCCGTATTTCCAGTAAATCCAATTGCCGCTGTATTGATTTTGTGGACAGATAAATTCGAACAGTCATCCGGATACAAACCATTATTTCTTGTGAACAGAGCCCCTTCTTCAAAATGCATAACAGGTTTGTGATATGTATCAGTAAAATACTTTGTACTCTTGTAAAAGCTTTTCTCATCAAAGTCAAAAATATCATCGTGATCCTTATAGTTTAAATACTTATCCGGCAATTCGGCATATGTACTAAATCCAATCACGTCAATGGTATTCAAATCAATACTGTAATCATCATAATCATGCTTTTCCTTAACGGAATTCCCAAATGCATGTGCCCCTATCAAATGTTCCTTATGATTCAGAATATTTTTAGTATAATTTGATATTCTGGTTGTGTAATTATCAACAGCAGTACGTACCAATTCGCCTGCCGGAGAATTTTCTAATTCGAAGGATCCCTCGGGGTATCTTTGATTTAAGTGGAAAGGTTCACTTAATAACTCAAACTGCATAATACTTGTAGAGTAACCATACCGGGCAATGTAATAGCGCATTCGCTGTTCATGATATTTCAAATCTTCATCGTCCTGAAACATATTACTCGGAAGTTCCCCACCCTCAACCCAAGGATTATCATTATAACAATAGGTTGGATAAGTATCGCTTGGGTTAAAAACAGGGTGACCATCACCAGGATCCTTGTAATGACTAAAATCCCATATCTCCATACCGTATTGTCCACGTTCCATAAGTGGTTCTTGAAAAAGTAAATTGAAATTCAACAACATATCATTGTCATCACAATATTGAATGTATCGATCTGTTTCCCACGCATAATGCAAACGATTGTAATAATTTCCCTTTTCCTCAAATTCTATTAAGCTACTCGAAGCTCCCTGGGAAATTCTTACATACCTACCCCCCAAATCATGATAATCATGTAGTTGCTGATGGTAAATATTCCAAGCTGATGGAGGGGCAGCCTTATTTGTTTTGCTAGGATCGACTCCGTATGTATTTGCTCCGATCATTGGATAAGGGAAATTCTGACCTATCGGCATAATAATTTTCCCATCCAATTCCAAATTTCTTTTATTATCGTGCACTTTAACGTATCCGTGCGCTCCGGTATCTACTACATTAAATGTAAATGGATTAGAAGAATATGTCACTATTCCATGAATCTTAATATTGATCACACAACTCCATTCGCCTGTTTGCGGAGGTGAAAAACGCAAACGAAAAGGATAACCGGCTGCACCGATTGCATTCCAATCATCGTTAGAATTATGCTGATAATTCTCGAAATAAAATGCGTCAATAGTTTTAGAATAGTTTCCCTCTATATACGTAAATACAGCTTCAACATCTGTATCCCAATCCACAAATGGATTCAGTTGGACACTTGAAGGAATTTTTAATATGAAATTCTTGATCCATGTGTTCATGATGCTCGGTATTTGCACACCCAGTTCCAATTTTTTCCATTTTGCTATTTTATTCAAATCATCGTAATTCATTACAGCCACATCAATGGGGCTAATTGTCGCTACCTGATCTATAGACCAATGCATGCTATTGTTACCTAAAAAGGGTCCAATGTGGCACGTTTCATTTGCATGGATATACGTCGGAGATTTAACCTGAATATTACCCACAAGATAAGGGGCATAAGTTGTACTGTTGAAGTTATAGTTTCCCGGATCAGTTAAGTCTACACATCCTCTTGTAAAAACACCATTGGGAAAGGTTATGACTTCCTGTTCTGTTGGTGGATCATAGGTAGAGCAGTCGAATACGCTCACAGGGGTTTCTGTCTGTGCAGAAACCGTCCAGCCTGAAAACAAGATCAGGCCAATAATCACTTTTTTCATATTTCTATAGATTCAAGTGATTACTTATCGGACTGTTCTCTCTTCAATGCCTCCAATTCAGCCTGCATCTGCTTCATCTTCTCGTCTTGCTGCAGCAAATACAAAGTCAATTCTTCAATCTTCTCCAATAAAATTGCATCCGTTTTAGCCAGGTTCACCCCATTTTCGTTCACTTTGCTTGTGGAAGGAACATTCGGTAAATGTTTGTTTTCAGCAATAAAAGAGCGTACCTCATCCAATGAACGCAACTTATAGCTTGGTTCAAACACATAATCCGCCCAGTTTTGAGCATCCACAATGATCTCACGTGCACGCAAGATTCCGTCATTGGTTAGTTGCAATAATTTTTTGTCCTGTGCCACATTCCGAACCAACAACAATTTATCTGCTGCATTTGTGGAAGAAGTATGGATCTCGGTTGCTCCGGTTGCTTTTACAGTAAATGTCGGTAAAACACCATAACTCGTTCCGATAACCTGAATGGCATTATCGGTGGCACTATTTGATAGAATACCCAAACCATACTTTCCACTTGAAATAGTGCGGATAAACATCCCATTGTCGTTTACAGTAACACAATTGAATTTACCAAAGTTTGCTCCATTTATTGAAGAACTTCCAATGAATGCACGGCCTCCATCATTTGTTACAAGTCCAAAAACGGCTCCGGTTACAGCAAGTGCAATATTACCTGACGCTTCCTGATTCGTTATGGAGAAATCATTATCGGACAATCTCATAAGTAGCCCATCAAACCTTCCTGATCCTGTAGTTCCGGTTGTCAGACCAATTCGGGCAGTAGAGCCATACATTGGCCCACTTAACGGTGGATTCGCAGGACCCGTATAATTCGCTGTACCATGCACGTGCAGGTCGAAGGAAGGGTTTGTTGTGGCGGTTGATGTGGCCTTAGTTCCGATTCCTACATAACCGGCAGCGGTTGTATTCGGTGTGGTTGTGGAAGGCCAGGCAGTTGTGTACTGTCCCCAACTGAGGGAAGAGGCGATTACAGCAAGAGCTGTTGTCAGATAAGTTGTCTTCATTTGATTAAGTATTTATTATTAATTACTGAAGACAATGGTAGGTTAAACAAGCAACTTTCAAAAACCAACGAATGGGAATTTCGACCACTGCTTAAATCACGTTTTGCTAATCACAATCTCTCAAGCTTCTTCAAAATCAATTCTATAAAAAGACGTTAATTGAAACAAAAATTTTTTGTTTGTTAAATTTTGGTTACATTTAGTCCATCTTTAATTTACTTATGTTATGAAAAAACTTTTACTTTCCCTTGGGTTAGTGTTGGTTGGTTCGACTGCGATGTCACAAGTGATATTTTCAGTTGAAGCTCCTGCATCTATTCAAGGATTCTACGATTTTAAATCGAATGGAGACGGATCGAGCTGGGGATTAGCCAATTTGAATGGTGTTTACGTGCTTGACACGGTTGTGGTTCCGAACGATGGAACATCAGGCGTCAACGCGCAAGGAAACCCTGCGTCAGCAACCGGTTGTAATGCATTAAGCCCGGGAAGTTTGGCTGGAAAAATTGCTATGGTATTCCGTGGTGATGGAGGAAACCCTGCTATCGGTGCTTGTGGTTTTGGTGTGAAAGCACAAATGTGTGCAAATGCAGGTGCGATTGCAGTTATCATTGTAAACCGCGATGCAACGACGATTGCAATGAATGGCGGAACAGAGGGTGCTGCAGTTACTATTCCGGTAATCTGCATCAACCTTGCTACAGGCCAGGCTATTCTTAACCAAATTCAGAACAACGTTCCTGTGGTTGCGTTCATTGGTGACAAAACAGGTTACTTTAATGATGATGTCACTACATTCGACAACAACTCTGTTAGAGCAAGTTTTGGATCAAAACCATCTGCGTTAGTTCAAAATGCTTCTGAATTCTCTCTAAACCCCGGAACATGGGTTTATAACTATGGTATTAATAACCAAACAGGTGTTACTTTAACTACAGTTATTAAACGTGATGGAACACAGGTTTATAGCCAGGTATCTACTCCTGGAAATATTAATTCCGGAGATTCTCTGTACATGACTACTCCTACGTTCTCAAGTGCTTCTTATGCAATTGGTCAGTATGAAGTATCATATAACATCACAATGAGTGTTACAGACGAATTTTTAGGTGACAATGTTTCTAAAAATTATTTCAATATCAGTGACTCTTTATGGTCTTTGGTCCGTTTGGATACGACAGCTGGTGAAGTGGTAAAAACAGATGGTTTTTATCGTGCTGCCGATGCTAATTTGCCAACGACAACATTTGAGGGATGCGTAGTTTTAAAAGATGCAAATGCACACAGAGTAGCAATGGACGGAGTTTACTTCGGAGGTTTTGCTATCGGTGCTACTGATACACTAGTTACTTTAGATGGTTTTGAAGTTCAATGGGCATTGTACACATGGAATGATGCAGATAAAACAATTCAAAACGGAACATTTGATCAAATAAGCTCTGTTGCCGAAGGTTCTTATACATATCCTGAACCGGCTGATGCATTGGAAGAAGGAACGATCTTTATTCCGATCACAACTGCTCCATCTTATCGATTTATTAACAACCAGGACTATTTATTGTGCATCACTAGTTTACAACCAAAATTGTTCATGGCATACAATACAACGGATTATTACGATATGCAGCTTAATGCAGATCATTTGGTTCGTTTCCCTATTCGTGCTGAAACAACAACTTGGACAAATGGTGGTTTCGGAATTTCTCCGGCTATAGCAATGAGAACTGGTGCTACATTAAATGTTTCAGAAAACGAATTGGTTAGTGCAGACGCATTCCCAGTTCCAGCGAAAGATGTAATTACTGTAAAAGTAAACGCTGCCGGTGATGCAACATTGAAAATTACAGACATGGCTGGTCGTCAGGTTTCCAACCAACAAGTGAAAATTGAAAATGGTCAATTCGCAACTTCTGTTGCTGGAATGAATGCTGGTACGTATGTATTCTCATTAGATTATTCAAATGGTACTACTAGCCGCTTCAACGTGGTTGTATCTAAATAATTAGAATTAAATTCATAGAAAACCGATTCGTCAGCTGACGGATCGGTTTTTTTATACCCCATTCTTAAGTGATTCTCTTGCGAAGAGAATTTAGTATCTTCGCAAAAATTATTACTTCTATGAAACATTCACTGATCCTTTTTGTGTTGACTGTCAGTTTTCAGGCATTTTCACAAATCGCGGGTTGGACTTACACACAACCGATTACAATTACCGAACATTCGGGAAACCTGGTAACCAACTATCAATTGAAAATCACTGTTGACACACAGACACCTATTCTAAACGGGGAAATGTCAGCAACGGGAGACGACATCCGTTTTTCAACCAAATGTACCGGCGGTGATATCCTGAATTATTGGATTGAATCGGATATCAATACAACAGCAACTCAAATCTGGGTAAAAATCGATAGCATTCCGGCCAACGGTGGAAAAACCATCTACTTGAATTATGGAAATGCTTCCGCTAGTCCTTTATCTGCTATCAATGGAACATTCCTGGGGCCAAACTCCGCAACTGACAGCGTAAGCGGCGGTGCCAACGGAGGTGTAACAAACTCACAACGCGGGATAAGATTTGCTGCGAACGAAGACCTGCTTGTAACTGCATTCGGGAAAAACGAACCCAACGGATCAACGCGTTACATCACACTTTTCGATGTTACAACACAAGGTATTTTGCGTCAAATGCAGGTGAATGGACCGGCAGCTCAATATTCTTATGAAAACCTGAGTTCTCCGATCTGGTTAACTCAAGGAACCCAATATCTGATCGAAATGTACCAAGACAACACAGATGGATATTACTATGGCCCCTCCACTTCTCAAATCGGTCAGCATTTGACTTACCTGGACATGCGTTATTGTAACGGATGTGACCAAAATACCTATCCGGGAAATTATCTCAACTCTATTCA
Source organism: uncultured Fluviicola sp. (assembly GCF_946478805.1). The sequence goes on along the minus strand of NZ_CAMLDC010000005.1, from coordinate 164,871 downwards.
TTACGGATATCCGGATTTCTGGTATTTTACAAAGACAAACATAACTCCTGCTCCAACCTACGAATTAGGACAATTTACAACGAACATGACTGACGAGCTTTTTATCTGTTTCAGTGATTCCGTTTCCATTCCTTTAACTATTTTGGGTGGCCAGGAACCATTTGACATCCAATGGACAGGAACAGGAATCAGCAACGACACAATCGTTCAACCGACAGCTTCTCCGTCTGATACAATGGAATACCATGTCACCATTACCGATGCCTGTGGGTATAACAAAATGGATTCTATCACATTCAATGTAGGGATGTTGCCTGTTCCGAATCTACAAGCCACAACAACGATTGTCTGTAATGGCGAGTGGGCTGAGTTAATGATTGATACGATATATAATGCGCTTTGGGATGATAATTCAACTGCAGATTCATTGATTGTTTCCCCAACGGTTACAACCACTTATCATGTCCAAGCCACAGACAATAACGGCTGCCAGAATTCCGATTCCATACAAATCCTGTTTCACACACCTGTTTATCTGAATAGAACCATTCAAAAGTGTTTTGGTGAGAATTACCAAATCGGAAGCCACACATATACTTCAGACGGAACCTATATCGATACATTAACCGGAGTTTCCAATTGTGACAGTATCATAACGACAGTATTGACCTTTCAGGCTGATATCGATTCCCAAATCCAACAAATCGGGTTGACTTTGGTTGCCGACCTCGGAGCTACAGCATATCAATGGGTAAATTGTACTGCCGGCAATACGCCTATTCCGGGAGCTACCGGTTCATTCTATGAGGCGACCCAAAATGGAAGTTACGCCGTTATTTCAGCAGTCGGTTCGTGTTCAGAGCAATCCAATTGCATTGTCATTTCCACGGTTGGTCTGGAAGAATTGAACCAGATAGACAATCTCTCACTATTTCCCAACCCGACAACCGGGAACTTAACAATCCAATCTTCCAGTTCACAAGAATTAAAGATTATCGACGTGATCGGGAATGTGGTTCGAAAAGAACACATCGTTGCAGGAGTAAGTAAGCAAATCGACGTCACTTCATTGGGAGCAGGATCCTATTACCTTCAATCAAGAACAAAAGTGATCCGGTTTGTGATCCAATAAGAAATAAATCATGAGATTAAAGTCGGGGACATGATGCATCGTGTCCCTAATTTTTTTCATTTTTTTAATCTCGGTAGCGAAACCAATACTGTTGTTCCTTCAGAAGTCGTTTTTTCGATCTCTATGGAACCGCGATGCGTTTCAATAATCTGTTTCACCATCGCTAAGCCTAAACCGGTTCCCGTTGACTTCGTCGTGAAATAGGGTTCAAAGATGGTTTGTATCTGATCCTCAGGAATCCCTGTTCCATTATCCCTTACACGGATAAAAGCATGTTCTTCATCCGTTTCAACTGAAATAAGGATTTCCGCAGAAGTTCCCATTGAAACCGCCTGAATTCCATTAGAAACCAAATTGTTCAACACGCGAAGCAACATTTCCTTATCACCGGGAACCCAAATCTTCGAATCTGACGAATTCAATTCAAGTTTCACGTGAACATTCTCATCATTATCAAATAATGCGCCCACGGCCTTTATTAAGCTTACCAGGTCTATTTCAGCGATAACCGGTTGAGGCAATTTGGCAAAATTGGAGAATTCATTCGCAATATGTGTCAAGGCATCGATCTGCTCAATCAAAGAACCGGTAACCCGTTCAATCCGTTCGGCGGATTTCGGGTCATTCGGATCAAAAATGCGTTGCAGATGTTGAACACTCAATTTCATGGGTGTTAAAGGGTTTTTAATCTCATGCGCCACTTGCTTCGCCATTTCCCTCCATGCACTTTCGCGTTCGGATTGTGCCAATTTAGCCGCAGCTTCTGCCAATTCTTTTAACTTGTGATTGTATTCTGCAACCAGCGAACCGATTTCATCGTGTGCTTTGTAGTTAATCTCCTGGCTGTTTTTCCCTAACTCGAACTGGGAAAAACTCTTTCGCAACAACATCAACGGACCTGTTAACCAGGAGGAAACCAAAAGCGCAACCAAAATAGATAATACCAACAAAAGCATGAATACATTCAGGATAGCCACAAAGAACTGTCTCAACTGCTCCTCGAATACGTTCCGCTGATCAAAATGCAGGATATTCAAATATCCCAGCAATTCATTTTCATGGTTAAATACAGGAACATATCCTGATAAATAAACCAAGGAACCGATATTCTCTTCGTGGATGAATTCCGATCGCATATTGAATTGCAACTCATATAAGGCTTTCGGGTTCATCTGTTCACTAAGCAAACCCATGTTGTAAATCTTCGTTCGCGAAGTACCCGCCAAAATCCCATCCGCTTGGTACAGGCTGATATCAGCAAGGAATACCTTCGACCATCTTCTCAACTGATAATCCAATTCTTCCTGGTCCTTATCACTGAATTTTTCGGAAGTGAAGCGTTGCCTGGAATTGATATCGTTGATAACCGATTTTACTTTTTCCCGGATCTGATCTGTCGAATAACTCCTGTATTGTCCACTAAGCATTGTCGTGCTAGCGATACTGAATCCTGCGAGTGAGATTACGATCAGTCCGATCAGGACCAATTGGATCTTGGTTATCATGGAAATTCCGGTTGAGACCCGGAATTGGTTCAATTGCTTGAGCAATAAAACGATTGTCAACAAAGCCCCGAAACAGACAAGCAGTATGGAGGTCGTTGTCAGGTAAGACAACCAGGAAGGCATCATTTTGCTTAAGATGATTGCATCCGTTTTCGACTTCTTAAAAATGAGGTGCTCAAAACCTTCCTTTTCGTACCATTGATGACCTTGTTCCTCATCATCTCCGAAAATTTTCAAATTAGTCGGATAACTATATACCCCATAATTCAAAACCAACTGATCATTGAAATACTTGGCAATCGAATAGCGCTCCAACGATTCGAAAACGGCTGTTTGTTTTGAAATCAGGAGTCGCGGAAAACCTATCTTCTCAGGGATTCGTTTTGACTTCATGGTTCCATAAAAATCAACGGTTATTCCATTTCTTTTTAAGGGAAGGTAAAAGACATAATTGAACTGGCTGGTATAATCCTTTACGTAATACAAACTCGAATCGATTTCCGATTGTATCCCATGTCGCTCAATCAATTCATCCAGTTGTTTTTTATACATCCCGTTCAACCGGATACTGGCACTGTCGGGCAAATAATAATAGAAATCAACATCGTAACGGTCCCAGTATCCTTTGAAAACCTGGTATTCCATTGCTTCTTTCAATTCGGAAAAGCTTGGTTTTGTATCGTGATGAAAAAGCCGTTTAAGAAATGGTTCCCCGATGAGTTTTTCCCTCGCAATGGTGAAATCCACTTCCGCATTGAAATCGCGGTCGTCAGCCAGTTGGTTTGCAAAAAGCAGCCGCTCTTCCCGTTCTTTCTTTTTGGATTCCATTTCCAGGTTCATGGTGATTCCAAATGAAACGAGAAAGGTTGCCAGTAGATAAAAGGTGAAAGTCCACTTCTGATTGACCCGAAAACCAACGATCAGCGAAAGGATGAAAAGTGCAAACATCCAGATTATCCAGAAGCCGTGTAATCTGAAAATCCATTCATTGGCAATGATAACGGAGCCAAACAAGACTGAAAGAACAGCAAAAACTTCACCCTTCTTTGGATTTATTGCTTTCCATTTGCCAATAACAACCAAATAAAATTGTAGTAGAAACAAGGAGCCCAATCCAATAATAAAAATAAACACGATGGAAAAAACATTCAGCTTCAGAATGTCGCTCAAATGAATCGGAATGGTGGAATTGACAATGGTCAGTTTGATGATTTGCGGATAAACCATCATGAAAACAGGAATCAGACACAGTAAAAAATAAATAACCAATTTACTTTCCACACTTAAGATCAATTTCTTCAAAGACGGTACAATCAGCACAAAACAAACGGACCAGATCAGAACCTCGCCAAAATTCGGGATCCAATTATTCAAAGCCATCAATCCCGGATCGAACAAGGAAGTGCTTTCCATCCATTCAAACCAATCCAGGCGCAATGCCAAATAACGTATCACAAGAATCGCAAATATGTAAACCCAGTGCTTTGCGTTCGAATTCAAAAAAGCATTGATCCTGACCGAGATCAATAAGATAAGAATCAGTATATCCCCGAAGATAATCGTAAGTAAACTCCCATTATCCGGAACTTGACCTGTTCTGTCAATTCCAAAAACGGCTTCACCTTTTTGGTCAAAAATGGTATTATCCTTATCTGCTACCAGAGAAACCGTTCCATGGATAGCCGGAAACGGTTTGAAAAAATAATCCTTCAGTTGATCGTTGGTAATAGGAAAAACCCGCTTGATTCCAAAGCTAACTACAAAAATAGCATCGCCCTTCTTCATCAACTGGCTGTAGTACCAACCATTCTGCAATTGGATGATTCCTTTCGTTGGGAAATGCAAATCTGCAAACCGATTTACCGGACACTTATTCGTATTCCAAAAAACCAATGAATCCCCATGATACACATGAACAAACAAGGTATTCTCAATATAATTGTATTTTTTGGAGAATTCGCCCTTGCTCAAATTTTTCCAATCCTCCGGAATGACCTCCAATTGATTTTTTGCACGCGAAATTTGTGACAAAAAAACAGTTTGGAACTCTTGAATGTCTTCAGGACCCGACTTCTTTAACCTAACTATCAATCCGATTAACAGCAAAAAACATGCACCTAAAACAAGTGCATATCCGTGCTTTGCAAAAAATCGGATTATTCCTTTAAACATAACAATTTGGGTGCTAGCATCTGGATCAGTCTTTCAAATTCCAAGTCGGCCTGTTGATCATTCTCAAAAACAAAATCAGCCAAATGCATATAAGGGAGTAGGTATTTCTGGTAACATGGAATCACATGATATTTCCATTGATACATGATTGCAGCACGTGAATAACCCCTCGTTTCCTGATCCCTATACAATCTTCTGTCCAGCTGTACATCGGGATCAACCTCCATAAATATCGAGAAATCCAATAACGCATGTACTTCCGAATACTCAAACAGGAACAAGCCTTCCACAATAATAATAGGAGAAGGATCCAAGGTAATCAATACACTCTTATTTGGTGGAGCATTAAAATGATACTCCTTCACTTCGATTGATTTCCCTTCCTTCAAATCACGTAAATCCCTTACCAATCTCTCCCGGTCCAAAGCTGTCGGCAAATCAAAATTCACTTGTCCGTTTTCATCCAAAAACTGCTGATCAATGGGTAAATAATAATTATCCATGGAAAAAACCGTAGGGTGAAGTTCACCATAAAATGCCGCCAAGCGTTTTAAAAGGGTAGTTTTCCCAGATCCGCTACCTCCACAAATTCCAATGATCATTTCTGCTTATATTCGAAGTTTAAACTGCCTTTCGTTGGAAATTGCTTTGTATCAAAAACCAACCATTTCGTATCTAATTCAACTACAAATTTACTTGGAAATTCCGCAGTAAGCAAGCGACTTGGGTTGGAAGTTGCCTGGTCAATACTTCCGGACACGATTCCGGTACCTGAAGTGAAGCTGTGAAAATGACCTTCGGACTTGGCAGAATTCACATACCAACCGATCCCTTCACTCATTCTGAAACAACCAACTTCCAGATCCTTTTTAGCATTGTAATTCGTACAGGTCGATTCGCAAACCTTATTCCACAACTTATTTTCCATTTTATAGCTGATCAGATTGGCAGTCATCCCGTTCATTTCGATTCCACCGACATAATATGCCCCATTTGCAAAAACCAACGTCCCTTTTTCATTCGGCTCACTTCGTTTCAGCAAGGCACTTCCTCTCCTTCCGAATCCGACGCGTGCATGTGCAATGAAATTCGTTCCTTTTTGCTCCAGAACCTGTTCCGAAACCATCACTCCTTTCGGATTGTATTCCTTTACCTTCCATCCGGCCTCTTTTCCCGCATGTAAACGAGCCGCAAATAAGATGTTTTCCCCTTTTTCACCTGCAACATACCACGAAATCTGATCCTCGATCTTCGAAGAACTGATCACATTCTCGGATACTATAAATGCATACATATTGAAATTGTGGTGCGTCATGGAAACAGCAATTGTCGTCAATTTTTCTTTGTCCCGGTGTTTGAACACCCACAACAGTGCTTTTTCGGTAGTGATAATATCTGTCAGGTACAAATCTGATGGGCTGAAGCTTCCGATTCGTTTCAATGTGGGAAGGAAATTCAGGTTCATCACTTTGATATTCCCCGCGGCACTCAACTGGTGGATAAAAACCTTGTTATCCTTCAATTCCAGGTTTTCAAGAAAGTAGGCGTATTTACCTCCATCTTCCGAAATGAAATAAGTTTCCTTAGCCATCGGGTTATACACCTGCTGCCAAGTACTCTTCCCTTCGCCCGAAACCATTGTCAAATCAACCTGTTTCTGAGTTAATGTCAGGTCACGACTCAATGCTAAAGCACCTATTCCTTTCCACTCAAGTATGTCATAATAAGGCTGTTTCAATGGCGGGATTTCAAAATTTTGGGCACGAGTAGCAGTACTAACCAGCGCAAAAAGAAAAATTAAAGATTTTTTCATATAAGGAATAAAACGTAAATTGGCAGATAAATGTAAAATATTTCGATTGATTATGATATTCTCCCGTACAATTAAAAATACTCTCGTAGGATTTTCACTTTTGGTATCTGCATTTTCGTTTGCTCAAAAAGAAGAGTTTAAGACGCTTTCTATAGGTGAACGCGTTCCGATGATTCAACACCAAATGCAAAATTTGGATGGAAATATGATCCAATTGGAATCAGCATCCGGTGATAACGGCCTGCTGGTTGTCTTCTCTTGCAACACTTGTCCTTTTGTAGTTGGAAGCGACAGTTTTGAAGGATGGGAAAAACAATACAACGACTTGAATAAATTTGCTGCCGATCATGGGTTCAAAATGATTCTGATCAATTCCAATGAAGCAAAAAGGGATCAGGACGATTCTCCGGAAGCGATGAAAAACAGGGCAAAAGAGAAAGGATATACGATGCCTTACCTGATTGATAAAAACTCTGAACTTGCAGATGCATTCGGGGCAAGAACAACTCCACATATTTTTCTTTTGAACAAAAACATGGAACTGATTTATACCGGGGCCATTGACAACAAAGTGGATGGAAAACGTTCTTCAGATGAAAATTACCTGAAAAATGCAATTGAAGCAAACGCTTCAGGAAAAGAAGTCGTTATAACTTCTACGCCCCCAAGAGGATGCAGTATTAAACGTGTTAAAAAGTAAACTCTCCAAAACAAACAAATAATGAATAAAAAACTACTCAGTGTTGCATTGCTGTGTATTTCCTTCTCCGGAATCTCCCAAGTGCAACAATTAGGAACCCCTCTTTCATGGAAAGATAAGGTTGGAATGCCTAAGGAAGCTATTGAAATGGTTGCGGTAGACAATGAAATGGAAGCAACGAATGAAATGACCAGAAGGGGGAATTCCCTGGAAAAGGAAATGCGCTTCGGAAAAGAATTAGCCGTTAACATTGATTTTATGTCCCGCGCTGATATCAAGATCTTACCGAATGGAACCGTTGTTCGTCAGTTAAGGATAAATTCAGCCGGAGCCTTATCGATCAATTTGATCTTTGACCGGTTCCAACTGTCCGAAAACGCCCTTCTTTTCCTATCCGATGGTGAAAAGAAAGAGTTCATCGGTGCCCATACAAGTTTGAATAATAATGAAAACAAAATGCTGGGGACTGAACTGATCCACGACGATGTGGTCATCATTGAATTGCAGGAACCGGCAAATGAAGCTGGTACTTCCCAATTACATTTAGGAACGGTCGTGCATGGGTACTTTGACCTGGAATCTGAAGTAAAGGCTCTAGGTAGTTCAGGAAGTTGTGAATACGACGTAAATTGTCCGATCGGTGCCGGATGGGAAAACCAACGAAATGCCGTTGCCATGATGGTAAATGGCGGAGGTTTCTGCACAGGATCTTTGATCAACAATACTTCAGGAACAATCATTCCTTATTTTCTTTCTGCAAACCATTGCGGCACAACACCCGGAAGTTGGGTCTTCCGTTTCAAATGGGAACGAACACCGGGAACAACAATTTGTGCTACAACGAATAATACCTCGAACGATGGACCGACAACCATGAATGTGAATGGTGGTACATTAAGAGCAAATTATTCCCCTTCTGACTTTACCTTAACGGAATTAAATTCTGCTCCGAACCCAACTTGGGGTGTTTATTACAACGGTTTCAATGCAACGAATATTCCTGCAACAGCTGCTGTTGGAGTTCATCATCCATCTGGAGATATCAAAAAAATATCTTTTGAAAATACGCCTTTGATTTCTACCACTTTTAGTGGATGCCCTCCCGATAGTCACTGGGGTGTTACAAGTTGGGATAATGGTGTAACAGAACCAGGATCATCCGGTTCTCCTTTGTTTGATCAAAATCACAGAACAGTAGGTCAATTGCACGGAGGAGCTTCTGCTTGTGGAGTATCCACTCTTTCTGATGAATATGGAAAATTATATACGTCTTGGTTAGGTGGTGGAACAAACGCATCACAACTTAAATTCTGGTTGGATCCATCCAATACAGGAAGTGTTACTATTGATGGTGTTGACCCTGCCGGACCGGGAACAGCATTGGATGCAGGATTAGGAATGGTTACCGGAGCCACAGGAACAGTATGTTCGGGTACAGTTACTCCATCTTTCACATTGATAAATAACGGTAGTACGGCTTTGACTGCTGCAACCATTCATTACGGATACGATGGTAGTTTCGGACAGACATATCCTTGGACCGGTTCATTGAATCAGTACCAGAATCAAGTAATCGCTTTGCCATCAGCTACCCTTTCCGGGGGAAACCATGTGTTCAATGCATATGTTACAAACCCGAATACCGGAACAGATGAAAATAACAACAATGACACCATCGAATCCAACTTCACTACGATTATAAATCCAACCATAGTTGATTTGTCCCTGACAACAGACCGTTGGGGAAGTGAAACAACCTGGTCATTGACAAATGCTGCTGAGAACGTTACATTCTATACCGGTGGACCTTATGCAGATTTAGGTAGTGGATTAGGAGCAACTTATAACTCCTCTTTCTGTTTAGCAGACGGATGCTACCATTTCATTATCAATGATGCATTCGGAGACGGTATTGCAGGAACTCCTGATGGACATTACGAGTTATTGGTTGGTACGGACACTATCGCGGCGTTGTTACCGGCAGATGCAGATTTCGGAAGCAGCCATGTTTCAATCATTTGCGTCGGGACATCCGGATTGAGCGAATTATCTGCATTACAAGAATCTTGGAGTTTATATCCTAATCCGGCAAATGATGTAGTGGAGTTCGGATTGACAAATGACAATTTATTGAAAGAAATCACCCTTGTGACTGCACAAGGTTCGATCGTTCGAACAGTTAGCACAACGGGAGTTTCCTCTTCGATGAATGTATCTGACTTGTCATCGGGTGTTTATTTCGTCCAGATGAAAAATGCATTGGGTACCAGTACAAAACAATTGATTATTAAATAAGTAATCTCACAATATTGGAAAGCTGTCTGCTCAGGTAGGCAGCTTTTTTTATTTTTGTATTATGGCTAAAATTAAATCCGCGTTCTTCTGTCAAAACTGTGGTTATGAAACCCCGAAATGGTTGGGGAAATGCCCATCTTGCAACGAATGGAACACCTTTGTAGAAGAATTGGTTGAAAAACAATTGCCACAAGTCATCGCCTTCTCTACCTCATCAGGGAGAACCGCCAAAGCACAAGTACTGCAGGAGATTGTTTCAAACGGTCAGCGAAGAATTCTTCTACCGGACAGCGAGATCAATCGGGTTCTGGGAGATGGATTGGTTCCCGGATCCTTGATCCTTTTCGGAGGAGAACCAGGGATTGGAAAGTCCACCCTGTTGCTTCAATTGGCTGTACAGACATCCTTGCGCGTTTTGTATGTTTCAGGTGAAGAAAGCGAACAACAGATAAAAATGCGTGCTGAACGCATCGGTCAGAAAAACGAATCCTGTTTCATTCTGACAGAAACCAATATCCAAAACATTTTCAAGCAAGCGGAAGAGACAAGTCCGGAACTCTTGATTGTAGATTCCATTCAGACCCTTTTCAGTTCCCAGATTGAAAGTGCTCCGGGAAGTATTTCCCAAATACGTGAATGCACCGCGCAATTGCTACGTTATGCAAAAATGACAGAAGTTCCGGTTTTCCTTATTGGCCACATTACCAAAGAAGGATCACTTGCCGGACCAAAGGTTCTGGAACACATGGTTGATGCGGTATTGCAGTTCGAAGGAGATCAACACCATGTTTACCGCCTGTTGCGCGGAATAAAAAATCGGTTTGGAAGCACCAATGAACTGGGAATTTATGAAATGAACAGCTCCGGCTTAAGAACAGTCGAAAATCCATCCGAAATCCTGATTTCCACCGGAGACAACGGACTAAGCGGTGTTGCTATTGCAGCCACCTTAGAAGGATTAAGACCTTTGTTGATAGAAGTTCAGGCACTTGTCAGCACAGCAGCCTATGGGACACCTCAGCGATCCTCAACCGGTTTTGATGCACGCCGATTGAACATGTTACTCGCAGTAATGGAAAAACGATGTGGATTCAAGTTGGGTGCAAAAGACGTTTTTCTGAACATCGCAGGAGGAATTCGTGTGGACGACCCGGCAATTGACTTGGCAGTTGTTGCAGCAGTTCTATCCAGCAATGCAGATATCTCAATTAACCGGTTAATCTGCTGTTCGGCGGAGGTCGGTTTATCAGGAGAGATCCGGCCCGTTAATCGCATTGATCAGCGGATTCGGGAAGCCGAAAAATTGGGATTTGAAAAAATCATCATTTCAAAGCATAATAAAGGGATTGAACAGTCCAATTTCAAGATAGAATTGGTGCCTTGTGCCCGAATTGACGAAGTTTTGAAAGCTTTATTTGCATAAAACCTCCTATAATTTGTAAGTCACACACTCTAACTTGGAAAATATATATTCCAATGAACGCCATTGTAATAGTTTCCTTAATTTTGACTTTCTAAATTAAAACGCTACTTATGAGAGTATTATCTATCGCTACCATGATTTTACTGTGTTTCAACTCCTTTGCTGTAAACACACCTCCGGCCTTAAATTTGTCTCAAACAGTTGTCAATCAAAGCCTTTGTACCGGTATGATCGGTGAAGTCCAACTTTTTCAACCTTTGGAAATCACGGATGTCGATGGTGATTTCATTACCATAGTCAGTATCACTTCTTCGAATCAGGCAATGTTTGCGGATGCATCTATGTATGCAGGAAATACTGGATCAACAGGAACCTTGAGCTCCTACCTTTATTCGACAACAGGAACTCCTGTATCGGGAACATGCACTATCACGCTGGAAGTTTCAGATGGTGTTGCTACAGTATTCCTTACGCTTCCCACGGTTACAGTTGGTGAAACACCTGTAATTACTTTAGTAAATAACGCGCAGATCTGTTCCAGTGAAGGAACAGTTGATATGAATCAATTTGTGTCCCCTGCAGGTGGAGTGTTCGATTATGATGGTTCCGTGTATCCCAATTCAACGTTCAATATGATTGAACAAGGGTATACTGCCAATGATCAAATCGGAATCAACTATACGGTTTCAAATGGTGTTTGTTCAGCCTATGATTTTTTATATCTGAACCTGTTCATATCGCCTACTGTTAGTATTACGACCACACCAACTGCATGTGGTACTTCAACAGGAACTGCTGTCGCAAGTGTAAGCGGCGGGGCTCCAACTTTAAGTCAAAGTTGGTCTAATGGAGTTACAGATGTATCAAGCATATCAAACCTGGCTGCCGGTCAGTACGTGTATTATCATGTCGATACCAATCATTGTTCTACCACAGCGTCATTTTCAATTGATCCGGCCGGAGTTTCAATCAACGAAACCGTTAGTGATGTGGTTTGTAACGGGCAAGCAAATGGCGGGATCACCATTACTCAAACCGGTTTAACGACACCTGTAAATTACATTTGGAGTTCGGGTCACACAGGTACAGCTGTTTCGGGTCTATTAGCCGGAACTTACACTGTTTACGCTACAGATGCAAACAATTGTATGATCTCCAAAGCAATTACTGTTACACAACCTCAGAAATTAATTTTCCAGGCCGATTACAATGTACAACCGACTTGCGGCGCATCCGACGGAGAAATTGAAGTTTATGGAATTAATGGTGGTATAGCCCCATACACAACTTCTTGGTCAAATGGAACGATAGGAGATGTGAATTCAAACCTTTCCTATGGAATTTATTCCGCCACGGTAAAAGATGCAAATAACTGTATGGCTGTAAAACCGGTTTATTTAAGCGAGGCAAACTCTGCTGATATTTCCGGTTCTGTAATCCCGGCCGGATGTGGAGGAAGCGACGGGAAAATTCTGGTAGATATCTGGGTTTGGTCCGGTGATCCGATTCAATCTATTCTTTGGTCGAATGGTGCAACAACAGAAGATTTGTTGAACGTTCCTTCTGCAAATTATGTTTGTACGGCAACCGTAGCAAACACAGGTTGTAAAGCAATCAAAGGATGGAATATTCCGGTTGTAAAACCATTGAGACAAGATCTTTGTGTAATCACAGTAGACAGTGTTACAACGACAAACTTATTGGTTTGGGAAAAAGTTCAACCGGTCGGAATTGACTATTACACGATTTACCGTGAAACGTCTACTCAAGGTGAGTATATTCTGATTGATACCGTTCATGCTGATAATATTTCCCTTTTCAACGATGTAATTGCTTCACCATCCGAACGCTCCTGGAGTTACAAGATCGGTGCTGTAAACATTTGTGGAGAGGAAGGTCCGTTAAGCGTTGCACACCGCACAATTCATTTGGACCTGTTGGATTTGGGAAGCAGTTCTGTACAAGTTAACTGGAATGCTTATGAAGGAACAACCGCGTTTACAGGATACATCGTTTGGAGATACACTACTGCAAACGGTTGGGAACAAGCCGGAACAGTTCCAAGTTCCATCCTGACTTTTACGGATTTGGTAGATTATGCAACTCCGGGATTGGATTATATGGTGGAATTTGAATTGACAAGTCCTTGTACAGCAGAAAAAGCACAAGATTTCAATACGGTGAGATCAAACCGCGAAAGAGGTCAGTTTGCAGCAGGAGAAGGGGTTGATGGCGCTTCATCAAACAGCGTGAATGAAAATTACCTGAACACCATTGCAATTTATCCAAACCCGACTTCAGACAAATTGACTTTTGTGCAAGAAGGAAATGAACAAGTTACATACAACATTCTTTCATTGTCAGGTCAGTTGATGCAAACAAGCCAAAGCAGCCAAACAAATACCGTTCTTGATTTAAGCCAACTGAATGCAGGGGTTTATTTGGTTGAACTGAAAATGAATGACATTAAAATCACCAAACGGGTAGTTAAACTTTAAGCAACTCGTAATATAAACGCAGTGTAAAAAATCATTGCCCATCCAGGTGCAATGATTTTTTTCTTATCACTATTTAATTCCATAACCATGAAAAAGCTCCTGTTTTTATCTGTCTTTCTACTAAGCATTGCAAGGGTGCAAGGACAAACAACTGATTGGTCAACAGATATGCCGGCTGATCCTTACCTGTCTTCCGGACAAGTGAAATCGATCATGTATCAGGGAAAATTGTATCACTTCAGTGATTCCATCGGAAATTATATTCGTGTTACGATGTATAATCCGGAAGTGGGCACCTGGAGATGGTTGACCTCTGAAAGCACCTATATTTCCGGCCTGAGCAGAATTGAAGGCGAAGTAATCGGTAATAAAGCATACCTCGTAACCGGTGGTGGCGGTGGTTTATTCGCTCACAAATTCGATTTTACAACCAATACAATCGTTGGCTACAACTCATTGATCGCTACCGGTGGATTGGGAACATGGGAATTAAAGGCTGATCCGGTATCCGGAAAAGTAATCGTGATGTTTGTTGAGAATACCAATACCAGTATCTGTACATTCAACACCGCGACAAACGTTTGGGACACCGAATTCGGTTTGAATACCTTACTGGATCCGGGATACAGTGGTGCAGGAAATTTCATTATCTCTTTTTCATCCACCTCTATTTATTATGGCATTTCAGGTGCAGGTAACAATCGCTTGGCTGTTGCACCAATCAATTCTCCTTATTCATTGACTTATTATAATTCAGGTGGAGCCAATGACGGTCGTTTAAAAAATGACTTAGGGAACAATTTCACATCAGGAAATTTCTTCCTGGTTGGAAACGGGCAAAACACGCCTATGATCTATATGCGTAATTATACAGATCAAAAAACCTACGAAAAATCATTTTCAGGAACCAATAACGTGCAACTGAACAGCGTTGCAGATCCTTCCCTGATTTTCAATATCGACAGCGTTCGTTTTGCCGTTACCCAGAATGCTGCTTATTCCTTCATCCTTTCGAATTTTAGCCCCGCAGGTGATGGTAATTTTGGAAATACCTATGTATTTAGAAAAGATTGGGGAACCGGAACCTGGGATACTTTGGGAATTCAAGTACCACTTACCGCAGGTTTGAACAACTTGTTCATGCTTTCCCTGGATCAAAGTGGTGAACACCTGGCAATAAACTATCAAAACGACGGATACTATTACTACAAGGTTTACAATACCAAACCGGAAATCAATCCGAGTTCGATCGTTTCGACAACAGGAACTTGTTCCAATCATCAAAATCTTATCTACCATGCGTTGGAGTTTTATGATGACAACAAGGATGGGCCATTGAAAATTCAAAGTGTACTAGATCAAAGTGGTGTAATCAGTGGGATGACTGCTGAGTTGATTTACTTTGATAATACAGCATCTCCATCTGTCACAAAATATGCCATTTACGGTTTTGTTGGCACGGGAGGAAATTCAAACGTTATCTTACAGCTTTTTGATGGATACAGTATTAAAAATGTCATTCTCCCTCCGAATCTCGTTGGGCAAACTGCAGCCCCTGCGGTTGCTTTTGCATCCAACCCTGTGACACTATGTAGCAATGACAACTTGATTGATCTGACAAACTACGTCAATTATTATGACCACGGGATTTTTAAGATCAATGGAACCCCGGTTGTAGGAACAACGATTGATGGGACTGTCGTTTCTCAAGGTTTTACAGGTGGGTCCATCTCCTTGCAAGATGAAATCAATGGATGTATCGTAAACACATCCGGAACACTTACCTTCCCTAATTTGGGAAGTGCTTCCGTTGTTTCAACACCGAGTGCCTGCGGGTCAACGACAGGAACTGCAGCGGTAACCTTTACGGCAGGCTCCTCCACCAATTATGTAGTCGAATGGTCAACGGGAGAAAATACAACGACCATTTCGAACCTGGCACCAGGACCGTATTATTACAATGTGACAGATGATTACAATTGTCACATTTCCGGTGCTACGACTGTAGATGCAACCGGAATAACACTTACACCCACCATTACGAACGTTTCATGCAACGGGTTAAATGATGGTTCAATAACCATTAATATAGTAAACCCGAGTTCCTACCAGTTTGTTTGGTCTAACGGGTATGGGACTCAAACTATTTCCAACCTGGCACCGGGAAATTATTCCGTAAATGTTTGGGATAACACAGGTTGCCAGGTTTCCGGTTCTTATGTGATCACACAACCGGCACCTATAACAGGAAATTTATTCGGTTTTGAACCAACATGTGGAGCAACAGACGGAGGAATTTTTGCCTCAATATCTGCTGCAGCTCCAACTTATGATTGGATTGGAACGGGGCAAACAACATCAACCCTTACAGGAGTCGGACATGGTTTCTACACCTTGAAAGTCACAGATGGAAACGGATGCATCAAGCAATTCACATATCAGTTGGACGATTACAATGCGGTTGATATTACAGCAGCGGTTCTTAACACAGACTGTAATCAAAACAACGGTGGGATCACTACCACTTTTGTTCCCGATCCGAATGGTGGTGGTGTAGCAAGCTCATGGAGCTGGTCGAATGGCGAAAGCACTCAAAGTATCTTCAACCTTGCGGAAGGATCTTATACAATTACAGTTCTTAACGGTCCTTCCAATCAACCATGTTATTCTTCGAAAACCGTTCAAGTTGGAACAAAAGCTCCGCTTTCTCAGCCGATCTGTTTGGTTACCGTAGACACTTCTACTACAACAAATCTTGTCGTATGGGAGAAAACCGAGACCTCCGGAATAGATCATTACAATATTTACCGGGAATCCGATCTGGCTGGAAATTACCAGTTAATCGATACCGTAATGGCAACAAACCTATCCTACTTCAATGACGTGGTTGCTTCACCTATGAACCGTTCATGGCGTTATAAACTATCGGCTGTAAATGCTTGTGGAACTGAAGGCCCAATTTCTACGGAACACAAAACCTTGCATTTGAATACCATTCTGAATGTTGGAAACGGATCATTTGACGTTCTGTGGGATGATTATGAAGGATCAGGAAACGTTGCCGGATATAGGGTTTGGAGAAAAACAGATCAAATTGATTGGATGCCGGTCAGTTCAACCATCCCTCTTGGAATCTCTTCCTATAATGATGTTCCCCCGCCTGGATCTACCAACGTGGATTACTACATCGAAATGCTCACAAATTCTCCTTGTACAGCTGAAAAAGCACAAGATTTCAATACAACCCGCTCCAATCGTGAACGTGGACAATTTGCAGCCGGTGATGGCGTTGATGGTGCTTCTTCCAATGGAATCGATGAGAATTATTTGAATGAGATCGGGATGTACCCGAATCCAACTCAAGGAATGGTAACTTTTGTTCAGACAAATAATGAGCAGATCACCTATCGTATCACTTCACTTTCCGGACAGGTTATCACTACCATTTCAAGTTCCGATTCAAAAGTCGAAATGCAACTGGAGGGAATTCAATCCGGAATCTACCTGGTAGAGATCAGTTCCGCACATTCGAAGATTACAAAAAGAATCAGTAAATATTAAACTATATTGATTTGCTATATCAAAAGAGTCCGCCGTGGCGGACTCTTTTTTTTACCAACCATTTGTAGAAATACCGAAAATACTCAAAGAGAATTACAACATACAAGTCTTTTCAAACGCCCAAATTATATTTGCATACATTTGCTACTTGTTAATTGCTAACACAATATTACTTATGAAAAAACTACTTACGCTAATAGTTGTTTTCGTTTCAACCTTTTCTTTTTCACAAGGTTGGAATTACATCGGAAGTTCAACCGGTATTGCCAATGCAACCGAAGTTGACATCGAAACTACTCCCGGTGGAAATTTATACGCCGCCGCCCTTAACAGTGGAGTCGTTACCATTTATAAATGGAGCCCCACTACCAGCTCATGGATATCAATGTCCGGAGCTACTGTTCCAGGAACTACATCCGGTCTCGATTTGTTGGTTATCGGGGAAACAACTCCCGTTTTTGCTGTAAAATCAAATCAAGGAGCTTTACCAAGCCAATATCTCTATATCTATAAATTCAACGGAACTTCCTGGGTTTTTCAAACAATGGGTCCGGGCGGTTATAATACCGTAAATTATAATGACGATTATTCTCTTCGTGCAAATGCTTCCGGCCAATTAATATTAACCTTCTTCAACGAAAATGACCAGGCAACCGGTTATCTTCCGGATAATGCATTGATCACGATCAATATGTCGACACAAACCGTTCATGGTGGTGCCAGTCCAAACCTGGAACAAACAAGTTTTGCAGGTCAGTTAAGCTCTTGTGTAGACGGAAATACAACCTATGTCATTCATGGAGAAGCCGATATGTCGGATTATATTCCGATGGATGTTTCTGTTAGCGGTGGTGTATATACCAACAATACACTGGATAATATAGATGGGGCATACAAAATGCTGATTGAGAAAAATAATGGAGCCACGGTTACCAGTTCTGTTTGGTCTGTTACATCTTCACCGTATCCCTTAAGATTGCGTTCTTTCAACGGAACCACTTTTGGTACTCAAACTGCTATTAGCACCAGCGGAACCGTCGCTGATTTTGATTTTGACACATATAACAGTGATGCGTATGTATTCTATAAAACAACTTCTTGCTTCTTTAAGAAAGTAGCCAATGTTTCTGCAGCAACACCGGTAGTAAGCCAAATCACCACCGGAGCAGCATTAGCACCATCTACAGCGACATGCCTGAGAACCGAGGTCTCCAATTATGGTGTTTATGTCATCGCGTATGTTGACGGTGGTAAGTTCTACGTGAAAGAATATAACCAATTGGCGAACATTGAAGATTGGGATCTCTTCGCAATGTGTGAATCTTCTGTTTTCAATAACTCTGCCAGTAATTCTGTTTACTGCTTAGATCCAAACTTCAGTCAACAAGGTTTGACGATGACTTGTGTTTCTCAGAACGTCGGGATCATTCCTAACTCGGCAATCACTGTTTTTCCTTCAGGAAACTTATCTTTCTCGTTAAATATCAATAATACGAATGATGTAAGTTCACCGACTATTGTCGATTTGCAATTTGAATTATTTGACAATGGGATTTCTTGCGGAACACAGTTGATTCAAATGATTGTTAATCCAAAACCAATTATCAATTTTACAAACCCGACGAATGCGGTTTGTGAAAATGCAAATCCCATTAACTTGAATAACTGGGCAAATCCAAATGGTGGAACTTGGTCAGGAACAGGAATTCTGAACAATATCTTCTATCCTTCTTATCCAACAGGATCGACCGTAGTAATGACTTACAGCAAAACCAATCAATTCGGGTGTTCCAGTTCAAGTACTTTGCCCTTTACAATTAATCAAACACCCGATCTGAATGTAACGACAACTACCTCAAACTGTAATCAGAATACAGGAACTGCTTCCGTAGCAATCACAAACGGGCAATCACCTTATTCCATTTATTGGAGTACCGGTTCAACATTATCAAACGTTTCCAATCTTGCTCCAGGACAATACCTGGTTTCCGTAACGGACGCAAACGGATGTCTTGCGACTTCCACTTCCATGGTCGGTTCCAACGGACTTTCTCAGACCGGAGTTCCTACAGGAGCACTTTGCTATGGTACAAACAACGGTGGAATCAATGTAACAGTAACCGGTGGAGCAACTCCATTGGTTTATGCGTGGTCGAACGGTGCAGCAACTGAAGATATCGCCGGATTAGCCGGCGGACCATACGAATTGACCATTACAGATGCATTGGGGTGTGTTTCCACAGCAACTTATGTTGTAAACGAACCGCAGCAGATCATGTTGAACCAAATGACAATCACTCAACCCGGTTGTGCCGCAACTAATGGTCAGGTAACCGCAACATTCAATGGTGGAACTGCTCCATTCAATTATGCATGGGTAAACGGCCAAGGAACCGCGGTAGGTACTAATAATGCTACACTCTCAAGCATTGGTGCGGGAACATATACCTGCTCCATTACGGATGCAAACGGATGTACATTCAGCTCTGCAGCTTTAGTTTCCAATAACTTCGGACCAACTTTGGCGATTGATACAATTATACCTTCTTCTTGTTCGAATGACGGTCAGATTCAATTGACAGTTATCTCCGGGAATCCAACAGCTTATTCCTGGACAAACGGTGCAACAACACAGAACATCACAAACCTTAGTCCGGGTACTTATTCTGTTTCCGTGACAGGAGGAACAGGATGTATCACTGTTTTGGGTGGAACTGTGGGATCCACACTTCCGGATCCGATCGAAATTTGTTTGGTTACTGTGGATTCGACAACGAACACTAACCTGGTAGTTTGGACAAAACCCATTACAACAGGCATCGATCATTTCAATATTTACCGTGAAACTTCACAAGCCGGTTTCTATCAGATTGTAGGTTCCGTTCTTTATTCGAATGAATCCATTTACAACGACCTGGTTGCTTCACCGAACGTTCGTTCCTGGAGATACAAGATTTCATCTGTTGACGATTGCGGAAATGAATCCGAATTAAGTGCCAGTCACAAAACAATCCACCTGGTGATCAGTCATGGTTTAGGAAATGATATCAACCTGTTCTGGGATAGCTATGAAGGATTTACCTATCCGAACTTCGTATTGAGAAGACATACGGATGCAGCCGGTTGGACAACACTTGCAACCATGCCAATCAACTTGTTTACATATACAGACCAACCTTCAACAACAGATGGTTTGTTTTACGAAGTGACAGTTGACGCTCCAAGTCTATGTTCAAGTACGAAGATGGCTCAGGATTTCAATACGACAAGATCCAATCGCGATAACCGTCTTTCAACTGCTCAACCGAATTCTGTTTCAGAGCTATTGGATCAGGCAGTGAATATCTATCCAAACCCTGCAAATACGGTTTTAAACGTGGACAACAGTTCAAGTCAGTTAATCGAAGCACGAATCCTGGATCAAGCCGGAAGAGTTATCTCTTCCACTACCTTGGTGCCTGGTCAAACTAAAATTGACTGTGGAAAACTTGCTATGGGAATGTACAGTATCGAATTACAATCACTGGGAGCTAAAACGCTGAAGCGCTTTGTGATAGAAAGATAAACAATAGGTTAAAAGGGAGTTAAGAGCTCCCTTTTTTAATCACAAATCTTTGTCAATAAGTTTGATTCTGCCACCGTCTATCAGATATGAGAAAGAAGTACTTTAATAGAAATACTTCAGCATGGCTAAAAAGAACAAACTATTTGTACTAGACACATCTGTTCTATTACATGACTACGACGCAATCATGCATTTCGAAAGACATGATGTTGCCATTCCAATCACAGTTTTGGAAGAATTGGACAAATTCAAAATTGGAAATGACACCAAAAATTTCTCTGCCCGTGAAGTAATTCGTTTTATTGACAGGATTTCAGCAAACGGTGGTTTACAACAATGGATTACTTTGGGACCCAACCTGGGATCATTTAAAGTACTTCTCGATTCACAACCAAAGGGAGTAGATGCGGAAACGGTTTATGGTGTTGGAAAAAATGACCACAAAATTATCAACGCAACCCTTGCAGTAAAAGAGCAGGATCCCAAGAAGGAGGTAATCCTTGTCACAAAAGACATCAATTTAAGAATCAAGGCGAAGGCATTGGGAATCCTTGCTGAGGACTATGAAACAGGAAAGGTGCATTCACAAGAATTGGAACAAACATCCAGCTCCACCATTGAAGGCATTGAATCCGAGACAATCAAACAATTGTTCTTAAAGGGAACCATAGACGAAGAAGGGATTCTCGGAAATCAAAAAATTGCGAACGGTTACTATATTCTTAAAAACGGTAAAAGTTCCGGTTTGGCTTATTTCGATCCGCATACGGATACACTTCAACGTGTCGAAAAAGAATATACTTCCGGAATCAAGCCTAAAAATGCCGAACAAGCTTTTGCCATCAATGCCCTAATGAATAACAACATCAAACTGGTTGCCTTGCAAGGTGTGGCCGGAACAGGGAAAACGCTGCTTGCATTGGCTGCAGCATTGGAGCAACACAAACTATTTCAGCAAATTATTTTAGCCCGTCCACTGGTCCCACTTTCCAACAAGGAAATCGGGTTCCTTCCTGGCGATGCAAAAGATAAGATCGGTCCTTACATGGAGCCGCTGTGGGATAATCTGAAATTTATCAAATCCCAATTCGGGGAAAATGAAAAACGCCACAAGCACATTGTCGAGATGGAAGAAAGCGGGCGCATTCTGATCACTCCGCTTGCCTTTATTCGCGGAAGAAGTTTATCCAATATCCTATTCATTGTCGACGAAGCACAAAACCTGACTCCTCACGAAGTAAAAACCATCATTACACGTGCAGGAGAAGGAACTAAGATTGTTTTCACCGGAGATGTTCATCAAATTGATACTCCTTACCTGGATGAAAACAGTAATGGGCTTGCGTACCTCATCGACCGCCTGAAAGGTCAGAATCTCTTTGCTCATGTTCGTTTGGAAAAAGGAGAACGCTCCGAATTGGCAAATCTGGCGAATGATCTATTATAAAAAATCGTACATTTATCTTCAAAAAATATGAAAAATATGAAATTAAGCTTATTGTTTGTGGCTGGACTCAGTTTTACTTCCATGGCTCAAAAAATCCGCACTGAATCCGGAGATCTTTCCTTTTTAAAAGGTCAAACAGAATTGAATGTTAAATACGATTTCTCTGATTTTCAAGTCGGTGGATTTTCAAGCGAGGGTGAATACAAGAATAAAAAAATAAAAGAGTATAACGAAAAGGAAGCAGGAAGAGGTGATACCTGGGAGAAATCTTGGGAACGCGATAAAAAAGAACGGTTTCCGAATAAATTCGAGGAATTGTTTGATAAAGGCTTAACCGGAAAAATTCATCCCGCTCAAAACAATGAGAAAGCGACTTATACACTAATCGTAAAAACAACCTTTGTTGAACCCGGATTCAATATAGGCGTGATGCGCAGAAGTGCGGCTGTTGCCTTTGAATACATTTTTGTTGAAT
The DNA here is from genome assembly GCF_946478805.1 of uncultured Fluviicola sp. The sequence continues at coordinate 142,285 of NZ_CAMLDC010000005.1, read as the reverse complement.
CAGGTGATGAATCAAAAGTGTTGGCTAAATTAAAACAACCTGATGTCCCAGGTTCACAATTTGGTGGATATGACTACGATACAGGTGCCCGGATTTCAGAATCTTACGCTAAAGGAGCAAAAATGCTTGCTGCATACATGCTAAAGAATATAAAATAATCATTCATCGAATAAATGCCCCGATCCGGTTTATATCGCGATTCGGGGCATTTTTAGTTTAATTAAATCCTTCTGTGTAAATTCACGAGACCAAATCCATTTTCAATTATGAGCACTTTTCGCAGCGATCTGTCAAATACCGAATTTCCACTTTCCGAGCGAATTTCTGCAAAAACAATTCGCGGATCCGTTTTGGACCTTATTCAAAAGGAAAATCCCAATTTCACTGAAAACTGTCATTTGTCCATTGGTGAATTGAACAGCTACCGGGAAAAATACCTTTCCGATATGATGCAGGAGCAAATGGGAGAATTGACCAGTTTGGATAAGACCGTCCTGGCAGCACTCAGTGAAAAGAAATTGCTTTCCGACCAACTGGAGGATGAAACCGCCGTAGATACGCTCGGTCAGCGGGTAGCAGACAAGGTTGCAACCTTCGGTGGAAGCTGGACCTTCATTATTTCATTCATGACCTTTCTGTTGGCTTGGATTGCATTCAATGTGTTCTTTCTCCTGAACAAAGGTTTCGATCCTTATCCATTCATTCTTTTAAACCTCATTCTATCGTGTTTGGCAGCACTTCAGGCTCCTGTTATTATGATGAGTCAGAACAGACAAGAAGAGAAGGACAGAGAGCGCTCAAAGAAGGATTACATGATCAACCTGAAATCAGAAGTTGAAATCCGGTTGCTGCACGACAAGATAGATCATCTCATCATTCATCAACAGCAAGAATTATTGGAGATGCAGAAAATTCAACTGGATACCATGAAAGATCTGCTCCAAAAACATACTAAAGGCGAAAAAGAATGATTCCAGCGCGGTTCTACTATCCTTCACCCGGATTTTCCATCTATTGGGAAACGGGAAATGGGAAGGGGCTTGCAAAAAAACTCATTGGAACCTTTCCTGGAAAAGAAGAGATCGCGCAGTTCATCCCGCGCCTTTTTGAAACAGATCAACTGGCAGACCAAGTCATCCGGGAAGTTTATCAGAAACATGGATTCAAACAGGCCGACCAGTGGATCAACCAATTACTCGATGGCGAGAAAATAGCAAACGTTCCGGATTCCCTCAATCAATTGGTTGCAGAAATCACCACCAAACCAACTTGGTTAAATGAAGGTCTACTGGAGCAAGGCTCCATGCTTTGCAGACGTTCCGGATCATTGGGGTTGATGGTTCTCCGCAATTATTGCCTGATGGGCGGTTACGAATCTTCTGCTATCAACAAACCACTTGTATTTACGGGAGCTTTAAAAAAAGGTGCCGCTAAACGCCTAACGGAAACTACCGAGTTCTGGGTTCGGATCATCGGTGAAAATGCCATCACCAATCCTCAAATCGGTTTGAAAGAATGCCTGAAAATCCGTCTGATGCATGCGTATGCCCGCGTAAGTATCCTGGACGAAGGGAAATGGCGTGAAGCTGATTGGGGATCGCCTCTGAATCAATGGGATATGCTGGCGACCAACTTGGGTTTCTCGATCATATTCCTCGACGGCCTGCGAAAATTAGGGATGAAACCCACCGAACAGGAAATTCAGGGTTTATTCCATTTTTGGAAATACGTGGGATCATTGCTAGGAACTCCAGCAACCTATTTTCCCGAAACGGAATCCGAAGCAATCCGCGCAATTTATGCCTGGACCATTACTCAAGCTCCCGCGGATGACGACACGATTTCACTCGCCTTAGCTCTCAGTCTGGAACCTGTTGACGGACCTTTTCCGTCCAAAAAATGGCAACGGAATTTGGTTTATAAAACACATCTGGGATATAATTGGTTCTTCTTGGGTGAAGCTTCCTGTAAAACCATGCAACTACCGAAGACCTCCTGGCGAATTTACCCACCTATTCAGAAATTCTTTGTGAGTTTAGGTCAACCCTTTGTTCTCCGTTCCGAAAATAGCTACAAACGTTCCATTCAACGCAATCGCAAAACACAAAAGAAAATCGTAAATTCCTACTTGGAAAGCCATGACAGAAAGTCGGTTACAGATAAATAAACAAATAACACACTTAACAAAAAACACCTCGTGTAACTTAAAACACCTTATGAAAAAATTGACTATTCTATTATCCGGATTGCTTTTATCATTATCAGCTTGCAAAAAAGAATATACTTGTTCTTGCAGCAATGGAATTGGGGGTGCGAGTTACTCAAACGGAACAGTAAAAGAAACCAGCAAGGCAAAAGCCACCAGCGACCAAGCTTGCACTGCCAATTGATTTATACCCCTCCAGCTAATTTTTAATCAGCTTATCTTAGACTCCTTGTTCATCCCGTATGTATAGACATTATACGGAAGAATAAATCGGGCAATCCGTTGCGCCAGGAAACTGCTGATGAATACTGGAATGAAAAGCGCGTAGCCATTCGGAACCAGGTTACAGACAAGAACCAAGGCTGTAAACGGTGCTGAAATTGCAGAGGAAAGAGTCGCAGCAACTCCCGCCAAAGCAAAGTTCAAAGGAACAAGTTCCGTATGAAAAACCTGGTTACAGAGTAAGGCAAAAAATAAACCCAATACCGCTCCAACTACAATACTCGGCGCAAACACTCCTCCATCTCCTCCAGCTCCCAGGGTGAGCGCAGCAACTAAAGGTTTGATGACAATCAATAGAGCCAAAATTGCAAGAGAAACCCGTTCGTTTTCCACTACCTGGTGAATCAGTTCGATCAATCCGTGATAGCTATCTCCGTATAGGAAGGGAAAGCATACAATTGCAGCCCCAACCAACAAAGCTCCCAGGTTCACACGAAGGAAATTATTCGGGATTCTCCCAAAAAATTCCTTGATCCGAATCACCAAAACCGTGAAATAAACAGAAAGCAACGCTCCGAACAAACTCAACAAGATGAAAAACGGCAACGCTTTCCACGCCCAATCCTGAACTTCAAAAGGCAGTAACGGGTTACTATCAAGCACTAAAACAAAAATCCCCGTCACCAAAGCTGCTGAAATACAACTGATCAAAAGCGAACGGTTTATCTTTCGGGCGATGACTTCCAATGCAAAGAACAGGCCCACAAGCGGACTTCCAAACAAGACACCAACACCGGCAAGCACTCCGGCACTGACCAATTCCCGTTTATACATCTTGGCGGAAAAATCGCGTTTATAAGCCTCATTGCCAACCGTGGCTGTTGCGACTACCGTAGAAACTTCTATTCCCGTCGATCCTCCAAAAATCACCGTGAAAAACCCATTGAGCAAATGGGATGGAACTTTGAATAAAGGTAAATGGTCTTTCCGTTGATCCAAGGTCTTATAGATCTCGGTGATTCCCTTATTTTTTCGATTCTTGAAAAGATACTTGCGCAAAAAATAAATCGCTGTAATCCCAACTGTCGGAAATACAATAAACCAAATGAGGTTGCTTTCACTTCCGAAACGAAACAACCGATGTTGAACCAATTCCGTAAGCAATTTTAAAACAAGTGCCAAAATACAGCAGACTAAGGCAGTCAACATCGAGATTACTACGAGTTTTACATCGTTGTATAGGATTATCTTCTTTCGCTCTGTCATACCTGCAAAAATACAATTCTTTATAATTCCCGTGGATATTCCCAACTTCAACTTCGAGAATCTGAGATAGGTTATTAACTGCTTATGATGAACCTTATTAATAGCATCTACTTGATTTAAACTCAATTATAACTATGTAAAAAACAAAAAAGCACAGAAATATTCTGCGCTCTTCTGCTTCCCTCTACGGGAAATAATATGTGTAATCTATCGAATCTCTCCACCCGCTTCAAATCCTCTTTCAGGAATCATAAAGCTCAATTTTCCTTCTTCGTTTTCAGCCATCAAGATCATTCCCTGGGATTCCACTCCACGGATTTTGCGAGGTGCCAGGTTCATCAGCACAGCAACTGTTTTTCCAATCACTTCCTCCGGGGTATAATGTTCTGCTATCCCGGAAACGATTGTCCGTGTATCAATTCCTGTATTGACCGTCAGTTGCAAGAGTTTATCCGCTTTCGGTACGCGGATCGCATCCACGACTGTCCCCAAACGGATATCCATTTTGCTGAAGTCATCAAACGACGTTTCCTCTTTCTGTGGAGGGAAGTTCGTTTCGGCTACCGGTTGGGAAGCATGCAGGAATTCCACTTCTTTTGCCACAAATTCGTCATCGATCTTTTGGAACAGGATGCTTGGTTCGTTTGTCTGGTCTCCCGCCTGCAATAAGATACTTCCAGCCACATCCCACGGTTTCGGTTCAGTTCCTACAAATGCCCGGATCTTCGCGGCTGTTTCCGGCAAGAACGGATCCAATACCAAACCGAGGTTCGCGGTAATTTGCAAGGCGATATTCATAATCGTTTCCACGCGCTTCGGATCGGTTTTCACCAATTTCCACGGTTCGTTATCCGCCAGGTATTTGTTTCCAATGCGTGCTAACAACATAGCTTCTGCCTGCGCATCACGTAATTTGTATTGGTATACCAAATCGGCAATACGTTGAGGAATCGCTTTCATGTCGGTCAACACTTGTTGATCTTCAGCTGTCAATTCGCCACATTCCGGAACTTTTCCTCCGTAATACTTTTGAGTCAACACCAATGCACGATTGATAAAATTCCCCAGGATATCCGCCAACTCGTTGTTTACACGTGCCTGGTATTCCTTCCAGGTAAATTCAGCATCTTTTGTTTCAGGAGCGATGCATGTCAATGTGTATTTCAATTCATCGATCTTCTCCGGGTATCCTTCCAAGTATTCATGCAACCAAACAGCCCAATTGCGCGAAGTCGAGAATTTGTCCCCTTCCAAGTTGAGAAACTCGTAAGCCGGTACGTTGTCCGGCAAGATGAATCCACCGTGATCTTTTAATAAGATCGGGAAAATAATTGCATGGAACACAATATTGTCTTTCCCGATGAAATGAACCAATTTTCTGTCTTCATTACACCAGTAATCTTTCCAGTCTTTTCCATTATCCAACGCCCATTGCTTGGTTGCAGAAATGTAGCCGATCGGAGCATCCAACCACACGTAGAGTACTTTCCCATCCGCACCCGGAAGTGGAACAGGAACTCCCCAGTCCAGGTCACGGGTCATAGCACGCGGGTGTAAACCACCATCGATCCAGGACATACACTGACCGATCACCTGGTTTCTCCAGGCTTTCGGATTGTGCTGCTGTTTTCCATCCAGAATTCCTTCCTTGATCCACGGACGCAACCACTCTTCGTGGCGATCCATTGGCAAGAACCAGTGAGAAGTCGTTCTGAGAACAGGTTTCAATCCGCTCAGAGTGGAAACCGGGTTTTTCAAATCCGTCGGACTCAAATCCGAACCACATCTCTCACATTGGTCTCCGTAAGCATTCGGGTTTCCGCAATTCGGGCACTCTCCCGTAATGTATCTGTCAGCTAAAAACTGCTGGTATTCTTCGTCGTAATATTGTTCAGTTGTCTCTTCAATGAATTTTCCCTTTGATTCCAAGACCTTGAAGAAATCCTGCGCCGTTTCGATATGAATCTGCGCAGAAGTGCGATGGAAGATATCAAATGAGATATTGAACTGTTTGAATGAATCACCGATAATCTTGTTGTATTTATCTACAATTTCACGTGGGGTAATTCCTTCTTTTTTAGCGCGTAAGGTAATTGCAGCACCGTGTTCATCCGAACCACAAATGAAGGCCACATCGTGTCCGTTCGAGCGCAGGAATCGCACAAAAATATCAGCAGGCAGGTAAACACCGGCAACATGTCCTAAATGAAGGGGTCCGTTCGCATATGGAAGCGCAGCTGTTACAGTAAATTTCGATTTATTCATGGTACAAAATTAGGAAAATTTTTAGCTCTCGATCTCCTGCAGATTAAGAGGAAATCAATCTCCTCCTTTCGAGGGGAAACAAGGGGGAGGAAATCAACATTTTTATCCCGCAGATTTCGCAGAGGAACGCAGAGGAATTTTGGTAAATACGGTTGTCAGATTTGTGACTTTTGTTTAGGTTTGGGCAAAGATTATTCATTCCTATATTAAACCGATTAATGAGTAAAGAAATCCTAATAAAATCCGTATCAGAATTTATTAACTCAATGCACGAAAAAATTACAACTATTTCTTCTCCTACTGAAGCAGTAAAAAACATTTGGTTTAGGGGAGAAGGGAGTGATGAAATTTCTACTCCATTAATTCCAAAAGCATTCCGAAACCGTGGAGGGCCTTTATCAGATGACTTCATAAAAAACCTTGTTTTCGAAGATGTAATAAATATTGAGTGCAATCTAAAACCTTCCTTTTCTCGGGAGGCTGAAATGTTTCTTAATAAGAATAGAATTAAAAATAATGATTGGAATAAATACTTCTTAATGCAACATTATGGGATGGATACTAGATTATTGGATTGGACAGAAAGTGCTTTAATTGCCCTATATTTTTCAATCTCTGATGACTCGTTTAAAAAACACAATTCAGTTGTGTGGCTATTATCTCCACATAATTTTAATCGTTCTGTTATAAACCAGTTTTCAAATGGAACTGTTCAAACAAGCAGTATTTATTTTCCTCAATCATCTAAAAAAGTTGAATTAATTGATAAAAACGGAAATTTAAATCTTGATGAATTATTTCGAATGTATTTGTTAATGGACTTTGATCATAGTCACGATCCATATGAAAAGAATTTTTTTCCTCTTGCCATTTATCCATATCTATTAGATGATCGGATGAGAAATCAAAAATCTTGTTTTACAATTTTTGGAAATGAGGTTAATGGAATTTTAGATTTTGAAAATAACCAGAAATATCTAGCAAAAATTATAATTGACAAATACTCGAAAGCAAACATCAAAAAAGAGCTCGAAATATTGGGAATATCTGAAAGAGATATTTATCCGGATTTACTCGGTATAAGCAAATCCATACAAGATAAGTATAATTTTTAAAGGATTGATTTTGCTGGATTTGGCTTCTAATTAGAAGGAAACTAAGCGTCGCTGAAGGTGGTTTATAATCTTTCACGCAAATGGAAAATTCTCATATCAAAACTTCTGCACTCTTCCGTGCCCTTACTGCGGGAAACCCAATAAATCGTATTTTTATCCCTAAACTTTCAACCATGAAACTTCTTCCATTCGTATTATTTCTGGTACTAACTGCTTGCGGCAATCAATCCAATAATATAAAACTGAAAAATGTAAAACCCGGAAATGTTCAGTTCTTTGAGACTTACGGAACCAACGAAATCCTGGATTCGTGGAATGCAGCCTGCAATTGGGCGCACGATCACGATTCACTTTCATTGAACAGTACATTACATCTCGATGAGTTAAATCCCAGAGACCTAAGAAGAATTGTCCAAGTTATAAATCAAAAAAATGCCTTCGCTTATGCAGAAGAAGAGCATATTCCAATCATAGATTCCATTTTGGCTATTCCAGGATTCAAGAGCAATTTCCCGAAAAATCTGCGATTCATGTGGTCATTCGGCTTGGAAGAGTCACCAAACGGGGAAAAGATGTATGCACTGTATGCAGTAAAAGTACCTGATGGAAACAAAGCAATTGTTGACGGGAAATCTATTAAATCCGCTGAAACTGCAATAGCTGATTACAATCAGATGCCCGTCATCCGAATCTCCATGAATGATCAAGGAGCTCACGATTGGGAGATTATGACCCGCAAAAATATTGGTCGTCCGATTGCAATAACGATAGACAACCGGGTGCTTTCCTGCCCGGTAGTGAATGATGCAATTGCCGGAGGCAAAACCGAGATCAGTGGAAATTTTTCTGTTGCAGAAGCGGAAGAATTGGCAGCGCGGATCAACGCAGGAAAGTAATTTAATTCAAAAACACGAATATGAAACAAACTTTTATCCTTCTCATTTCCTCCTTACTAATCGGGGCTTGCTCAACGGAAACTCCGAAAACAGTGAACGGTATTCCGGAGGACGACCTCACGAAAACAAAAGACGGGGTCATTGTCAAACAAACCTTGGTTTCGGCAGGGAAATTCAGTCCGAGTAAAAGAGTCAAACTTAATGATCATTATTTCGATTTGGTCATTGAAAAGAATGACTCGATTTATATGGCTACTTCCGACAGTTTGTTTCTGACACATGACAAGTTTCATGTTGGAATGACCTGGTCAGAAATTCCGAAAGCATTTCAGAAAAAACTTCAAAAGGAAACCGGTTGGGGATATTACATTGAACTTCCTTCCAGATGGAGTTTGGGATTTTGTGAAGGAGCAAGCTGCACGGATACTCCACCAACAGACAGCTCCAAGGTAAAATGGATTTTTAAGAGAAAATAAGTCAGATGATAGAACAAATTGAGCGCAAAGATGTTTTCAAACAACATAGTAACAGCGCCTTGGAAATCTCTCAGATTCAACGAGCAATCTACAGTGAAGATGACTTGAATACCTGTGAAAATGAAGCAGAAAGAAATGAATATCTTTCTGCCTTCGATACACTTCACGAACTTGGCAGATCAAACAAAACGTTCAATACTATTATCTCTTTTGATCACTCCGATCTGGAAACCTATCCGGAAAAACTTTCCAAAAAACTCATCACCTTGTTTTCGGATCTGAACACCAATAAGTTACTGATTATTACGCATCTTAAAATCAATTTATTTGGAAATCTAAACACCCAACATCCGCATCTCAAGCAAGTTTACAAAGACTTAAAACAACTCATCGGAAACGACCGGTATGATGAAGCTTTGAAGATCGGAATTCAAGATCTGGAAAGATTGATTCCAATTGTTTTCTGGATGCAGCGTATTGATACCCTTTCTCCGGAATTCCTCTTTTTCCACGACGAACAAAACAGATTCTCTTTTTATATCTGTAAGTACGGAAAAGTACACCTGACTGCTTTTGAAACGGAACTCTTTACTTCAGAAATTTTGGAGAAAAATGACTGGAAAGAGATTGATGAATGCCTTAATTCTTTAACTTGATTTTTGCATGAACCTGAACCAGATAACCGTTCCCTCATTAGATATTGCCAAGTCAATCGATTTCTACCAAACTATCGGATTGAAGCTGATCGTGAAATCGGACCATTATGCCCGGTTTGAATGCCCGGATGGAACTTCGACTTTTTCTGTTCATTTGACAGAAGAATTGCCAACCGGTGCCGGTATTTCCGTTTATTTCGAATGTGAAAACCTGGATCAGAAAGTCAACGACCTCATCCAAAAAGGAATTGTTTTTGACGAACTTCCGAAAGATCAATCCTGGCTGTGGCGCGAAGCCTATTTGAAAGATCCCGATGGAAATCAACTAATCCTGTTCTTTGCCGGTGAAAATCGCTTGAATCCGCCCTGGAGAATTCAAGATTAAAGCTTCGAATCCATTGATTCTACTGAGCAAATAGACAGATATCTTTTTGTCTTTTGGTGTATTCAAATCATGTATCCTCAAACCACTTGAAAAAAAGATTTGCATATTGTTGTCGTGAATACTATATTTGTGACAACAATAAAATGTTTTGAAATGAGACTATTGACATTTGCATCACTACAAGTGACGGATTTGGAAGCTTCAAAAGACTTCTATGAAAAAAAACTAGGATTTGAAATTGGCGATACCAACCCACAAGCCTGTGTTTTCAAATACAATCAAGGGGAAGCAAGTTTTGCAATCCGCACACCGCTTGAACCTCTCGAAGGAAAAGAATTAGGAATTGGCGTAGCACTTTGGTTTGCTGTTACCGAAAATGTTGACGAATTGAAAGCCGAATTCATCGGAAATGGAATCACTACTTCCGGTCCGGTCATCGAAACCCCTTTCGGAAGAGCGTTTCACGTGAAAGACCCCGACGGTTATAAATTGACTTTCCTGGAGACAAAATTGCCCGCATGATGGAAAGAAAAACGAAATATTGGATTATCGTTGCATCCAAAGACCATGTGAAAAAGGGTCTTGCTGAAGGATTTGCCCAAGCTTGTCATGGAAAAGCGGCTCCATTGAAACGCATGCGAAAAGATGATTTTATCATTTACTATTCCAGTAAGCATACAATGAATAAACCGGATAAATGCCAGGAGTTTACGGCGATTGGAAGAGTAGCAGACGATGAAACCTATTCTTTCCAGATGTCGGAAGATTTCTGTCCATCCAGGCGAACTATCGAATTTTTTAAAAACGAGGCTGTTTCTATTTTACCTTTGATAAACGAATTGGATTTTATTCCAAACAAAAAAAGTTGGGGTTATCCATTTCGATTTGGTTTTTTTGAAATCAATCAGCACGATTTTGATCTGATTTCTCAACAAATGCTGAAACAAACATATGTCTAAAAAAATTGAATTTCATTTTAAGAACCCGGATGAAAGCCCCGGTTACTTATTGGGACAACTTACCCTATTGTGGCAACGGAAACTGAAACGCGTTTTGGACCCATTTGATCTGACGCATACTCAGTTTGTATTATTGGCCGCACTGGGCTGGCTCTCAAGAGAAAGCAATTCCGTGACACAAACTGATATTGCCAACCAGGGAAATGCCGACCGGATGATGGTTTCAAAAGTGCTGAGAACCCTGGAAGAAAAAGGATTTATAACGCGCCAGGAACACCAGACAGATACACGCGCTAAAATCATCAAACTGACTCCCAACGGTGAAATCGTTTTGCAAAAAGCACTTATAATTGTTGAACGCACGGACGTAGAATTTTTCGCTACTTTAGAAACAACTCTTCCCTCATTCAATTCCAATATGCTAAAATTGATTCATGAAGGCAGAGCACAGGAAGCTTCAGATAGTTCCGTTTAGTTTCTTTCCGTACTTTTAGGTAATGGAAACTCCGCAGCATTTCACACTCAAACAGGTCGCAGAATCGATTCGCAAAACAATTGCCGAACGCTATTCCCGCACTTACTGGGTTACAGCCGAAATGCATAAGCTGAACCAAACCAGGAAGGGACATTGCTACCCGGAATTGGTTCAAAAAGAAGATGACTCGATTGTCGTGGAAATGCGGGGAACCATTTGGAAACAGAACTTCGAGCTCATCCAGCAAAAATTCTTTGAGATTGTAAAAGAGCCTTTGCACGACGGGATGGAACTCCTGTTTCATGTGAAAATCACCTATCACCCACTCTACAATATCGGATTGGAAATCATCGATATCGATCCGAATTATACCTTGGGCGCTTTGCAGCGCGAACGACAGGAAACACTCGAACGTTTGAATAAGGAAGGAATCCTGAATGCCAACCAGAACCTGGAAATGGCATTGGTTCCAAAGCGACTGGCAATTATCTCGCAAGCAGACAGTAAAGGCTATTCCGACTTTGTAACCCTTTTGAACGGACATCCGAAACGTTATCACTTCAACACCTTCCTATTCGAGGCGACACTGCAAGGTGATGCAGCAATCAGATCCATTCAGGATCAATTAAAACGCATTCAGAAAGTACAACACCACTTTGACGCAGTTGTGATCATTCGCGGCGGTGGAGGCGAAATCGGGATGCATTGTTATAACAACTATAAACTGGCAAAAGCCATCGCTACTTTTCCCTTACCCGTTCTAACGGGGATCGGGCATTCCACCAATCTCACGGTTTGCGAACTGATCGCTTTCCGGAATGGGATCACTCCATCCGACATGGCGTATTTCCTCTTGAGTATTTTCGAGGAATTGGATGCTCCGTTGGATGAAGCATTATTGAAATTACCCAAACAAATCCAGCATCTGCTTCAAGGAACAAAAAACCGGTTTGATCAGTTGACACGGGCTTTCCAACAAGAAGTTCAGGCCGCTCTACTCTCTGAAAAAAATATTTTTCATGGAATGGTGAAGGATTTCGAATTCCAGGTCAAGCATAAAATGACCCATTCAAACCAGGTCCTGTCAGAACTTCGTAATAAAATACGTTCTTCTTCTGTTTACCTGATAGAAATACAAAGAAATCGGCAGGAAAACGCTATCAACCTGCTTCAGATTCATACCAAATCTGTTTTGAATTCCTCCCGACAAACGGTGAACACCCAGACAACTCAATTGATTCGTGTTCTTCCAAGAACCTTTGAACTTGAACGGACCAAGTTGGAGCAGTCGGAAATGCATCTGAAATTAATGGACCCGAAAGTCATTTTACAACGGGGATATGCAATCGTCACCAATGAAAAAGGTGTTCTCTCGGGAAAAAACCTGGCAGAGGCAGGAGAAGAATTGAAGATTGTGACAGAAGCACAGGAGGTGAAGGTGAAGGTAGAAAAAACGAAAACAGAGAATAAATGAGAACAGCTTTAATTTACGTAATATCTTTTTTACCATTTTTTATTTACAATGGTTTTTGTTTCTATAATTCTAAACCAAATGCTCATATTGACAAAATGCAGATTATAATTTCTGGTATTTTAGGACTGCTTGGATATACTCTGGCTCAGAGAATCTTAAATTGGAAAAAGAGGTAGTTTCCAAATCTGAACCCAGTACATTGTTTTGCAATGAGATTTTGGAGTAAACCGGCACAAATCAAAAAGCTATTACATAAGTGAAGTTCTAATTCCCTAATATTTCCGTAAATTCGTCTAGTGAAAGAAGAAGTACTATCCTACGAAAAGGCATACGAGGAATTGCAGCAAATCATCTCAGACATTGAGTCAGGGGAGATTTCTGTGGATCTCTTGTCTGAAAAGGTGAAACGCGCTGCAGCTCTGATCCAGATTTGCAAAAACAAGCTGACAGCTACCGAAAACGATGTTCAGCAGATCCTGAACGATTTAAAATCCGATCAATAAGATATACCGCAAACAAGGTATTCCGACTATCCTCTGCTTCCATTAATTTTGTAACTCAAAATTCATCACTGAGAAAGTAGTTACATGAAAACACTTGCACACGTTCCTTTGCATAAAAAAACCCGGGTACTTGGTATTATGGAAAGTGAATTGAAGCCGAAATTATTGGAAATGGGCCTTTACCCGGGAAAACAATTGGAGGTTTTATTCAGAGCTCCATTCGGTGATCCGATTGCAGTTGATGTTTGCGGATATACGCTTTCCATGCGTCTCTCCGAAGCAAACTTGATTGAAGTCGAATAGATGAAAAAAATTGCCCTTTTCGGAAATCCCAATACAGGAAAAAGTTCCTTATTTAATCGGCTGACCGGTCTGAGGCAACATGTTGGAAATTTCCCGGGAGTAACGGTCGACAAACATTCGGGGTTTTTGAACATCGATGGGAAAGAACTGGAACTGATCGATTTTCCTGGAACATACAGCATCTATCCTCGCAGTAAAGACGAGGAAGTCGTTTACAATGTCATTTCAAATCCTAAAAACCCCAATTTCCCTGAAAAGGTCGTTGTTGTTTTGGATAGCACAAACTTAGAACGTAATCTCTTACTATTTACCCAGATTTACGACCTCGGATTGGAAACGGCCCTGATCCTGAACATGACGGATGTGGCAGCACGCAACGGTTTTGAAATCAACATTCCAGCCTTACAAGTGGCTTTTCCTGATGCCAAAATTATCCGCACGAATGCGCGGATCGGGACAGGTCTTTCGGAATTGAAGGAATGGATGGCGAAAGATTCAGCTCCACGTGAAACGAGACGATCTTCGCTAAAAGCAATGAATGACCTTCCCGGTCAGATCGCAGATACGAATGAACGATTTGAGCGCATCCGGGAAGTGGTGAGCAAAGTGGTGAGCAAAAAAATTACGGAGGCTCCATTTTCCGGCAAATTGGATAAGTGGTTGATTCACCCGGTTTTCGGCTACCTGATTTTTCTCGTCATTCTATTGGTAATTTTCCAGACTGTTTTCACATTGGCGTCTTACCCGATGGATTGGATCGATTTGGGAACCTCCTCATTGGCTTCCTGGTTGGGAACAATCCTACCTGATGGTGTATTCACTTCCCTGGTTATAGACGGTGTTATCCCGGGAATCGGTGGTGTATTGATTTTCATACCCCAAATTGCCCTGCTTTTTTTCATGCTTTCCATCCTGGAAGAAACAGGTTACATGGCTCGCGTGGTGTTTATTACTGATAAATTGATGCGTCCATTCGGACTGAACGGAAAGAGTGTTGTTCCACTCCTGTCCAGCGCCGCTTGTGCTATTCCGGGAATCATGGCTACACGAACAATCAGTTCGTGGCAGGAGCGCTTGACGACCATCCTGGTAGCTCCACTCATCAGTTGCTCCGCACGCTTGCCTGTTTATACCTTGCTCATTGCCCTGGTAATTCCTTCAAAAAACGTTTTCGGGTTCCTGAGTTTACAGGGATTGGTACTTTTTGGATTATACTTGCTTGGAGTTGTTTCTGCATTGTTGGTTGCGCTGGTCATCAAACAGTTCTTTAGAAAAAAGAAAGAGCTCAGTGTTTTCTTATTGGAAATGCCGCCCTATAAAAGTCCCCGTTGGGGAAATGTGGGCATTGAAGTGTTTGAAAAGGTAAAGATTTTCGTCTTTGATGCCGGAAAGATCATCCTTGCAATCTCCATTATCTTGTGGGCTCTTGCCAGTTTCGGTCCGGGAAATGACATGGAAAAGTATTCCGGCATGGTCCAGGTTCCGAAGGTTCAGACGGAACAATCCACGGCAGATTACGAAACCAAAATTGCCTCTGTGAAATTAGAACATTCCTACATGGGTCATTTGGGAAAATTCATCGAGCCGGTTATCAAACCCTTGGGTTACGATTGGAAAATGGGGATTTCACTCCTTACCTCTTTTGCTGCCCGCGAAGTTTTCGTAGGGTCATTGGCAACCATTTATTCCGTGCATGAAGCAGATGATAACCCGAAGCAATTGATTGATAAGCTGAAGATCCAAAAGCGCGATGACGGAACTCCGACCTACACCTTGGCAAGCGGACTCTCTCTTTTGGTCTTTTATGTTTTTGCTATGCAATGTATGGCTACTCTGGCCGTGGTGAAACGCGAAACAAAATCGTGGAAATGGCCCATTATTCAAGTTGGATATATGGGAGTTTTGGCCTATCTTGGTGCATATATTACATTTATCCTATTCAAGTAATGCAGGTTGCTTTAGTCATCATAGCAGTTCTGGCAGCAGGTTTTTACCTCATCCGCAGATTTTATCTGAGTTCAAAACGCAAAAAACAAGCGGGTTGTGAAAAATGTGGACTGAAGGAATAACTCTTTTATCCAAATACTATTCTTAATTTTCAGCAAAAAACTCATGGTTTACCTTGTGATAGGTGTCGGGATCATTCTCTTACTCGCCGTGTTAATAATCGTTCTTCGCAACCGCATGATCGGCGCGCGAAATTTGGTGGAAGCTTCTTTCGCGGACATCGACGCACAACTTCTGAAGCGCTATGAATTGATTCCAAAATTGATCCAGATTGCACAAGGCTATGCCAGTTATGAGGCAAAATTATTGGAGGAACTGGCAGAGAAACGAAGTTCAATTTGGTCGGCAGACGATCAATTTCCGCAAATTTTAAATAAAATCAACGTTATTAAAGAAGCGTACCCCGATTTGAAGGCCGATCTGAACTTTGAAAAACTGATGGCCCAGATTCGCGAAACCGAAGACCACTTATTGTATTCCAGGCAATTTTACAATGGAACGGTGGAAGCTTATAACCGCATGATCTCCCAAATTCCTTACAGCTTTTTCAGTCGTGCTTTCGGGCATTCCAGCAAAAAATACGTTCAGGCTACAAACGAACAACAAAACATTCCGACATCATGATCAAACAACTCTTGATTGCACTTTTCATTCTTGTTTCCTGTGGAACATTTTCCCAGGAAGAACAGGAATCTGCTCATATTATCCGCTTCGACGGAACGTATCAGATCAACAAGGATTGTTCGATGCTGATCACCGAACACATTACCGTTTATGCTGATGGCTATGACATCAATCATGGTATTTACCGTGAGATTCCCTTGACTTACGATTACCAAGGTGGCCGGACAACGGTTGATTTTTCCTTGGTTTCCATCAAACGCGATGGACAAGAAGAGGATTATCATACCGAATCCATGGACAACGGGATCCGAATCTATTTCGGAAATAAGAACGTGAGTCTTGAAGCTGGAAAATATACTTATGATCTCACCTACAAGGTAAATCATGTTTTGCGCTTTTTGGACAAGGTGGATGAATTGTATTGGAATACGAATGGAAACGGCTGGAAATTTACAATAGATACACTTACCGCCCGCATTTTGTTACCTCCCGGAATGGCATTCAAACAATACATTGCTTATACCGGTCTGCAGGGCGATGCCGGCAAAAATTATTCGGTAACGAAAGTGCGCCCAAACGAATTGCTTTTCAAAACCAACGACTTTCTTTCCTACAATGAGGGATTGACCTTTTCTGCTTCCTGGGATAAAAATCAACTAATTTATCCTACTGACTTCGAGAATTTCATGTATTGGATAAAAAGTCATGCCCTGTGGGTAATCCTGATTTTAATGGTGCTCTTTTTATTGATCCGAAACACCTGGTTGTGGTCTAAATACGGTCGTGATCCGAAACCAGGAACGATTATGCCCCAGTACGATGCCCCGGAAGGGTTTTCACCGGCAGATGTTTATGCCGTTATGAACAGAGGCTTGGTTTCATCCACTGCTTTCACCGGACAGATTGCTTCCTTGGGAGCAAAAGGTTGGATGCAAATAAAACAAGAAAGTGTTCAGGGTGCATCAAAATTCACTTTTACCAAAACGGATCATCCGAAGCAAGACTTAACTTCTGCGGAAAACCAGGTATATCAAGCCTTTTTCTCCAATAAAGATTCCTTTTCTTTCTATGAAAACACCTACAATGCAACTATAAAAAAAGGCATGGACGACCTGGAGAAAAATATTGCACAAAGTCACCAGGAAAAATACCGCACACTCAATTCGCGAATCAACGGAACACAATATCTTTTCCTGTTCTTGTTTATCCTTGCTGCATTCGGAATCAAATTTTTCTTTGGCGGTTCCTACGTGATCATAGGAATTATGGCCGCTTTGGGCTTTGGACTTACCCTACTTTTCGGTTATTTATTTGAGCAGCCCACTGCCGAAGGAAGAAAAATCATGGACCACATTCTTGGCTTGAAATTATTCATTGAATACGCCGATAAAAAACGCATCCAGTTTAACAATCCTCCCGATTTGAATTTCGAGACTTTCGAGCGACTTCTCCCCTTTGCAATTGTTTTAGGACTTGCCAAAGAATGGGAAGGCCAATTCAATCCTGTTGAATTGCAAACCGGTTACGGAATGACCGGTTATTGGTATTTAGGAATGGGGATGTACGGATTCTCACACTTCAATGCAAACTCTTTTTCTTCTGTGATCTCTTCCTCCTCTACTCCCCCGACCTCTTCTTCCGGAGGATCATTTTCGGGTGGTGGTGGATTTTCCGGCGGAGGTGGCGGCGGAGGTGGCGGTGGCGGCTGGTAAACGCCTTCCCTCAATCCTTCTCAACAATTACATGGTTTAAGACCAGGATATCCAGTGCCGATTCTTCGAATAAGGCGATTGCCTGTGCGGGTGTTTCCACAATGGGCATTCCCTTTTTGTTGAAACTCGTATTGAGCAGAACGCCTAATCCCGTTTCCCCTTCGAAAGCCCGGATCAGTTCAAAAAATAAGTTATTCCACGTTTTATCGACTGTCTGAACACGCGCCGTTCCGTTCACATGCGTTACATTTTGCAATTTTTCCAGGTATTCCTTCCTGGTATGATCGATCAAGATCATGTATGGGCTTTTTCTTCCGGAGCGAAAATTCCGGGAAGAAAATTCGGGTAAAACAGCCGGAGCAAATGGTCTGAAATCCTCCCGAAACTTGATATTTGCATTGATATGATCTCCTAATCCTTTGATTCCGGGATGTGCCAGGATACTCCGATGACCCAGTGCACGCGGACCGAATTCAGCATGATCCTGAAACCAACCAACCGTTTTTCCCGCAGCTAAAAATTGCGCAACACGCTCAACCAGTTCTTCCGGACCCATTTCCAAAACCTTCCAGTTTTTCGGACACTTCTTCAACGAATCCCCAATTTCCAATAGCGAATAACTCTTACCGAAACAAGTATTTTCATCGTGTTTCACTTTTGGCTTCTTCAGAACCTCCAGCCAGCCATAATAAGCACAACCCAAAGCCAAACCGTTATCTCCGGCCGCAGGTTCAATGTAAAAATTCTCCAGGACTCCGGTGTCAAGCAAAAAAGCGTTTGCTACAGCATTCAAAGCCACTCCGCCACTATAACAGACATTGGTATGAGGAAAACGCTTTAAACGGTCTTCAAAACACCAACAAACGGCTTTTTCAACCTGTTTCTGTGCCCAAAAAGCGATATCGGCATAATATTGAAAGTTCTCTTTGAAAAAGGCATAACCGGTAGAAGGGTTTTTCAATTCGCTTTGCCAATCATCCCGAACCATTAAAGACCCATCCCGAAACTCAAAAGCCTCTTTTTGAATCGCCCCTTCTTTTCCGTAAGGCGCCAAACCCATCAATTTCCCTACATCGTCCATGTTTCCAAAAACGTAATGACTGACTGCTGCATAAAATCCACCGATGGAATGTTTGGTTGTTGGAAGTTTCAATCCCTTATCCGAATTTGTCTCAATGGGACTAAAATCCTTGAAAAGGGTCTTCAGTTCTTGTCCGTCAAAATGATAAAAACTGTCCTTTTCACACCACAACTGGTTTTGAGCAAGGTTCGCAATATTCTCTGGAAGCAACTTTCCTTCGGAAGAATCGATGCATTGTTCATACGGGCTTCCGCATCCGTCGATTACCATAACCACACACTCATCAAAGTCAGAAGTTCCTGCAGCGCTGTAAGCATGAGCCAAATGATGGGAAATACTTACCAGCGGTGGAATTTCCGTTTCAGCAAACAAGCGTTTCCCGTGGAACCTGTTCCGATCCGGAATTTCAAAATTGGCAGTTTGAACAACCAGGCTGACATCCGCCAATGTAATTCCTTCCGCATCCAAACAATATTGAATCGCGGCCGTATCATTTCCTCCGTCATGTTTTATCCGGGTGATGCGTTCTTTTTCTATTCCGACACAAACCACCCCATCTTTTAATAAAACAGCAGATCCATTGTGCGAAAGTCCTGTTCCCAGAACATATAGTGGTTTTGACATGAATAGTAGCTTAATTAGAGATTTACTTAATCTTCATCGTCCTCCAGCCATTCGAAAAAGGATTCCAAATTGTCCCGGTCCTTTCGTGAGGGTCTGCCCGTTCCGTATTCACGATACACATCCTGTGCCTCCCGGTACGTTTTGAATTTTTCCAGTTCCAGTGGGTCAGTAATATCTATCAAATAATCCGAAACCAGCTTTGCCCCTACTCTTCGATCCAACAAATCCTTGATCTTATAGCTAAACGTTGCATTGTTCTTAATGATTGAAACTGTATCTCCGATTTTCACTTCCTTGGAAGGTTTAACCGGATTATTATTCAGTTTTATCTTGTTTTTTTGGACCAATTCCGTAGCAAGTGTTCTTGTTTTGGCCAAGCGCACAAACCACACATATTTATCAATTCTTAAGCTCATCGCGCAATTTTTTTGGTAAAGCAGAAACAACCAGTTCGTAAGAGTGTACGATCAACTCCTTTATCATTTTATCATCCACCAATCCTTCCAAAGAAACGGTATTCCAATGTTTCTTGCTCATGTGGTATCCCGCTTGAATTCCATCATAGCGTTCCCGCAATTCAATCGCCCTTTCCGGATCACACTTGAGGTTGATACTAGTCGGGTTTTCCACATTAACCAAGGCAAACATTTTACCTTGAACCTTGATTACGAGTGTCCGTTTATCAAAAGGAAATGTTTCCGTGGCTCCGGGAAGCTGAAAACAAAAATGGATCAATTCGTCGAAATGCATGGTGGAAAGGTAGTGAAATACCTGATTTTGACAGCCCGTTTTGCTTCCAAATCCAACAAATTTATTCGATGCATATTTTCATCAATTGAAAAGAAGTATATTCAAACATCGATGAGGCGCCGAAAACAACCCTTCATTTAAATTATGAAAAAACCTATTCTCTTTTTGTTTCTCCTTCTTTCCATTCATTTAGATGCTCAAGTATTTGTAACCCGCCATGGAGTGGTCTATCATCACGAATGCATGCCAGAACCGAGTAATTTGGAGGGAAACATACAATCAATTGTTTCGAAACGCCAGTATAATACGCTAATCATTTATAATAAAATGAACCCTTATCTTTC
This sequence comes from uncultured Fluviicola sp., assembly GCF_946478805.1. The sequence goes on along the minus strand of NZ_CAMLDC010000005.1, from coordinate 121,942 downwards.
TGAAAAAACAAGTTATTACTCTAAAAAAGGGCTTTTAGACTCTGTCAACACTATTTCAAGAAGTATTCGTTATGAAAGCGGGCAACATCGCGACACCATTATTGAAGGAAAAGAGCACTATAAGTATGATGATCAAGATAGAGTTACTAGTAGTAATTGTTTTGGAGCATCAGACTGCTTTTACTTCGGGTATACAAATCACCAAATTACTTGCATCCAACTATTTAAAGATTCCCAAGATTTAGTCAAAGGAAGAAAGATTTATACTGATACTTTATACCAGGGGATATATGGTTTGGACAGTATCCATGGTAAATGGAACACTTATTTTATCCGAAATAAAAATGGGATTATTATTGCCATTCGTGCAAGTGTTGAATTATCTTCCAACATCAACTCTATCCAATGGAATATCAAATACCGTGGACAGAAAATAAGACAAGTAATCATAGATTATGCTAACGGCGACAAAGACCTTGAAAAATATAACTCAAAGGGAGATCTGATTTCTGAGAAAAGATGGTATTTCAGCAAAAAACAGGAAAAAGACATGCTCATTTATCATCGAAAGATTCACTATAAATACGACCCCTGTAAAAACTGGATTTACAAAAAACAAAGCCTCCTCCAAATAGGTGGAAATGGCATAGAGAAAAAGGATTGGGAATTAAATTTCTCAGAATCTCGAAATATACACTATTTTCAAAATTAACAAAGAAATAAACATGGTCATCATCGGTTTCATCCTTATCACCTTACTCATCGGTTTCGGCTGGGTTTCCTACAACAAGGCTTCCCATACGAAATGGCTGGTTCCACGTGAACCATTTCCCGTTCAGTGGAGAACGATTTTAAACCAGGAAGTCCTGTTCTATTCTTCCCTGGATGCAGCTGAAAAAGCACGATTTGAAATCAAAGTGCAGGAATTTCTGCTCAACTGCCGAATCACCGGAGTCAAAACAGAGGTGAGTTTGAGTGATAAATTACTTGTAGCTTCCAGCGCGGTTATTCCAATATTCGGTTTTGACTCCTGGAAATATACCAACATTCACGAGGTCCTGTTATACCCTGCCATGTTCGACGAGAACTTTCAATTTGAAGGAGATTCCAATCGCAGGATATTGGGGATGGTGGGCAATCAAAGCATGGAAGGCATTATGATCTTATCGAAAGAAGCTTTGAATCTTGGTTTCAAAAACGAATCGGACAAGCAAAACACCGCTATTCATGAGTTTGTTCATTTGATTGATAAAACGGACGGTGAAGTTGACGGACTTCCTAAAGTGCTGATGGATAAGCAATATGCGCTTCCATGGATTGACCTGGTGAGCAAGGAAATTGATCGGATCTATGCCGGCAAGTCAGATATCAATCCATATGGTGCAACAAATCGGGCAGAATTCTTATCCGTGATCAGTGAATATTTCTTCGAACGTCCACAACTTCTGGAAGAAAAACATCCTGAATTGTATGCATTATTAGAAAAGATCTTCAATCAGAAAATGGCAGACCGGAAACTTGCTAAAAAGCGAACCCAAATCGGGAGAAATGATCCGTGTGTTTGTGATAGCGGAGAGAAATTCAAGGATTGCTGCGGGAGTGTACATTATAAAAAATCATAAAAAAACAACACGGACACACTAATTTTTTTCAAACATGCGTTAGGCTGAAATAACATTAAAATCAACTTATGTTTATTACAACCATCGAATATAAATCAAGACTAAAGATCAGAGCGCGTTTTGTGGAATTACTAAAGGTCCATTTGGTAATTAAGCCTTTGCAAACTATTTTCAAAAAATACAGCAATAAGCAACTAAATGTGCTTGAAAACAAACCCTTGGGAACAGTAGGTTATGATTTATCCCGGATTCTTAAAGAAAATCAATTGACAATCATTCCCCGATTCGAGGATCATGATTTGAAGCATCTAATCCTGGGGTATGGAATGACTTCAATGGAAGAAATCAGAATGCAGGCATATCTGTTCGGAAACGGGAATTGGAGTCCATTTTGTCTTATTTTCCTGGCCACCGGATTAATCTTTCCCGAAGAATGGAAGTCGTTTTATAGCGAATTCAAAAAAGGAAAAAAAGGTCCAAATATTCTACATTTAAGGGTGGCAGATTGCATGGATGAGTCAACTGAAGAAGTGATCGGAAGATATCGTAGAACAAATCCACTATTTCAAAACACATCAAAGAATTAATCTCTGCAAATCTTGTCTATTCAGACTACCGAGAATTCGAAGGAGGCTATTATTTAAAACAGGAAGCCTCCTTCCTAATTGAAATGCTTCTGCAAGAAATTAATCAGTAAAATTCATTCCGTACCTTTGTGTGGTACAATTTCTTAAAGATGTCGGAACAAATCAATTTTTGCAACAATTTATTCAATCGTGAACGCTTTGAAACACGTGAGGTGAAAGTTGGAAACATCATCATTGGGGGAACAAATCCGATTCGCATTCAATCCATGACCACTACAGATACTATGGACACCGAAGGTTCTGTAGAACAGTCGATTCGAATGATTGATGCAGGTTGTGAATTGGTCCGTTTGACCGCACCTTCGAAAAAAGAGGCTGAAAATCTTGCTGTAATTAAATCGGAGCTTGTTAAGCGCGGCTACAACACACCTTTGGTAGCAGATATCCATTTTACGCCAAACGCAGCTGAAATCGCCGCTAAATTGATTGAAAAGGTACGTGTAAACCCGGGCAACTATGCAGATAAAAAGAAATTTGAAGAAATAGATTACACCGAAGAAAGCTACCAGGCAGAATTACTTCGGATCGAAGAGAAATTTACACCCTTGGTTTTACTTTGTAAAATGCACGGAGCCGCTATGCGGATCGGAACAAATCATGGGTCATTATCGGATCGGATTCTGAGCAGGTATGGCGACACGCCGGAAGGAATGGTTCAGTCTGCCATGGAGTTCATTCACATTTGCAGAAAGAATGAGTATCATGAATTGGTCATTTCCATGAAGGCAAGTAACACACTGGTGATGGTTCAGGCTTATCGTCTTTTGGTAAAAACGATGAAAGAACAGGGGATGAATTATCCCTTGCACCTCGGAGTAACTGAAGCAGGAGACGGAGAAGATGGAAGAATCAAATCTGCTGTTGGCATAGGCGCATTGCTTGAGGATGGATTGGGAGATACGATTCGCGTTTCATTGACAGAAGATCCTGAATTCGAAATTCCGGTAGCTCAAAAATTGATTCAAAAATTCCAAGAAAATCCGGATTATAAACTAGATTATTCGTCAGAAATTCAATTTGATTATTTTAATCATAATAAACGGAAAACGAAATCATTAATCAAAATTGGAGGAAGTAATACTTCAATTGTATTTGCTGATTTATCACATAAAAATAATATAGTTCAAACTAATTTTTTCGGTTTTGGGTATTCTTATTCTGAACAGTTAGATAAATGGAATATTTTCGACCAGGCGGCTGACTTTGTTTATCTCGGAAATCAGACCATTGATTTTGAAATTCCGGGAACGATCCGTTTAGTTCAAAACTATGAAACCTGGAAAGAGCATCATCGAAAGGACGCTTATCCATTCTGCACACTGAAAGAATATGATGAAAATAGACCGGAAGAAATTACATTTTTGTACATTGACCTGGATAGGGAATACTCGGTATCGCAACTTCCGACAGAAAACGTCATTTACGTGGCTGAAACGAAAAAACAGCAAAAAACTCAGATTATTCGCAAATTTCAATATGAATTGGCGGAATTAAATAATCAAGTCCCGCTAATTCTCAAATCAAATTACGACTGCGATGAACTCGAAACACTTCAATTGTATGCTAGTTCGGATGCCGGAATTCATTTCATTGATGGGTTCGGAGACGGTCTCTGGATCACAGCGTCGAGATCACTTGTCGATTTGAATAGTTTATCCTTTGGGATCCTTCAGGCAACACGAACCCGCATTTCCAAAACCGAATACATTTCTTGCCCTTCATGCGGCAGAACACTTTTCGATCTGCAGGAAACCACCGGAAAAATCAGGGAAAGAACTTCACATCTGAAGGGAATCAAAATCGGGATCATGGGATGCATTGTAAACGGGCCGGGGGAAATGGCGGACGCCGACTATGGATACGTTGGAACCGGGCCGGGAAAAATAACTCTTTACAAGGAAAAAACAGTCGTGAGAAAAAATGTTTCGAAAGAGGAAGCTGTGGACGCACTCATTGATCTTATTCGTGAAAATGGTGATTGGATTGAACCGAATAACTAAATCTTGATGTTCAAAATTCCTAAATCAAAATACTATGGGCCGATTTGTCTGATAACACTAGTAATCGGTTATTTCTCATTGTACTATTCAACTTTAGAATGGTCATCTTCCAATCCAACATCCTTCAAATTATTTCACGTAGTTGCAACTGAAAAAGCTTACGAGTTCGAAAGTAAACATGGTGGTGGTGTAAACTTTGAACACAGAATTCTTGACAACCTATCAAATTTTAAAGAACAGTTCTTTTTGCAAACAACCTTTCATGATTCAAAATCAAAGTCGGCAATTGCAGTTAAAAACAACATTACGAAAAACGATACGTTAATCATTGGTGTTTCAAAAAGTGATTTTCAATCCATTCAGAATTACAGTTCCAATTTCATTAAGGAAGATTTCTTCGATAGAGAACTAAAAATCTATTGGATTAAGAAAAAAGATCAAGTGATAATTAATCCGGAGATCTTATCAGACGAAAAGAAAGAAAGCGATCTTCAGTTCTCAATTCTACTTCTAGTAATATCAGTAGGAGCAATCATCAGAATTGTATACTTAATGAGTCAAAAAGTTAAATTTTTCACTTGATTTCTGCGCGTTTCACGCTATAAGCAATGTGTTTCCCTCTCAAACACAAAAAAAGTCCTTCAGAGGGCTTAAAAACACTATTTCTTGCGGAAAATATAGATCTGGGAGCTTGACAAACCTTCTTTTGCTTTCCGATTTGACAAAAAGCCAATTCGCATCGCTTTCAGCATGGAACCACCCTTATATTTTTCACTCAGCATCGAAACATAATAACCGTCAAATTTCATTGGAAGCATGAGTTCAAATTTCAACCCTTTTGATTCAACTAAAGGAATAATCGATTTCGGTGAGAAATGATACAAGTGTCGTGGAACATCATAAGCAGCCCAAAACTCTTTATAGTATTGTGCATCGAAGGAAGTATAATTCGGAACAGCAATAATCAGAACACCATCCCGGTTTACTAAAGAAACTATCTTTTCCAGATCGGTCTGTAAATTATAAACATGTTCCAACACATGCCACATCGAAATCACATCGAACGACTCATCCAAACCATGCAACAAACTCAAATCCTTTAGTTCAATTCCATTCTCAGTCAAAGCAACTCTGCGCGCATCCTCATCCGGCTCCAAACCTAAAACACTAAATCCGGATTCCTTTGCTTTCGCCAAAAAATGTCCGGTTCCTGCACCGATATCCAACAAACGTTTTCCATCGGTTAATTGTTTCAATAAGGAAATTTTCTTCTTCAACGTATATGAGCGTACCCATCCGTAAACCTTATTTACTAATCCCTTTTTGGTAGAACTATGTGAAACATACTCTTCAGACTTATAATAATCACCTATATGATCAATTGCAGGTTTTGGGTTTGTAAACAGCAGGCTACAGGAATTGCAAAGCTCCAAATTGAAATCTTCCTTTGAAAGAAAGTGATCTTTAACCGTCAAATACGTACTGAACTTGTTTGCACCACAAGCGGGGCATGTTGATTGATTTAAATGTTCCACGTGAAACTATCTTCCTAAATGAATTAATAAAACAGAAATATCGCTAGGGGATACCCCACTAACTCTTGATGCCTGACCAATGGTTACCGGCTTTACTTTACTTAACTTATCCCTTGCCTCCAAAGACAAGGACTTCATGGAACTATAATCTATTGCTGAAGGAATAGAAACTGACTCCAGTCGTGACAATTTTAAGGCAACTTCTTCCTCACGGGCAATATAACCCTCATATTTTAATAGAATTTCAGCCTGCTCAACAGCATCCTCATGTTCCACGTGTAACCTTTCTGCCAAATTGCGAACATCTTCACTCATTTCAAGCACATGCTCCATTGTAATATGTGGTCGGATTATAACTGAAGACAATTTAATTTGCTGGGAAAGCGGAGCACTTCCAACACCTTCTAAAATAGGATTTGCAATCTCCGGACTAACACCCTCTTTTCTCAAAGCTCCAATCAACTCTTTTGCTGCACTTACCTTTCTGTTCACACGATCTAAAGCTACTTGATCCTGCAGACCCAATTCGAAAGCCAATGGAACCAACCGAACATCCGCGTTATCCTGGCGCAACAAAATACGATACTCAGCTCTTGAAGTAAACATACGATATGGCTCCTGGGTACCTTTAGTTATCAAATCATCTATCAAAACGCCGATATAGGCATCACTTCTTCCTAAAATAAGCGGATCCTTCTCCTGAACTTTTAAAGCAGCATTGATACCAGCCATCAATCCCTGACAAGCTGCTTCTTCGTATCCCGTCGTACCATTTATCTGACCGGCAAAATACAAACCATCAATCAATTTAGTCTCCAAGGTATGTTTCAGTTGGGTAGGGGGGAAGTAATCATACTCAATCGCGTAACCAGGTCGAAACATTTTTGCAGCTTCAAATCCAGGAATCGAACGCAATGCTCGCAACTGGACATCCTCCGGCAAACTTGTTGAGAATCCGTTTACATAGATTTCAACCGTATTCCAGCCCTCCGGTTCAACAAAGATTTGGTGTCTATCTCTATCAGCGAATCGATTGATCTTATCCTCAATACTTGGGCAATATCTTGGCCCACTACTTTTAATAGCTCCATTGAACATTGGCGAGCGATCAAAACCTTCCCGCAGCAACTCATGAGTCAGGGTAGAAGTATAGGTAATATGACAAGCCCGTTGAATTTTCAACGCCTCCGTATTTCCGTATGAAAACTTGCTTGGATTTTCATCACCCTCTTGGATTTCCATTTTAGTGTAATCCAACGAGCGACCATCAATTCTTGGTGGAGTTCCCGTTTTCATTCTTCCGGATTCAAAACCCAAAGCAATCAAATCCTCTGTGATTCCGGTCGAACCCTTTTCACCAATTCTTCCTCCTCCAAATTGTTTCTCGCCCAAATGGATCAATCCATTTAAAAACGTTCCATTGGTCAAAACAACAGCCTTCCCGTATACCGGAATTCCCATTGAAGTACGAACACCAATGATTTTCCCACCTTCAACAATCAGCCCGTTGCACATGTCCTGCCAAAAATCCACATTCAGATTTCGCTCCAATAACAACCGCCATTCCTCAGCGAATTTCATTCGGTCATTCTGGGTTCTCGGAGACCACATCGCCGGACCTTTCGATCGATTCAACATGCGAAATTGAATTGCAGACAAATCCGAAACAATTCCGGATCCACCTCCAAGCGCATCAATTTCACGGACAATCTGCCCTTTCGCCACACCTCCCATCGCTGGGTTACAACTCATCTGGGCAATCGTATTCATATTCATTGTAATCAACAACACCGAACCCCCCAGTTTTGCCGCCGCATTCGCAGCCTCGCAACCGGCATGTCCGCCACCCACTACAATGACATCATAATTCTTCAACATACTATTTCATGTTTCACGTGGAACAAAATTACTACCATCCCTTCAAGCCTTCAAATGTTCCACGTGAAACTTACGCAACATTAACATTTCATTCTCTTTCGATCTCATTATTTGCTCATCCTTTTCAGATTTATCTTTATAACCGCACAAGTGCAACAATCCATGAACGCACACGCGATGCAATTCATCTTGAAAAAGAACGTCAAACTCATCCGCATTATCCTGAACCCGATCAACACTGATGAACAAATCTCCCGACACCAGATTTTCTTCCGAATAATCGAAGGTGATAATATCCGTGTAATAATCGTGTTGGAGATATTCCTTGTTCATCTCAAGCAAGTGCTCATCGGAACAAAAGATGATTGAAAGATCACCCAATTTTTTTTCTTCCACTTCACAGACATTCGAATACCACGCAAACAAAAATTCCGGATTTACACCCGGAACTTCTTCTATATCTTCAAAAAAAACTTCTACCATCATTTATTAAAAAAAACACTTACCTCATTTCCACTGTCATTGAACATTACTTCATCAGCCAGGTTCCTCATCAGAAAAATCCCGCGACCGTTTTCTTTTTCAATATTTTCTGGAGCAGTCGGGTCGGGGAGATGAAGATGGTCAAAACCACTCCCTTCATCACAAATCCTAAAACCGAAACCATCACTTGTTTCATAAAATTCCAACTTCACTTCTTTACCAACATGCAACGAGTTTCCATGAATAATCGCATTGTTAACGGCTTCAGTCACCGCTATCAAAACATTCCCGTACATGTCCTCATCGATTCCAACTGTCTGACAAGCTTTGTCAATCATCGACTCAACAACAGGTAAATTATTCAACTCCGAAGGAATGCTTAACGAATCAATTAAAGTAAACCCTTCTTTCATTCTTTTAATTTAATGTTCTACGTATACTAGAACTGATTGAAGTATTTACCTGCTTTGTCCTTATAGTACTTTGTCAACAAAGGATCAACGGCACGCAATAACTCAACTTGTCCAAGCTTGTTACGCTTATACTCATCAAATCGAATAAGGTTACCATAATTAATCGTTTTTCCGGAAGTTGATTTTCTTTTCTCCTCGAAACCTCTTTCTTTCAATGCTTTCTCACTTTCCAATAAACGGGTCAGGATGTCTTGCTGACGACGAACCATTTCAGGAGAAAACTGTTTGTTGATTAATTGCTTCTCTTGTTCTTCCAACTCCTTGATCAAAGGGTTCAACTGGTTTCCTTTACCATTTCCTTCCTTATTCATTTCATTTCGCATTTGCTCCAATCGCTGACGAATTGCAGTTTGTTGTGCAGCCATCTTCGCAATTTCCTTGTTGCCCAATCCAGGCATTCCCTGGCTTCCTTGCCCGGGTTTGTCACCAGGTTGCTTTCCACCCGGATTCGGGCCTTTCTTCATTTGCTCAAGTTGTTTCTTCAACATCTCCTTCATATCTCCGGGAGACATTTGTCCACCACTTGGTTTTTGTCCGGCTCCTCCAGGATTGTCACAAGAGCCCGAGCCAGGCTTCTGCTGTTGAGCTTGTTGTTGCATCGATTGCAGACTCTCATTCAACATCAGCGCGAGGTTGTTATAACTGGTCATCACATATTGCTGATGTTGCTGCATTCCTCTTTTGTTATGCTCACCGATTTCATTCGTAATTAAACCGAAATTCGAGCGAATATCTTTCAATTCCTTATCAATGAAAGGAGCGATCTTTGTCTGACGTTTAGCCAAAGCCATCAAGCTATCTTCGATTAACTTGTTATCATCAATGATGCTTCGCTGTTTTCTTCCAAGCTTGTTATAGTAAGGATCCATATCCTTCACTTTCCCGAAACGATTCATCACATATTCCTGGTCAAAGCTCAGGGACATCAGATTCTCCAGCAATAAACGAATCAAACTCATGTCTTCTTCATTCTGCTTTTTGTTTGCAGATTCCTGCTGATTATTCATCTGGTCGGATAGCTCCTTCATTTTCTCAGCAGCCTTTTTCTGATTTTCTCCGGCCTTACTCTTCTTCCCCTGATCGAGTTTGCTTTTCGCGCCACTCATTTCATCTGAAATCTCTTGTTGTTCCTTTTCAAACGAATCCATTGGCATCGGACGCTCTAACTCATCATTCAATTTTTGCATCTCTTGCATGTCCTTCTTCAGGTCACCAAACTTCTTGTTCAGCTCTTCCTGTTTCTTTGAAGCATCTTTTTCAGGTGTTTTTTCATTCTTTATATCCTGTTCCAATTTCTCCTGTTCCTTCGCCAACTCATCGAGTTCTTTTTCTATGTCATCAATCTTCTCATTCACCTGCAAACGCTTCAGCATTTCCATCGTCCGATCTAATTGTTTCTTCATCTCATCACTTGAAGCATCCAATTTCTCTGTCTCATTCTTCATCTGTTGCTGATCGTTTTTCTCCATCAGCTTCTCCAAATCGTCCAACAATTTCTTGAGTTCATCATCCATCACTTCCTTCAACAATTCCTCAATAAGTTCCTGTTGTTTCAGAAGCTCTTCATCTTGTTCGCTGAGTTTGTTTTTCTCCTCATTGCTCGCATCCAATTTGTCTTTGATCGATTGCAATTCCTCCTGCAAAGACTGCTGCTGTTGTTTCAAAGATTGAACCTGCTCCATGTTTTTGAAATCACTCTTTGATTTGTTCATCAGCGACTTCTGTAATTTGTTCACATCCTTCTGAAATTGTTCTGTTTTCTTATAGACGTCCGTTAAAGCATTTTTCAATTCCTTCTGAACTTCGTCGCGCTTCTCATTTAAATTCGTTAGTGTAGGCAATTCATACACGAAGTTTTGGGAAGAAGTACTCTTCGATCCATTGACACCATCGTTATCAAATACCTGGAAGTGATAAGAGATTTTATCTTCTACATCAATATTATCCCGGCTGAAATCAACAGCGAACGAAAATTTATCACTCGTTGTAGAATATTTATCTACCAACATCTTCCGCTTCAGCTCCGGTCCATTTTTCTTTTGAATGGTATACATGAAGTAAAGTGATGTCAATCCGTAATCATCCGAAATCAATCCCTCAAACAATCTCACAGAGGTTTTCACAGAATCAACACTTTCAGAAACCAGGATAGATGGATAAGCATCCTTAATAACATGTACCTGGACGTTTGAAGTATCTAATACATTCAAGTCCTTATTCTTTAATACGAAATTGATTGACCCATCTTCCTTGTAAACCGATTGGAAGCTCCCTTCAGAAGCATTAAATTGCTTTGAAAATTGGTTGCTGAAAACTTTGAACCAACTCACATTCCGTGCCTCGACATTCCAATCTACTTTTGTTCCTTCCGGAATATCCAGATCTGCAATGTTCAACAAGCGCTCATCTTTCTTATGTAAATATTTCGGATAATGCAGAGTAGCAACAACCTTTCCCAAAGAAGAATTTCCAAGTACTCGCACCTGAAACTCCTTTGATTCGTAACCTTCACTTTCGAAGTGAAAAACAAAGTCAGATTTCAAATTGTCGATCGGAAAAGACAAGCGATTCTTTCGAACCTTATTCATTTTATACCTTCCGCGATTGGAAACCAAAAAAACATGCTCAGGAACATACAATCCCGTGATATCCACTTCGACATTATAAGAACTTCCCTCCCGAAGTTTATCTTTTCTATTTACCAGATTAAAATCGAATGGAGCCTCCTGTGCCTGTGAGAAATTAACTACATTGGAAGAACCCTTTGTAATCCATCCGGGAGCAAAAACCGCAATTGTTCCAAAAAGCAAAATAATCGGAATTACGTATTTCAGATACCTTTTTGACTCTTCATAACGAACAGCCTCCTCAAACTTAACCGCCAACAATTCATTCGATTTTTGCGAAACGCTCGCACGGATCAATTCAAAGCTTCGGTCATTTTCATTCACAATTTCGTTCAATTGTAAAGTATTCAATAAACGATCAGAAACATTGGGGAAGAAGGAACCGATAATTCGTGCGGCCTGTGTCCGGTTGATCCGTTTGCCAAAAGAATACAGACGCATGATCGGCAGTGCGAAATAACGTACCAGCAGATAGCTGTTCATTCCAAGGAATAAGATCAATAAGACAAATCGTACGGAACTGGGAAAGCGACCAAAGTATTCCAGGACGCTCACCGTTAACCAGGAGGCTAATAAAAAGCCAACTACGATTAATATACCTTTCAAGATCTCACTCTTGTAATACTTTCGTATAAAGGCATCTATTTGTTCAATTAAGCGATCAAAAGCTGACATAAAAACAATTCTAATTCGAATAACTCACTAAAGTAGAAAAGTTCAAACAGAACATCTCTCTCAAATTCAGTATTATGTACACTTAAGCCCTAAAAAAGGTTAATAAATGATTACTTTTGCTGAAAAAATTAAGCATGAGTTCGTCAGACGTACGTGTTCGTTTCGCACCATCCCCAACTGGACCTTTACACATGGGAGGTGTTAGAACAGCACTTTATAATTACCTTTTTGCCAAACACAATAATGGAACTTTCATTATTCGAATAGAAGATACCGATCAAACTCGTTTTGTTCCTGGTGCTCAGGACTACATCATGGACTCGTTGAAATGGTGTGGAATCATTCCTGATGAGGGTCCGGGAATAGGAGGAGAATATGGTCCCTACGTTCAAAGTGAACGCAAGGAAATGTATCGTCCGTATGCGGAAAGTTTGGTAGAAAATGACAAAGCTTATTATGCTTTTGACACACCGGAAGAATTGGAAGCTGTTCGTGAACAGGCAAAACAGATGGGAATGCCTAACTGGCAATACAACAGTGTTACACGAACGAACCTGAAAAATTCGTTGACCCTTCCTGCGGATGAAGTAAAGCGTCGTTTGGAAGCCGGTGATCCATATGTTATCCGCTTCAAAATGCCTAGAAATGAAGACATTAGGCTTGAAGATATCATCAGAGGTTGGGTTGTTGTAAATACTAATAACCTGGATGATAAGGTGTTATTCAAAAGTGACGGAATGCCTACTTACCATTTAGCGAATATTGTGGATGATCATCTGATGAAGATCTCTCACGTAATTCGTGGAGAAGAATGGCTTCCATCCGCACCTATGCACGTGATGTTGTACCAGGCTTTTGGATGGGATGCTCCGCAATTTGCACACTTACCTTTATTATTAAGACCAGACGGAAACGGAAAATTGTCTAAAAGAGATGGAGATCGCTTAGGTTTCCCGGTCTTCCCGGCAAACTGGACAACTGCTGAAGGTGAATTATACTCCGGATATCGTGAAAACGGATATTTTGCCGGTTCTTTCATCAATATGTTGGCATTCTTAGGATGGAATCCCGGGACCACACAAGAAATCTTTTCCATGGATGAGCTAATCCAGGCATTCACTTTGGATAGAGTAGGGAAAGCCGGTGCGAAATTCGATCCCGAAAAAACAAAATGGTTCCAACAACAATATTTGAAGCATACTTCCGAAAAGGAATTAGCACGCTTATTAAAGGAGCAATTCGACTTAACGGACTCTGAAGAGCGACTGGAAGCTTTTTGCAAATTGATGAAGGAACGTGCAACCTTCGTGAAAGACATGATGACAGAAGGATCTTACTTGATTAATAAACCGAACGGCTATGACGAGCAAACCGTCTCTAAAAAGTGGAAAGAAGATTCTGCACCGTTAATGACCGAATGGAAAAACAAACTGGAAGCGGTTTCACCATTTGATGCACCAACGATTGAAACTGCATTTAAATCCTTTCTGGAAGAGAAATCATTAGGTATCGGAGCTGTTCTTCCTTTATTCAGATTACTGCTTACAGGAGCAGGAACAGGGCCTTCTATGTTCGAAATTGCTTCTTATCTTGGAAAAGAAGAATGCTTGACCCGAATGAACGACGGATTGACAAAACTAGGATGAATCATACAATTGAAGTAAACGGTATAAAGCTCTATGCTTATCACGGCTGTTTGGAGGAAGAAGGTAAAATCGGTGGAAATTACATCGTCGATGTTCAGATGAAAACTGATTTTCAGGCAGCGGCTTTGAGTGACGAATTGAGTCAAACGATTGATTATGTTCAAATCAATGCTATTGTAACGCAGGAAATGGCTATCCGTTCCAAGTTGATTGAGCATGTAGGGCAACGGATTGTATCGCGTATCGAACAAGAAATCAACGGGTTAATCGGCTTACGTGTGAAAGTCACTAAAATATGTCCTCCCATCAACGGAGACGTAGACAACGTAGCAATTATTATTGAAGCAGGAACTTGGTAGTTTTACTTGACGTTAAATAAAAAATTACTATTTTTGCCTCCACAATACGGTCTCGTGGCCGAGCGGTTAGGCAACGGTCTGCAAAACCGTCTACTCCGGTTCGAATCCGGACGAGACCTCAAAAAGCTTCTGTAATACAGGAGCTTTTTTGTTTTTATATCCATTAAACAAAACAGGCACTCCTGTTTCCCGCACATGCGGGAGACAAGACCTCAAAAAGCTTCTGTATTACAGGAGCTTTTTTGTTTTTATCCATTAAGCAAAACAGGCACTCCGGTCTCCCGGAAGTCCGGGAAACCGGACCTCAAAAAGCACCACATTAAGTACGAGCTTTCTGTTTTTAATATTCACTCATATCCTCAGGTATTTCGCAAATTTCATTTGAAATTTACACAAAACTAAAGCTGCCTGAAAAATGAATGCTCCCAATTTTGTTTCTGCGTTCAGCGAAGTCTGTGGGCATAAAAACAAAAAAAGTCCTGCAATGTGCAGGACTTCCTTATGTTTCAGTTTACTTGTAATTATTAGCGTCTTAATTCGAACAATTGAATGTCTCTAAAACTTTTTCCGTTTTGTTGTTTTCCTGTGACGATCGCAGCATAAGCTCCATTTGGAGCTTCTTCTCCAGCCTTATTTGTACCATTCCATTCGTCCTCCGGATTATTTGTTCGGAACATCTCATGATTATTCTGATCGATAATCACCAATTGGAAATCATTGATATTTTCGACCGTAACAAAATAAGTATCATTACTTCTGTCTCCATTAGGAGTAAACATGGTTGGGAATTTGGTAACCTTCGCCTCCAAATCTGCAAAAACAGGTTCCTTGGTATTCTCAGGATATTTAACCGGTGCTTCCGATTCTTTTGCATCATCCTTTTTATCTGCCACAGATTTTTTGGAATCCGATTTCTCGTTTGATTCTTTCTTACTGTTAACTGTCGAAGCAATTTTCTCCTCCTGTTTAACTTTTTCCTGTTTAACTCCGTCCAAAGAATAGTTCTCTTTTCCTATAGGATCAACATTGGATTTAAATTCTTTACTATACGAATTTGTTTCCTGCGGAATATCCTTGAAGGATTCCGTTGAACTTCCGTCCGCTTTAGCAGCATATGTCTTTTCCGTTTTAACCGGTTGTTCCGTTTTATCCTCTTCAGAACCCCTTACGTTCACATTTTGCGAAATCTCTTTAGGAGAATCGCTCTTTGTTTTAGTTGATTCCTCACCTGAATTCAAAGCAACAACAGCAGTGACCACACCCACAGTTCCCACTGCAGCTGAGCCAATGATCCATTTCGTCAAAGCAGAAAGCCCTTTCGTTGCAACGGTTGCTGTAGAAGCAACACCTGCAGCGGCCATCTTAGCCTGAACACCAGCCCATAGCTCCGGTCTTACCGTAGAGGTCTGGTTTTCAAAAGCCTTCGAAAACAGTTCTTGTATATTATCTTTTTCAATCACGTTCTAATAGTTCTAATTGAGTGCGTAGAAAAGCTCGTGCACGCGAGTATTGAGATTTGGAGGTATTCTCCGTCACTCCCAATGTATCCGCTATTTCTTTATGTGAATAACCTTCAATTGCAAACATGTTAAATACAATCCGGTATCCATCTGGCATTCCATCAATTAACTTCATTAACTGTGCCAAATCCATTCCATCAAATTGATGGTCTGTAAAAGATACCTTGTATTGAACTTCTTCAACCTGAACATCATCCAATAGCTTCTTATTCTTTCGAATGGTATCCAAAGCTGTATTCACTACAATTCTTCTGATCCACCCTTCCAGAGATCCTTCCATTTTGAAATCCACAATCTTCTGAAAAACTTTTACAAAACCATCTTGTAATACATCCTCAGCTTCCTGCGTATTTCTCAGATAACGCTGGCAAACAGCCATCATCTTGGGAGCAAACTTATCAAACAACGCTCGCTGTGCTTTTGAATTTCCTTTGGCGCATTCATTTACCAATGTTAAATCATCCATAGCACTTGCTGTATCAATAGACTCTAAACTACCAAAAAAGGTTGCACCAGGTCAATATCTTCAAAATAAAAAATTAATTTAGTGGTACTTTAACACCCCCATGAAAACAAGTATTGGCTCTTTGTTACTGATTGTCCTATCAATAACATCTCTCTATTCCCAAAAGATTTCTCTCCTTCCCGGATCGTATTCTGCCTACTTACAATTAAATGAAACAACACAATTACCCGTTCATTTAAGCGTTGAGAAAAAACAAAAAAGATTGCTGTTGGTTGTTCATAATGCAGACGAAAGAATTGAATTGACCAACGGGATCAGAAAAGGAGACACCACCATTTTACCTTTTCCAAGTTTCGACTCGGAGTTGCGGTTCATAACAGACAAGAAGAAGGAAATCAGGGGCTTTTGGTTCAACTATAATAAGGGTGCGAACTACAAAATACCATTTTTCGCCAATTTAAATCAAAAACCGCGAAAAAAGGAAGCGCCGGCGGGAGATTTAAATGGGAAATGGGAAACACACTTCTCTCCTGAAACAAATGACGAAGAAAATGCTTTGGGAATTATTTCCCAAAATCAAAACCACCTTACGGGAACTTTCAGGACGGAGACGGGAGATTACAGGTTTCTTGAAGGAACAATAGAAGGTTCCAAATTCTATCTTTCCGCATTTGATGGCTCACATGCTTTTTTATTGAATGGTACTTTAAAGGACCATCGTGTGCAGGGTTACTTTTATAGTGGAAAACATTATTCAACAGACTTCGTGGCTACCTACAATCCGAATTATGAATTACGCGATCCGGATTCAATCACCGTTCTGAAAAAAGACAATGCTACATTCAGTTTCAATCTGAAAACGGTTAATGGATCGGATTACACTTTTCCTAATCAAGAAACAAGAGGAAAGGTAGTCATCATTCAGATTATGGGAACCTGGTGTCCGAATTGTATGGACGAAACCAATTACTATAAAGAGCTTTACGATAAATACCATTCAAAAGGATTGGAAATTATTTCGATCGGGTACGAGACTGCTGATTCCTTTGAAGATCAGGCAAATAAAATTCTCACTTTAAAACAGCGCAAAAATCTGGATTTCACCTTTTTAGTCGGAGGTAAAGCTTCTAAAGAAATTGCATCCGAACAATTTAAGATGCTCAATGAGGTCATTTCCTTCCCAACTTCCATTTATATAGGAAGAGACGGCCAGGTAAAACGTATTCACACAGGATTCAACGGTCCGGGAACCGGCGAGGTTTATACAGAATACGTGAACAAGACAAATGCGCTGGTAGAATCCCTTTTAGGTATCACCGGTTCAAAGTAATCCGTTTCGAAGCATCTGAAATTTCCCAAGCAGTAAAGAAAACCAACCTGGCAACTTTCTCCACTTTTGAGAAAATGATTTTCTCTACATCATCCGTTGGCTGGTGATAATCCTCATGAACTCCGCTGAAGTAGAAAATAACAGGGATATCATGTTTTGCAAAATTGTAATGATCCGAGCGGTAATAAAACTGATTCGGATCCGATAAACTATTGAACTTGTAATCCAATTTCAATTGCGTGTATTTGGTATTCACTCGTTCATTTGCATCATGCAGATCATTGCTCAACATGTTCGACCCGATGATATAGATATAATTGGTATCCTTTTCGTGACCGATGTCATTCCGACCGATCATATCGATATTCAGATCGGCAACAGTATTTTCCAATGGAATGATCGGATGAGAGGAGTAATAATCAGAACCCAACAATCCCTTTTCTTCTCCGGAAACAGGCATGATCAAAATAGAACGTTTCGGACCCTGACCATTCTTTTTAGCTTCCATAAAGGCTTCAGCCAGTTCCAACAGAGCAACTGTTCCTGTTCCATCGTCGTCTGCTCCATTGTATACTACCCCATGATCCACTCCGATGTGATCGTAATGAGCAGTAATGATAACCACCTCTTTTGAAAGAATCGGATCACGACCTTCTATATAAGCAAGCACATTCGAGCTGGTCAGTTTTTCCTCTTGTGTATTTAATTCTGCGGTCAATGTGAACAAGGGTTTCGGATGCTCCGTCTCCTTGAATTTTCCTTTTCCAAAGAGATAATTGTTCGATTTACTCTTTAATGAAAGGATGGAAGAATCCTTTACAAAGAGAATTGGAAATTCTTCCTTCTTCTTTTCGTCGGCTAAAACCATCGTTTTGGTCGTTACATAATGTTCCATGTATTCATAAAGCGTACTGTAATCCTTCGAAACAAGAATGATTCCTTTTACGTTCTTTGATAATTGCTTTTTAAGAACCGAAACCTCTTTTTTTACTTCGAGGCTTTTCATTACATAAATCACATAACATGGTGTTTCACCAACCTTCGGCAACTGATCCACACTGTAAACCGGTGTGTTCGTTAACTTCGTTTTTGATTTACACGCATAATAGATAAAATCCGTTTTGAAATTCAATGCCAAATTGTTCAAAGACATGGTTCCTCCCGGTGTACTTTCAATGACATCAAAATGTTGTTCATAACCCGTCATTCCCGGAGCAAAAGAACATCCCAATTTTTGAAAGTAAGCACTCAGGAATTCAGCAGTCATTTTCTGACCTTGTTTTCCGGTTTCCCTTCCAAGATAACTATCGGAAGCCAAAATGGTCAGATTCTTTTTCAAATCATCCGCATTAATATAGGCACTGTATTTTTTAGCCAAATCAGCTTCCTGGGAAAAACAAACGCACAAGGCACTCGAAAATAATAAGCTGGTGATTCCTTTCATAGGTCTTGAATTGAAAGTGTAAAATGGAGAATTGAAAAGATCGATTCAACCCCTTTCAATTCTCAATTTTCAATTATAAATTATTAAAGAGGTATTTTCTCTACACGCTTCTGGTGTCTTCCACCTTCGAAAGCAGTATTCCAGAAGATATCCACCATTTCAAGAGCTTCTTCCACTGAAACGAAACGTGCGGGTAATGTGAGGATATTTGCATCATTGTGTTCGCGGGCAAGTTGAGCAATCTCTTTCTTCCAACACAGCGCACCACGAATTCCCTGGTGTTTATTAACAGTCATGTTGATTCCGTTTCCACTTCCACAGATTACAATTCCTTTGGAACCTTCGTTTGCTTCTACATGATTTGCTACCGGGTGACCAAAATCTGCATAGTCAATACTATCTTCACTATAGCATCCGTAATCCTTCACTTGGTACCCTAATGATTCTAAATGTTTTATAACTTCTGATTTCAATTGAAATCCTGCGTGGTCCGCTCCTATGGGAATGATTTGAGACATATGATGAATGTTTTGTCAAAGTTACACCTTATCAACAAATGGAACAATCAATTAACAATAAGAAAAAAACGATTTCTTGAAAGGGTTGGTTTATATAGGATTACCGAAAGTAGTTTTACACACGAATGAATCCGAAATTGTCAATATCTGTTAGAAAGAATCCATAACTATTTCTAGGATAATCCAACTATTTAGACATATGTACAAGTTTTCGGATTAGGCACCATAAAGTTTGACAGAGTTACGGATCTTTTATCACCATGTTAAACACAGGTTAACAGACTAAAAAGAAACTATTTTATCCACATGAACAATTCCATACAATTTGTTCATATCTATGTAAACTCCTGTTATATAAGTCCAAAAGGACTAAAAGCATTGTCAATAAATCAGATGAAACGACTCATAAGTTTAAAAAACGAATCTTTCACTAAAAAGTTTTGCACGAATTAACACCCCTAATAGATATAGTAAATATTCTTTTATAAAATCTTTTTATTCTATTTATTAGATTGGCTTCCTTTTGGAGACTAATTTGCAAAATTCATAGTTAAAGTTTATATTCGAATAGACGAACGAAAGTTAAGTGTCTACTAAATATTAGAACACATAGTGATTAAATCTCAAATTTAATTACTTTTGACTCCAAAGCTGTAAAGAATGACGAAGGCTAATGTATTAGTTGTAGAAGATGAATTCATTGTTTCGAAGGATATCCAATCGAGTTTGAAAAAGCTTGGATACAATGTCGTAGGGGCAGCTCCATCGGGTGAAAAAGCCCTCGAATTATTAGAAGCTAATCAACCGGATATTGTCCTGATGGACATCATGTTGAAAGGTGAAATGAATGGAATTGAAACTGCTGAAATTGTTCGGAACCAATATTCAATTCCGGTTATTTATCTGACAGCTTATGCGGATGAAGCAACCCTTTCAAAAGCAAAAGTTACTGAACCTTACGGATACATTTTAAAGCCTTTCAAAGAGATTGATTTGCATACTTCAATTGAGATGGCGCTTTACAAACATAAAAAGGAACAGGAGGTAGAACGCGAACGCGACATGCTTTATTCTTTGGTTGAAAACAAGGAGAAAGATTCTTTCAATGAGTTCATTTTTGTAAAGTCAAACAGCAAATTGGTGAAATTAAATATGAATGATATTTATTTCATTGAAGCGTTAAAGGATTATGTAGTTATCAACACCAATGAAACGCGTTATACGATTCATTCCACAATGAAGGATATTGAAACGAAATTGGGTACGGATCAGTTTATCCGCGTTCACCGTTCATTCATTGTTCGCCTGGATAAAATTGCATCGATCGATTTCCCGAACTTACAACTGGAGAATGATCGTAAACTCATTCCTATCGGCGGTTCATACCGGGATGAATTGACCAATCGTATTAAAATGCTTTAATTGATAAGCAGCTAATCTGTCAGTTCTTAAATACCTTTTCTCCTCAATAGATTATATCTACTGTTTATCGTTTATTGATTTTTGTCAGTTGAAATGGTAATTTTAATTCATGGAGAATTTAATCATCACTTCAGATAATCATCAACTGGATATCGCATATATAAGGGATTTTATTGCTCAAACCTATTGGGCAAAAAACCGCAGTTTGGAAACGATGCAAACCTGTGTCGACAACTCCCTGAACTTCGGTGTTTTCTTGAACGAGAAACAAATCGGCTATGCGCGCGTTGTAACAGATTATGCACAATTTGCTTATCTGTTGGATGTATTCATTGACAAAAATCACCAAGGCTTAGGTTATTCTAAAATCCTGGTGAAACACATTTTGGAAAATGAATCGTTGAAGGATGTAAAAGTGTGGCGCCTGGCAACTTCGGATGCACATGAGCTATATCGTAAATTCGGATTTACAGAATTGGCGAAACCGGAGAATATGATGGAGTTGATGAGATAAACAGATTGGAAATGAGAAAAAGGAACCTGCTACTTTTCCTGTTGAGTATTGTGATGGCGTCTTGCGGGACGTACAGACTCAGAAAAGAGATCAAAATTGAAAATCTTCCGGCTCCGCCGGGAACAATAAGACTCTCGGATAACTCATACTTGGATATGACGGAAACAACCAATTTTAGCTGGCAGGAATATTTGTTTTGGATTTGTAGGCATTTCGGAACAGATTCAAAAGAATACCTTCAGGCTCTACCGGATACGACCGTTTGGGAAAAGTTGGATGGAAAATATTATCAACAGGTGGATTATTATTTGAAACATCCTGTTTACCGCAATTTTCCGGTGGTGGTGATTTCATACCGGCAAGCACTCGATTTTTGTAACTGGAGGTCTGACCGGGTGATGGAATACATGCTGATCAAATACGGGGTTATCACCTACCATATTTATGCCTCTGCTGATTCAGCTTTTACCATTGAAAAATATTTTAAGGGAGAATACTATGGAACTCGACCGAATCCGAATTTACTCTTCTATCCGTACTATTCCCTACCGGATTCAATCACCTATCGGAAAGCAATTGTTTTTGCAGATTCACTGAATCTGAAGAATGCGGGATCGTGCCGAAAAAAGTACTGCGATGTAAGTGAGTTTTTAGGACGCATCTGCCTGGAGAATCGTCCCGAAAGGGAAATTTATCCTTATTCGCCCGACCCGACCATGCCGGTTGAATGCTATGAATGCCGGAAGGATATCATCTCCCATTTAAAAGGGAATGTCCGGGAAATGACAGATTTGGAAGGAACATTTTTTGGAGCAAGTTTTTTGGATTCCTGTTCTGTTCCGGATTATATACTAAGAACAGATTCTTTTTTAATCAATAGTTACACCGGTTTCAGGGCTAAATGCGAATACCGGAAATGGAGTAAGTGATACAAGAAAAGTCCGGATTGCGCGTTTTAGTGTAACTTTCAAACAGAAATTAAAAAAAATGACCATCAACCCAAAAACATTTTTCATAGGTAGTCTGCTTGTTTTACTAAGCCTGAATTCCTGTGAACTGAAAGGATCGGAAGAAGAACCGGTACCATCTTATCTTGTCAAATCCGACGAATCATCGGATATCGATAAATTGGGAAAGTTGATCGACTTGGAAAAATTTTACCCGAAAAAAGTGATGTTCCATCATACATACATTGAAACGATCAATGGAAACGGTTCGGCAGAAGAGCCCAAAGATGATTATTTGCAAGCAGTGCTTTATTTTGATTCACTGACCTTTCAAAAATTGATTGAACAGGGTAAGCTGGCTGATTATGCTTTACCGAATTACCAAAAAAAGCAGTTCAGTTTTCCCTGGTTGAGTTCGGAATTGGATAGCGAGCTGGAAAATTCAGACGCAAATTATCATGGCCATCCGGACTTGTTCTTTGGAAATAAAGGAGGAAAGTTGTGGTTTCTTGACCAAAAAGTATTGTTTAATCTCGAGATAAAATGAAGTTCATAAAACAGGGATTCATTATTGCCGCGGGATTTTTGATGGCGAGTTGTGAGGGAGTCGTTGGAAGCAGCGGATATGTCTATTCTTCCAAAACAAACAAACCCTTAGGAGATGTTTCTGTGGAACTGTATGTGGATCAGAAAAAGACAGATGCAATCAGTACTAAAGCGGATGGTTATTTTGTTGCAGATGAATTTGTTGGGTGTGTACCGAAATGCCCGTGCGCAAAATTGGTGTTTTTAAAGAGCGGTTTCAAGCCGAAGGAAATACCGGATGTTGAAGCATACCAGAAGAAACATCCGAACAATGCACAAGGTTATATGACCGTTTTATTGGAACCATTGAAATAACACAATATTTAAACCATGATAAAAAGAAACATGTATCGTTCGATCAAATTAGTCTTAGCAAGCTTGCTATTTATTACCTCCTGCAATGCACAAGCTCCGGATCAACCTGAAAAAAAGGTAGTGTGGAAATCAAAACTGATTCGAACCCAAGGAACGGGCGAATATGCAAATGTACACTGTTCGCTGGAAGACAAGAATGGAAACCTGTGGTTCGGAACAACGGGAGAAGGGCTTTATTGTTACAATGGAACTTCATTTATCAATTTCCTGGAGAAAGACGGATTGAACAGCAACAATGTGTGGTCCGCCTATGAAGACAAAGACGGCAAACTTTGGTTCGGAACAGATGACGGTGTCTGTTGCTTTGATCCGAAAGACGAAGAAAAAGGCTTTACAGTTTTCCGTATGGAGCAGGTAATAACGATGGACAATCAAACTACTAATTCGGCATTAACACCTGAGCCTCAAAAAAACGCGGTACGCTCCATTTTCCAGGATAAAAGTGGGCAATTTTGGTTTGGAACAGATTTCGGGGTTTTTAGATCTAATCCGGATTTCGACAAGCTCAAAGGAGACGGAACTCCATTTATTCCATTCTTCAACGGCAATAATATGATTATCAACAAGAAAAATTTGCGTCTGAGGGCGGTTTCGGCAATCATGCAAGACAAAACCGGAAAGATTTGGTTTGCCTCCTGGAACAACGAAGGAGCTTGTTGCTATGATGGAAAATCACTCACTAATTTTGAACCGAACGGCGACAATATGGTTTATTCCATGCTGGAAGACAAGAACGGCAACCTGTGGTTTGGAACCAGGGAACATGGTGTGTGCCGATACGATGGAATCGGAGCTCAGAAATCGTACACCAATTTTGCAGATATCGCAACTCTTAGCACAAGTTGCATCTATTCCATGGTGGAAGACAAAGATGGAACAATCTGGTTCGGAACCGAATTTGGAAGCGGTTCTTCCTACGACAAACAAGGAGGTGTTTGGCGTTACAATCCGGCAACCAACGCATTTACCAATTTTACAGTAGCAGGCGACGGATTAACGAACAACTCGGTTTTCACAGTTTTGAAAAACAGGAACGATGAATTTTGGTTCGGTACCCGCAATATCGGTTTGTGCAAATTAGACCCGACAGCAAAAGGGAAGAAGTTTATAGTTTTTTCGGAGTAAAAGCAAATGAAACTATTCGGATTCTTAAAAAAAAAGAATAAAGATTTCCCGTTAAGCGAAAATGACCAGCAGTGGGTGGCTGAAAATTTCAGTTGGCTGGTGCAGGTCTTTGGTTATCCGGATGTGAAAAAAGGACAAATAACTTTAACCGAATCCTTTTTTCCGGAAACTTTTCGGGCAGAAAGAGTGGAAGTGAGTAATATCCTGAAGGATTTAACCAACTTACTGGAAATACCCAAAAACAAGGTTGAATTTGATATCCATGAAGATTTTAGGGATATTTACGGAATGCCACTTGCTGTTGTCGGAAAAACACTGGAAACAGAGTTGGAAGAGCTTGAAGAAGGCTACAAAATACACATCGCCAATCAGATTCAAAAACACCCGAAAAGACTAATTTACCGCCTGATTTATGAATGTGTGAGGATCAAGCTGATTGAAAACGAAATACCATTTGATACAGGAGAAGATACGGAGATGTTCATTTACCTGGCTGGAATCTACTTTGGTTTTGGAGTAATATTGACGCAAAACTTGCGAGAGACAGGAATATCAAATGATGGAGCTTGGGAAACATCCTGGAGTTTCAGTTCACCAATGCCTGATGAAACCATTGTCTTTGGCCTGGCTTTTTACTCTAAATTGGGACAGCAGGATTCCCCGGCCTGGAGTGAAAATCTACGTAGCGATTTGAAAAAACTTTTTGAGCAGGCGATCGACTTTTTAACAAAAACAATGAGCCCTCATTTTAGCAAGGAATTAATGGCAAATCGCCTGTTTTCGCTGGCTCACGTGCAATACAAGAGGAAAAAGAACGAAGATGCTTTTTCATCACTGGGAAAAGCGTTAATACTAACAAACAATGATTTGCTTAAATCAGATATTCACAACAACATAGGCTATTACCTGCTTCGGTCGGGCCAATACAACGAGAGTATTCCACATTTTAGGGAAGCAATCAAATTGAAACCAGATTACGGTTATGCGAATGACAATTTGGGTTATGCATTGATTCAGACAGGAGCATTGGAAGAAGGGAAAAAGTGGTTGGAAAAAGCCGTACAAACAAAAACCAACAATGATGCCTATTCTTTTCGGAATCTGGCCCTGTATTATCAGAAAAAAGGGGAGCCGGAACTTGCAGAAGAGAACTTCCACAAAGCATTTAAAGCAACGGAAGGATCTGTGGATTTGTTGGAGCTCCACTTTGCCGGGTTTCTCTTTGATCAGGGAAGAAATCAAGAAGCACTGGATTATTTAAAGCGTGCTGTCGAAAAAGGAGAACCCGAAGCAATTCAACGGATGGAGGAATTGAAACGACGTAATTAAAAATCCTGGTGCTCTTCGTGTCCCTTGTGGTTCAATTTTACCTGCAGATTTGTGGGAATAAACTACTCACCCACAGAAACCAACTCCAAATCAATCGTGCGTTTTCTTGGGCTGACCTCCGAGATTTTCACACGCACATTATCTCCGAAATGGAACGTTTTTCCTGTTTTCTGACCAACAATCGTCATTGTTTTCTCGTCAAATGAATAGCGATCTCCTGGAAGTTCCTGGATCGCGACCATCCCTTCACATGCGTTTTCCGTCATGCGAACAAACAAACCGAAGTCTGCCAGACCGGAAACAATTCCGTCAAATTCCTCTCCTATCTTGTCGTGAACAAAAACCACCTGGAAGTACTTGTTGGATTCGCGTTCCGCTTCCGTAGCCTTGCGCTCCGTACGTGAAATGCGTTTACAGATATCATCCAATGCGTTATTGTATTTATGCGGCTTGTTCTCCAGGCATTCCAATAAAATGCGGTGCACCATCAAATCGGCATAGCGACGGATCGGTGAAGTAAAATGTGTATAATACTGGAAAGCTAATCCGTAATGACCGATGTTGTCGGTATCGTAAGTTGCTTTCGCCATGCTTCGGATTGCCATTTGCTGAATGATACTGTACTCGTTTTTCAAACGGATATCATTCAACAGTTTATTGATGCTTTGAGCTGCTTTTTCCGGGCTTGTGAATTCCAACGAATAACCGAATTTATCCAAAAATAAACCGAATAATGCGATTTTTTCCGGATCCGGCTTGTCGTGTACACGGTAAACAAACGGAACAGGATCTTTTCCTTTTTGAGGCATTCCAACATACATGGCAACGCGTTTGTTTGCCAAAAGCATAAACTCCTCGATCAGCTGATGTGCATCTTTTGAAACCTTCACAACCACGTCAACAGGTTCTTTGTTCTCATCCAGTTTGAAACGGATCTCTTCCGAGTTGATCATCAAAGCACCATGCTTAAACCGCTCTTTTCGATAGATTTTTGCGATTTTATCTAAAATATGCAATTCTTCTTTATACGGTCCTTCAGCTCCTTCCAGGATTTCCTGGGCATCTTCGTATGCAAACCGGTGGTCAGAATGAATGACCGTTTTACCGAACCATTCTTTGTAGATCTTACCGGTTTCATCCAATTCGAAAACAGCAGAAAAAGTGAATTTATCTTCTTTCGGTCGCAGGGAACAAACCATGTTTGAAAGTTGTTCCGGCAACATTGGGATCACACGATCCACCAGGTAAACGGAATTTCCACGTCGGTATGCTTCCTTGTCCATAGCAGTATCAGGTTTCACATACTGACTCACATCTGCAATGTGTACACCGATTTCCAAATGGCCGTTTTCCAATTTTCGGATCGAGAGCGCATCATCGAAATCTTTCGCATCAACCGGATCAATGGTAAAAGTCAGAATATCGCGAAAATCGCGTCGCTTCGCGACTTCAGCCGGATCCAATTCGAGCGTCACCAGCTCGGCTTCGTTCATCACGTCAGCTTCAAATTCAATCGGAATTCCCTGGCCGATCAGAATCGAGATCATCTCGTTATCGTGAATGGAATTTCCACCCAATGTCTGGATCACTTCCCCAAAAGGAAACTCTGCAGATTTGGGCCAAACAGTGATTTTCACCAATGCTTTATCCTTGTTTTTTGCTTTATTCAGTTTTTCAAGCGGAATGTAAATCTTCACTCCTGTTTTGCTATTGTCGGGAATTAAAAATGCATGCTTGTCTAGCATGTGAATGGTTCCGACGAATTGTGTCCGTTCGCGTGAAACAACTTCTAATACTTTCCCTTCAGGTCGGGTTCCACTTTTCTTCATCAAGGAAACACGAACAATGTCTCCGTGAATAGCATGACCTAAATTGTGGGGTGCGATGAAAATATCGGGTTCATTTTTTCCAACTCTTACAAATCCGGAACCACGTTGTGTGAGTTCCAATTCCCCTTCAACGGCATCCGTCTCGTTGGAAAAGATATATGTTTCATGACCGCTTTTACGGATGAAGCCTTCCGTTTCCAATTCTCGGAGCAGGGCAACGACCAATTTCCGGGATTCACTTTCGTGTACATGCAACAAGCTACAAACCTGTTTGTAATTCAAAAGAGCTTCCGGATGTTGTTCAAATAATTTTCGAATGATGTGATACAGACCGGTTTTCAGTTTCTTGGTCGATTTATCCTTGATTTTTTTTGGTCCTTTTTTCCCCATAATTCGTGTTGTAATGTAAAAATACAAATACGAAATGACTTTCAAGGTTTTGTTTTTTCTTTTTGAATGTCACCGGGGATTCCCAATATAAAGGAAAAATCAGGCCCCAGCTACCTCATATTTAGTTGGTTTTATATAGATTCTGTTCATTTCGTAATTTATAGATGAAGTGTTTTTTGTAATTACTAACTTCGTAGAAACCATATTCACATGAACGTACAACTTTCTGCTTCTCATGAAACAAGTCGCTTAGGAATTATGCACCTGAAGCGCTATTGGGAAAAACAGCAAGCAATCAAGAACAGAATGTTGAATAACGTGGAAATTCCGGATGAATGGTCATTGGATGGTACGTTATTGGCTGCATTAAATCTTGGATTGGAACAAACAATTCGGCACCTATATGTGTGTGACCCAACTCTGCAGGAATTTGAAGATTGGATTCTTGAATTGAATGACGGTCTTGTACCGGAAAAAAACATTCGGCAATTCAATGCTTATATACTCAATGATGTAAAATCCCAAAAAAGACAAATCGAGCAGGTTATTAGTGATGAGGATCTGAAATTTTGGTATGAAAACGGGTACTTAATTGTGCGTGGTGCTGTTCAGAAAACAGATTGTGAGGAAGCAGTTAATGTAATCTGTGACTTTATTGGCGCCGATTTGGGCGAACCTAAAACTTGGTATAAAAATCATCCGGCGAAGCAGGGAGTAATGGTACAACTATTTCAACATGAAATACTCGAAAAGAACCGCCAATCAGACAAAATTCGCAAAGTATATGAGCAGTTATGGGGCAGAACAGATCTATGGCTCAATACGGATCGCTGCGGATTCAATCCGCCAATAACAAAAACCTATACTTATCAAGGTTTTCCAATGCATTGGGATGTAAGTTTGAAACAGCCGATTCCGTTTGGCTTACAGGGAATATTATACCTCACCGATACAGCCGAAGATCAGGGAGCTTTTACATTGGTACCCGGATTTCAAAACAAAATAGAAGAATGGCTGACTAATTTGCCGCAAGGTGAAAATCCGAGAATGCAAGATTTTTACGTGCTTGGTGCGAAACCGGTTGCTGCCAACGCAGGGGATTTTATTATCTGGCATCATGCCTTACCACATGGAAGCAGTCCCAATTTGGCATATTCTCCAAGAATTGTTCAATATATTAATTATTCACCGGCTGATATGGAAATCGAAAAAGAGTGGATATAAACCATCGAATCAAGTTGATGAATTTATCTGAGAAAGTAAAAGCCCGAAAAATATACAGCCCTTGAAATTTTAAAATAAGACTAGATTTATTAACCGCTGAGAAGCAACGCGTACAAAGATTTAGATGTTACCTGCGTTAAGTACAAAATTCCCCGGAGATTTTACTCCTATATTATTGACTCACTTAATTTCAGTCTTTAGAATACATCTCCAATCTATCAAAAGTTATTATCTTTACTAGATTAGGATTATAAATTTACAACAATGAATAAGCGAATTGAAGCGGCATTAAATGATCAAATTCAAAAAGAATCTTCTTCCTCTCAATATTACCTGGCGATGGCTTCATGGGCTGAAACAAAGGGTTTGAACGGTACAGCGAAATTTATGTACACACATTCAGATGAAGAGCGGTTCCACATGTTGAAGCTGATCAAGTTTGTTAATGAACGCGGAGGGGTAGCTGTTGTTCCTGCAATTCCTGAACCATCGAGAGAATATGATTCTTTGGAGCGCGTTTTTGAATTGTTGCTGGAGCATGAAGTAGGTGTTTCGGAGAGTATCAATAACGTGGTGGACGCATGTCTGCAGGAAAAAGATTACTCGACGCACAATTTCATGCAATGGTATGTTTCCGAACAATTGGAAGAGGAAGCATTGGGTCGCAGTATTCTTGATAAATTGCGTCTGATCGGTGGTGATAAAGGCGGTCTTTACTTATTTGACCGCGATATGGAAATGACCGCTGCTGCAGCTTCGAAAGCAGGAAATGCAGATCAGAAGGCTTAATGCTTTGAGAATGAAACCTTTTCAGTGAATTATTCGTTGGAATAAACGAAATAAAGTACTCTATGCTCGTTCGATTAATAGGAATTGGAGCTGTTGTTGCGTTTGCTACTACTAGCGCGGTAAGTCAAGTCTCGTATCGTTTTAGAAATTTTTCTATTAACGATGGACTCTCGCAGAGTTCGGTGACGACTATTGTGCAAGATGAGGTGGGAACCTTGTGGTTAGGAACGCAAGATGGATTGAACCGATTTGACGGACAGCAATTTGAGGTCTTTACTTCCGATGACACTCCCGGACTTGAAAGTTCCTATATCCACTGCGGCCTGAAAGACCAGTTTGGTGAATTGTGGTTCGGAACAGCAGATGGAATTTCTGTTTACAATCCCAAAAAAGAAACCTTCCGGTCGCTTCTGGCTTCAGATGACAATAACCTCTCTATCGAAAGTATTTCGGAAGAACACAATGGGAACATTTGGCTGGGCTCTTCTACGAATGGCTTGGCAAAATATGACCGAAAGACCAAAAAAACATCCTTCTTAACAGGTGAAATTCCTTCCAAGCGGATCCACTATATCAAGTTTGTTACAGATGATCAGCTGATCGTGTCGTTTGAAGACGCCGGTGTTTATGTGTACAATTTGAAGGCAAAAACATGGAAAAACCTTGCTCCGAAAAATATCCAGAAAACATGGCTGGTTTCGGACGTGGAGAAATTTTCCGAAAACAGTTTTGTTTTATCCAGCAATGAGGGTCTTTGGCTTTTCGATACACAAACCCAAAAATTATTCCCCTTCCTGAAATTTATCGGAACCGATTATGGAATAGAAGAATTCACGGACGTATATGTGAAATCTGTCAACGAATTCTATATAGCAACACTCAACAACGGGTTGATAAGCGTGGACAATTCCAAAGATGGCTACCGTATTACATTCAGCAAGAAAGATATTTTCCAAAAGAACGCAATACTTTTCAATGAATTGAATGAATTGTTCTGTGATGAAAATGGAACCGTCTGGATTGGAACTTTGCGCGGCCTGAGTGGCTTTAACCCTAAAAATGATTCATTCTTCGGAGTTGGTCCTTCCTCCAACCTGAGTTTGGGACTTCCCTCGGAAAGTGTTTGGGGATTTGAAGAATCCGATGATTTTTCGAAGATCTATATCGCAACAGATTTTGCAATCTCCGAGCTGGATAAAAAAACAGGGAGATTCAAACATTATTACATTTCAAAATCCCAGGATTTCAATGAAAAAAGTATTGTTTCGATTCATCATCTGACAGATAAACATTTTTTGATTGGAGCCAATGATGGATTGTATGAGTTGAAAATCCAGGGTGGACAAGGAGTGTTTAAAAAGATTAACTACAAAGGAATTGCCAATCCGTCGAGCTTTCAACGGGTTTATAAGATTACACCCTATAAAGAGTCGCAGTATTTTATTGCCACGAAGGGCGGAGTGCTTTTATACGACATCAAAACGGGTACGTTTGAACCGTTCGTTTATGATCCGAAAAAACCTAAAACCACTATTGGGGCAGGTGTTTGTCGCGTATCTTACAAAGGATTGAACGGCAACTACTATTTTGCAACGGGAGTTGGTGGTATCAATATGCTGGCTTTCGACAAAAATGGAAAAGAGCAAATCGTTCCCTACCCGAAAAACAAAGCAATCCTGAAAGCAAGCAGGGACGTTATTTCGAGTATTTATCAGCAAAATGAAAACACCTTGTGGCTTGGCTCTTCAGGTTCCGGGTTGCTCAAATTGGATTTGAAAACGGGTAAAGTGGCTGCCTATACCCGTAAACAAGGGTTGCCCAATAATTTTGTCTATGGAATCCTTCCGGATGAACGAGGTAATTTGTGGCTAAGCACCAACAAGGGACTTTGCAGGTTCAATACCGTTTTGGAACGATGCACCAACTATTCGGAAGTGAATGGATTGATGAGTAATGAGTTTAACACGGGCGCCTATCTTCTTTCCGGGACCGGAGAAATGTATTTTGGAGGAATTGAAGGATACAATTTTTTCAATCCTGAAAATCTTCAGGAACTGAAGGAAAAAGTATATGTGAACTTTTTTAAATTCCGCTTTGATGATCAGTGGTTAAAACCGGGCGATAAAGAAGCCCCGTTTAAAGATGCATTCTCCTATCAACCGAATATTAAATTAGGATACGACGAACGTAGTTTTACCATTCGATTTTTACCGACGGACCTGATAAACCGGGGTCTGCTTCAGTTCAAATACGAATTGGAAGGCTTGGATGAAGGCTCCGTGTTTTTGGGATCTTCCAGTGAAATCCACTTTACCTCATTGACGCCGGGGAATTATGTCCTCAAGGTTTACGTAAAAAGAATAGACGGAAATTGGGTTCAGGCAAGCTCCCAAATGAATATCGAAATCGCTGCACCCTTTTGGTGGAAATGGTGGTTCTGGGTAATCGTTCTAATTGTCCTGACTATTTTGATCATTACCTTCATTCGCTCACGAATAAACCTGGCGCGAAGAGACCAGGTGCGCCTGGAAATGAAGATCGTGGAGCGGACGAAGGAAATTCGGGCTCAGAATATGAAGATCGAATCTCAGAAGAAAGTCATTGAAGAAGAGAAACACAAGGTTGAAGAACAAAAGAGGTTACTTCAGATTGAAAAAGATAAAACAGAGACACTCCTGCGAAACATTATTCCGGAATCGACCGCAGAAGAGTTAAAGACAAAAGGAAGAGCATCCGCCCGGGCTTATAAGACGGTTTCGGTATTGTTCACGGATTTTGTCGGTTTTACCAAAATTGCCGAAGGAATGAAGCCAACTGATTTGGTGAACAAACTGGATGTGTATTTCAGGAAATTCGATGAGATTATCGTAAAGAACAACCTGGAAAAAATCAAGACAATCGGTGACGCATACATGTGTGCCGGTGGAGTTCCGGTTAGAAATAACACCAACCCGATTGATGCTGTTTTAGCCGCACTTCAGATCCAGGAATATATGAACACCCTGAAGAACAACGGACTAAAAACAGGTGAAGAGTTTTGGGAATTGCGATTGGGAATCAATACCGGTGAAGTGACCGCCGGTGTGATCGGTTCGGAAAGGTTGGCATACGACATCTGGGGAGCGACCGTAAACCAGGCGCAGCGCATGGAGATGATGGGAGAGCCAGGAAGAGTGACCATTTCCGGATCGACATTCAAACTCATCGAACCTTATTTTGAATGTACTTACCGGGGAAAGGTAAAAACCAAGAGTAAGGGGCTGATCGAAATGTTTACGGTTGAACGCATCAAACCCGAATTATCGGTGAATGGAGAAGGACTTTATCCGAACGAACGGTTCCAGCAAATCGTAAATCTTCATTTATATAGTAGTATCAATTACTACAAGGCGGAGCGCCATATCATTAAAGTATTGGAGAAAGGATTGTCCCCGATGTTGCATTATCACAGTATTGAACACACCAAAGATGTGGTTCGTGCTGTGGAGCGCTATGCACTTTTGGAAGGTGTGACCGACGAAGGTCTTTTCCTGTTGAAATCTGCAGCAACCTACCATGATGCCGGATTTGTTGAAATCTATGAAAAAAACGAACCTGTTGGAGCTCGGATGGCAGAAGAAATCCTTCCGAAATACGGATATTCCGATCAGCACATTGCACAGATCAAGGAATTGATTTTCGTGACCCAGATACCACATCAACCGAAAAACAAATTGGAGCAGATTATCTGTGATGCCGACTTGGATTACCTGGGAAGAGATGATTTCCATGAAATTGCCGACCGATTGAGAAGAGAACTGCGTGAACACGGAAAGATCAATAGTGATCGCCAATGGGATAATATGCAGGTAGCATTCCTGAATATGCATAAATACTTCACTCCGACAGCCATTGCCAGCAGACAAACGAAGAAAATGCAAAACCTGAAGGAAGTGGAAGAACGATTGGCTCGAGATGAATACAAAGATTGATCGAGGTGCCGTTCGGTTAGGAGGAATGAAAAGGCAAACTTATTTTTGAAAAAAAGGTGACAATGAAAATCGGTTTTTTGTGATTATCTCTACCGTTTTTTAAAACAATAAATAAAAAATCCCGGATCCTGTGGTATGGGATCCGGGATTTTTATCATTCAATTTTATGTTTAGCTGAATAAAACGCTGCCACCGTATTTTCCGGCAACAGGGTTTACAATCAATGTAGGAATTTGTGCATCGTTTGTCAGAATGTACTGCTCATGGTTTGCTGTAATGACACCCAACATATTGTTTCGGTTCAGGTTCATGATAGCAATCAGATCCGCATCAAGTGAAACAGCATGTTTTACAACTTCTTTGTCAAATCCACCGGTCGGAACAACCTTTGTCGTTACGTCAATTCCCCTTTCATGGAAAAAGCGCACGGCAAACTGGATATTCGCTTTTACCTGGTGCCGCAGGAATTCATCTGATTCATCCGGAGTGATTATGTGCACACGTGACTTGAAGTAAGTAGCGATGTTTGCAACATAGACCAATTTTTGTTTTGTTTCCTTATTCAGATCCAAAGGAACAACGATATCGTCATAACCCGTTTCCCTGATAGGTTTTTCCTGCACGACAATGAAAGGCACTGTTGAATGAGTGATCACCTTCAAAGCATTGCTCCCGGTAATATATTGCCAACCTGTTTGACCATGAGTACCCATGAAAATCAATTCAGCATGGTTCTCGGATGCAAAGTCGCCGATATCATCGAAAATATTCCCGACACGAATAAAAGAAGTAATTTTTATTTCATTTTTGTGTTGTTCAACAACTGCTTTCAGTTTTTCTTCAGCTTCACCAACAGCCTTTTCTTTTGCCACAACATGTAAAAGCAAAATCTCAGCACCCGTCTTTTTAGCTGTATTAATAGCATGATTCAGAGCATTTTCCGCAACTGGAGTAAAATCATGGGGAACAATAATGGTCTTTTTTTCCATAAGGAGTTTTTGTGGGTTTTATAGTAGTGCAAATGTAATCAAAGCTTTAGAAGCAAGAATCCATTTCTTAAATCAATATTAAAAATAAGACGTTAATAAAACAATAACTCGTCGTTTTTTCTCACTTTTGCTTGATTCGACTACTTTTGTGGTTACTAAAAAAATTAAAAGAATGCCAATTATCGGGAAATTACTTAAAAAGACTACCGAGTTTTCGGCGCGGAGAAATGCGTTGAAGGGACTGGATTTTAAAGATCAAATAAAAGTCCTCTCAAAGATTTTGAAATTTGCACAAGAAACAAAATTTGGCTATCACTATGATTTTCAATCTATTCTGGATTCGGAAAACATGGTTGAAGAATTTCAGAAAGCAATTCCGATCCGCGATTATGATCAGTTTTATCACACCTGGCTGCACCGTTGCCTGGATGGTGAGGCAGATGTGATCTGGCCTGGAAAAATCAAATATTTTGCACTTTCTTCCGGAACAACCGGTTCGCCTAGTAAACGAATTCCAGTTACAAAACAGTTTATCCGTTCGTTTCAACGAAATACGCTGAAGCAATTTACGGCAACTGCGGATTTGAACTTGTCAAATGGATTTTACCAAAAATCATTGATAGCAGTTGGCGGTTCTTCCAAACCGGAAAAAAAGGGAAATCACTACGAAGGGGACTTATCCGGGATTTTGAAAAAACATACGTCTGTTGTACTGCTTCCGTTAACGAAACCGGATGCTGAAACCGCAGCGATCAAGGATTGGAATAAGAAGTTGGACCGTATGGTGGAAAAAGCACCTGAATGGGATATCAGTACGATTGCCGGGATTCCAAGTTGGTGTATTATGCTCATGGAACGCATCATTGAAAGGTATAAGGTAGATTCAATCCACGATATCTGGCCTAATTTAGAATTGTATCTATCCGGAGGAGTTTATGTGGAGCCTTATCTCAAACGCTTCGAAAAAGTGTGTGGCAAAAAAGTACACATTCTCAACACTTATCTGGCTTCAGAGGGATATTTTGCTTATCAGAAAAGAGCAGAAAGCAATGGAATGCAGCTGCTTCTAAAGTCGGGCATTTTCTTTGAATTTGTTCCATTCAACCGCGATAATTTTGACGAGTATGGAAACCTGAAGCCGGAAGCAAAAGCTTTAACGGTAGATGAAGTGGTAGAAAAGGAAGATTACGCTTTGGTGATTTCAACGAATGCCGGGTTGTGGCGTTATTTGGTGGGGGATCTCGTACAATTTGTGGATTTGGAACGCCGTGAAATTCGCATCAGTGGGCGAATTAAACAATATTTGAGTTTGGTCGGCGAACACTTATCGCTTGACAATATCAACACGGCGATTATGAAAACAGGGGAAAAACTAAATGTCGCTATTCCCGAGTTTTGCCTGTATGCCGATTCAAATGAGCAACGCCATTATTGGTGTTTTGGCACAGAAACTCCGTTAGAAAACAGCGATTTGGTGATGAAAACGGTGGATGAATTTTTGTCTGAACTCAATGATGATTATGCTTCTGCTCGAAAATATGACACGCTGAAATCACCTGTTTCTTATCAAACGGATGTGAAAAATTTCTATAAGTTCATGGAAGAACGAGGGAAGCTGGGTTCTCAGAATAAATTTCCGCGCGTGATGAATGAACATCAGGCAAAAGAATGGCGGTTGTTCCTGGGACGTTAACTAGGGAATGGTTCTTTGCGCTCTTTTTCTCTTTGCGGTAAAAGCAAAGAGTATGGGTTCTTTAATCAAACCCGCAAATACGTGTACGCCAATAAAATTTAGAAACTTGCTTTATTTTTCAACTCACGCTCACGCATTTTCGATTTGTAAATCGCGTTTGCAATAACCACCAGGATAATCATGGCTGAACCCGCATAGAAGTTTCCGTTCAGTAATTCATCCTCGTGTAAAATTGGAATGGCCAGGAGAATGGTATAAACCGGTTCCAGGTTAATGCTTAAGGAAACAGTGAAAGCCCCCAATTTTTTCATCACTTCTATGGTTGCAATGAATGCAAACGAAGTACAACAAATTCCTAAAAAAAGGAGCCAGGCAAAATCACCTCCCGACATTTTGAACAGGTTGTGATCCAGTTTTCCATTGTACAAGAGCATACCGGAAAGAAAAACCAACCCGATTCCCATCTCGTGAAGTGTAATAGCAGAGGAAGGAACTTCTTCAGCCAGTTTTGCATTGAATACGGAAAAGAAACCGGCACAAAGTGCTGATGTCAATCCCAATGCAAGCGCCAGATATTGTTTCTCATCGAAATCTGAGGAAACAAAGTAGATTCCGAAAATCACCAAGGCCCCAAACAAAAATTCGATCCAGGAAAATTTCTTCTTGAAGACCAAAGGTTCAATCCAGGTAACATGAAGGGTTGCTGTGGATAGACACAAGATTCCAAGAGAAGCGGTTGAAAGCTTGATAGCACTGTAAAAAGTGATCCAATGAAGCGCCACAATAATTCCTGTTCCAAAAACCTTTAACATGGCTTTTCGACTGCGAATACGCATGGGCATCTTCAACAAGTACAGCCCAACAAGTAGTGAAATAAATGCGATCAGGATGCGATGCCATACCAGGTACTGCGCTTCAATGTGGATGAGCTTCCCTAAAATCCCGGTAAATCCCCACATGAAAATAATGAGGTGCATCAAGATGTAATACCGGAACTTTTGAAACATGGTGTAAAAGTAAAAATAAAGACTTACAAGCAATAGAAAGAAGCAGAGGGACTTTAATATCCTATCGGCTTAAAAGCCAATTCATAAAATTAAGAGCGAATCATCTCTGCATTCTTAATTCTAAAATCAGCATTAAAACTCTATCTTTGTAAAAAACAGCAGTTATGTCACATATCATCACATTGAGCGATTTTATTATGGAACGTCAAGCGGAATTCCCAGGTTCATCGGGAGAATTGTCGCGTATCTTGAACGACATTTCCATTGCATCAAAAATTGTAGCACGTGATGTTCGAAGAGCAGGATTGGTGGACCATATCCTGGGTTCTCACGGAGACACGAACATTCAAGGTGAAGAACAACAAAAGTTGGATGTGATTGCAGATACACAATTCATCAAGGTGTTCGAATCGAGTGGTGAGATTTGTGGGATTGCTTCGGAAGAAAACGACGATTTTTTAGCCTTTACCTCCGAGCGTGCCCAAAGCGGGAAATATATTGTGTTATTTGATCCTTTGGACGGATCTTCGAATATCGATTGTAATGTTTCCATCGGAACTATTTTCTCTGTTTACAAACGGATTTCTCCAAAAGGAACCGCAGCTACTTTGGAAGATATGTTACAGAAAGGGACACAGCAAGTGGCAGCAGGATATGTATTGTACGGTTCTTCTACCATGTTGGTTTATACGACCGGGCATGGTGTAAACGGGTTTACACTGGATCCTTCGATCGGTGAATTTTGTTTGTCGCACCCAAATATGTGCATGCCTGAAACAGGTCGCATTTATGCAATGAATGAAGGAAACATTCACGAATGTGAACAAGGGGTGAAAGATTACATTTCATTTTGCCAGGAAGTTCAGGCAGATGGAAGACCCTATTCCGGAAGATACATCGGTTCCTTGGTTGCAGACTTTCATAGAAACCTGATCAAAGGAGGAATTTATATTTACCCGGTTACCAACCAAAGTCCGAAAGGAAAACTGCGTTTGTTGTATGAATGTAATCCGTTGGCTTTCATTGCAGAACAAGCCGGAGGAATGGCAACGGATGGAACCAACCGAATTTTGGATCTGGAACCACATCAACTGCACGAACGTTGCGGGTTTTTCACAGGATCGAAACAGATGATGGAAAAAGCGATCGATTGTTTGGAAAAAGCACGTGCTAAAGCTTAAATGTTCCCGGATTTCCGCAAAATAGAAAACGTGCATATTTTATTGTGGTTGCTCAAGGATATCTGTTGGGCAGCTGATTTGAAATGGCTGGGAACGTTTATGATTTTGCCAACCGTTTCCGTAGCAATTTGGTTGACTTGGAAAATGCGTAGCTCCTATTCTGAATTAATGCACGACCTGGCTGTCATTTTGTGGATCCTTGCAAATTCTACCTGGATGATCGGTGAGTTTTTCTTCGAGGACGGAACAAGACCGCTTGCCCTTATTTTCTTTGGAAGCGGATTGGTTTTGCTTTTTGTTTTTTATGGACAGCAGTTGGTATTGAAGGGATCTTCAAGGAATGAAGATTCGAATTAGTTCACAAGACACCAAATAAAACGTAATTCCGAAATATTACGTCCGACTGTACGGAACCTGATTTACAAGTACGGATTTTCGCAACAATTCAAAAAAGAGTATTCTCTTAATTTGTGGAAACAAAATCAGTAGATATGCGACTACTTACCATACTTTTTCTTGCTTTCCTTTTAGCCTCTTCCTGCACTATTCAGAAACGGACATTTAGAAACGGATTCTATATTTCCTGGAACAAACCCTTGAAAGCAAAGAAAGATCAAACCGTGAGTCCGGAACCGGAATCCGAAACAGGACCAAAGGAAGAATTATCAGTGATTTCAAAAGATACCGTTTGCGAGACAAGGACAGAATTCATACAGGAACATCTTGCTGTTAATGAAGAGCAGGATTCAGTTCAGAGAATCGCTCAGACAACGATTTGTACTGAAACGGCGATGCATGAATCACCAAATGAAGTAATCACACCGGTTTTGGAAAGGGAGGATTTGAGAAGAAGTTTGGAAACGAATGAAAAACGCCCGAATCTCTTTGCGATAAATTCCCTGGTTTTTGCGATCGGTTATGTAATTCTCGGTTTCATTACGATTTTCACCAATCTGTTTGCCTTGGCAATTATCTGTTTTCTGCTTGCCATTACCTTTGCAATTATTGCAATAAAAAAATGGAAAGATCATAAGGACAATTTCTGGGGAACTTTTTTTGCAGTTATTGCCTTGGGCTTATTGGTTCTGGGAACACTTATATTGCTGCTGTTTATTCTCGCCGGATCCATTTAATTATTTCATCGTACTCACAACCAGAACCGATGGTAAAAACTGTGAGGTCTGATCGTCTTTCAAAGACGAACTTTTACTTTCCAGCAATTTTTCACTCAATTCGGGATAAACCATGTAATTAGAAGTTTCCAGCATGCGTTTTTCAGGTTGTTGCAATACATTCTGGACGATTGTTACCGTATCGTGAATGATGCTCGATGCCAAGCGGAAAACAGGAATTTCTTTCACAATTGTATCGTGGATGATTTTTCCGGAGGAAGCCCCGTTAGTCAAAGAGATTTCCAAAGGATGTTCCGAAAAATGCCAGTTTAAGGAATAACTTTTGGTGTTCCCCACCAGGAAAAGGAGAACAACGCAAGCAGCACCAATCAGCACCTGGTAAAGTGGAATACTTCTGTTCAGGAAGTGTCTTTTCGTTTTTGGGATTCGGAGCGCAAGCGGTTCTTCGGAATCATATTCAAGCGCTGCTGTGGCAAAGATCACTTTGCGTTGAAGGCGATATTCAGTTTCCGTCAGATGCTGCAGGACAAAGGATTTTTCTTCTTTTGTGAGTTCCTCAAAAGATTTGGATTCGATCAAATCGAATAAGCGTTCATGTTGCTTTTCCATATCAATTCAATTTAAAGAGTGTTGTTTCAAAACTTGGATCAAAGTGTTTCAACTGATCCGTGATTTTTTTGGTTGCATAGAATAAGCGTGACTTAACGGTACCCAATGAACTTTCTGTTATTTCTGCAATTTCATTCAATGGAAAATGTTCCAGATAACGCAATACAAATACCGTTTTGTGGTGATGTTCCAAGCCGTCGATAGCTTCCTGTAGTGAATTTAAAAAGAGTTGTTTTTCTGCCAGATTTTCTGCCAATCCACTTGGATGGTTCATTTCTGCAAAAAGTGAAACAGTTTTCCCATGATGACGATAAGCGGTCTTACACATGTTTGAAGCAATGGTGAAAATCCAGGAATAGAACTTTTTATTGGGATCGAACAAGTGTTTTTTCTCCATCAGCTTCAGAAAAATATCCTGTACAAAATCCTGTGCCAAATCCACATCCTTGTTCAGCATTTTAATAAAGTAACCCAACAACTTCCTGCTGTACCGGTGGTGCAATTCCACTAGTGCCGATTCTGCCTGTTTGGCAGAAAAAGGAGATTGATGGCCCATTATCTGAACCATCAACTCTTCGTCGCTTTGTTGTTTATGATGTAAACTTTTCAAGGTTACTTAGGCTTTTCACTTTTCAATTATCTCCATCACAACTCGAAAGCCGACCGTCGGGTCCGGGTTTGAATATGTTTGTGTTTTATCAAAGGTACATTCTTCGAAGAGGTTAAACCAGGATCCGCCAAGGGCCGTTCCTTTTTTACCGGTCATTTCGGAAACATTCCCCAATGTATTGAAGAATCCCATCTTGTTGGGTTCATAACTGTAAACTTTTACCTGGTGAAATCCTCCGTCGTCGAAGAAACGTTCTTGTGAAGTCCGGATATTTCCGAGGTAGCATTTTTTGTCGTTTTGGATCTGGTTATTTGGGAAAGGTGTGATTGCTTTTGTATTTCCTGAACCGGCTGCTGTTCTCCATTCCTGTTCGGTCGGTAAGCGGAACACAACTTGGGTATAGGCTCGCTTGCGCTGCAAGTTGTATTGTTTAGTCAACCATTCGCAATAAGCTTCGGCTCCTTCGTAAGAAATACAAACGACAGGATAGTTTGAATAGGCAGGATGCCAGTGATACATATCCATCATAGGATTATTGAATTCGGCAGCATATTTTCCTTTTATCCATTGAGTGGAATCATACAAGACTGTCTGGTACAATTCATTTTGACCGGAAAGGTTCAGATTATTGAGAAACTTGTTATAATCCCCATTCGTTACTTCATATTTGTCCATATAAATGTTTCCACTTACCCGGATCATATTACTTTCCAAGGTTTTCAGATCCATAACCGTTGAAAGGATGGAAGTAGGTTTTTGCTTGGCTGAAAGTAATTCAAAGACCTCGCTTTGTTGCCCGCTTTGTTCGGCAACTTTCAGCAACAAAATTTCCAGGTTTTGTCTTTTCTGAGTCTCTTCACTTTCCGAATAATGTTGATATAGTTTGATCATCGAAGGGATATACATTCCGTTGAATTGCTCGGATTTTAAGTCACCGATATTATAAGAGAACACTTCCTTCAAGTGGTCCAATAAATAACGTTTTTCGTAATTTCTGCGAATGATCGCCATATTATCAAAACTCGAATCACTATACTTATAAGCCAATCCTGTCAGGTATAATTTCTCTCCATAGTCGGCTTCAAATCCGCTGACCGCACTTGCTGAAAAATAAACAGGTCTTTTTCCTTTTAGAAAGTGAGCATACAATTCTTTTGCAAAAGCTTTTGCCTCTTCTTCCGTTTCGGTTTCCCGATTAACAAAGGGTTCGTAACCCAACTTTTTCAGCAGGCCATCCCGGTAATCATTGATCAGGATCAAATGTATATTGATGATTGTTACATCTCTTCTAAAACCTTTCGCAGCCTGAACAATCCAGGGAGCATACGTATCGTTGTCACCATAAGTAAAAAGAATCGCATTTTCGTCCAACTCTGAAAGAACATTGTATCCCCAGTTCAACATTCCAACAGGAAGTTCATTGTTTTCGAAGAGTCTTTTTGCATAGAAATTCCGTTTCTCAGCATCATTTTTCACCTCATAATGGATCATCAGTAGATCCTGTATCAAAGGATCATTAGGGCGAAGTGTCTGAGCGGCTAATAGATCCTCACTAGCATCTTTTTTGAAACCGTTCTCAGCATACTGAATAAAATAGGCCTCAAAACTTTTCGGCATCGTTTTCCAAACCTGCTCGTGAATGGATTTGCACTCATTGTCCCACTTGTTACGCTCTTCTTCTTCTGAGAACGCTAAGTTTCTTAAAGCGCGGTTAGCTCTGTAATAGTTAATCCATGCTTCTCCGTTTTTATTGTTTTTGTCCAGTTCGGCTTTCCACAATTTGCTCTGCGTTTCATACCATGAAGCTGACTTCTCTTCTTTTGCGATGCTGTAAACAGTTTGCGGTTTTTCATTAGTTGACTCATCCTTTTGTGTGAATGCATTCAAGCAAGTCAAAAATGTAAATCCGATTAGTAAATGTTTCATGTTATTAATTTAAGAAAAATCTGCACCTGCGCTGAAGCTACTGTGTAAGCGTAGCGCGCTCGATTTTTAGGGTTTCTAAAAGGATTACTCAATGAATGCTCAAAGGTTCATTTGAAATTAAGAATTTTTCAAAAAAAAAGCGGCTCCTTTAGAAGAAACCGCCTGATTATTCATTTTTTATGTTTAAAAATCGCCTTTCGCAAGGGATTTGATATCCCCGGATTTTACTTCAAGACCTTGCATTTGCCATCCGTAATAAACGGTTTTCTTCGTAGAAGGTTCAAAAACCAGGATGTGTTTATTTACTTCAATTACTGGCAACAAACAAATATAAGATTCATCGGTTCCGGCCATGATTTCTTTGAATTCACTGTCACTCACAAATTTATATTTGTATGGATATTCGGCAAATGCTTTTTCGAGAGTGGTTTGACCGCGGTCTTTCCCCAATGCAATGGAGTGAGCATCTTTGTTAATGATCAACGTTTTTTCTTTCGCAATCTTTACAAATCCTGCATTGATGGGCTTTAAACTTTCAAGAAGTTTACCTTTGATATCCCCATTTTTTGCTGCTGTGATAGCATCATCCATTGATTTGACTACATAATCCAATCGGTATTTGGAAGGGAAAAGTTGGTCTTCACCGCTATATAAGCCAATTGGACTCAAAACAATGACATCATTATCTCCATAACTCTCAATGGATTTTTTTCCTCCGTTGATCAAACCATACCAAAACTTGGTTTTTTCATACAAAGCTTGTTGCTGCATCCCTTTGGTTTTTGTAAATGTAACATTGATGTTCATCGGAATAAAGAACGATTTACTTTGATCTGTAACTGATTTTTTAAAATCGTCGTAAGTAATGTACTCAAACTTGGTAGATTTCCAGTAGGTGTCAAAAGCAGTATGCATTGCTTTATCAAAATCTTCATTTCCTGTTTCAACCACATTGATGGTGCGGGTAATTAAAGATTGAAATTGTTTTGAATCCGGAGTATATTGCAATACTTGCGAATACGACAAACACACGAAAAATAGTGTGGTCAATGATAAGATGATTTTTCTCATATATTAAGTTTTCTCAAAGTTACAAATCTGCATGTTTCGAGAAAAGGATATGAAATAAAAAATCAGATCTAACCAACAATTTATGTGAAATAAAAAAAGCCACTCGTGGAGACGAATGGCTTTGTGGACATACTACTACTACTTATTACACCACACCTAAAGGGGATTGATTGATAAAACTTTTATAACGGGTTTTAAGGAATAAGAACCATTTCCTTCAGTAACGATACTGCTGTTTGCGTCAAAATCCAGCAACACTTCATAAGTGTTATTCGGCGCGAAATCAGTATTGAGATTAATTTTTAAACCGGATTGCTGAGCTGATGGAGTTGCAAGCGGAAAATACACACTGTCTATCATCACATTGTTCTCATCTCCAAGGATCAATCGGAATTGCTCCAGGTGTCCGGAAGGAAGTGTACCTGTATTTACAAGTGTTGCAGAAACGTCATTTTGCAAAGTCAAAAGATCGTAAACTCCTGCGTTTGTTGGAAGATTGATCCAACCTTGTGCACTGTGATGCACCTGCACCTGCAAAACTTCTACATTTACCTGTTGGAAATCACCGGGCGCATCCACCATCTTCACAGTCATCTGACTATTTCCTTCTTTCTTCTTGCACCCAGTAGAAATTCCCAACATCATCGCTGTAACCAAGGTTACAAAATATATC
This sequence comes from uncultured Fluviicola sp., assembly GCF_946478805.1. Next base: position 77,327 of record NZ_CAMLDC010000005.1, on the reverse strand, counting down.
GTTTTCATAATATTTGTTTTTAGCGATTATCTACTAGTAAAAGCTATGCCAATATTGAAACTACTTGATTTTATTAGGTTTAGTCTTTTTGGGTTGGTCCTGTTTTTTCATTTTGAAAAAATTCATTTCAAAACAGCATAAATGTGATTCCGACGAATCGATTTTATTATTTGAGTAAACCAAAAAACAAACACTACTGAATGTCATTTTAAAGAAAATCACGACCTTTGCATCGTTCCGATAACTATTGGAATTTTACATGGGGGTACAGTGCGCTGTTACCCCTAAACTGTTTATTCAAAATATGGACCAGGCACATTTTTTACAACTTTTCAAAAAGCTCAAAGGACTTGATCAGACAGCTGACTTATTGCAACAGGCAGAAATTCGTATTCATTGGAAAGGGCTGATCGGTTCCTCTAAGTCGATTGCAGTAGCTTCCGTTTGTGAGCAAGTTCCCGGAAACCATTTGTTTGTTTTGGAAGACAAGGAAACCGCAGCTTATTTTCTCAACGACCTGGAACAATTATATCCGGATAATAAACATATCTTTTTTTACCCGGCTTCTTACCGCACACCTTATCAATTGGAAGAAACCGACAATGCGAATGTGGTTGCACGCGCGGAAGTACTGGAAAAAGTGAATACCGGGAAAAATACGTGGGTGATCACTTATCCACAAGCCTTATTTGAACGTGTTCCCACTCAGAAAAAGCTCTCTGAAAACACGATGCGGGTGGAGCGTGGCAAGACTTATTCAATCGATTTCTTCAATGAATTGTTGCTGGAGTATGGTTTTGAACGAGTGGACTTTGTGTACGAACCGGGTCAGTTTTCAATTCGTGGAGGAATTGTAGATATTTTCTCCTTTTCAAATGACCAACCGTTTCGGGTGGAATTCTTCGGAGATGAGGTGGATTCGATCCGAACCTTTGATCCTGTTTCGCAATTATCGATTAAAACACATACCCATTTTTCGGTGGTTCCAAATGTGCAGCGCCAGTTGGTTTTGAATGGCAATGGAACATTCCTGGAATTCATTGGGAAACATACCACCATTTGGTTGGCTTCGAATGACTTGGTAAAAGCTGCCTTGGAAAAGGATTATGAAAAGGCAGTAAAGGTTTACGACGCTCTTCCGAAAAATACGGTCAAGCATAGCTTGCCAAGTGAATTGTACATGCATCCGTCCGATTGGAAGGCCCAAATCCCTGCACATTCGATAGTGGAAATCGGGCCGGAATATGCTTTTAAGCCATCGGATGTCATCACATTCGAAACATTGCACCAACCGACCTTCAATAAGGATTTTGATTTATTGAAAGACGATTTGATAGCGCGTAAAAAAGCAGGATCAGAAAATCTTATATTTTCCAATCAGCCGAAACAGATTGAACGCTTGTACCAGATCTTTGAGGATATCGGCGCAGAAGTGGAATTTGAACCGATGAATATCGCACTGCATGAGGGGTTCATCATTCCGGATCTGAAACTGGTTTGCTACACAGACCACCAGATCTTTGAACGTTATCACCGTTTCAAGTTGAAGGAAGGATTCCGCCAGGCGAAGCAAGCGCTCACTTTAAAGGAAATTTACAACCTCCAAAAAGGAGATTACGTAACACATATTGACCATGGAGTCGGACAATTTTCCGGACTTCAAACCATAGATGTGAATGGGAAACCGCAGGAGGCGATCCGCCTGGTTTACCGCGATGGCGATGTGTTGTATGTAAGTATTCACTCCTTGCACCGCATTTCGAAGTTTACAGGAAAAGACGGAGCCGCTCCGAAGATGAACAAATTGGGAACCCAGGCTTGGGCTACTTTGAAGCAAAAGACCAAAAAGCGCATCAAGGAATTGGCTTTCGACCTGATTCAACTCTACGCAAAACGCAAAAGTCAACCCGGTTTTGCGTTTTCTCCGGACACGTATTTACAAAATGAGTTGGAGGCTTCTTTTATGTATGAAGATACTCCCGACCAATTAAAGGCCACACAGGCTGTAAAGGAGGATATGGAAAAAGATACCCCGATGGATCGTTTGGTTTGTGGTGATGTCGGTTTCGGGAAAACGGAAATTGCTATGCGCGCGGCATTCAAAGCTGTTGCCGACAGCAAACAAGTAGCGGTTTTGGTTCCGACTACCATTTTGAGTCATCAGCATGCGCGGAGTTTCAAGGAACGGTTTAAGAATTTTCCTGCGAATGTGGATTACATCAATCGTTTCAAATCGGCCAAGGATATCACAGCAACTTTGAAAAAAGTGGAAAGCGGAGAAATCGACATTTTGGTTGGAACGCACAAAATTGTCAGTGACAAGGTGAAGTTCAAGGATTTGGGACTGATCATTATCGATGAAGAGCAGAAGTTCGGTGTGGCGGTGAAAGACAAGTTGAAAACGCTGAAAACAACAGTCGATACACTGACACTTACGGCAACCCCGATCCCGAGAACACTTCAGTTTTCACTCATGGGTGCACGTGATTTGAGCATCATCAATACACCACCGCCAAACCGTCAACCGGTTTTGACGGAAGTAATTACCTTCAATGAAGAAAATATCCGCGATGCGATTTCGTATGAAGTGAGTCGTGGCGGGCAAGTTTATTTTGTAAATAACCGATTGGCGAACATCAAAGAAATAGCAGGAATGATCTCTCGTCTTTGTCCAGGAGTTCGCGTGGCAATCGGTCACGGACAAATGGATGGAAAGCAGTTGGAAAAGGTAATGATGGATTTTATCCAGGGAGAATACGACGTTTTGATTGCAACAACCATTATTGAATCCGGAATTGATATTTCGAATGCAAATACAATTATTATCAATGATGCCCACATGTTCGGGTTAAGTGATTTGCACCAGCTGCGTGGTCGGGTTGGCCGCTCCAACAAAAAAGGATTCTGTTACCTGATCTCACAGCCAATCAGCTTACTGACTTCCGAAGCACGCAAACGATTGGAAGCATTGGTTCAATTTTCTGATCTGGGTTCCGGGTTCAACATTGCGATGAAGGATCTGGACATCCGTGGTGCAGGAAACTTATTGGGTGGAGAACAAAGCGGATTCATTTCCGAAATCGGCTTCGAGATGTATCAGAAGATCCTGAATGAAGCCATGGATGAATTGAAAGAGGAAGAGTTTAAAGACTTGTATGACGATCGCAATACGGAAACTATGGGAGCACATTTCGTAAAGGATTGTGTTTTGGAAACCGATTTTGAGCTGCGCATCACGGAAGACTATATCAACAATGTAAGTGAGCGTTTGAGCATTTACCAGGATTTGGATAATCTCAATACGAAAGAAGAAATAGAGGATTACAAAAAACAACTGGTTGATCGCTTTGGCCCTTTGCCGCGCGTGGTGAAAGAATTGCTCCGTTCATTTGAATTGCGTTGGTTGGCGCAGGAAATCGGTTTCGAGAAATTGGTCATCAAACAGGGATCGATGATCGGTTATTTTGTAGCGAATTCCCAGTCAAAGTACTACGATTCACCCATGTTTACGCAAGTATTGAAGTATGTCCAGTCCAATCCGAAAGATTGCAAGATGAGTGAGAAGAACGATCGTCTGCGCTTACTTTACAGCAACGTAATGAACATGGACCAGGCATTTGAGCGATTGGGGGAGATAGTTAGTTAATTACGAATATTCAAGAATAACAACGATTCATCTTCATTGTGATGGAATGTAAGGATTTCTGTTCCAGATTGATTTCCGTCTTACTCCTGAAAGTTCGTATTTGAGACCGAAGTTCCATTCCTCAAATATTTTTCTATCTTACAATGGAATTTAAACGGAACTGTACATCTTGGAAGCTATACGTTGTAAAATCACTCGGTTTGTTGTATTATTTCTAGCCCTTCCGATAAGTGGATTTAGTCAAAATAGTACAGGAGATAGCTTGACGAAACGGCTTCACCAGGTTAGTGGGAAAGAAAAGATCACCACTTATTACGCATTGGGAAATCGCAGCTATTATGTTGATGTTTCGAAAGCAAGAAATCATTTCACGAATGGGTTAAAATTAGCCAAGATCAACAAGTTCAGATCCCTCGAAATAGAAGGTGAATGGAGCCTGGCTGGTTTGGATGATTTTTCCGGGAAGAAATTTCAATCACTGAATCGTTTAATGAAATTGTGTCGTTCCGGAGGATTTTCAAATCGGGATAGCTGCATCGTATTTGGATTGATAGGAAACTCACTGGAATCCTTGGGAGCTTATGAGATGTCTATAGAATATTCTAAAAAATCGCTCGCCCATGAATTTAACTCAAACAGGATTGAGCGTTATTACATGATAGAGCATGTTGCCAGGCTGTATTCCAAAACCCATCAATTCGATTCGGCGAATATCTATTATAAAAAAGCACTTTATTTGATCAAAGGGCATCATGTTTCGGGTCTGATAACGCATTGTCTGAATAATATCGGGAGCAATTATCTGGAACAGGGCAACCTGCATACAGCGACCTATTTTTTCAATCGGGCAATCAGCAATTTTCATTTGAATCCGAAATTCACCGGCGACAGCACCCTTTATGCAGTAGTTTATGATAATCTTGCAAAGATCCATGAACTGAAGGAAGAGTACAAACAAGCGCTCGAAAAACAGAAGGAGGCCGTCCGGATGATCTTGAAGACCAAGCTTGCGCAGCCGGATTTGAGACTGAGAGTCGAATACTTACTTCATCTTGCAGAATCGGAATTGCGTTTAGGTCTTTTCGGAGATGCGAAAAAACATCTCCACCTTGTTCAATTGGAAGATGCAAATACGGAACTTCAACTGGAATATTATGATGCCTTGGCCGCTTACTATGAAAAGATTCATCAGACAGAGCAATTGATCAGGACATTCCACAAAAGAAGAGAAGTTATTCGTTTGGTACTGAAAGATCAATCGATGAATTCCATGTTAAACGAGTTTATCCGTTTTCAGAACAACCAGATCACACTGGAGCTTGAAATCCAAAAGAAGTCCAAGCAACGGACCCAATCAATTAACAGGAAAGAGTTGTTACTGAGCATCGGGTTTTCTGTCTGTCTTTTGATCATTTTGATAGTGGTTTTCATTGTAAACAGAAAGGTGCAACAAAGTAAAAATCGGGCAGCCCATATTGAACGCAAACTCAACGAAGAGAAATTAAAATACAAGGAGTCGGAAGCTGAACGACTTACTTTGGAACTGGAGCTGAAAAACAAGGATTTGCTCACTTTCGCAATCAATATCACCAAGAAGTTCGAATTTACCGGTGAGATGGCGCTTCGTTTGCAGCAACTCAGAAGAAAGGAGATCATTGAAAAAAATGATGTGACGGAACTGATTTCGTATGTGAAAAGTTTTCAGGCGGTGGATAATGGAATGGTGGTATTCCAAAACAATGTCAATGAGATCAACAGCCAATTTTTGCGTCGCCTTCAGGAGCGATATCCGGAATTAACCCAGAATGAAAAGGAGTTGTGCCTGCTGATCAAGCTCAAGCTTTCATCAAAGGATATTGCTGCGATGAAGAATATTACATTCGAATCAGTGAATGTATTGCGATCGCGTTTGAGAAAAAAAATGAATTTGGATGTGCGGGATGATCTATATGAAACGCTTGAGAAGGTCTAAGTTCATGAATTCAGAATCGTCTATTTTCGCAGATTTCTAGAAATAAACCACCAATTTTAATCGATTTGAGTCCGGAATTATAGTTGGCTGAATAGTTATGTTGGTTAAGACAACCCGGAACACCATTATTTTCAAACCCGGAACACATCCAAATAAATAAAGACCTTTAAAATCAACAGATAAGTAGGTTTTTGGATTAAACAATCAATGTCAATAATTGATATGTCAAAACCCAATGAGTTAAGATGATTTAGGTTGAAAACGACGGTTTGTTTAGTGTAAGTTAAGGTCGAAAATTCTGAATTGATCCCGCAAATGAATTCTTTTACTTCGGTCAACACCGATATGGTGTCTAAAGGTTAGGTTTGATTTAAAGCGCTTGCTAGCGTGGGTGCTTTAAATCTTTTAATAGGTAGATTAAAAATGATCAATCGGAATAAAGAGTTCAAAAATAATAGTTTGTGGTTAGATAAATTTTTGAACGGGTAAAAGCATCTGCATTTGTGGATGCTTTATTCTTTAATCAACAATTCCCACGCTTGAATCAATTCTCATTGCCTCCTCTCCAAATTTGGAGTAGTTTCCTTCCAAACTTTAATTGCTGCAAACATGAAATCAATCTTTTCAGGGTGTTGCATTCTCTTTACACTGTCACTAAATTGTTTGGGACAAGGAGGAGGACTTACCTGCAATCATTCGGATCCGACCACCGAATCGCTCAAGCAAATCGAATCGCTATTAACACAGACTCAAAAATCAACGGATCTGAAAATCATTCCTGTGGTTTTTCATGTATTGCATCAATATGGATCTGAGAATATTCCGGATCTCCAAATTCAGGATGCAATTGTTACTTTGAATGAAGATTTTCGGAGATTGAATGCGGACTCCACAATTATAACAGCTCCTTTTGATACGATCCGCGGGAATGTGAATTTCGAATTTCGCCTGGCGACTATTGATCCCTATGGTAACGCGACAACCGGAATTGATCGCATTGCATCTCCATTGACAAATGTGGGAAATGAAACAGCAATGATTAACGCATGGGATCCTGAAAAGTATGTGAATATCTGGGTAGTAAAATCGACACTTCCCGGAATATTTGGATTTACGAGTAATCCATTGATAAGTTTGAACCCTTGCAATCAGGGAATTATTATTTTGAATGACTATGTAGGTTCGATCGGGACGAGCCAGGTTCAATTGAAACATTCTCTGACACATGAAATGGGACATTATTTCGGGTTGTTCCATACCTGGGGAAATCAGGAAATTGGTCAAACGTGCAATTATTCCGATGGGATTGCTGATACACCGGTCTCAAAAGGGAATAGTTGGTGCAATATGAATATGAATTCCTGCGATGATAGCAATGACGCAGCCAGCTTTGCCTATTGGGGATTTGACCCACGGGATAATGTTGAGAATTTCATGGAATTCTCTTACTGTCAGAGAATGTTTACCTTGGGTCAGGTAGAGTTGATGAGAAATGTTGCTGAAAGTCCGTTTTATGGAAGAAATCAATTGTGGACCGATTCAAACCTGGTTGCAACCGGAACGGGCCCTGGTCCGGCACCAGTTTCGTTGGCACTTCCTTCTTCCGATTTCAGTATTCAAACCGGAATCAGTTCGAGTTTCCTTAGCACTCTAACTTGTGTCGGAGATTCGGTGAAGGTCTTTAATGCTTCAGGACAACTCAATGCAATAAGCTATCAATGGTCTTTTCCCGGAGGAAACCCTTCAACTTCGTCACTTCCAAATCCAAAAGTTGCCTACATGGCTCCCGGCTATTATGATATGACACTTACGACAACCAATGCCAACGGTTCTAACGCGACAACCAAATCCGGAATTGTTTATGTAAGCGGAAGCTGGGCGGAATTTGCCGGTCCTACCGTTCAGAATTTTGATGTTTCTGGAGATTTTTGGCAAAGCCAGAACACGGACAATGGCAGTGGTTATTTCCAACGGATAGGGACAAATGGTATTCAGAATACAGGATGTTTCCTACTGGGAAATCACTATGAACCGGATACAACCCTTCCATGTTATTCTTCCACGATGCAGCAGATTAATTTAAGTAAGGATAACCTGGTTTCACCTGCTTTTGACTTATCGAATACAACAGGAGTGACTGTTTCATTTGATTATGCTTTTGGCTGTTCCGCTATTCCGGATTCAGCAACGGAAATCCTTAAAGTCTATTATTCAAGAGATTGCGGAAAAACCTGGATTCAGAAGAAGATCATTGAAGACACAGCATTGGTTAGTGTTTTCGCTCCTCAGAGTGCCAGTTTCATTCCTGGCCAAAATCAATGGAAAAATGCTTCATTTGCATTTACAAGTACCGCAAGCGATACGAAAACGCGCTTCAAATTTGAATTTGTAGCTTCCAATTATTCCAACAATCTCTATATAGATAATTTTGTAATCGATGGGGTTTTGGGAATTTCAGACTCTGAATTGTCGGCGATCAACGTATTTCCAAATCCTTCTCAAAAAGGAGAAAAGATTACGATTTCAGGATTGAATTTTTCAAACTCGAAATTAAAGATTACAGACTTACAAGGAAAACAAGTTTATCAAAAAGAATTGGCGATTGCTTTGTCTGGAAGTGAAATTCAATTGGAAGCGGACCTGAAATCAGGATGCTATCTGGTAGAAGTTACACAAAACAATTCCAGGTTCCTTACGCGGTTGATTATCGAATAGGAAAAATTGCTTTATTCAGGTGCTTTTTTGGGAATACGATGTATCTCGTAAATCCCTTACGAACTCACACCTTAACTTTGTATTCAAGTAAGATTCAAAGTACCAATTTGTTTCTTATTCCGGAAGATCAACCTAACCTGGTCACTTAAATTTTAGGCAGCCTAACCTAACCACAATTCCTTCCGGACCAAAACAAAAAACCCCGATGATCAATCGGGGTTTTGTATTATAAAATTTCGTTGAGTGTAACATTACTGTTGTAGAATGAAACAATTTCGTTTCGGCTTCCGTCAAAGTAAAACTTCAAAATGTAGTCCGCCAAATAGTCACGGTACTGTTCTCGTCCAATCTTCGGAAGATAAATATAACCTCTTCCCATTGGTTTGTGTTTGATGAATTTTTTACGTTCCAGGATTCGAACAATTGTTGAAACGGTATTGTAGGCTGGCTTTGGGTTTGGGTACAAATCAACAATTTCCTTAACTGTTGCTTTCTCCAATTTCCAAAGGCGTAACATGACCTTTTCTTCTGCGGGTGTTAGTCTTTCCATGTTATATTAGTTTGTGGTAATGTGTCAAATCTAACAAAAAAAGTTTTCTTCACCAACAATTTACTTACAATTTTAGTTTATTTTTCACCTCCTTACTCAAGCCCTCTTTATCCAAGAAAATGTTGATTGTTTTCAAGCGGAAATAGTGTTCGGAAACATACAAATAACCTTGTGGTAAATTGTCTGTACCCCAAGAGTTTTTAACCAAAAAGTAACGGGTTCCGTTTTGATCTTTGAACAAACCGACAATGTGCATTCCGTGATCATCAGTTGTTACTTTTCCATCATAACCCTCTTGGCGTTTTTCTTGAGTGATTGTCTGCTCTTTCACAGGCTCTAAAAATGCATTGGATGTTTTTGCAGCTCCTGCATCGTTAAATGATTTATTGTCTTTTCCACGAGTTTGGATCGTTGACTCATCTTCAGGGATGATTGCGATTCCCTGGCGGAAATTGAATCCTTTTTCTGAAACGTCAGCACCCCAAGCCAAAGTATATCCATTTTTCAATGCATTTTCAGCGATGGCAACCATGTCCTCCAAAGGAACATTGTAACTGTCTCCCCAAGCCCAGTTGTCCGGAATAGCAATTTCACATGGCTCATAAAAAGGATCATTGCTGAAAGAGGTAATTGAAACATAATCGTTCATCTTCAATCCCAATGAATTGGCATAAGTCATCGGAGTGTATTTTTTCCCTTCAAAAGTGAACTCTGTAATATCCGGACCTAAATAAGCATCCAAAAGGGAAGAAAATGCTTTTTTCCACTCAGTTCCAATCCCGTGACCTTTTTGAACTTCTGCAAGAACCGTTTGCATGAAACTATTCAAAACAGCGAATAATTCTTCGTGGTTGTAAGTCGTTTTTCCATTTGTTAAGCCTGTATAGACACTTTTAGGAACAATTCCATAACGCTTGATCACATAAGGGATATCGTGAAATGCACCACCTTCTGAAAAATTGATTTTCCCGTCCATTCGGATAAAACGATCGGCTTTTGATTCATATGCTTTACGAACGATGTACATTTCCGATAACTCAGCCGGATTTTTATGACCCATGCGGATCAATTCACTTTCAAAGAAAGACAAAGAGGAAAAACTCCAGCAAGTTCCGGTCATTCCTTGATTTTCTACCGGATTTGCATCTAGCTGAACAACTTTGGTGAATTGGTATTTACTATCAGGAGCGTTTGTTACTGTTTGGCCGAAGGCAATTTGGGTACTTAGAGCCAAGGCTCCAAATAAAAGATGTTTTTTCATTTTTCTAGTTTATGGCTCCTAAAATAGAAATTTAACGGCAAACAAACTTGTTCTTTAGTGTATTAGTTGAAAGCGCCTTCCTGGAAGCGAGCGCACCAGACCCTTGAATTCCAGGCTCAGCAAATCGCTGGAAACTTCGCTGGCAGTGAGTGAAGACAGGTAACCGATGGTATCCAATGTCAGTTCAGACTTTGTTTTCAGGACGGAAATGATTTTTTCTTCCCTAAGATTAAGATCCACAAACAGGGAGCGTTGTTGTCCTTGAACAGGTTCTTCCATTTGCCAATTCATCCCTTGGATGAGGTCGGAGGCGTTTCGGATCAGCATGGCTTGGTTTTTTTGAATGAGGTTCAGGCAACCCAGGGAAAAGGGTCTCGTAACATCGCCCGGATAGGCAAAAACATCGCGGTTATAGTCTGCGGCCAGGTTAGCGGTGATCAATGAACCTCCTTTTTCACCGCTTTCAATAACAATGGTTGCATCAGTCAAACCGGCTACAATCCGGTTACGCATGGGAAAGTGTGCAGGCTCTGCTTTTTGGGAAGGAATGAATTCACTGATAATCCCGCCTGTTTCCAACATTCTTTCTGCAATTTTCCGGTGCTCACTCGGATACATTTTGGCTAATCCATGACCCAGGACACCCCAAGTCGGAAGATTCTGTTTCAGTGCTTCCAAGTGGGCATGAATGTCAATTCCATATGCCATTCCGCTAACGATCGTTACATTATACCCCTTCAACCCTTCCAGTAATTCATGTGTAAGTGTCTTTCCATAATCTGTTGCGTGACGCGTTCCAACTATGGAAATCAGCTTAGGAGGATTCCATTCAATGTTTCCTTTACTGTAAAGTAAAAGCGGTGCATCGCTGCATTGCTTCAACCTTCGCGGATAATTCTTTTCCGTAAAAAAAACCGTTTTTCCACCAATTCGCTCCAGTTCCTGAAGAACCTTGTCGGCTTCTGTCAATGCATTCAGGCGCAACTTCAAGGACACAAAGTCAGCAGGTATTCCGGGTATTTTAGCGAGATTCAAACGTTTCTCTGAAAAAAATGCTTCCAGGTCATTGAAATGAGAAATAATAACCCGGGCTCTTCGACTTCCGATACCACTTAAAAAGGTAAGTGCAATTTGATGATGAATAGTTGTAAAATTCAATTTTTTGGTACTTTGGTCTCTTGAATATAAGAAAAATTAGCTTTATGAAGCAAGTACTACTCCTACTTTTTTTGGCTCCAATTACACTTTTTTCGCAAGAAATCGCAGGAAGGGTTTTGAATGTTGAAACGAGGGAACCAATCCCTTTCGCGCAAGTGAAAATTAATGGTGGAGCGCAGGCTTTAACGAATGAAAACGGGGAGTTTTCCCTAAAGTTGGATTCGCTTCCGGCGACTTGTATTATTTCTGCATTGGATTATTATTCAGACACAATCCGGATTATTTCTACCCGGATCGAAGTGATTCAACTCAGACCATTGGCACCTGTTCAGGATCTTGGACCCGTAGTTGTGGCTGCATCCCGCAGGCAGCAATCGGTGCAGGAACTGACAATTTCGCTTGACATCATCAAACCTGAATTAATAACCAATAAAGGGATAACGGATTTGGAACAAGCAGTTGACCAGGTTCCCGGAGCTTATGCGATGGATGGACAGGTAAGTATTCGCGGGGGAAGCGGGTTTACTTATGGAGCAGGAAGCCGGGTGTTGGTTTTATGGAATGAAATTCCGCTTCTTTCAGCTGATGCAGGAGATGCGAAATGGAACTCGATTCCGATTGAGAATGTGCAACAGATTGAAGTGATCAAAGGAGCATCTTCCGTCTTGTATGGTTCCGGAGCCTTGAATGGAATGATTTCCCTGATTGAGCGCGAACCAACTGAAAAGGCAAGCCTGAATGTACAACTTCAAGGAGGAATTTACGATAATCCGAAACGTTCAACCTTGAAGTGGTGGAATAAAAACCCGGGATTTTCGCAGGGAGATCTTACTTTTTCAAAACAATTCGGTCGCTTTGGATTGACACTTGGAGCGTATGGCTACAGCAATGACGGTTATCGCCAAGGAGAAACTGAAGACCGCGGACGATTCAACGGAACGATCAGCTACAGGCCAAAGAATATCAAAAATTTCAAAATGTCACTAGGTTGGAATGCACAACTGCAAAAAGCCGGAAATTTCATTATCTGGCAAAGCGACTCCTTTGCTTACCAACCTTTCGGCGGTGCGGATACGAGCCTTGCCAGCTCCAGCTTGACGTACAATCGCGGAGTGCGTGTATCTGTAGATCCTACGGTAAAATATATTGATAAGTTTGGGAACAAGCATCAATTGAAAGGCCGACTTTACTTTATTGACAATAAGAATTATACGAACCTTTCCCAAAGCTCGAAATCGGAAGTTTGGTATGGAGATTATCAATTTCAACGTGGATGGAACAATAATTCGTGGGTGCTTACAACCGGAGTCACGGCTATTGCGAATCAAGTAACCTCTTATTTATTTGGCGATCATAAATCACTGAATGGAGCGCTTTATCTGCAAGGCGAGAAGAACTGGAAAAGATTGAACATTGTTGCCGGAGTTCGCGGGGAGTATTTTCAACAGGATGGGAGACAAGGAGATTCATATTATTATTTTGGAAAGGATTCCACGACGAAAATTCCAATCAGACCGATCATCCGCGCGGGAATCCATTATGCTGTTGCGAAACATACTCATTTGCGTGCTTCTTTCGGACAAGGGGTTCGCTATCCGAGCGTAGCGGAAAGATATACTACGACTTCAGTTGGTGGACTGCTCATTTTTGCAAACCCGGCAGTGAAACCTGAAACCGGATGGGCGGCAGAAATCGGTGTAAAACAAGGAGTGAAAATAGGAAAATGGAAGGGATTTGTAGACGTTGCGGGATTCATTAATCACTACGACAATATGATGGAATTCACTTTCGGGTTCTACAAACCGGATTCTATTCCATTCAGTTTGAATCCAAATGCACCGGGTTACTATAAAAAATGGTTTGGTTTTAGAGCCCAAAATGCAGAATCGGCAGAGATTACAGGAGCAGAAATTTCCATCTCGGGTGAAGGATACATAGGACCAATACGGGTTTTAGCTTTATTGGGTTATACCTATATGAATCCAATCTCGAAAAATCGGGATTCTGTTTATCGCTCGACATTTTCAGACACTTCATCAAACCTTTTAAAATATCGCTTCAATCATTTGGCGAAAGCGGATCTTCAATTGGAATATAAAGGAATAAGTATTGGTGGATCCATGCGTTTGAATAGCTACATGAAAAATATCGATGCAATCTTCGAAAACGGTATTTTGGGTCAACAAATCCTTCCAGGACTGAAAGATTACCGGGCAGAACACAATGGAGTGACGATTGTTTTTGATGCACGGATCGGGTATACCTACAAGGAAAAATACAAGGTGGCTTTTATACTCAATAACATTGCCAATGCGGAATACATGACCAGACCTGGAGATGTTCAAGCTCCGAGAACGTTCATGCTGCAATTGAGTTATAAGATGTAAAGATTATCAAGTTCAAAAGTTCCAGAATTCAATTTTCTGAACAAAAGGTAATAAAACGTACTTACTAAAATGGAGTACGGGAAATCGCAACTTCTGTCAGCTTTGGTTTTCATTCCTTTGTCGAAAGATAAGTTATGAAACACTTGAATTTACTACTACTGATTTTTTCCATGAGCACAGTTTTCTGTTCGTGCACCATTACAAAACGGCATTTTGGAAACGGGTATCACATTGAATGGAACCGGAAAATGAAAGAGAGTGATTCGCAGAAAGAGCGAATAAAACTGCAGATGGCAGAAAACGATCTTGTCCCTGAAAACAAAGGGGATTCAGATTCTTTGGTTTTGAGTGAAGAGATTGTGAAAGTGAAAAGTGAAGTACATCCTGAAAACACGAAAACTCGGATAGAAACTAAAAATCCACCAACCGGTCATTCTGTTAGAAGAAACTTGGAGCCAAAACAAATAAAATCACCTGGGAAAACTAAGGAAGAAGAAGCAAAAAAGGATGAAACCGTTAAACCACGAATGCATCCACTGACCTGGGCGATTTGGGGAGCGTGGAGCATCGGGATTGTTTTTATTTTCTTCGTCACATTCTATGCTGAAGCTCTGATTGGTGTTGTAGTGTTTTTTTTCTTGGCAATGATTTTCGCGTTTTTCATGATCCATTCTCTTAGAAAGCATCCGGAGAAGTACCGATTGAAAAAGCTGAGTTACGGGTTCGTAATACCGGCGATTATCTTTGGTGGAATCGTACTCGCAGGGTTGGGGCTTTTTTTGATTATGATGCTAGCTTAATTAGATCCGAAAAACGTGATAATCACCTTCGCCTTCGCTTTCCCAACGACCGAAGCCAAACTTTCCTCGTTTTGCTCTTTCACGCGTTTCACGGATTTGAATGCCCTTATCAGGTCCTGGACGGTTTTTTCGCCAATTCCCGGAATGGTTTCCAGTTCATTATTTAATGCACTTTTACTTCTGCGGTTCCGGTGATGCGTAATTCCAAAACGATGCGCTTCATTGCGCAAATGCTGGATCACTTTTAAGGTTTCCGAGCGTTTATCAAGGTATAAGGGCAAACTGTCTCCCGGATAAAACAATTCTTCCAATCGTTTCGCAATGCCGATAATGGCTATTTTTCCCCGCAGATCCAATTTTTCCAAGGCTTCCAAGGCTGCGCTAAGTTGCCCTTTCCCTCCGTCAATGATGATAAGTTGTGGCAAGGGTTGTTCTTCCTCCAGGAGTCTCCTGTAGCGTCTGTAAACTGCTTCGCGCATGGTTGCAAAATCATCCGGACCTTCAACGGTTTGAACGTTGAAATGGCGGTAATCTTTCTTGCTCGGTTTGGCATCCTTGAAAACAACGCAGGCAGAAACGGGATTGGTTCCTTGAATATTCGAATTATCGAAACACTCGATATGAACAGGTAATTCCTTCAGTCGCAAATCGGTTTTCATGGTTTCCAAAATACGATTGGTATGTTTTTCAGGATCCTTGATTTTTTCCTGTTTGATTTTTTCCAAACGATAGACTTTCGCATTGCGAAGCGACAAATCGATCAATGCTTTTTTATCACCTCGTTGCGGAGCGAAGAATCGAACTCCTTCCATTTCCCAATCTACATCGGTTTCGACCAAAATCTCTTTTGCTTCACTTTGGAAACGCTCACGCAATTCAGGAAGCACAAAGGTGATGATATCCGCCTGGGTCTCATCCAGCTTTCGCTTCACCTCAACGGTAATTCCATGAATGATGGCACCGTGATTGATGACCAGGTAATTGACGAAAACCAGATCGTTGTCTTCTACCATGCTCACCACATCTACTTGATGAATGGTTGGAGAAACTACTGTTGATTTCGCCTTGTATTTTTCAAGAAGGTCAATGCGGGTTTTGATGTCATGCGCATCTTCAAATCGGAAATCGGTGGAAGCCTGAAGCATCAGTTGTTTTAAATTCTGTATTACAGTTGAGATGTTTCCTTTCAAAATCCCCTCGATCTGCTCAATCATCCGGTTGTATTCTTCTGCTTTCTGTTTTCCTTCACAAGGACCTTTACATTTTCCAATGTGATACTCCAAACATACTTTGTACCCACCTTTTTCTATTTTATTCGCAGCCAGGTCAAGCGCACAAGTTCGCAGGGGAAACAAATCCCGGATGAGGTCCAACAAGGTGTGCATGATTCTTCCACTGGGATAAGGGCCATAATACCGGGAACCATCTTTGACCAATATCCGTGTGGAGAAAACCCGCGGGAACGGTTCTTTTTTCACACAGATCCAAGGATATGTCTTATCGTCTTTTAGCTGGATATTGTACTTGGGTAAGTATTTCTTGATCAGGTTGTTTTCCAGCAAAAGCGCATCCATTTCGGAATCCACGACGATGTATTGGATGTCAACAATCTTCTTTACAAGAATATAGGTCTTGGCGTGCTCGTGATTTTTATTGAAGTAGGAGGAAACTCTTTTTTTGAGGTTTTTGGCCTTACCCACATAAAGAATCGTTCCATTTTTATCGAAGTATTGATAAACTCCCGGTTTTTCAGGCAGTGTTTTCAGCTTTAATCCGATATCCATTTTTTTGTCCTCCACTATGTAAAGTTAAACAGAACTATTAAAATCAATAATACAGTTGTGAGTATAAATGATTGGTTGAAGCCTAAAGTTTTGGGAATTAATCTATTTTTGTATAAATGTCAATGCGATGAAGCGAGTTATTGTTTTTTCTTTACTGCTGGTCGGAGGAGCCAGTGTTTTAATGAATTGTAAAGGATCTAAAGAATTAGGTTCGGGAATTAACCTTTTTCCGGTAGAGCAGGATCGTCAATTGGGTGCTCAGGTAGCTGCTGAAATTGATGGGAATCCAAAGGAATATCCGTTATTAGATTCTGCGTCCCATAAGGAGATATACCAATATCTTTACAAAGTTCGAAACAACATTTTGAATTCCGGTCAGGTGAAACACAAAGCAGATTTTGCCTGGAGATTGCGCATTATCCATGATGACAGTACGTTGAATGCGTTTTGTACACCGGGTGGCTATATTTATGTGTACACCGGTATTTTGAAGTACCTTGATAATGAAGCTCAATTGGCAGGAGTATTGGGTCATGAGATTGCTCATGCGGATTTCCGTCATTCTACACGCCAGATGACTCAGATGTATGGAGTTCAAACCCTGCTTGCTATCGTGGCGGGTAATTACCAACAATTATCTCAGATTACAGCAGGTTTGGTGGGACTGAAATTCTCCCGTAATCACGAATCTGAAGCTGATAAAGGCTCAGTAACCTTTCTTTGCCCTACGGTTTACCAGGCAGATGGTGGAGCGGGCTTTTTTGAAAAGATCAACTCCGCTGGAGGTTCTCGCACACCTGAATTCCTAAGTACCCATCCTAACCCTGAAAATCGCATCGAAGCATTCAGGAATTATAAAATTGAAATGGCTTGTCAGGGAGTAAATGATTTTGCTTCCGAATACAAAAAGATGATAGCCAAATTACCTTAAACAACTTTATGCAATTATTTCTCGGAGACGGAAGTTATATTTTAACAAATGAGGGAATAGACTGCTCTATTCCATTGGAAGGAACGGAACAGAATGTGCGTGCATGGTATGTTTCACCACCGGTTATTGAACCCGTTCGCGAAAATGGTTGGGTAGGTGCTGTTGCAGAAGGGGGAAGCGTCAACTTTCGTTCGATTCACTTCAACCCGCATGGCCATGGAACACATACGGAATGTTTAGGCCATATCACTCCTGAAGTCCATTCTGTAAACGGCATACTTGATGAATTGCTTTATTCTTCCGTATTGATCACCGTTGCTCCGGAAATTCGTTTGCAGGCTGATGGATCCGTTGACAGGGTAGTAACGGCATCAACAATCTCTGAACAGTTGGAAGGCTTCAAAGCAGAATCATTAATTATCCGGACCCTTCCAAATGATCAAGGCAAAATGCATTTGAATTATTCGGATAGCAATCCGGCATATTGTGATGTAGATATTTTACCTATCTTGGATAGGTTGGGAGTGAATCATTTACTGATTGATACGCCTTCGGTAGATCGTGAAAAAGATGGAGGAGAATTGGCTTTTCATCATGGTTTTTGGGGTGTTCCAAATAACCAGAGATTTGACAGAACGATTACGGAAATGGTGTATATTCCGGATGAGGTTTTAGATGGAGAATACATGTTGAATCTTCAAACAGCGCCTTTTGTAAATGATGCAACACCCAGCAGACCGGTTTTGTTTCCACTTCATCGAAACGCGGAGGACTAAAAAGATTATATTTGCTAAAAAATAAAAGTGGCGCTATTTTTGGGTGTCTCAAAATTGAAAATTATTTAAACATGAAACGAATTTTTGCTTTTGCAGTTTTAACTCTTCTTGTGGTAAGTTGTGCTCAGAAAATTCCTTACACGGAACAAGTAAAACAGGATTTTGATTTATCACCGGAGAACATGACGAAGGTTCAGTTTTACACGTCTTCAAATATTATTTTGGAGAAGAATCAATCTTCAGGTAATCAAGGAACTGGAAGTTCAGGAGAATTGGTAGTGAATTCATCTAAAACCCAGAATCGTATCATTATTCCTACGAATACAAGAGGGGTTTTCGAGAAAATCGGACCAAACAATGAAGTGATTGTTCGTTTTGAAGTTGGTTCCGGTAAAGTAATTAAGTTTGCAACCCGTGCAACGCAAACAAGTGGAAAATACTACCTGGTTGCAGATTGGAAAAATAATGGCGGAACGATGGAATATGGAAACGAAACTTATACGGTTTCATCTGGTGGAAGCAGTGCATTTCTACAAGTTCGCATCAAGAAACTTCAAAAAACAAAACGCAAAGATCGTGTTGTTAAAGGAATGAAAGTTTAATTTCAATAGATAAGAATTTAGTAACGGGAACGCAATTTGTGTTCCCGTTTCTTTTTAACTTTGTGCCGATGAATTTCTTAGCTGAAAATTACGCTGTCTGGAAAGCGCTGCATATCATTTTTGTAGTGAGTTGGTTTGCCGGCCTGTTCTATATGGTAAGGCTTTTCGTTTATCATACGGAATCCAATTCGAGACCGGAAGATGAAAAACGTGTTTTGCAGGAACAGTTTAACGTGATGCAAAACCGATTGTGGTACATTATCACAACCCCGGCTATGATCCTGACGGTTGTTTTCGGAACCTTGATGCTCATTGCGAATGCAGGGCTGTTAAAAATGCCTTGGATGCACATCAAACTCACTTTCGTAGCAATTCTTTTGGTGTACCATTTTATTTGTCAGGGAATTATGAACCGTCTAAAGAATGGCTCATCGAAATGGACTTCCGGTCATTTGCGACTTTGGAATGAAGTGGCAACCCTCTTGTTGGTTGCAATCGTTTTCCTGGTAATCATGAAGTCCAGTTTGGGATGGCTTGGTGGGGTAATTGGATTTTTTGGAGTTGGAATTGCCCTAATGTTGGGTATAAGACTCTATAAGAAGTTGCGGAAAAACTGAATTGTTTTCCGGTATAATTCGCACTTTGTGATGGTATCGGGAATACACCAAAAATGAATAACTTTACAAAAAGACTTTAAAATGACTTACGAAAATATCCTGGTGTCCCAAAACGGACATACCCAAACAATTACAATCAATCGCCCGAACCAATTAAATGCGTTGAACAAGCAAACCATTTCCGAATTGAATCACGCGCTGAATGCGGCGAATGAAGATTCCGGAACAGGTGTTGTGATTCTTACCGGATCAGGTGAGAAGGCCTTTGTTGCGGGTGCTGATATTAAGGAGTTTGCAGATTTTTCAGTTGAAAAGGGTCGTGAATTAGCTGCTCAAGGACAGCAATTATTGTTTTCTTTTATTGAGAATATGACCACTCCGGTAATTGCTGCAGTGAATGGTTTCGCTTTAGGAGGTGGATTGGAATTGGCAATGGCTTCGCATATCCGCATCGCCTCTGCAAATGCGAAAATGGGTCTTCCGGAAGTTTCCTTAGGAGTAATTCCGGGTTATGGAGGTACGCAGCGTTTAACGCAATTGGTTGGTCGAGGTAAGGCAAATGAAATGATTTTCACTGCTGGGATGATTTCTGCCGATGAAGCGAAAACTTGGGGCTTGGTGAATCATGTATGCGAACCTGAAGAATTGATGGATTTGGCGAATGAAATGGCAACCAAGATCCTGAAGAATTCCGGAACGGCTATCGCATCTGCTATTCGTGCAGTAAACGCATTGTATTCAGAAGGTGGACAAAAAGGATTTGATGCCGAAGTAGAAGAATTCGGTAAATGTTTCGGAACGGCTGATTTCAAAGAAGGAACAGGAGCGTTTATTGAAAAAAGAAAACCAAACTTCCGAGGATAATTGAATCCGCTTAAAAAACTATTAGGGCAAACAGCTGTCTATGGGTTATCTACCATTTTGGGGAGAACCCTGAACTATTTATTGGTTCCGCTTTATACTTCCATATTTGTTAAACATCCGGAAGAATATGGAGTGGTTTCCCAATTGTATGCATTTGTAGCTTTTTTAATGATTTTGCTGACCTTCGGAATGGAGACAACCTATTTTCGCTTCATTCAGGATACTGATGATAAGAAACGGGTTTTTCAAAACGGCTTTCTAACCGTTTTACTTTTGAATGTCGCTTTCTTCCTGGTCATATTAGGATTCAATCAAGGCATTGCAGATACCCTTTTGTTCAATGAACATCCGGAATATATTATCCTGATGGGAGCGATTGTTACCATTGATGCGGTTTCCAGTTTACCTCTCGCAAAACTTCGATCAGAAGAAAAAGCGAAGGAATTTGCCATTATTCAGTTTTCATCGATAGGAGTAAATATTCTTCTGAATCTGGTATTACTCTACTTTTTTGTTGATAAGGAGGATCCCGTTAATGGAGTGTTCTACATTTTGATGGCAAACCTGATTTCCAGTTTGGTTAAACCAATCATGCTAAGAAAAGATTTTACAGGAATTCGATTTAAGCTGGATGTTCCTTTATTGCGAAAAATGATGGTTTATGCCATTCCAATCGTCATCGCCGGTTTCGCCGGAATTATCAACGAAGTAATCGACAGAATCATGCTGAAGCAAATGCTTTATGATCCTGCAAATGGGTTTACAGCAAAAATGGCGGATGCACAAATTGGTATTTACAGTGCGTGTTACAAATTGGCAATGCTCGTTACAATTCTACTTCAGGCTTATCGATATGCAGCAGAACCGTTTTTCTTCAACCAGATGAAGAACCAGGATCGGAATAAATTGTATATCAAACTGATGAACTATTTTGTCGCAATAGTTTGTTTGATATTCCTTGGAGTTTCTTTGAATCTGGACATTTTCAAATACTTTATTTCGAATGAAACATTTTGGAAAGGACTACATGTTGTTCCCATTCTTTTGTTGGCAAACGTTTTCTTTGGAGTTTACATCAACCAAAGTATCTGGTATAAGCTTTCAAACCAAACAAAGTACGGAGCGTACATTTCCATTATGGGTGCTTTTTTGACGATAGCGATCAATTATTTATTTATTCCAAAATTTGGTTTTATGGCAAGTGCATGGGCTACATTGATCGTTTATGCATTCCAAATGGTGGTTTCTTATTTATGGGGACAAAAACACTTCCCGATCAAATACAACCTACGTAAGTTTTTCCTTTACCTGGGAATGAGTATCCTAATCTATTTTGTTTCGGTTAAACTTCCTTATGGAGATCATTCACTCATTAAATTCGGATTGAATAACCTACTTATCATCGGATTCATTTACATCGTGATGTCAGTGGAAGGAGTGAAACTTTCAGCTCTTCGCAGAAAATAAAAAACCCCAACTCTTTCGAACCGGGGTTTTCAAATAATGAAGCAATCTTATTTAATTACTTTATAAGTTTTAGAAGAATTTTCTCCTGAAAGAATCAACAAATAGGTTCCGGAAGAAACAGATTGCAATTGATTCAATTCAACCAATCCAGAATTCGGATTGCTCATCTCGGAAATAAGACGTCCATTCAGATCAATCAATTTCACGGATTGAATCAAACCATCTTTGTTATCGACAGAAATGGAATTGCTAAATGGATTCGGGTAAATAGTAGCATTATCCAGCAAATGCTGTTCATCCAAACCAAGTGTTGATGTCCAAACCGTTGTTCCGTCAAAGTAAATGACATCATTTATTTTGAAGAAATCATTGATGGATTTGTTCGGACAATAAACAGAAATCGTAAGAGAATAATAACCCGGATTTCCAATCAAGGCAAGTGTATCGCTGATATAAACCGTATCCGTTGGAGAATAAACGGCCCAAGTAACATACAAACTTTGACTGCTTGAGTTGTATACCGCCTGGTATAATGAAGCTGAGTCAATCGTATTGTAATCGATTATACAATTCGTAACCAAATCAGTATACAATGTATCGTTGATTGCTCCATTCGGATATGGATTATTGTTGTAAGTCGAAGAAGAATCCGCAATTACAAAGCTAACGGTTGTGCTGTCAAAATAAAAGGTACTCCAAGTAAGTACAGAATAGATACCTGCACACAGATTACTGATGGAATTGGTTGTTGCACCAGTGCTCCATTCTACAAAATAAACGCCCGAACCACCCGTTGGAGCAACAGAAGCCGAACCACTGCAGTTATTCGTTAGATCATCCGTAGATGTCAGGTTTACTACAAGCGGAGTTGGGGTTGATGAGCTGTCAATTATAGTTCCTGTTGCTGTAATTGCACAGCCGTTTGAATCTGTACATGTTACAGTATAATTTCCGGCACAAAGATTCAGATTGTTTTGTACAGTTGAACCGGTGTTCCAAATGTAAGTATATGGAGCAGCTCCGTTAAATGGATTAAACATAATTGATCCGTCACAAATTGCAGGACTTGAGGCAGGGGTAGAAGTAATATTACCTGAGAAATTAGCACAAGGAGCATTCACAGTCGCGTTGGCACTGGTCGTGCAGCCGTTCATATCTGTACAGATGACGCTATAAGTTCCCGGACAAATATTTGTTTGGTTCTGTACCGTCATTCCGGCTCCGTTTGACCAATTATAAGTATATGGAGCACTTCCGCCTGTTACTGTCAGTTGAATCGTGCCGTCGCAATTTCCGAGCGTACAATTCGTAGTAGAAAGATTAACAGTCAGATTCGAACATGGATTCGTGATGGTAAAATTAAAGCTGACAGTATCCTGGTTTGAATCTTGAATATAGACGGAATAAGATCCGGCACACAATCCGGCAATTGAGCTTGTTGTTTCACCGGTACTCCACGCATATGAATAACCACCTGAACCACCGGTAGGAGCTGCTGAAGCTGTTCCGGAACAAGTCATGGTATTATCATTCGTATAGGTAACATTCGGAATGATTTGCGCTGTAATTAGGTTAGAGCTTGATAATGCAAAAAGCATAAATACAAGCGAGTAGAGGTGTTTCATAAGTTTAATTTTGCTCAAAACTAACTCATTACATATAAACCTGCAACTCTTTTTCGATTATTGCGTACATTAAGGTGTGATTTTCATAACTTTGTGACATGTTGACAGTTGAACAGCTTATCGGGGATTTATTATTGCAACACAATTGTGTGATTGTTCCATCTTTTGGTGGATTCGTGGCACAACGCACTTCTGCGAAAATTGATTCTGCGAAAGGAGTGATCATTCCACCTAAGAAATCGGTTCTGTTCAATAAGCAATTGATCAACAATGACGGGTTATTGATTGCAGCCCTTTCACAAGCGAATTCAATTCCTTATGCTGCAGCTGCAGAAGAAGTTCAGGCGCACATCACTGAATGGGAGGCCAAACTTCAAATGGGTGGTAGAATCACAATTGATCGTGTCGGAAACCTGTTTTACGACCAGGAGCGAAATTTGTGTTTCGAACAAGATCGTTTCTATAATTTATTACTTGAGTCATTCGGATTAAGCGCTGTTCATTTTGTTTCAGTTGCTGATGCAGAAGCCAAGGCATCGCATGAAACAATATTGCATGTGGTGAAGGCTGTTGAAATGGAACAAAAACAATTGCTTCCAACTTCGGAACCTTCTTTTGTATTAAAGGAAGAACCAATTGTTCCGGTTTTGGAAGTGGTTCATGAAGAACACATTCAACAAACAACTCTTCCACTTAAGAAAAAATCCACTGCTTGGAGATATGTGGCCGCTGCGTGCTTACTGCCGATTGCTTTTTATTCCTTTTGGATTCCGGTGAAAACGGATGTGTTGGAATCGGGCGTTGTTTCATTGTCTGACTTTAACCCTTTTCATTCAACAAAACCTGGTACATATATCGCTCCGGAAGCAAGCTATAGTTTCCCTAAACGTGAAAGTAAGAAGCAATTGGAAGATCTTCCAAGTAATGTGAAGACTTTTTCATATGAAATGGATGAGGACACCTATGTTCCGGTTTCTTTGAATAAGAAGAAGGAAATTGTTCAAGAAGTTGCGTCGGAAACAAGCCAGCCTGAGATTGTGGAAGCACCAAAGAAAGTGGTTGAACAACCAAAAGCCAATCCGGTGGTTCCAACCCCAAAGGGTGGACAAATCATAGTAGGAAGTTATTCAGACAAAAAAAATGCAGAAGACCTGATCAAGTTGTTGGAATCCAATGGAATTACAGGTCAGATAATGGAAAAAGACGGTAAAATCCGCGTTACTGCCGGGACTGCCTCGCAATTTTCTCAATTGGAACCGAAACTGAAGGCTCTTGGGATTTCTCCCTGGGTTTTGAAATGATTAAGATCATATTTAAATTTCGAATTTAGTTCGTAACTTGGTGTAGTAACTATGTTGTATACACCCATGAAAATACTTGTCCCGATTTTGCTTTTTTTGGTGGTTGGTTGTGGCTCAAAAATGAAACCCATCCGTCCGAAAACCCAGAATGTTTCCTCTTCCGTATATGCATCCGGAACGATTAAAAGTAAAAGCCAATACCAAGCCTTACCACTTGTTGCAGGAATTGTTCAAGCAATTTTTGTGGATGACGGCGACTTGGTTAAGAAAGGCCAACTCCTGTTCAAGATAGACAATCAGGCACAGCTGATCAATGAAGAGAATGCGGCACTTTCCGCTTCATATTATGATTTAGGCTCGAATCAGGATAAATTACAGGATGCCCGGAATTCCATTCAATTGGCGCGTGAAAAACTAAAGACAGATTCGTTGTTATATGTGCGACAATTAAACCTCTTCAATCAGAATGTTATTTCAAAAGTGGAGCTGGAGCAAAAGGAATTGGCTTACCAAAGTTCCCAAAACGCACTTTCCAACGCACTTATCCGGTACAACGATTTAAATCGTCAAATCAATTTCAGTGCGAAACAAGCTAAAAACAATTTGGCCTTGTCCTCCAAATCAGCCTCCGATTTTGAAATCCGGAGTGATATTGATGGAAGGGTTTATAGTGTCTTGATTGAAAAAGGAGATTTGGTAGGACCCCAGGTTCCTTTGGCTGTTTTGGGTTCTGCGGATAATTTTATCCTGGAAATGCAAGTGGATGAATACGATATCGCAAAAGTAGACTTAAACATGCGTGTTCTGATTACTATGGATAGTTACAAAGGTCAGGTCTTCGAAGCAAAAGTGACCAAGATCAATCCTTTGATGAATGAACGTTCCAAAACTTTCAAAGTAGAAGCAACATTTACGAAAGCACCGAAACGGGTATTCCCGAATACATCCTTCGAAGCAAATATTGTTTTGGAATCGAAGAAGAACGTACTCACGATTCCCCGGACTTATCTGTTGAAAGGAGATTCCGTTCTTCTGGCAAGTGGTAAAAAAGTGAAGGTGACAGTTGGTTTGCGCGATTTCGAGTTTGTTGAAATTCTTTCAGGAATCAAACCGGAAGATGAAATAATGCTGGAGAACGAATGAAATTTGGATTGATTTTAAGTATTTCGAAAGCCTTGTTATTGGCTCGCTGGAAACAAACATTAGTTGCTGCTATTGGTGTTACTTTCAGTATCACCATGTTTATCACGCTTTTGAGTTTTATGACGGGTTTGAATAAAATGTTGGATGGATTGATTCTCAACCGAACTCCCCATGTCCATATTTACAAGGAAATCTTGCCATCCGAAAAACAGCCTATAGATTTTGAATCAAACGGGCACAATTTTATCAGTTCCGTAAAACCGAAAAATGATTTGTTGGATTTGCACAACAGTGCGATCATTTTGAAATCGCTCCGGGATGATTCAAGAGTTCTGGGAGTGAGTCCGAAAGTGAATGTTCAGGTATTTTATAACATCGGTGCGGTTGATTTGAATGGTGTCTTAAATGGGATCGATGTTGCCGAAGAGAACCGGCTGTTTACTTTTTCCGATTATGTAGTTGAAGGAGATTACCAGGATCTCAAATATATTCCCAATAGTATCATTTTGGGAAAGGGCGCGGCGGAGAAAATTTTGGCAAATATCGGCGACAATATCCAAATCACGACCTCCAAGGGAGAGCGTGTTCAATTGAAAGTAGTAGGTTATTTCCAATCCGGTCTGCAGGATATCGACAAAGTACAAAGTTATGTTTCGCTGGCAACGGCACAGAAACTTTTAGGGGAAAGCAACAGCTACATCACCGACATCCAGGTGAAATTAAAAGATATGAATCAAGCTCCTGCAATTGCCAAAGAGTACGAACAAATCTACGAAGTCGAAGCAGTTGATATTCAAACGGCCAATGCACAATTCGAAACGGGAACAGCTATCAGAACCCTGATTTCTTACGCTGTTGGAATAACCTTGCTTATTGTTGCGGGTTTTGGGATCTACAACATTTTGAATATGATGATCTATGAGAAAATGGATACGATAGCAATCTTAAAAGCTACTGGATTTTCCGGGAAGGATGTGAAACGCGTTTTTATTACAATTGCATTGACAATCGGCGTTTTCGGAGGGTTATTCGGACTCTTGTTCGGGTTGCTGATTTCTTCCGGAATTGACAATATTCCTTTTAAAACAGAAGCTCTTCCAACGATTAAAACCTATCCGATCAATTATGATCCGAGATATTATTTCATAGGTGGAATTTTTTCAATTATCACGACTTATTTTGCCGGATATTTTCCTTCTCGGAAAGCGAGTAAAGTGGATCCGGTTATAATCATTAGAGGAAAGTAAGATGAGTGTACCGATTTTACAGGCAAAAGAGATTTCCAAGTTTTTTCACGATCCCTACGATATTCAGGTTTTGAAGAAAATCAGTTTTGAAATCCAAAAGGGGGAATTTGCTTCCATTATCGGAAAATCAGGTTGTGGAAAATCCACGCTGTTGTATATTCTTTCTACCATGGATACGGATTATCAAGGAGATTTGATACTGGATGGACAGGTGATGCGTGGTAAAAAGGAAGGGGATTTGGCACGTGTCCGAAATGAAAAGATTGGCTTTGTTTTCCAGTTCCATTATTTGCTTAATGAGTTTTCCGTGTTGAAGAATGTAATGTTACCCGGATTGAAATTGAATAAATTGAGTTCGGCTGAAGTGGAACAACATGCATACGAAAAATTGAAAATTCTGGGAATTGAGAATGAAGCGCTCAAAATGCCGAATCAGCTTTCAGGCGGGCAAAAACAGCGGGTGGCAATTGCCCGGGCATTAATCAATAACCCCCTGATTTTGATGGGAGATGAGCCAACGGGAAACCTGGACAAAAAAAACACGGAAATTGTTTTCGGTATCTTTAAGGAATTGGCAGAGGAATTCAACCAATCCTTATTGATTGTGACCCACGATAATGAATTCGCGGAAAGAACACATCGAATCATTGAGATGGAGGATGGGGCGATTATCCGCATGTGAAAAGAATGAAAAGAAGAGGAGGACAATAAGTTTATTTGGTATTTATATTTTCCTTTTGAAACTGGTTTCCTCAAAGAAACTCACTATAGAATCAGGCGTTTAACGTCGTATTTTTGTATTATGGTAATGAAAAAGAAACAAATTCATGAACCTGCAGCTTGCGCAGGAAGAATGCTGGCAATCCGGGATACGGTAGAATTACTATCGGGTAAATGGAAAATTCAGATTATCGGTACCCTGGTGTTCGAGAACTCGATGAAGTTTATGGAATTGAAACGGAATATCCCCGGAATCGGAGCGAAAATGCTTTCAAAGGAATTGCAGGAATTGGAAATCAATCAATTGATCACCCGGACGGTTTGTGATACAAAACCAATTACGGTTGAATACAAGATAACACCTTACGGTTTGACACTTCAACCGATTATTGCCGAATTAGCAACCTGGGGAGCAAATCACAGAAAACAGTTGTTCAGTACCGCCAGCTAGAAACGGATAGTCACACCGACCATGGCCTGGAAACCTTGTGTTGGGTAATTATACCATCTTTTATAACGTTGGGCGGCTACATTGTTCAAATTGATGAACCCGGAAACGCGCTTATTATAACGGTATTCCAATCCGATATTTGCATCAGCAAGGAAGCCGAGTTTCAATGCATATTGGTTGTTTTCTTCCAATACATCTTTTCCCGGAGCGAATACCTGTGCTCTTCTTCCTCCTTCGAAATTCGCATCAACTGTCAAAATAAACTTGTCGTACAAGTTGTAAGTCGCTCTTAGGATAACCTGGAATTGAGGCAGGTTCCATGCAAAAATATTGTTCTTCGCATTGTAAGAATAGTATCTCCCGATCGCGTCAATTTTCACTTTTTCTTTTAGCTGATAATAAATGGAACCCTCTATCTTGGTAATGTTCATCGTATCATAAATGACATTGAAACGATTCCTGCCTGAATGAAGTGTATCTGTTACAAAAAGCGCTTTGTTTTTCACATGTGAAAAGCTGATAAAGGCATTGAATCCGATCCGTTTAGATAGGGTTCCCTTGATTCCAACGAATCCGTCTGCTGCCTTGTGCTCATTCTGTAGGGAAACATTGGATAGGGAAAATTCATTTTCATCCGTAATGCGCTTGAATGATTGCTGAGTCAAACCTCCTGTCACGCCGGCATATGGAATCAAAATATCATTGAACAAGGAGTATTTCACTTCCGCGATCGGATAGAGATACACTTTGTTTTTCGTACCCAGGCTAGCTGTTAGATCTATCCCGATCTTTGCTTTCAGCTTACGGTTTTTGGAATAAGTGCTGATACTTGGTCGCAGGCTGATGATGGTGTTTTTGTTTTCTAAACCGGTGTTTAAGGAAACAGGCATGGTATCGTTCAAAACGCCATATTTGTATGAATTGTGTAGGATGTCCAGATCTGCAGCGAAAATCTCTGTTCCCCATTTGTATTCAGCTCCCGTGCGAATCGCGAAGAAATTCTCCCGTGCATTCCAATCCTTGATTGAATCGTCTTTTGGTTTTTTGTCACTGAAATGACGGTATTCGATACCTAATTTCCAATTCAACCCCAAACTGTCGTGTGCATGTGAATTGAAAACTCCTTTCAGGCCAAAGGTATTGAAACGTTGTGCGATACTATCCTTGTTCGCATCTTCATTCGGGAAACCATAAAAGTGGAGCCCCTGATTGCGGTAATAGGATTCTGCATCCCAGCTGTATTTCTTTTCGTTTACACCTACAAATCCGCGTACATTTGTCCGGTCAAAATTTGCCGGAGCTACATTTCTCATTTTCCCGAAAGAGCTCAAATGCTGGATATTTCCTCCATAGTTCATTTTGCGACTGCGCCCGTTGTTGTAATATACTTCAGCCAATGGCATCAGCAAAGAACCGATCCCGATCCGCGCATATCCGTTATACAATTGCGGTAACTTTTGTTGCAGATTCACTTTTGCAGGTTCAATCTTAGGAATCTCAAACGTAGGTTCATAATTGATTGAAAGCAAGGGGTAAGAGGTGTTGGGAATTGGAAAAACCGTGTCCAAGATTTTTGGTTGGATATTTCGACGGTGGGCATCTTCAACGGATCTGTCCCCGGTAGTATGGATGGTCACATCGGCCCCGGTTTGTGCAAACACTCCCGGAAACGATCCAATCAGTAACACACTTAAAAGTGTCAGTATATAGCTGTTTCCCTTCATTATTTCCCCGTTTTTTCGTCTACTTCGATTACCGTAGGATCACTCGGATTGGTCAAAGTTTTTGGTTGTGTTTTCAATTGCATAATCTCGTCGTACAATTCGCCGGCTTCCTGCAGAATTCCATCGTCTTTTTTAGGATAATGGTCGATGACAGATTTGATCGTATTTTCTGCCTGGAACAGGTCTTTCTTCTGTAAGAGCACCTTGGTCTGTAGGATCAACCCTTTTGCAATCCAGAAATCATAACCCGGTTTCATTTTAAGCAACTCGCGGATCACTGTTTCAGTTTTGGTATAATCCGCTTGTTGGAATGCGTTGTCTGCAATGGTGTACTTCGATTCAGCAGCCCAAATGGTTGTTGCATTCTTGACAACGTATTCCAAAGAAAGTTGTGCTTCGGCATATCGTTTTTCCTTTGAAAGGGATATTCCTTTAATGTATTCCCCTTCCAATTTCAATTGGGTGGTTTGTTGAACACCCAATACTTTTTGGGCGTATTCAACAGCATTGGCATAATTTTCCAACAAGAAATGACAGCGCATCAATCCGATCCGGGCATTGTTCAGGTATTCCGGATTGGAACTGGTTTCTTCCGTTCGCTTGTAATACGGAAGTGCAGCCTCTTTCTGATTTCCATTAAACAGGAATTTTGCTGTTCTAACAGATGCCAATTCCGTGTAATCATCGTTCGGACCGGCAAGTGTAACCTGGTAAATGGCAATAGCTTCCGCTTCTTTTTTCAGTTTATACAAGGCATCTGCTTTTTGATTCATCGCATCCCGGTAGAATTTGCCTTTCGGATACTTGTTCAAATACTTGTCAAATTCGGTTATCGCCGCATTCCATTCCGATTTTTCATACTGATCGAATCCCAGGCGATAGTACTCGTCTTCCACTTGTGTGGCAATTGAGTCCGCACAACTGTATTTCCCAGCCAAAGCTTCAATTTTGTTCAATAAACGTTGTGCACGGTATACATCAGCCAAAGAACTTACCTCGCGCTCACAGATCGTATCGTTGAGATTGAATTCGTTGAGCACTTTCAAATAATAACTTTCCGCCTGGTTGAAATTAGCGCGTTTGAAAGAAATGTCGCCCAGATAATGGTATGCTTCCGGAACCCGTGAACTCGTCGGATAGTCTGAAATGATCTGTTTGTAATAGCGTTCGGCTTTGTCCAGGTTCTCCAAAACATAATAAGAGACAGCAATTTCCTCTATGGCGCGTTGCATATAGCGCGATTTCGGATAATTGTTGATCAGGTCAATCAAACTTTGGATTTTCTCAGTGGATTTCCCCATGAAACCATAAGTACGAGCCATATAATACAAGGCCTGGTCGTCGTAACCCATTTTCAGGTTGTAAGCGGCTTTGTAATTATCAATTGCTGATTGATTGTCTTGTGCATTTCGATAATATTCGTCTGCCAAGCGCATGTAAGCATCCGCTTTTTTGTCCAGCTCGGTCAAGTTCGGTTGTTTCAGGTAATCCCGGAATGTTTCTTGTGTATTGCGGTAATCTTTTAATGCCAGGTAAGCATATCCTTTGTTGTACAAGGCATCGTTTCTCAAACCACTTGATTGCGAACCTGCCATTCCCATAAACTGGGCATATTTTTTCACAGCTTCCGAATAATTCTTCAAATAGAATTCTGCATCAGCTGTCCAATACATTGCTTTGGCACTCACTTCAGGAACAATCGGGTAGCGGTCAACCAACTGGAATGCCTTGATGGCGTTTTGGTATTCCGATTTTTGGAATAATTCCACTCCTCTATTGAAAGCGATCAATTGGTAGGCCGACTTCAGTTTGATGTCCTTGTTGGTCAACTGATCTAAAGATTCAAGAGCCTTCTGATAATTCTTAGTCGAAGTATATACGTTTACCAAATATTGGTAGACAACCGGTTTGCGTTTTGAATCCGGGTATTTTTCGAGATATAATTTGAATGCTTCGACCGCTTCATCGTAAGCGTTCATATCCAGTTTGTAAGAAAGCAATGCGTAATTGTACAAGGCATCTTCCTGGATCATTTTGTCCAGATCCAACTGGCTTGCTGCTTCGAAAGCCGTTCGCGCATAAACCAGTTCACCCAGGTTGGTATAACATTCACCTGCATGATATAACGCAATTTGACCAAGAACATCTTTTTCACGGGCTACACGGTCGAAGTATTTAACCGCTTTGGTGCAATTGGATGTCCGCGAATAAGCTAGAGCCAAAGCATAATCGTCATCTCGTGTGGTGTTTGATTTCGAATTGTACAATTCCAGATAGGGAAGCGCCTCATCGTATTTTTCAAGGTGGAAATAACTGTCACCGATAATATGACTGATCTCGACCTGTTCAGCAGGTTTTAAACTGTCTACTTTACCTGGCGCGAAATCCACCACATCCTGGTATTTGTGCTGGATATAGTAAATCTGAGTAATGTAATACGGAACCACCCTATTGAACCGGTTATCTGTCAATAATTTTTCAAATCCTTCCAACGCTGTTTGGTATGAACTGTCCAAATAGCAAATGTGCGAGTAGTAATACAAAGCCGGAGCACCATATTGACTGCTCGAATCCTTTACTTCGTAAAAAGCCATTTTGGACTCGGGATAATTCTTCTCATCAAAGTAGGCATAACCCAATTTGAAGTAATATTCTTCCTGATTTTCCTTTTCAACCGAAGACCGACTCAGCTCTTTGAAGTATGTGATGGATTTCTTGTAGTCCTTTTTTTGGTAGTAATAACGTCCGATCTGGAACAGGATATTGCTGCGGTAGATGCTTTCCGGGTATTCCCGGTTGAAGGTTTCCAATAGATCAATCGCATCATTATTGAAGAGTTCCAATGCGGAAAGCCCTTCATAATATAATGCCTTGATGTAGTATGAATCATTCTTGGAGCCCTTGTAATCAGTGATGAATAAACGGAACTCCTTGCGTGCTGCACTGTATTGTTCTTTCTCAAACAAATCTTCTGCTTTGTAGAATCCACTGAGAGGAGAATGGTACTTCTCGCTCACTTGGGACCATGCCGAAGAGCTTGCAACAAGTAGAAAAAGGAAAATAATAAAACGCATTACAACTATTTTAAGATAGTAAAATTAAGGAGTACCGAGGGAGAAAGGGGATGCGCGTTTAAAAGTTTTAAACGTATAACTGTTAAGAGATAATCTTGTTACATCGGATTTTCATGAATTGGAATCCTGAAATTTACAATGGAATTTAGTCGTTCAAAAAGTTCAAAGGTTTAAATCCCGATAGCTATCGGGATCAAATTTAGACTTAACCCTTTGAACGCTTGAACCTCTTTGAACATTTAATCTCATAAGCGGTGGAGAAAGTTATTCGAATTCAAAACGGGCGAATTGATCAATTGGGTCAGACGGTTCTTGAACACATCAATTTCGAGGTAGAGTCCGATGAATTGGTTTTTCTGATCGGGAAAACCGGTTCCGGGAAGAGTAGTTTATTGAAAGTACTTTACGGGGAATTGGAATTAAGTGATGGTTCCGGCTCAATGGTAGAGTATGATCTGAAGAAACTCACGAAAAAACAGATTCCGAATCTCCGCAGAAAATTAGGAGTGGTTTTTCAGGATTTCCAATTGCTTTCCGACCGCTCGATTAACGACAATTTACGTTTCGTCATGCGTGCTACCGGCTGGAAAGACAAACGCGAAATGGATCAGCGAATCCGTACTGTTTTATCGATGGTTGGCTTGGAAGGAAAAGAACACGTTCAACCACATCGCCTTTCGGGAGGAGAACAGCAACGCGTGGCAATTGCCCGTGCGCTCATCAATCACCCGAAAGTGATTATTGCGGATGAACCGACAGGAAACTTGGATCCCGAGACTTCCACTGAGATCATGCAGCTGATTGTTGCTGTTGCAAAAGAAGAAAAGGCTGCAGTGATCATGGCAACGCATGATATGTCCCTGATTGAGAAATTCCCCGGAAAAGTGTACAAAGTGGAAAACAAGGAGTTGCGGTCTTTGGATATGATGAATCGGTTTGATCCGTTTCAACCCTTGTTTGATTAAGACGATAAGACCTCGCAAAAGAAGATTTTTTCGTTTTCCCCCTTTGGAGGGGGATAAAGGGGGAGGAAAAATTTAAATGTGTTTTCCCCTCTAAAACCCAATTTCCTCCAAAGCAGCTTTCAGTTTTTCCACACCGAATTCGGATTCCAATTCTTCCAATCGACTTTCGAAAACGTGATTTCCCGCCAGCACAGATTTTATCTTGTCTGCTAAAGGCAAAACCGGATCCCAAATCTCACAGTGTTTTTCCAAAGCCGGAGTTCCGGCCAATTCTTTGGTAGCAATGCATGGTTTTCCTGTAAGTAAAGCACGAATCACTTTCAGTTTGATTCCACTTGTCTTGAAACCGATCAATAAATGCACAGAGCAACTTCGCATCAGATCGTTCAATTCCGAATCACCCGGATTTGCAATACATTCCCAACCTTGTGCTTCAATTTTCTTGATTAAGACCGGATTTGGATTCTTACCGGCAATAACGACAGGAATGTCAAAGGATGCGCGTTTGTTTTCCAGGATCAGTTTGTCGATAGCTTCCTGATTTTCCGAAACCGACAAGTTGCCGTGAAACAATGCGAAATGTTTTCCTTCCACTGGTTCCAGAATCAGGTCGGAATTGATGGTTACAGGAAGGTAAACCCCATGAAATCCTAAATTCTGGTAATAATCCAAATCTCTTTTGGAAATACATAACAAGGGGATTTTCTTTAATTGCAATTCTTGTTTTCGCAATTTCCGGGCTTCTACCTTGCAGTACAATCGTTCCGAATAAGTCTTGGAATTTGTTGCCAGATCCCGGTAATAGTGCCACTCGACATTATGCATACGAATAGCTAATTTCCGGTTGTTTTTGCTTAGTTCATTTGCCCAAAAGGTACTGTGCTGACCTTCCAATAGAATCGGATGTTGATCTCCCATCAACCGGTTCAGAAGTTCTTGGGAATTCCTGCTTTTTACAATGTATGGAAGTTTTGAAAAGAGCGATTTCAACCCGGTTTTCCGCTCATAATAGTAGACTTCGTCTGCAATTTCAGAGAAATCATGATTTCGCCCTCTGCCATATTCGTAGCAGTGAAGAATAATGTGATAACCCAGACTTTTCAATCCTTTTGCCCGGAGGTAAACATCCAGAACTCCACCATAATCCGGAGGAAACGGTACATCGAAAGAGACTATATGGATTTGCTTATTCATGAACTTTCGGATAGAATTCGTTTAACTGTTGAACCTCCACTTCCCAGTTTTCGTTACGGGCAGCAACTTTACAATTGTTTTTCCAGGTTTCCACCAATTTCGGATTGTCGAGAATTGTTTGGATCTGTCTTGCAAGATGTTGTGGTTCGAAATCTGTTACAATTTCACCGACTTCGTAGCCCTTGACGAGTTTCGAGACTTCAATCAGATCGGAACAGACAATGGGAGTCGAAGTATGGATATAATCGAAAATCTTATTGGGAAGTGAAAACAGATAATTCGGATTGGTGGGTTGGTCAAAACTTAAACCCAAGTCGGCTTGTTGGGTAAATTGAAGCAATTCCTGGTACGGGCGTTTTCCGAAGAAAAGCACCAGGTCTTGCCATTTTTCTTTCTCCACCAGCTTTTTCATATCGGGAATGATATCTCCGTTTCCTACGATGATGAGCAGGGTATTTTGCAAAAGGGGCATCATGCGAATTGCTTCTTCAACTCCTCTGTCCACATTCAATCCGGCACCTTGCATGATCAAGATGTGCTTTCCTTCAGGGATTCCCAGTTCTTTTTTGGACATGATGGAAGCAGGATGCCAAAGAGGTGAAACATTTCGGACTACTTTGAGGGAAACACCATATTTTTCGGCATACTTCTGAGCAATGGATAAGTTAACAGTACTCACAAATTTTAGTTTCGGAAAGATAAACCGTTCGATTCTCTCCCACACGGCTTTTATCTTCGGTCTGCTGATCAGTTCCGGAACTTCGGTAAAATATTCATGTGAATCGTAAACCAATTTCTTCCGTTTCAATCTGGATACCAGGTAATTTGGAAGGAGGGTATCCAAGTCATTTGCCACAAGAATGTCGCATCGGTGAAAGAGCAAGAACCAAAATAGGCGAAAATTAAACCAGGCATAGAATAAAGCTCCTTTTTCAAAAACCATCCTGAAGCGTTTGGTGCGGTAACTTCGGACTTCCATTTTTTGACTTGACTTGAGCTTTCTGCCTACAAGTAAGACTTCATATCCTTGATTCCGAATGAACGAACAAACCTTATGAACACGCTGATCGGTATTCAAATCGTTAATAACGCTAACAATCACTCTTGGTTTCTTCAATCTATAGTTTTACGATTCGTGCAATTCGTTGGATGGTTCCGTCTGAGATACGAATGTGATAACTGCCTTTTGCAACAGTGCTCAAATCGAAAACTCCTTCACTACTTGTGATATGCTGTTGCGTTTGAATGACTTTTCCGGTCATGTCCAGGAGTTCGATTGATATGGATTCACTTTCAATACCGGAAAAATTTATACGTACTTCATCGAAAGCCGGATTTGGATAAATTGAAATTGCATCCAAGTGGTTCTGCTCCAATCCAAGTGAGTTTGATAGAATAATATTGTAATCCTCCACCTCACCATAATTCGTGATACCACAAGGATCTATCGGTCCTTCTCCTCCTTGTTCTGCATTGAATGTAATACGGGTTCTCATTTTGACAATTCCTGTCGCAGTGCTTGTGGGAACCTGGAAATTGAAAACCAGGGATACACCGGGAGTAATGGATACAAAAGCAATGCGTTCACCGAGATCATCGAAATCGAAATCACCGTTGAAATCAATCCAGGCGGCAATCTCATCGCCAACATATGCACTTCCGGGACTATCACCCGTTATTTGAGGTATGATAGTGATATCATAGGATTGCCCTTTGATCAATGTGGCGCTCAAATTATAGTTTGCGTAGTTGGTACACCCCGTTTCATTGTTAATCGCTTCCAAAGTCACTTTTTGAATGAATTCATCACAATAAGTGGAAGTGGCTGTACAAGGGGAAGTTGCTGCTGTTACGAAAATGTAATCTGTTTTCAATTCGGAATCCGAGCCACTGGAATTTGAAACAGTTAATTCAACCGTATATGTTCCTCCAACAGAAAAAGTAAGTTGTGGATTTTGAGACGATGCATTTGTTCCACCGACATAACTCCAACCGGTTGCCGGTGTAATTACCCAAGCCCAGTTGGTAGGACTTCCCGTAGACTGGTCTGTCAACTGGGATGTTCCGCCGATACTTACTGTTGTCGGATTTGCAATAAATTCTGCGTCGGGTTCAGTTGGTATTATGGCACATGGTGCAGATAATCCCGCCAAATAAGTCACTCCGGTATTGGTCGGATCCAACCAGGGTTTCAATTGTGCATTTGCAGTGCTTCCATTCTGATCCCAGTCGATAGTGAACTTTCCATACAAATCAGGCTTATCCGGTCCGGTTCCTTGTCCTGCTCCATTGGCCGTGCAAGCCGATTCTCCACCGGAAAGTTGACCGATAATCCGACCATAGGAATTGAAGATCGGGGAACCTGAAGAACCACCTTCCGTTACTCCATGACCATTTGCGGTCGTTGCCCAATAAACTTTCCAATGCGCATTCGAAGCTCCTGTATAAAAGGTTGCGTGTTCTAGTGGGTTTGTGTAAGTAGATATTTTCTTCGCGCTTCCATAAGGATGGTGAATACCAACACCACTTGCCGAAGGATTATTGGTTCTGTCCCAACCGGCGTAATACACATCGTAAGAAGTCGGAGGCCGTGAACTCAGTTCTACCAGATAAAAATCAGAACCGGCTACCTCGTAAGGATCCGGAGGATTGTTCAATGTTCCATTACCGGAAGAAGCTCTTACTGTTCCGCCGGTCATTGTCTTCGTTCCTTTTGCAGGATCATTGTAATTCGCAGTACCCGGTGCACAAGTTGTTTTTTGATATTTCCAATACCAAACCCAAGTTGCGATGGATTGACCAGCGACTCTTTCGCCACAATGCCAAGCTGTCAGAATATAAGGTGTGCAATCATTTGAAGTGTTGTTGATAGTGGAAGCCGAACAGACAAAGGTTGAGCTTCCATCGTTAAAAGTATAGTGAACAACGGATTTGATCTGGTTTGCCCAGTTATTTCCTTCGGAACAAGCAACGTCTACTTCGCAGGTTCCGGCTTTTGAATCAGTATCATTATCTATAAATGCATTCAAGTGTTCTTCTACACCCCGATAGAAATAAACGACTTCATTGATAGTAAAAACAGGAGTTTCCTCTACCCAACTCGGTGCGCTATATTCCAGGTACAATTTTTCGCCCTGAACCATTTCCATGGCCTGGAAATGGTCTGTTGAAGAGGAGTAAGCTCCCAGAATCTGTTTCCCATTTTCGTTGTAGGCAAACAATTTTCCTCCAGCAGGAATTTGGACCGCTTCTGAAAAGTACAGTCCGAGAGCAAGTGCGTCTTTTCCCGAAATGACCAATCTCCAAACCTTTGTTCCATTTGTCAACAAAGTCCAGGTTCCGGAAGAGTTCATACTAATGGAAACAGGCACATTCAAACCCACACGATAAGCACCTTTTGAATCATTTGCCAAATCTTCATTCTTCGCAGCGGCAATATTGGGTTTGCTAAGTGTATATTCAGACGGAGCATATTGGAACGGGGAAACAGCGGTAGTAGTCACTTTTTGCAACCCTATCGGAAGTCCGCCCTCACTTATCTGTGCATTTAATGCTACGCCAATCGACAGGAATATGCCGAGCATTAAAAGATATTTTAGCATTGTGCTTATATTTATGTGTAGTTTTCTCAAAATTACACTCTTTTAACACAAGAAACCAACTTGAAAACGCTTTTTTATTGAAGTTTGTCAGATGAACAAGGTATTAGTCATTGAAGACGAGCAAAGTTTGCTCGAAATGATTCAATTTAATCTCGAATTGGAAGGCTATTCTGTGACCACAATTAACAATGGCAGAGAGGCTTTGGCAATGAAAAATCAATTGGATAACTACAACCTTGTAATCTTGGATGTCATGTTGCCGGAAGTGAGCGGATTGGATATTTGCCGCACATTCAGGGAGGTTTCCACTGTTCCGATCATCTTTATTTCTGCAAAAGGAAATACCATTGATCGGATTGCAGGTTTGAAATTGGGGGCAAATGATTACTTGCCGAAACCGTTCGACCTGGAAGAATTCATCCTGCGATGTTCGATTTTGGTTCAACCTAATAAAAAACAGGTTGCGATTCCTTCAGAAATAAAAATCGGGAATTATCGTGTCTTGCCGGCTTCGTTTGAGGTAGAAAATATTTTTTCCGGTGAAAAAGAGGAGCTAAGTAAACGCGAAATGGAACTGATCCAATTATTCTTCTCACGAAAAGATGAGGTGGTTTCCCGCGATGAAATACTGAATAGCTTATGGACAAATGATCAATTTCCCACCGGGCGAACGATTGACAATTATATTTTGAGTTTTCGGAAACTGTTTGAAGAAGATCCGAAGAACCCCCGATTTTTTCATTCAATTCGAGGGGTCGGATATAAATTTACCTTACTTGATTAATCCTATCTTTGCAACATGGTTGTAGAACTTGACAGAGAAGTAACAGAAGAAAAAAGAATGCGTTATGACAAAGCCTATTTGAGAATGGCTCAAACCTGGGCGGAATTGTCACATTGCGAACGAAAAAAAGTAGGAGCACTCATTGTGCGTGACGGAAGGATTATTTCTGATGGATACAACGGAACACCGGCAGGCTTTCCAAATTGTTGTGAAGATCAACAGGGAAATACCGAATGGTATGTATTGCATGCAGAAGCAAATGCAATCCTGAAAGTGGCACGCTCCACAAACGATTGCAGTGGTGCTACGCTTTTCATTACCTTATCACCCTGCAAAGATTGCAGTAAACTGGTTCTTCAAGCAGGAATCAAACGAGTTGTTTATATGATGGAATATAAAGACACCATGGGCGTTGATTTCTTGAAAAGCGCAGGTGTTGAAGTTGTTCACATCCCAGACCCAAACATAAATGAATAGAAAATACGCCTTTGTTTATCCGGTATTGTTAATGATCTTCCTGGTCATTGGTTTGTTACTCGGATCAAGATTAAATCAACCGGTTGCTCAACAGAGTTCAGGTAATTATTCCAAGATGCAGGAAATTATCGGTTTGCTGGATCGGGAGTATGTTGATTCCATTGAAAGCACGAAATTGTTTGAAAAGACCATTTCAGATATGCTTCATGAATTGGATCCGCATTCGAATTATATCCCTTACAAGGATCTGAAAGCGATGAATGAGCAAATTGATGGTAAATTCGGTGGAATCGGAATTCGATTTGCAATCATCCGGGATACCTTATGTGTTACGAACGTCATTCCAAACTCACCTTCTTTTGGAATGGGTGTTTTGGCAGGAGATAAGGTCCTGATGATTGACGGAAAAAACGTGGCGGATAAGAAAATCAAGAATGAAGATGTATTGGGTAAGTTGAAGGGAGAGCCTGGCACGAAAGTGAAAATTCAACTTTACCGCAGTAAGAAGAAAATCGAGAAAACGATTACCCGCGGCATTATTCCAATTCCTTCAATCGTTTGCGCACAGATGCTGGACGAAAAAACAGGATATATCCGTTTGGATAATTTTTCTGTTTCATGTGCCCAGGAATTTTATTTTGCCGCTAAGCAATTAAAAGCAAAAGGGATGAAAAAACTCATCTTTGACTTAAGAGACAATGGTGGTGGAGTGTTGGATCAGGCGGTTAAGATTTCGGATGAATTTTTACCGAAAGGAAGAAAAATCGTTATTATAAAGGGAAAAAAATACTTAAGCACCACCCGATATGCACAAGGTGGAGGCTTATTGGAAAACACGGGGCTTGTAGTTTTGATCAACGAAAATTCTGCTTCTGCTTCGGAAATCGTTGCCGGAGCAATTCAAGATAACGATCGCGGAACAATCATCGGTAGAAGATCTTTTGGAAAAGGATTGGTTCAACAGGATTTCTCGCTTTCCGACAAAAGTGATTTGAGATTGACTATCGCAAGGTATTATACTCCTTCGGGTCGATGCATCCAAAAACCTTTTGGGGACAGCTATGAAGATTATTATCACAGTGCTGAAAAGAGAAGAGATAATGGTGAATACTTCGCTCCCGATTCATCTGTTTTCAAAAACGCACATAAATTCCAAACTGTTAAAGGACGAACTGTTTATGATGGTGGAGGAATAATGCCGGATATTTTTGTTCCCCTGGACACGTCGAATTCTACCATTTATTATCTCACACTCCGTTACTCCGGCGTATTTCAGCAAGTTGCTTTTGATTTTGTGTCAAATAAGCGAAACTCGTGGCCTTCCATTTCGGAATTCAATGCGGCGTTCAATACGCCAAAACCTCTTTTACAGAAACTGGTTTCAGAAGGGGAGAAATTGAAGATCCCATACAACGCTTCTGATTTTGCGCGCAGTGAGGAATTGATGAGACACGTCCTGAAGGCCGAGATTGCACGTCAATTGTTTATAGAGGAAGGATATTTTTTCGTTGTCGCATCTTATGACAAGGAAATCCAAAAAGCGCTCCAGTTTCTGAAGCGCTGATTGTGTACAATATATTAATTTTTGATAATTGGGTGAGAGCTGGTTACTCCGTTGCAAATCATGGAGATAAAATAGGTTCCTGCTTTGGATGCAGCGCCGGTTTCTGATAAACCATCCCATTCGAAGCCATTGAATGTGGTTGAAATGGGTTGTTTGTCACAAATGGTGCGAATCAGCCTTCCTTGATAATCATAGATAGCCAGTGAAACGATGTCTCCGCTTTTTAGCTGATTTGGTTTAATTGAGACGCTTTCTGAAAAAGGAACAGGGAATATTTTCCAATCGTCATCGGAAATAAGTTCCTGCATTCCCAAACTAAGTAATGATTCCAAATCAATCAATTCATCACCTGGCTGGTATTGCAGAAAATGAAAGTAAACCAGGAACATTTCATCGGTAGTGCTTTCACCTGCGTGAACCAAAACAGGAGGGTCACTCGGATTACTAGGATTGTTTATGGTATTGTCATAAGTGGCCTCTCCTTTTAAAACAGATCCTGTAGGAACCTTTTGCAGGTGTTTGAAGAAGTAGAAATCCTGCCAGTGAAAATCCCATTGTGGAATATCAGCGAACTTCACGGTATCATTTGCCGGTGTTACAGCATAAGCCCGAATAGTTTTACCCAATAAATGCATGTGAGGAAAAACACTTAAAATACTGTAATTTGTGGGGACTCCTCCGGATGCCGGGTATTGTGCCGTGAACGATGACAGTTGATTGGGGGGAATTGAAAGCGACCAGTTTTGTAACACAGGCGCAGCATATACATCCCGGATCCCGGTTTCTCCAGGTGGATAAAAATGAAGGATGACCTTGGTACTGTCATACTGACCATAACTTCCCTGAGGATAATGCATGGCAAAAACGAGATTGCTGTTGGCCGGAATGGACATCCCCAATTTAAATCCGGTTGCTGAAGGGAAAATCAATGGTGAAGAACCTGGTGTATATCCACCGATGAGCGTGGAACTTTGTGGAGGACCTCCACAATCTCCACCAATTG
This sequence comes from uncultured Fluviicola sp., assembly GCF_946478805.1. The sequence goes on along the minus strand of NZ_CAMLDC010000005.1, from coordinate 34,923 downwards.
TATCACCTTGATAACTTCCGCTTGGATCAATGTAAATGAGTGCATGATGAACAATTTGTCTATTTCCAGGAACAATTTCCATCGCGCGGACATACCTGTTTTGAGTCAATCCGGTAGGAAGGCTGAAACAAACATAATCATCATGCCCACCTTGTGCCTTACTTTGGTATAGTGGAATTTGAAGCATCAAATCACCGTTTCCTAAAATGCTGCCCGAATTAAAGATCGGTGGAGCAGGAGCATTTGCCGGATTTCCTTCGGGTGTTCCATTGGTAAGCCATGACACGAGCGTTGCTTTATCCGTCGAACTCAATGCACGTGAATGGCTGTATTGCTGATAATTTTCATCGGGAGGCCATGGAGGCATTTCGTTGGTAGCGATAGCATCATTAATAGCGCTTGCCATCGGGCTGACTTCCGCATAACTCATTAATGAGAATGGTGCAATTCCTCCGGGATGATGGCAGGATGAGCATTTGTTGTAAACGATACTTGCTACATTATCACTCCAGTTTTGTGCAAAAACAGAGGAACTAGCAAGGATGAATACAAGAAGTAGTTGTTTCATAGTACTGGTTTTGAGTCTAAATCTAGAAGAATATCTATTGATTTCCAATTATTTGGATAAGTTTTACAGGCGAAGGTTTAATTGTTTAAAAAGTAGTATTTTCAATCCATCAATTAATCAACATGAAGTATCTCCAATTAGGTGCTGTAAAAAAAGAAAATCCGAATCTCCAGTTCCCGCTTTCCGAAGATCAAAAAGAGGAGTTTTTAGAAACATTTAAAAACCTTTTCCCGGATGCTTCGGAAATTGATCAGGCGCAGTTTTTGGGCATTTGTTCCAACCCGAAAGGAATCATTTTTGCCTCATGGACAGAAGAAAATGCGAGTCTGAGCCGCACACTCAAAAAAGGGGAATTTTCGGAGCTTTTTATCGATTCTTCCAAACTTCAGGAACACGCTCTTTTTGAAGAATACAAAATTTTCATCGAACTCTACCTGTTCCCGATATTTACGGATCAATTTTCTTCTCTTTCCGAAAAAAACGTTCATTTTTTCATGAGTTATTCGGTTTTGTTACCAGATTATCAGCAAAACCTGGTTCAAGACTCTTTGTCGGATTGGATTTTCAAGCAAAAGGAAGAATTGAACCTGGCAACCAATAAAGCGAAAAAAGACACTGATCTGCATCGAATGGTGGATTCATTCCTAACTGCACCAATGATTACTGCTTTGAACTTATTGAATGTCAATCATTATCGTGTAAAGACCCAGTTGCTGGAATTTTTCATGAGTTTGGCTTACCATCCGAAAAGTTCTACACGATTCCTGATGTATCTGACCAATAAGCTATTGGAAATCCAATTTACAGCTGAGCACAAAAAGCAATTGAGCACTTTTGGGACAGATGTTAAAAAAGGAAAGATCGTGGTGGAATCCACGCGTGTTTCCTGGCTGCGCCTGAGTTTAGTCATAGTTGTTCTGTTGCTGTGCTGTGCAGGAATTGTCGCCTTGTTCTTTGTTGAAGCGGATCCCGAAACAGATACACTCCAGGAACAAACAGCTTATATGCAATTCAGTAAGGAAGAGCGATTGAAACTTGACTCCCTGATTACGGAAATCAAAAGCGAGGAACGCATGGTTGAAGATGCGCAATTGGATTCCAATCTTCCATTCGTTGGAATTGACCTGGTTACAAAGCGCGATTGGAATAACGAATTGTTCCGCAAATTATATCAAAACTGGGGGAACAATGATTCTGTTCCGTACACCAAATTTTTCAGCCAGGGAAAACCATTCAGCAAACCTTATGTGAAGACCAAAGATCTGGACAAGAAACCGGGACAAATTGCTGTGGAGCTTCACAATGAAACTGATCGTATGGTATTGCTTGTGGTATTTCAAAACAATAAGAAAGAACCCGTTTACACCAAATACCTGGAAGCAAAGTCATTGGCCGAATGGAAAATTAACATAGGGGAATACCTGATTGTTTTACCGGGAAATAAAGTTCCGTCCAACCCTGAATTCGGCAATCTTCCCTTCAAGGAATTGGATCAGCATTTCTTTGAAAACCTGGGAATTTCCTATCGTGTCGATTACATCAATAGTAAACGGATCAAATTGGTCTGGGAAAATCTGGGGAACAATGAATCGTATTTGGTGGATTTATCGGGAGCATTGGTGAAGGAATAGAAAAGGTTCAAAAGTTCAAAGAGTTCAATAGTTTTTACGACAGTGGACTCCAGGTTCTTTAAGCCCTTTTGAACGTTTTTTAAACTTTTGCAAAAAAAGAAGAGAGACCGGAAATAAGTCTCTCTTCACACGCTACCTAAACTAAACCTAACTACTACTACTTATACTCTTCTAACGCAGGTATTTTCGTTTTGGTACATGTGAAGTATATAATTAACGTCTTTTAACGCATCAAGGAATTTATCCGGAAAGAAGTTTTGAAAACTCGGGTTCGAAAGATTGGGTGTTTGCTGATTTGTAGGAGAAGTCGTTGAGCAACTTGTAGGGAAATTTTGCAAAAACCAAAGTTCCTAAAAACAACAAGAGAGAAGCAGGCGCTCCTCTCTTGTTCCAACCTAAACTACTACTACTTATGAAAACTAACCTCTAAAGTCATAACAAATAACGTACCAAAGTATTTATCTGTTTCTGACGTTAGCGTATACAAAGATAACGGACACATTTCGATTTTGTTTCATAAATAAGTTCTTTTTAACATTATTTGCCAAACGGGAATTTTACTGAAATAGGCACTTAAGATAAGATTTCATGTATCTTTGACGACGAATTATAAGTTATCCTCTCTGAAGGCATGAAAGTTATCGATCATTTAAACACGGCGAACGACACGCTATTTTCATTTGAAATTCTCCCTCCGTTAAAAGGAGCGAATATTCAATCCATTTACGATGGAATTGACCCCTTGATGGAATTCAAACCGAAATACATCAATGTTACTTACCATCGTGAAGAATTCATCTACAAAGAGCGCGAAAAAGGACTGCTCGAAAAGATTGCAATCCGAAAAAGACCGGGAACGGTTGGAATTTGTGCGGCAATCATGAATAAGTATTATGTAGATGCAGTTCCACACCTGATTTGTGGAGGATTCTCCCAGGAAGAAACCGAAAATGCATTGATTGACTTGCAATTCCTCGGGATTGACAATGTATTGGCTTTGCGCGGAGACTCCATTAAAACAGAATCCATGTTCAAACCGGATCCGGAAGGACACAAATATGCCGTCGAGTTAATCAACCAGATTTCAGAAATGAATAAAGGGAATTACCTGGTAGATGATATCCAATTGGCTCCAACCGATTTCTGTATCGGGGCAGCAGGTTATCCTGAGAAGCACTTCGAAGCGATGAACCTGAGTACGGATCTGCATTACCTGAAAGCAAAAGTGGATGCAGGAGCGGAATACATCGTGACTCAGATGTTCTTCAACAATCAGAAGTATTTTGAATTCGTGGACGCTTGCCGTGCGATTGGAATTACGGTTCCGATTATTCCGGGAATCAAGCCGATTACCACTTTGAACCATATTTCCTTTTTGCCGAAAGTGTTCCATATCGATCTTCCGGAAGAATTGAGCAAAGACCTGATCAAATGCAAAACCAACAAGGATGTGTTTGAAGTGGGCGTTGAATGGGGAATCTACCAATCACAAGAGCTTAAGAAAGCAAACGTGCCCGGAATCCATTATTATACTATGTCAACCTCTGATAGCGTTAAGACGATAGCGGAGAAAATATTCTAACTATGAAAAAATCACTTGTAAGTTTTCTGTTTTCAAGCGTTTGTCTGTTGGGATTTGCACAAGCAAAATTTCAACCTTTGAAACTAAACAATGCCCTGGTTGTAAGTCATTTGGACAAAGAGTCGGACCAGTTTTCATTGGAAATTGCGGTTTCCGACGTACTTTCAAGATCCAAGGTTAAAAACTCGGTTTCACTGAATGTGCTGAAGGCGGGCGGAGATCCGCAAGTTTTAATGACTGATTCCTTGGCTCAGTTATTGAAAGCAAAAGGAATCAACACCTTGATGTTGGTTTCAGTGCGCGGTTTCGACAATCGATTCAGACCTTCAACCGGAAATATGACCCTGGCGGAAGATCTGGCAGCGGATAATTTGTTTCCAATCTATAAAGAAGATATTGTTTCAGTAACCTTTGAATTTCACTTTTACCGCGACGGAAAATTGGTTTATGCCGATTTGTTGAAAATTGGCGGAGCAGGTTCCCGGGATAAAGTGCTGAGAAAATTTCGTAAAAAATTGGCTAAACGCGTTCAGAAAAGCTGGATGTAATTTAAAATAGTCAAGACTTTTAGAAACAAGAGTCAGGGCAAACATTTTGTCCTGACTCTTTTAGTTTTGTCTTTTGACCCCAATTATATTGTGAAAGATAAGCATCCAGGTTCCAGGGATATTCCGCTCAAAACCGCTGTAACCTAAGTAAAAATTCCATTACCTTCGTCAAAACACTCTGATGAAAAACCTGCTCTTCTTGTTACTCTTCTTACTTACTGTACCCGGGATGGCACAACGTGATACCACGAACCATATTCCGCAGCCTTTCGTCTATGAAAGGGCAGATGGTGCCAGTATCTATTTTCTTCCCGCTTCTGAATTCAGGGATTTCGATGCCGACTGGAAAACGCGGGGAGACGGTTTCACTTTCTACCCTTCTGCGGAAACAGAAGAAAACTGCCCTGAAGGATTGAACATTTCCGGAATCAAAGCCAAGGAAAAAACCTATACCTATAAGATCAAAGCCTGTATTTTCCTTACCATTAAACGGGATGAAAACCAGATTACCGTTACCGAAAAAACCTGTCCGGGCCAACCAGCAGGATGTACCGGCTGGGGCGGGGTTTACCTTTACAAAGGTCAATTTTGATTCCTGGGCAAAAGTTGCACTTGACGAACCACACAACAACATCGGATAGATAAACGAGGAAGTAAAAGCTGTTTAAATTATTAATTATTTTTTCTTAGCGATTTCTTTCTTCGCTGATTGAAGAGCTGCCTTTATAAGTTCACTTTCAGGATCGTGCATAAGGTAATACTCAAAATCTGCTAAAGCATCAAAGTATTGCCCCAACTTCAGATACGCAATCCCACGTTTTTCATAGAGTTCGATATCGTACTTCGAATAAGGTGCAGCAAGTGAAAACAAACGGATGGCCTCAAGGTATTCCTTTTTTTCAAAAGCTTCGATGGCTTCTCTTTTTAAGGTTAGGAACCCAGCGTCGCGCGCAATTTTTCCCGCTTTAATCTTGAGAAATTGGATTATTTCTTGCTGCTGTTCTGCAGTAATTTCTTCTTTTCCAATGATTACCAATTCATCAAATTGTTCGTCAAATTCCGAACAGGCACTTTTGATATCGAATTGGTGTAGTTTCTCCATGGAAGGAACATTGGTAGTCGACCAAAAACGTTGAACAAGAATCTGATTTTTGGAGTATTCCAATAACTGGAACAAATAGAAAAGAGAATCGTGCTGAAAGTAAAAGTAACTTCCAATAGGCATTTTCTCTAGTGCAGATTTCATAATTCGAAAGATACAATTAATTAAAAATGCAAAATCGTCAGTTCTTCATAATTCTGTCCAGGGCACTAATAAACAATCCTGCTGCTTTTGCCAAAATCTCATCGGTATGTGCCTGGGAAATGAAACCGACTTCATATCCGCTTGGCCCCATGTAAAATCCTTCTTCCAATAAAGCTTTATGCAAGTGTTTGAAGTCTGTCATATCCGGGTTGATCTCTTCTGCAGCATGAATGTGTTTCGAATTATCAAAGGAAATCCAGAAAATAGAACCGATTGTTACCAATTCAAAAACATATCCTTTTTCGGTTGCATGGGAATTGATTCGATCCGTAAACAATTTGGTTCTGCGTTCCTGGTCTTCATAAAAACCGGGTTTGCTGAGTTCGGTCAGTTGTGCCAATCCTGCAGCCATTGCAACCGGATTTCCGGATAAAGTTCCGGCTTGGTAAACCGGTCCATCAGGAGCAATGCACGCCATGATTTCTTTTTTGGCCCCGTAAGCTCCAACAGGCAAACCACCGCCGATAATTTTTCCATAAGTCACCAAATCAGGAGCAATTCCATAGTATTCGGCAGCACCGGAAAATGCTACGCGGAAACCTGAAATTACTTCGTCAAAGAACAATAAGGATCCGTTCTTGGTACAGGCTTCACGAAGTTCCTTTAAGAAACTCAACTCTTGTAAAAGCAAGCCATTATTTGCCGGAATAGGTTCAATAATAACACAAGCGATTTCAGTTCCGAATTGCTCGAAACAACTGTGTAACGCCTCCAGGTCATTTAGGGGTAAAACGAGGGTTTCATTTGCAAATGCTTCCGGGACTCCAGCGCTGGAGGTATTTCCGAAAGTGACTAAACCTGAACCAGCTTTCACCAATAAGGAATCGCTGTGTCCATGATAGCAACCTTCGAATTTTACGATCTTGTTTCTTCCCGTATAACCTCTGGCCAAACGAATTGCCGACATGACAGCTTCTGTACCGGAACTTGTAAAACGGATCTTATCTATAAATGGATTCTTCGAAAGGATCAATTCGGCCAATTCGTTTTCCAAACGGGTTGGTGCGCCAAAACTTGCACCATTTCCCAGAGCAGCAACGATTCCTGCATATACTTTTGGATGATTGTGGCCTAAAATAAGCGGTCCCCAGCTTCCACAAAAATCAATGAACTCATTGTCATCTTCATCCCAAATAAAAGCGCCATCTCCTTTTTTGATAAAGAGTGGGGAACCCTCTACAGATTTGAATGCTCTTACCGGCGAATTTACTCCACCGGGAAAGTAATTTTTCGCTTTTTCATAAAGAGCTTCCGAGTTGGATCTGTTGAGTTGTTTTGTTGTCATTGTGACGCAGATTTTAATTTGATGCAAAGTTACGAATCGAAGAGCAGATTTAGTGAGGAATAGTTGGAATTTTTGAATTGAAAATAATTATTGGAATTCTAAATCGAGATGGTGAAGACAATAAATGCATGTGAATAAAGAAAACAACCTATTTCGTGGAATTGACGTAATTCCGCAATATTACGTCCGTTAAATTTATTATTGAATTCCTAATAGAATATTTCATAACCTACCATCAGTTACACGAAGTCTTTTCACACAGGCTTTTGTCTCGACTTAGTCTTCAAAACCTTTGGCTTTTTCTTATATTTGAAACATATTTTTTACCAGTTCTCTTATAGAACAATCGATTTATCAGATGAAATACGAATTTACTCCCGAGTTTGCGGCTCAAATGGATGCCTCTGATCCATTAAAGTCTTATAGAGACCGCTTCCTTTTTCCAACTTTCACTAAGAATCCTGTGAGATATTTCACTGGGAACTCCTTGGGTCTACAACCTAAGACAGTGCGCGAAAAAGTGAACCTTGAATTGGATGATTGGGCGAAGTGGGGAGTGGAAGGACATTTCCTGGGAACAAATCCGTGGTATAAGTATCATGAATTCCTGACGGATGCTTCTGCAAAGATAGTAGGTGCATTACCAAAAGAGGTAGTGGTGACACATTCATTGACCACGAACCTGCATTTGTTGATGGTTTCGTTTTATCAACCCAAGGGAACAAGAACGAAAATCTTGTGTGAGGCGAAAGCATTTCCAAGTGATCTGTATGCATTGGAATCGCAAGTCCGATTTCACGGTTTGGATCCGGAAACGGATTTGGTTGGAATGCTCCCGAGAGAAGGAGAACACACTTTGAGAGACGAGGATATCTTAGCGAAGATTTTGGAACTGGGAGATTCTTTGGCTTTAGTGATGTTTGGTGGGGTGAATTACTATACCGGACAATTGCTGGATATGGAAGCAATTACCAAAGCGGGTAAAGGAGTAGGTGCAATGGTTGGGTTTGATCTGGCACATGCAGCGGGAAATATTCCGGTTAAATTACATGATTGGGGAGTTGATTTTGCTGCCTGGTGTTCTTACAAGTACTTGAATTCAAGTCCTGGCGGAGTTTCCGGGATGTTTGTTCATGAAAAACATGCAAAAAATGCTTCACTTCCGCGATTTGCGGGATGGTGGGGATATGATAAAAGTACCCGTTTTCAGATGGAACCGGGTTTTATTCCAATGGAAGGTGCCGAAGGTTGGCAATTGAGTAATGCACCGGTACTTGGAATGGCTGCTCATTGGGCTTCCCTGGAAATCTTTGATGAGGTTGGAATGGATCGGTTGAAAGCAAAAAGCGACCTATTGACCGGTTATTTGGAATTTATTTTGGACGGATTATCAGAAAAACATGCCGATAAGGGCCGATTTGAAATCATTACTCCGAAAGATCCGAAACGCAGAGGAGCACAGTTGTCGATCCTGGTCCATGGAAAAGGAAAACAAATTTTTGATGCAATTTCTGAAAAAGGGGTAGTTGCGGATTGGAGGGAACCGAATGTGATTCGTGTGGCGCCCGTTCCATTGTATAATTCATTTGAGGATGTTTATTTCCTTGGAAAGTATTTGGAGGAAGCGATCGTAGAGCAGTAAACCACGATGTTTTAAAAAAGGCATTTAAATTTCCCGCAGAGGACGCTGAAGAACACAGATTTACTACGTGATTTATGTGACCTGTGTGGTAAAAGGATAGAGTAGTATGAAAAAAATAGCAGTAGTAGGGGCAGGACTTGTTGGAAGCTTACAAGCCATTTTACTTGCACAGAAAGGATACCAGGTTTCAGTATTTGAAAGAAGACCGGATTTGAGAAAAGCGACATTAGTAGGTGGAAAATCCATCAATTTGGCGCTTTCGGATCGTGGTTGGAAAGCTTTGGAAATTGCCGGAATTGCAGAGGATATTCGCAAAATTGCCATCCCGATGTATAACCGATGTATGCATGCATTGGACGGAACTTTGACTTATCAGCCATACGGGGTGAATAACGAAGCAATTTACTCTGTTTCCCGTGGCGGATTGAATCAAAAGCTCATGAACCTGGCGGATAATTATCCCAATATCGAATACTTTTTCGATCGTAAATGTTTGGACGTCAATTTGAAAACAAATGCGCTTTCATTTAAGAACGAACGGACAAATGAGGTAGAAGAATTCTCAGCAGACAAAATTTTTGCGACAGATGGAGCCTACTCGGCGGTGCGTATGCGGATGCAGAAATCGATGACCTTTGATTATTCTCAGAAATACCTGGATCATGGATACAAAGAGTTGGTGATTCCGGCTAATGAAGATGGAAGTCATCAATTGGATAAGAATTGCCTGCATATCTGGCCAAGAGGCGAATTCATGATGATTGCACTGGCGAACCTGGATGGAAGTTTTACCTGTACTTTGTTCTTCCCGATGGAAGGGGAAACTTCATTTGCAACGCTTCAGACACGTGAGCAAGTAGCTGCGTTTTTTGATAAGACTTTCCCCGATGCTGTTTCGATGATGCCGACCTTATTGGATGATTATTTCGAAAATCCGACCAGTTCACTGATCATGGTTCGTTGTGAACCTTGGAATTACCAGGATAAGATTGTTTTGCTGGGTGATGCGGCACATGCAATTGTTCCGTTCTACGGACAAGGAATGAACTGCGGATTCGAAGATTGTACGGTTTTCAATGAAATGTATGATCAAAGCAACGGCGATTGGAATGGATTACTAAACCGGTTTTCGGATCAACGGGTTCCGGACGCAAATGCCATTTTGGATTTAGCGTTGGATAATTACGTGGAAATGCGCGATAAAACAGCAGATCCTGAATTCTTACTACAAAAGAAGATAGAAGGTAAATTCTCCCGATTGCACCCGGATAAGTGGACTCCGCTTTATTCACAGGTTACTTTCAGTAATACGCGTTACAGTGATGCATTGAAGAACGGAAGAAAGCAAGATGCCTTGATGCAGCAAATCCTGAAAATCGAAAACATCCATGAAAAATGGGACGAACCGTTCGTTATGGATAAAATGTTGGAACTTATTTCGTAACGAATCCGAAAACTTTAGATATTTAACTAAAATTAGACCATGAAATTTGTCGTTTGTATTTTGTTGATTGCGGTTACCGGATTCTCTTTTGGCCAATCCAGGAACTTGAAGGGGCATAGCCGAAAAGATTTTTTTGGTGGCGCCAGGGATTACCGCCAGTTGACAAAAGACGGAATTCAAATTTCAATAGGACCGAATTATACCTTCACCAATCCGCATGTTACGGAGTATTCGGGTACCGATGTCAATGGTCGCCCCGTTACAACCACAGTTGACCCGATTGGAAAACCAGGGGGATTTATCGAGATCGGCGCGGCACATTACCGCCTGAAATCCTCTAAGATTTTAGCTTCCTGGTACAAGAGACGAGGAGATAAAGGAGAGGTCAAATGGATTGGAGCGAACCTTTTTCACCGTTTGGATTGGGGATTGGGGTTCAACTATATTGGTGGGAGTGAGCACACGCGCTTCGAATTGTACGATCCATCTTCGGGAGCTTCTTCTTTTGATGAAAGTACGGGTTCATTCTACAATGGATACCTTACTGCTCGTGTGACAATCGATCGTTTCACCAAAATTGCAGATGGCTGGCATTTGGAAACAGGTCTTGGATTTAATTTCCTGTTCAATGCACTTCCTGCACCAAAAACGCCTTATGTACCGACAATTGCTCCTGTGAAGTTCCAGCAGGATTTCATGGCTCAATTCCACTTACACTTAGGTTTTACAAGAACGATTCGCAGAGGAGACTATCTGACCTTGGGATTCATCGTTCCGGCTATTGGGATTTACGAACCGAATAAGGCGCGACCAACCATTCAATGGTTTTCAAGTAATTACTGGCCGATCCAATTCCAAATTCGTTGGATCCATCACTTCACTAAAAAATCAAATGGTTGTAATACCGGCACACCGGAAGACCGTAAGAGAAACAACGAATACATGCAAAACCGTTAACAGCGAATCCGATGAGAAGATTTTACTACTTGAGCTCTTGTGATACCTGCCAAAAAATCATGAAGGCTTTGAACCTTCCGAATGATGTGGAGCTAATTGATATCAAACAGACAAATATCGATGCAAAAACCTTGGATTGGCTGAAGGAAAAAGTAGGTTCCTATGAAGGAATGTTCTCGAAAAGAGCGATGAAATTCCGGTCTCAGGGATTACACGAAATGAATCTGACGGAAGCGGATTACCGCAAATACATGCTGGAGGAATATACCTTTCTGAAACGGCCATTCACAATTTACGATGATCATATCTGGATTGGGAATGCTAAAAAGGATGTAGAGTCGGCACAAGCATTCTTTGCAAAAAACTGATGATATTTAGCAATTTAGCTAACAGCATTCCCTAAAATTGATTCTAAAAAATCTAGAAGAAGCGCAACCTGCTGTCCAATACGGATTTTCTGTAATTGTCGAGCTTTTCATCACAGTTCCGTTGAATAAAACGGCGTACAAATTTTTGTGTGCCTTTCCCCATTTTGAAATCCAACTCGTCTCCAAAAATCGGAACGATGCCTAGGAATTGAATCGTTTTCCCTTGAATTTTTACGGGTTCTAATTCCCGTTGAAGTAAAATCGGATCCAGGAAGATGAAATATTCTTGTGGCATGGATTCCGAAATTGGAACTTCCGGATTGCCGGTCGGGATGGTATGACCTGGTCCGTACCAGGTATTTCGGTCTCTTACAAATCGCTCCAGTTTATAAAGCCAAGTATAGATCCAGGAAAAATTAGGGTTTGTATGATCTTCAAAGTCCCAATAGGTTGGCAAACAGAAGTAAATCTCATTGAATTCTCTTCCTATCCATTTGTCCAAAACCGGCATTTTGTATTCCGAAAGAGAAGCAGTCATGACAATCGTTACAGGAACTTCCAATTCTAATAGCAGAACAATCAGTTCCTGATCAGTATGTAAAGGATTTTGAATGGATTTTACACGATGTGCTCCAAAACGGTTTTCTAATGCCTTTATAAGTTCCATAGTGACAAATATAATGCATCTCTCTAGCTTTACGCTTAAGTTTCAAAAGTACGGGCAATAAAAAAGGGGCCTAAGCCCCTCTCATTGGTTATTGGTTTAACTATTTATTTCGCTTTAAAGAAATGGTCAATTTCAGAAATGCGCATCGTCATATCATTTCCTTCCACTTTTGAGATGTTGAAAATAATAGACTTCTTTTGGTTGGGACCATAAAATAAGAATAAGTCAATTTTGTCTTCGTATTGGGTACTTAACCATTTTCCTTCCAGATCGATGAAATCAGTCATGTTGTTTTGGTCATACCAACGACCTTTGAACGTTTCGTCGTCCCTCAAATCAAAATAGATGTTGTCGATGCCTAAGATCTTGTCCTTGTCCGGACCGAAACCATCGACCTTCACAAGTGTCCATTTCTTCACAAGACATTCATCTATGTTCGAGTTTGAACAAGCAGAAAGGACGAAGAAAAACAGTCCGAATAGTAAGTAAGTAAAACGAATCCTCATAATTAAAAATCAGCGGTCTAGGTAAAACTAAGATTTCTCTATAGAGTACCAAACGCTTTTTTTTGAGATTGTATTTAAGCAAATTCTGAGTGAGTGATTACCCAATTTGACTGTGCAATTTACTTATGCCTTCCTAGTATTTGTAACGATTCTACAGAATTTCCTTCAAAGAATTCCAAAAAGATTGATCGGACAGCACAGCTCCTTGTTCAATTAATTGATGAATTTCCATCTCGCGGGAATCGTTGTAATTCTTTTTGCTTGTAAAAAAGGAAAGCCCGGTGGGTGTTTTGGTTAGTGCTTCATGGATTCCTTCAACAGTTGATAAGTCAATTGAAGTCTCGCTTTTTTTCTGAATGGCGATTAATTCCTGTTCGTTTTCCAGGAAATGGAATACAATGCATGAATCGGGTGTGCGGTGTTCCAAAAACCGGACTTTTTCATAAACGGTTTGCAGCACCTGATCAGAAAATAACTCCACTAATTCCAACGCTTTTTGGGGATCCTCCAGGTTCAGTTTTGCCCACTCCTCACCATGAATGCCATTAATAATCAGGAATGCCTTCAAGTCTCCTTCAAGGTGTTGAAGTTCTTCGTCAGATAAAATCCGGTATTTCATACTGCAAAAGTAATGTTCCGGCTACAAATATGTATACTCGAACTGTACTTTCCTTCCGCTTTGATACGTAACTTCCTGAATCAGGTTGCTTTCTGAATAAATGAAAGAGGTCGTGATTATGGCCTTATCCCTTGGCTTATAGCAATCGATATGTCGGATAGTATTCCCGTTTTTATCTTTTTCCCGGATTAGTTTATAGGATCTTTTTCCATTTTTCCTATAGGCTTCATACACATCCTTTTCTTTTGAATAAGTATTGTGATTTACTAAAATGGAATCATGTAAAAAACGCTTGTAACCCGTCATCACAGAGTCCTTATCAAAGGTAATTTCCTGCAAATAATCTTTTCCATTTTCGATGGTTCTGGTATAATTGGTATAGGATCCGTCATTATTTGAGCCGTAGTATTGACATTGAGTTACTTCATCTGATTTGGACTCCTGGATTTTTCCTTTTTCGTCACAACGGTAGATCCAGCGTTTTTTCAATTCCCCGTTAATTACATATCGGGATTCTGTCGCTTTTTTCAATAGGTCGTCATAATCGGTTTCCAACCTGTAAATCTTTTCTTTCTTTCCGTAGGTTTTCTTTTCCACCAGGGAAGTCAGATCACCACTGAAATAAACATACCTGGTTTCTGCATTTAGCTTCTCGTCTTTAAAAGATCGGATGGTTATAATTCTGGATTGAGAATCATACCCGATTCTGGTATTGAAGGTGTGATTCTTTGTGATGCGCTGGATTTCACTCAATAGCGTATCGGTGAATTTGTAATTAACAGTATTATAATCAGTTTTCATCTGAATGAGTCTTCCTGACAAATCGAAAGTGCGCTCGTACCAAACCTTTTTGCTACCATGCTTATTTACAGAGAATGATTTTACAACCTTCACCTTATTTTGCTTCATGGTCTTGGTATTTGCCCCGTAGAACATATTTTGTTGGTAATCATACCCCAATTCGTATTTCGCTCCCCACCGGAGGTAACTCAGCACAAAATCTTCCGAATCTTGACCGATCCAGGCAAATGAAGTGCATGGAAATAATAACAATAATAGAAGCAGTTTTTTCATAAGGTAATTGTTTTAGGCTTGTGTTCAATAAGTTGAAATGTAGGATTGGTTACAGCTCAAATCTACATAAAAAAGGTATTTTTGTCAAATGCAGAAGAAAGGTGTTGCTATTCTTGGTTCTACCGGTTCAATCGGGACACAGGCTTTGGAAGTTATCCGGGCTTATCCGGAGAAATTCGACTTGCAGGTGATTACCGCTCAATCAAATTCGAAATTGTTGATTGAACAGGCAAAACTGTTTCAACCAAATGCGGTTGTGATCGCCGACGAAGAAAAGTACCAGGAAGTGAAAGATGCACTTTTTTCGGAAGATATCCATGTTTATGCCGGAAGTCAGGCGCTTTGTCAAGTGGTTGAATTTCATGAAGTGGATATCGTATTGACAGCTTTGGTTGGTTATGCCGGATTGAAGCCTACATTGGCTGCTATTGAAGCGGGAAAGGATATTGCATTGGCGAATAAGGAAACACTGGTAGTAGCTGGGGAATTGGTGACAGCGAGAGCACGCGCCAAGGGAATCAATATTTATCCGGTGGACTCGGAACATTCTGCAATTTTCCAATGTCTGGTAGGTGAATTTCACAACCCGATCGAAAGGATTTACCTGACAGCATCCGGTGGACCATTCCGCGGATGGAAAGCAGATGCATTGAAATCAGTAAGTCCAGCTCAGGCCCTGAAACATCCGAATTGGTCTATGGGTGCCAAGATTACTATTGATTCTGCTTCCATGATGAACAAAGGTTTGGAAGTTATCGAGGCAAAATGGCTGTTTGGCTTAAAGGCGGAACAGATTGATGTGATCGTTCATCCGCAGTCAATCGTTCATTCATTGGTTCAGTTCCAGGATGGTTGTATAAAAGCTCAAATGGGACTTCCTGATATGAAGTTACCGATCCAGTTTGCGTTGACTTATCCGGATAGGTTGAAAACAGAATTTCCCCGCTTCAACTTTTTGGATTATCCGCAATTGACTTTTGAAAAAGCAGATATGGAAACTTTCCGGAATTTACAATTGGCATATAATGCTTTGGAGAATGGAGGAACAGCAGCATGTGCGTTGAATGCTGCAAATGAGATTTCAGTGCAGCTTTTTTTAGAAGAAAAAATCGGGTTTTTGGATATTGCCCGGATCAATGAGGAAGTGATGACAAAGACTCCGTTTATTTTGAATCCGAGTTATGAAGATTATGTGGAGACAGATCGTTTGGCGCGTGAATTCGCAATTAAATGAATGCGAAATAGAAATAGGTCCAAAAGACAATAAGATACCGGACAACCTTGCCCAAACTCATCAAAGTCATTGTTTTCCAAAAAGATACACGGTAAACACCCAGTACAATTAGAATGGGATCTCCAATAATCGGAAGCCAGGAGAATAATGCTGTCCAGGAACCATATCGTTGGACAAACAATTCACTTTTTAAAAATTGTTTCTTGCCGAGTATTTTTCTGCCGTAATAACCCAACAAGTAATTGGTACATCCGCCCAGGCAATTCCCCAGACTTGCAACCACTAAAATGGAAAGTGGTGAATAGCTTTCCGAATTCAAAAAGAACAGGAGTGTTGCTTCGGAAGGAAACGGGATGATCGTGGAAGCTAAGAAGCAAACCAGGAATAAACCGAACAACCCCCATTCAAAAGCCATACTTGTGCAAATAAAAAAATGGGGACCGAAGCCCCCATTTCCACTTTATATAGTAAGAATTATTTCTTAACGATACGTTTTGTGATAGTTTCGTTACCAACAGTTAATGTGTAGTTGTAAATACCAGCTACGAAATTTGTTCCGTCGATAGAAATTGATTGTTCACCACCATTCATGTTAGTAGCAGGAACTGTTGCAACTGTACGACCAGCAACATCAGTAATCACTACTGAAACTTGTGCATCAGCTTTCAAGTTGAATTTAATTTCTGTTGTACCAACGAATGGGTTAGGGTAAACCGTTACGTCAGTTGCAGAAGTCAACTCAGTAAGACTTAATGTAGGATCGAAGTTCAAACGAACCCAAGGCGTTTCTGTTGTGTAAAATCTGTTTGCCTGAACAGTGATATCGTCCCCGTCTACGAAGAATGATGTTTGAGGAACCGAAGTACCGGCATTTGCAACTTTTACATTTGGAGAATATGTTGCAGCCATTACAAAATAAGTAGTACCTGCTTCCAATGCAATTGGAGTTCCCAAGTAAATTGTCAAGTTTGTATTGATTTGACCAGCTGTCAATGTAACAGACGGAGATTCTCCAACCCAAACGATTCCTGATACATCAGATTTATAAATTTTCACATAAACTTCAGATCCGACTGGTGTACCAGTTGCGAATTTTACGTCAATACCCTTTACTGTTTGAGCAGTCCAGATATCAAATAAGTTTCCAACTTCGAAAGGATCTGTTGCGTTATCCGTGTATCCGTTAGTAACACCGTTATCTCTGGCATAGATGTAATTTGTTACATCAAAAGAGAAGTTGCTTAATACGTTATTTGTAGGAACATCATCTGCATCTGTAGCTGTCAACATTCTTGCAACATTATAAGTACCAACTGTAGCAGGTGTGAATTGTGTGGTCAAAGCCAAACTGTCATCTGCACCGGCAGCAATAGTTACAGGAGCACTTGTTCCAGCAAAAGTTCCGGCACCAGTAATACCAACACCGTATACTACATTTGTCATAGATAAAGCACCATCGTTTTTAACATTCAAAGAATAATCGATTGGAGCGATTTGCGTTGTAGGAATTTTGAAATATCCTAATCCTGCACTACCCCAATCATCACTTGTAATTGCCAAGTCATAATCAGCAGGAGTAGTAATTGCTACATCGTCAATGTTCCATCCGTAAGTGACCCATACATTAGCACTTGTTGAAGTAGGGAAACGTGTTGTCCAATGGAAACGAACCAAAAGTGAAGTAGATCCTCCCGGAATAAATGAACTGATGTTAATAGATTCCTGTGTTGGATTAGCGTAAGGATCGCCACCAGCGACAGAGAAAGTTCCTTTATCTGTATTATCACCTACAGTAATCCAGTTAGTACCACCGTTTACAGAAATTTGGAATTCTTGTAAGTCATTGAATAATGCACCATTTTGTACGAATGATAAAACAAGGTTTGGTTGAGATGTAATATCAACCGGAGTAACTGAAGTTAAATAGTAATCAACATTCAATGCTTGAGTTGGAGGAGTTAACGTAGGATTTCCATTTCCTAATTCAGCGAAATTACCATGTGAAGTAGAGTTAATGATTCCTTGAGTCGTGTTGTTTGCCCAACCCTCTTTCGTTGCGTTGATGTTCCAACCAAAATTACCTCCTGTTTGTCCGTCATTATCGATATTCCAATCACCAGGATTCGAGAAGTCGCTTGACCATAGAACTGTACCTAAAGCTTTCGGAGTTGAAGCGCTTTGAACCGGTTTACGGTTTTCAGTACTAATTTTTTGAGCTATACGAGGTGATGCAACCGGTCTGGCATTTTGAGCAAATGCACCTGAAACCAGCAACAATCCCGATAACAAAGTAATGTGTTTTTTCATGTTTCTTTAATTTACTAAGTTCTAAATTTAATTATTTGACCCACAAAAGGTCAGTTTATTTATTAAACGGTACTAATTATGAAATGAACGGTAATTGCTGTCCCTCAAAAAAGGTAATTTATCTCGCAATTGCCTTTGTTCTTCATAACTAATACTATAGCTAATGACGTTTTCGGAATCAGAAAGGTTGGAAATTTCTTCTCCAAGAAGGTTGATTAATTTGCTCTGACCTGTATAAGTCAACCCGGTATTATCTCTGCCGACCCGATTCAACCCGGCTACATAACATTGGTTTTCAATGGCTCTTGCCGGAAGAAGTGTGGACCAATGATGTATTCTTCTCTCCGGCCAGTTTGCAATGTACAAAAGGAGATCATAAATCGGTAAGCCATCAACTTCTCCGTTGCGAATGTTTTCAGGGAAACGCAAATCATAACAAATCTGTAAATTGATTTTCCATCCGAGATACTCAACAATGACTTCTTTTACTCCCGCAGTGAAGTGAACGGACTCTTCAGCCATTCCAAATAATTTGCGTTTATCGTAAGAAGTAATGGTTCCATTCGGCTCTATAAACACCCCACGGTTATAGTAATTTCCGTTCTCCTCTATAATCAATGAAGTATAACATGCTGCATTTTTTTCCTTAGCGACTTGTCTTAGCCAGGAAATGCTTGGACTGTCCTCCATTTTTTCTGCCAATTGACTTACATTCATGGAGAATCCGGTTTGGAACATTTCGGGGAAAAGAATCAGGTCTGTCTTGTCAACGGATTTCAATAACAATGCATAATGCTCCAAATTGGCTGCCTTGTCTTCCCAGATCTGGTCTGCCTGAACAAATGTGATACTTAAATCTTGCATAGTCTTTCTGCGGCTTGAATTAATGTTTCGTCAGTTTTTGCAAAACAGAAACGAATTGTATGATAATCATTCAACTCTTCATAGAAGACAGAAAGTGGAATTGCAGCCACACCAACTTCCTTCACCATCCATTCGCAAAATTGAACATCAGGCAGATCGGAAATTTCCCGGTATCTCACTGTTTGGAAATAAGTTCCTTCACTTGGCAAAAATTCAAACTTGCTTTTTGACATCAATTGTTTGAATTGGTCGCGCTTGTCCTGGTAGAATTTCCCCAAGGTAGTGACATCGGTGGTGGAGATATAATCCGCCAGGGTTTTTTGAGCCACGCTATTTACTGAGAACACCATGAACTGATGCACTTTTTTAATTTCTTTCAGAATGTTTTCGGGAGCAATAATGTAACCTACTTTCCAACCGGTCAAATGAAATGTTTTGCCAAAGGAAGAAACAATTACACTCCTGTTTCGCAAAATTTCATTGTTATGTGCGGAAAAGTGCGTCTTTTCAAAAGTGATGAATTCGTATACCTCATCAGAACAAAGAATCAGGTTGGGATGGTCTGTCATTACCTGAACCAAGGCGTCATAGTCCGATTCATCCATCATTTTTCCAGATGGATTATGTGGATTATTGATGATCAGAACCCGTGTTTTTTGATTGACCGTTTGTCTCAATTCCCGCCAATCAATTGTAAAATCCTCCCGCATGGGAATATGGATCGCTTTTCCACCGGCCAAATGGACAGCCGGACCGTAGCAATCATACGCAGGATCTAAAATAACCACTTCATCGCCAAAATGAACCAAAGCCTGAAGTGCTGCAAAAATACCTTGCGTTGCTCCGGCAGTAATCAGGATTTCAGTTGCCGGATTGATTTCCCGGTTATAGACGCGATGTACCATCCCGGCAATCCCATCCAATAACGACGGCAAACCGGCCATCGGGGCGTATTGATGGACATTATCCTTGCTATTCTTTGCCAAAAGTTCCTCAATCAATGGATCAATTGGAAAATTCGGGAAACCTTGAGAAAGATTGATGGCATGGTATTCATTTGCCATCTGGCTCATGGTTGAAAAGATCGTGGTTCCTACTTTTGGAAGTTTTGTTTGCATGGGTTACATTTGTTTGCAATTAACAAAGTAAATCATTCCTTCATAATTTGATGCGTTCGGCAAAGGATATTTAACAGGAATCCAATTTAATAAACACATTATGAAACTCCCGATTTTCACAATTCTCACACTTTCTTCCCTTATTCTTTCTTCTTGCAGTGAAGATTCAATTTGTGATTGTATCCGTGCAAGCGATGAGTTGACAAATAAATACGACCAATTACGAACAAAAAAACTCACGGTCAGCGGTCAAAAAGAAATCAAAGAACTGATCAAAACGAAGAAGGCTAAGTGCAAGGAATTCGAGTTGATGAGCGGTCCGGAAATGATGGAGCGAAAAGCAAGTTGCAAGTAAGAAGCCACGATCGCTTTTGTCTTAATTTCAGCCGGGTCATCCGTTTGAATTCCATTCTTGCAGGTCTATTGAAAACTTCCGATTTGACTTAACAAATATTCCAGCTAAATCGAAATAATAGAACGTGAAAATCGCTATCTTTGCACCTGCTTACCAGTAAAGGTAAGTTTCAAAAAAAGAGTGAAATTTTATGAGTGCAT
This sequence comes from uncultured Fluviicola sp., assembly GCF_946478805.1. The sequence goes on along the minus strand of NZ_CAMLDC010000005.1, from coordinate 14,648 downwards.
TTTCATCCCGTCACATTGGACCTGATTCAGCTGAGAAATCTGAGATGTTAGCTGCTATTGGAGTTAAATCAATTCAAGAATTAGTAGATAAAACAATTCCTTCACACATCCGGTTATCCGGAGAGCTGAGGATTGATGCTGCAATGAGCGAGCAAGAATACTTGCAGCACATTACAGCTTTAGGTGCTCAAAATAAAGTATACAAGTCTTTTATCGGTTTAGGATACAATGAAACAATTGTTCCTTCTGTTATTTTGCGTAACGTACTGGAGAATCCGGGATGGTATACTGCTTATACTCCTTACCAGGCTGAGATTTCTCAGGGTCGTTTGGAGGCCTTGCTTAATTTCCAGACAATGGTTTTGGAATTGACGGGAATGGAAATCGCTAATGCATCTCTTTTGGATGAAGGAACGGCTGCTTCGGAAGCAATGATCATGTTCTGGAATTCGCGTTCCCGACAAGAGGTGAAAGACGGTGTAAATAAATTTTTCATTTCCAAAAATGCATTCCCTCAAACAAAAGATGTTGTTCTCGGAAGAGCGATCAATTTAGGAATTGAATTGGTTGAAGGTGATGAAACAACTTTCACAAATGATGGCACCTATTTCGGAGCGATTATTCAATATCCGGATGTTTACGGAAATATTACGGACGTTACCGGATTTATCGGTCGCAATAATGGATTGAAAACGGCAGTTGCTGCGGATATCCTTTCATTGGTTGTCTTGAAATCACCGGGGTCACTTGGAGCGGATGTAGTTTTCGGTACGTCACAACGTTTCGGAGTTCCGATGGGTTATGGTGGTCCTCACGCAGCATTTTTCGCAACAAAAGAGGATTACAAACGCACTATTCCAGGTCGTATCATTGGTGTATCGAAAGATGCAGACGACAACATGGCATTGCGTATGGCATTGCAAACACGTGAGCAGCACATTAAAAGAGATAAAGCAACATCGAATATTTGTACAGCGCAGGCATTGCTGGCAGTAATGGCTTCCATGTATGCGGTATATCACGGTCCGGACGGAATGAAAGAGATTGCGAACCATGTAAACGGGTTGGCTTCTGCAACAGCAAATGGATTGAAAGCAGCAGGAATTCAAGTAGGCTCTGATTCATTTTTTGACACGGTTTGGGTAAAAGGAGTAGATACAGCGAAAATCAAAGCGGCAGCTGAAGCGAAGGGAATGAACTTCCGCATCATCAATGGGTCTGAATTGACAATCAGTTTCGGCGAACCACACACGATGGAAGATGTTGCTACGATCTTGTCAATCTTCGGTGCCAACAAAGCTGAGTCATCTACTTTAGCTTCTTCAGTTTTGCGTACAGACGGAGTATTTACACATGCAACGTTCAACAAACATCATTCTGAATCCAAAATGATGCGTTACCTGAAACGTTTGGAGAATAAAGATTTGTCCTTGGTACATTCCATGATTCCTTTGGGATCTTGTACCATGAAATTGAATGCAGCTTCCGAGCTGATTCCGATTACGAATCCCCAGTTTGCAAACATGCACCCGTTTGCTCCGGTTGAGCAGGCTGCCGGTTATCACGCAATGTTCCGTCAGTTGGAAAAAGATTTGTGTGAATCAACTGGATTTGCAGCGATGTCTTTACAACCGAATTCAGGTGCTCAAGGAGAATACGCCGGATTGATGGTAATCAAAGCATACCATGAAAGCCGTGGAGATATGCAACGCAAAAAAATGATTATTCCATCATCGGCGCATGGAACAAACCCGGCTTCTGCAGTAATGGCAGGAATGGAAGTGGTTGTAACAGGTTGTGACGAAAATGGAAACATCAATATAGAAGAATTAAGAACAGTAGCGAACCAGATCGGGAACGAATTGGCAGGTCTGATGGTCACTTATCCGTCTACTCATGGAGTTTACGAAGAAGGAATCCGTGAGATTACGTCAATCATTCATGAGAATGGTGGACAAGTGTACATGGATGGTGCAAACATGAATGCACAAGTTGGGTTAACCAATCCGGGAAACATCGGAGCAGACGTTTGTCACTTGAACTTACACAAAACATTCGCTATTCCTCACGGAGGTGGTGGACCTGGAATGGGACCAATCGGAGTAGCAGCGCATTTAGCCCCTTTCTTGCCAAGTAACCCGGTTGTTGCAGCAGGAGGAAGCACACCGATTCATGCAGTTTCTGCGGCACCTTACGGAAGTGCTTTGATTTTGTTGATCTCTTACGGATACATCAAAATGCTGGGAGCACAAGGATTGCGTGAATCTACAGAAGCGGCAATTTTGAATGCGAATTACATTGCAGCGAAATTGAAAGGTCATTACGATGTGTTGTACACCGGTAAAAACGGTACGGTAGCTCACGAAATGATCCTGGATTGCCGTGATTTCAAGAAAACAGCAGACGTGGAAGTAGCAGACATGGCAAAACGCCTGATCGACTTCAATTTCCATGCACCAACAGTATCTTTCCCGGTAGCGGGAACCTTGATGGTGGAACCGACCGAATCGGAAGACAAGGAAGAATTGGATCGTTTCATCGAAGCGATGATCAAGATCCGCCAGGAAATTGCGGATATCGAGAACGGAAAATCCGATAAAGAAAACAACTTATTGAAGAACGCTCCGCATACAGCAGATTGTATCATCAATCAAGAATGGAATTACCCATATTCTCCGCAAGAAGCAGCTTACCCGGTTGCCTACTTGAAAGATTGGAAATACTGGGTTCCTGTACGCCGTGTAGACAATGCTTATGGAGACAGAAACTTAGTATGTTCTTGTCCGAGTGTGGAGAGCTACATGCACGTGGAGGCTTAAGACAATAAATAATTTATAGTGAAAATCCGTTCATCGCTTGGTGAGCGGATTTTTGTATTTTTGTGCAATCAATTTAACCGTATGAATCGTTTAATCGCAACAATCTTTTTTTCAACCATTCTATCAAGCTTAAGTTTTGCACAGCCCGGGAGTAACGATTTTTCATTTAATCCCAATGATACAGGGATCAATCGGGGGAGTCTGGTGAGCGGTATTGTTTATACAAGTTGTGTGCAGCCAGATGGAAAAATTGTCATTGGAGGCAACTTTACTGCGGTTAATGGAGTTCCCAGAACAAATATTGCCCGATTGAATCCAAACGGGACTCTGGACTCAAGTTTCAATACTAATTATTCCGCTGTTGGGACAAGCAATTATACCGCCAGAGCATCCGTAATTCAACCGGACGGGAAGATCATTATGGCAATAAATGAGAATGCGAGTTCTGATAGTCAAATCATAAGGATCAATCCGGATGGAACACTAGAGTCCGTAATGAATAACACGGATGGGGACATTTTGACTATCAGTTTACAGCCCGACGGAAAAATCATCGTAGGTGGGGAATTTATGGAGGTTAATATTGATGTCAGAAAAAAAATTGCCCGATTGAATAGTAATGGTTCGATTGATCAAAGTTTTTATGCAGGAAATGGTGTTTTTGGAACTGTTTACACAACCGCCGTTCAACCGGATGGAAAAATTCTGATTGGTGGAAATTTTTCGACAGTAAATTATACTTCGGTGAATGATATTGCGCGATTGAACGGTGATGGATCTGTAGATTTGAGTTTCAATCCGGGTAGTGGGGTTGATTATTTTGTGCAATCCATGAACCTGCAGGCAGATGGAAAAATTCTAATCGGGGGAAACTTTACCGATTTGGATGGTTTTGCGATTAATAGAATTGCCCGGTTGAATACTGACGGAACAAGAGACAACAATTTTGACCCGGGTACAGGAATCAACCAGAACGACGTTTGGACGATTCAGTGCCAATCGGATGGGAAAATACTCGCAGGAGGTTATTTCAACACTGTAAATGATTCGATCCATAATGGCATCGTACGATTTGAAACGGATGGCATTATTGACAGTACGTTTAACGTCAGCTTGCCTGCCAATACATTTATTTATGCTGTCAATATAATACCTGGTGGGAAAATTGTTTTAGGAGGAAGTTTTTCGACTGTGAACGATGTACCGTTCAACAAAATCGTCAAAGTCAATGAAGACGGTTCTTTGGATGATGTATTTAATTCCGGTACGGGGGCTACAAATGTGGTTCATACGATTAACTTACAAACGGATGGTAAATTGGTTGTGGGTGGAATTTTCTACAGTATAAATAATGCTTATCGTACAAGTATTGCAAGACTCAATCCGCAAGATGGTAATCTGGATTCCACTTTCGAGATAGGGACTGGGGCATTTTTGAATGTTTCTGCAAGCTATATCCAGGCAGACGGAAAGATTTTGTTGGGGGGTAACTTCACATCGTTCAATGATACACTTATAAATCGGGTAATCCGTTTAAATTCAGATGGTTCCATCGACCAGTCATTTGATGCAGGAACGGGTGCAGATGGTGCTGTTACTACTATTAAGGTACAATCAGACGGCAAGATATTATTGGGAGGAGAGTTCTTTTCAATCAACAATGTTCAGAGACCTGGAATAGCACGCTTAAATCCGGACGGATCTCTGGATATGAGCTTTAATATCGGAAGTGGATTTAATGATTATTTGGATAAAATCATCCTGCAGCCGGATGGTAAAATATTGGCTGTGGGAAACTTCACCTCCTACAATGGCGCCTCATATAACAAAATTGTCAGGCTCAACGAAGATGGTACACCCGATGCCTCCTTTAATAGCGGATCAGGTCCCAACACCACTTTGTATACTGCAGCATTGCAACCAAATGGAAAAATCTTGTTAGGAGGATCTTTTACATCATTTAATGGGAATTCAGGCAGAGCAATTGTTCGCCTGAATGCGGATGGAACGATGGACCCGGGATTCAATATACTCACATTTACCGGATCCATGAATACAGTTAATGCCCTATTAATTCAGCCAAATGGCCGGATTGTTATAGGAGGATTGTTTTCAAACATCAATGGAGTTGCGAGGAAAAATATTGCACGATTGAATGCAGACGGAACTCTTGATACAACATTTAATCCTGGATCAGGAACAAACACGACCGTTACTAATTTAGCAGTTCAATCGGATGGAAGAATTATAATGAGTGGAAATTTTACCACTTACAATGGAATTAATAGAAACAGGATTGCACGACTTCTGGATTGTTATCCGTCTAGTGAACTTTTACCGGTCACGAGTTGTAATGATTACTATTGGGCACAGACGGGTGTAACATATACCACTTCCGGGCAGTATTCGGACACTCTGGTAAGCGTTGGCGGATGTGATTCTATTATTACGCTGGATCTTGCGGTTTATTCGAATCAACCGATAACAATTTCTGCTTTCGCTTCACCTTCCGATGCAAACTCATGTATTGGTCAGCTTGCTGTCACTGTTTCTGAAAACGCTCCTTTCGAGCTGGATCTTGATAATGGTTCACAAATGCTGACTTCCAATGGATACAGCCTGATAATGAATCTATGTCCGGGAATGCATGACTTACATGTAACAGATTATTGCGGGGATACGCTTTCTACAACGCTTGTCATCCCAGTCGATTCAAACTACGTCTTCAATAACCCATTTGTCGATTCACTTGCCCAGGATTCACTGGGAGTTACTATGACCAACTGCAATATTTATTACGCTGGAATTGATACCGCTTACATTGATTCGATTTGGGCAAATGGAAATACGGTAAACGTGATTTGGAATATCGTGGATTCTAACGGATCGAACTTCGACACGACAAGTTATGTGCTGAACAATGGAAACGGAGTTTATTGGGTACAATTGAGTGTGTTCTGTCCGAATAAATCGTTGGGAGAATACTTCACGGTGACCGAAGCAATTTACTTCAATAACGGACATGTTAGTACAGCGGGATTAACAGATCTCGGAAAGGACTTGTTCGAGATCTACCCCAATCCAACCAATGATCAGATTCACATCAGTTTCTCAGGTTCGGCTGCCGAATTGATCGTTTATGATCTTCAAGGAAAAGTGGTACTGAAAGACCGAATTCAAAATAATGGAACTGTTTCGCTTCAGAATTTTGAAAGAGGAGTTTATTTGTTTGATTTCAAAAACTCACAAGGACATAGTATTCAGCGGGTAGTGAAACAGTAAATATTATAAGAAGTGTGATGAAGGAATAGGGAGGAATTAATAAATTTTATGAGTTGTAAATCCGGCAAATAGATTAAAATTCAATTACTTTTAAGTCATGTAATCTCTTTTTATGCAAGTTCTTAGGAAAGTTTCATTGTTTATTTTTCTGCTGTTTGTATTCGATTCTTTTGGACAAGTAAATTATGGATCTATTGATACGACATTTAATCCGAATGACATAGGATTCAGTTACAATCAGGGAAAGGAATTTTGTAACACCCAATATGGGGTGAATGATTTCTTTGTTCATCCAAACGGGCAAATCACAATTTGTGGAGGATTCCAGTTCTTCAATGGTTATTATAGACAACAAGCTGTTCGATTGAATGCAAATCATAGTGTTGATCCCACCTTTGAAGTTAATTTCAATACCAATGAAATGAATTGGACGCTTGGTGTAGTAGTAATGGATATACAATCATCTGGTAAAGTGATTGTAGGGGGTGATTTTCTTGAAACCTCCACTGGTACATCAACAGCATACCGCAGAATTGCAAGACTTGACAGCAATGGCAACGCAGATCAGACGTTTTGGACGGGTCCTAATTTCAATGATAAAGGAACGAATGATGTTGTAGAAGATATAGAGGTTTTACCTGACGATAAGGTTCTTGTAGCTGGTAGATTTAGCAGTTTTGGCGGAACACCAGCCAATCACCTTATGAAAATGAATCCTGACGGGGGTTTAGACAATACTTTTAATATCGGTATAGGTCTTGCGGGAAATTATGACTTTTTAAACAGGGTAAAAGTAATGGGAAATGGGAAGATAATGATTGCTGGTTCGTTTAACTCCTGGAATAATCTCCCCAACACAAACCTGGTACGTCTAAACAGCAATGGCTCATTGGATCAAACTTTTTCAACTGGATCTGGTCCGAATGGTTTTATATTCGCAATCCATGAATTGGCCAACGGTAAAATTGCTATAGGAGGAGACTTTACGAGTTACAATAATATACCATGCAATCGCTTTTGTATCTTAAATCCTGATGGAACGCTTGATCCGAACTATATTGTTGGAAGTGGATTTTCAGATGCTGTTTATGCGATTAGTTCAGATGCTACTGGTAATATTTATGTAGGAGGAAATTTCAACACCTATAAAGGAATTACAAGTCCTTACTTCGTCTGTATCTCATCAACAGGTGCTTTCAACAACAACTTTGTTAGTGGTTTTAATGATAAGGTGAATGTCATTAAAGCTCAACCAGACGGAAGTATTCTATTAGGCGGAGCATTCTATGGATACAATAGCTATGCTATCCATTCATTTGCTCGAATCCTTGCAACGGGAGCTATTGATACCATGTTTAATAGAAGCAGCGGAGCCAATAATGAATTGCTTGGATGTAAAGCATTACCTCAAAAAAACGCATTGATTTTTGGTAGAATTTGCGAATTTCAAGCTTATAATGGAACCCTTGTACCTTCAAGTATTGCCAAAATTGACAGCGTTGGAAGATTGTGCAACAATGCCTTTATAGATTTACCTTTCTCAGATGTCTATACAGCTTTTGTAGATACTGCGACTAACAAAGTTCTGATTGGTGGCACCCTAGAATATGGAACTGGTCCGCCATATACAGCCCTTATTAGAACGGATCTGAATGGCAATCTTGATCCTACCTTTACCTCTCAGATTCCAGAGAACATTTCTGAAACAGAAATCTTTGATATTGATCCTGTTCAAAACAATAAATACCTGATTACACATCAACAGGTAAATGACCTGTTTGTCAATCGTATCAATGAAAACGGAACAATTGATAATTCATTTAACCAGATTAACATAACTAACGGATTTACGCGAACAACTGTATTATCTGACAATCGTTTTTTGGTCTATGGTGATTATAACACTTACAATTCCTCAGTTGCAACCTATTTAGCATGTTTTAATGAAGATGGAACGCTCGACTTCAGTTTTAATATCGGGACAGGACCAAATGGTATAATTGAACTAATCAAAGAACTCCCAAATGGGAAATTGTTTGTCAGTGGTGAATTTACAACTTGGAATGGTTCATCCAAACCAGGCTATGTTTTCCTGAATAATAACGGAAGTGTTGCTAACGGGTATTCTTACCCACTAAATTACACGTCAAGTCAATATGTTAAGGCAATGGAAATATTGCCATCTGGAAAACTTCTTATTGGTACTGTTTCCAGCGCTAACACTTCTGATCCTCCCAACTTAATGTTACTTTACCCAAATGGAACAATTGATCAAAACTTTACTGGATATCGAACTCCTAACGTTGACGGTCTTGGTTGGATTTCAGAAATAACCGGATTCGATTCCGAAGGTTTTTACATTGTAGGGTCTTTTGGATCTGTAAATAATTCGCCTGCGAATAACATAGAAAGATTTAATTATCATACTACGGACATTGGTTATTCCGAGTTAACTTCCTGTGGTTCATATATTTGCCAGAACGGACAAACATACACCTCAAGCCAAGATTCCATATATTATTCTGTTGTCACATCCAATGGATCAGATTCCATGATAATCTTAAATTTAACCATTCTTAATTCACCAATTGTAGCACAAGCTGTTTTAAATCCGGACAACTCTATTACAGCAAGTGGTGGAATTTATTATCAATGGATCAATTGTGATAATAATCAATGGATTAACAATGCAACTTCTGCAACCTTCGTTCCAACTGGAAACGGGAGCTATGCAGCAATTGTAGGAAATGAAACAGATTGTAATGACACTACAAACTGTATTGATTTTAACACTGCTGGAATAAATGAACTCCCAGCTTTCCAGGTTCAGCTTATACCCAATCCGACCACTGATTTCCAGACAGTGATTTTTCAAGGAATGGAAGCTCAACTTACTATTCACGATGCTCAGGGCAAACTGATTCAAACGTCCAACATCATTTCTGGCGACCAAGTTTCGTTGAAGGATCTTCAATTGGGCGTTTACTTGTTTGATTTCAAGAATTCGCAAGGACATAGTGTTCAGCGGGTGGTGAAACAATAAGGATTTAATAATATAGATTGGGAATCCGTATGTCAGCCGACGTGCGGATTTTCGTATTTTTGCAGTCCCCATTTTACCCATTCATGAAGATCTTAATTATTGATGACGAAAAAATAGCCCGTGAAAATTGCAAAATGGTATTATCACTGAGCGGCATAAATGATTTGCTTGTCCGGGAAGCAGATAGTGTTGCAAGCGCTTTACAGGAAATAGAAGATTTTGATCCGGATTTGCTGTTGCTAGATATCCAATTGCACGACAAAAGCGGGTTCGATATCCTTCAAACAATTGCCCCCAGATATATTCCAACCATTTTCATTACGGCTTACAATGATTTTGCACTAAAAGCTTTCCAAGTTTCGGCATTGGATTATCTGTTGAAACCTTTTGATCCGTCCGATTTAACGGCTGCTTTATTGAAAGCGCAGAAACACATTCAGAATGACCGGATTTTAGAGCAATTGGATGTGTTTCGCAAACAAATCAAAACCACGGAACCAAAGCGTATCGTATTGAACACCGCCGATTTGTTGCACATTGTAGACATCGATGAAATTACCTATTGTCTTGCGGATGGAGCATATACGCATTTCTTCTTCACTGATCGCAAGCAAATCATGGTTTCCAAGACACTAGCTCACTTCGAAAGTATCATAGATAATAATCAGTTCATCCGGACGCATCAAAGTTATTTGGTGAACATGCGTCATGTGACCCAATTCGACAAACGAAACGGAGGTTTTTTAATCTTGCCGAATGGAATTGAAATTCCGGTTTCCACCCGGAAGAAAGAAGAAGTACTGGCTCATTTTAAGGCAAACTACCAGTAATTTAAATTTGAATCAATGAATTTCTTTAAAAAATTATCAAGCGGTCTGCAGAAAGTTAGCCGTTTTATTGCAGTTGCTTTATTCTGTCTTGTTGCAAGTTCATCTGATGGTCAACCTCCGCTGGATAGTTTGTTGTATAAAGTTCAGTACCAAAAAGAAGATACACTCAAAGCCAACCTTTATTATGATATTGGAATAAGATATGCTCAAAAAGACAAGAATCTGTTCAAAACCTATGCAGACAGTCTTCAGCGATTATCACGGAAAATAAACTACAGTAGAGGAACAGGATTGGCTTATTCTGCTTATGGGTATTATTATTGTTTGGTCAAGGACTGGCCCAAGATGAAGTCTCATTTGGAAAAGTCGGACAGTATTTTCGAAAAATTGAACGACAGACCCAAATTGATGACCAACAAAAGTGTTTACACACTTTATTATAGCTACTATAAAGAATTTGATAAGGAACTCCAATTATTACTTGAAATACTGGAGTACAGAGAGAAACATGACAGTAAATCTGAAGTAGCGAAGACATTGGGAAGAATCGGTGTTGTATTGCAGCAGTTACTCCGTTACAAGGAGGCCAAAACGTATTATTTGCGTTCGATTCATATGCGGGAAGAAATCAAGGATTTTAGTGGGAAGTCTCTTATATTGGTAAACCTGGGCGGAATGCTGAATCAACAGAAACTGTTTGCGGAGGCTCAACCCTATCTGGAAGAGGCGCTGAGAATACAGGAAACCTACAAGCAACAAGGTGTCATCCTGGCTTGCAAAGCGAATCTTTCTCACGGATATGTGGAAACGGGAAAAGTGCGCAAGGGTTTGGAAATGATGACCGAATGTGAGGCTTATTACGAAAAGCAAAAGGACACATTCAACTTGGTAAAGTTGGGAAATATTCAGGCTCTTGGTTATACAAAACTCAAGCAATATAATCAGGCGCTTTCGATATTGAAAGAAAGACATCGGTTAATCAAAGGCAATCCGGTTTATGCCATACAGGAAGGAAACCTGCTTTGGGAGTACTACAAGGTCTATAAAGCCATGGGGAAAACAGAGGTGGCTTTGGAGTACTTCGAGGAGGCCAATGAAATGCAGGTACAGAATAATCGAATGGATATACAACATGGAGTTTCCCGTATGAAGGAGCAGTATGAAACGGAAAAGAAACACCGGGAAAATCAGCGGCTCAGACAGGAGAACTTGTACAAGGATTTGCAGATCAGTCGCCGCAATTACATTCTATTCGGTTCCGTCTTGTTGGTCATCTTAATTTGTGTGATCGCTTTCTCCACCATTCGATACAACCGCTTGAAAGCACAAAAAGCGACCATGGAAATGGAACAGCGTTTATTGCAAAGTCAGATGAATCCGCATTTCACCTTCAATGTGCTTCATGCAATTCATACCTATATGCTTAAAAAGGACACCGAAGAATCCGGTAAGTTACTTACAGCATTTGCCCGTTTGGTGCGAGCTATTTTGCAGCATTCATCAAAAGACAGCATTCCACTCTCAGATGAATTGAACTGGTTAAGAGATTATATCCGTTTGCAGCAATCGCGTTTTACCAATTCATTTAATTACACGATTGAGATTGATGAGCAATTATCATCCGATAATGTATTACTGCCTCCAATGTTGATTCAGCCATTCATTGAAAATGCCATAGAACATGGCTTTTCAGAGTCGGATAAGTCCGGGGAGCTGCATATTTCGTATAAAAAGACTGAAAAAGAACTGGAAATTAGAATTACAGATAATGGAAAAGGATTTTCCACCGGGGATCAGGAACGTGAAAAAAAGGATCACGAATCTGTTGCAATTCAGATTACAGAAAAACGGATCAACTTATTGAACAGGAAAAGAAAAGGAGCATTTAAGTTTGAAATCAATTCAAAACCGATGGAAGGAACAACCGTCTTTTTTTCCATCCCTTACAATACGCTTTTTGATTAACTCCGGTTTTTAGGTTAAAAAGATTCAGCGCTTATTTGAAAAATACCTGCACTTGCCAATTGTTCCCGTCCGAACACCAATATGGGAGATTTCGTTAGTCGATGTTAGGCTACTTTTGTGCCAAACACAGAGAAATTATGAAATTATTTATCGTACCAATTGCAGTTGTAGGATTACTATTGGGATCTTGTTCGGCGGAACCACCTGTAACAATCAAAAAAGGGTCAGAATTCACTTTTGACGAACAAAAAATGACTGTTGATTTTAAAGCAAGCACTGTTTTAGTGAATGAGAAAGAACAACAAACATTGGTTGCTCCTGAAGGAAAAATTTACTTGTTGGTAGATGTAAAAGCGGGAAATAGCAACTATTTTGCATCCTTGAAAGAAGGAGATAAAGAAATTGAAAAAGTTGATTTCTTAGTGTCAGGACCTTTCGTTAGAGACTTGGATATTACTACAAGTCCGGATAAAAGTGACTTGTATCTGGTAGATGCAAATGGAAAGTATACAATTGAAATCAAATCTTACAGTGATGCAGTTGCAACATTAGATGCAGGAACGTTGAAAGACGAAGCTACTGTGAAAGTAAGCGAACGTATGAATGCGTTCTTGAAAGAGTTTGCAGATGGTAGTGGTATTTTGAAAGCTGCTAATAACTATGTAAAAGAAGGAGTGAACCCATACGATATTACAACGGAGAATGGAGAATCGATTCTTGGTGATCCTGCAACAGCTGGACTAGCAATCAAGAATATCAAAGCTGACGGAACGTATGTTTGTTCTACAGAGCAATGGTATGATAGCGTAGAAGTGACTTGGGACGGAGACAACATTTCCAAAATAGTTGTTACTGTCAAATAAGGAATTCAATAACCAACCCTGCTTGAACGGGCGCTGTAACTCAAATCAAAGCCCAAATCCGTCTTCGGATCCTTATGGATTGGAAGGCGGATTTTTTGTAATAAATCTTTGCACAATCAAATTATTCATTGTCAGGGTTAATATGCTAAATATCCGAATTATGAATGAGATAATTTATTAGTTTTGAAGGGCCTAAATTATATTATAAATGAAAAACAAGCTATACCTTAAACTAATTCTTGCGACGCTTATAACACTGGTCAATATCTCCTGTAATCTGTTTGCACAAGCAAGTGCTATCGATCCTGCTTTTACTATTGGTACAGGATTCGACAACCAGGTCCAATCAATGGCGATCCAACCGGACGGTAAAATTATTTGTGTTGGATATTTTACTTCCTATAACGGAACAACTGCCAATTACATTATTCGTTTAAACCCGGACGGAAGCCCTGATTTGACATTCAATTCCGGTGGTTCCGGCGCCAACCAGAATATTAACAAAGTAATTCTTCAGTCAGACGGGAAGATATTAATCGGGGGTGGTTTTTATCTCTATAATGGAGTATCAAGGGTATGCATAGCAAGGCTGAATTCGGACGGAAGTTTGGACGCGTCCTTTAATGCTGGATCCGGTCCTGGTGGAGGAATGGGTTACGTAAAGACCTTAAAACTGCAAACTGACGGAAAAATAGTTGTTGGAGGATCATTTACCAATTTTAGTGGCAATTCGTCTATCCAGAATATTATGCGATTGAACTCAAATGGAACTATGGATGCAAGTTTTGGCACCTTTAGTGTACCCCTTGGTTTTGATGGTGTAGTTCATGATTTGGTCATAGATTTTTTCGGAAGAATTACCGTCGTGGGAGACTTTACTTATTACAAAAATGGTTCTACGAATTATCCCGCTTCAAAAATTGCCAGGATCAGCTCTACGGGTACATTTGATGCCTCTTTCGTAACTGGTACGGGTCTTACCGGAAACGCTTACAATCTACAGATTTACAACGGTGTAGTCTATGTTTACGGAAGTTTTTGGATCTACAATGGAAACAATGTTCGCGGACTCATAAAATTAAATGACAACGGCTCTTTATTAACCCCTTTCGATGCATCGGGAACAAATATTGGAGTTGGTGCAGTTTGTTTTTTACCGAACGGTAAAATTATGGTTGGGGGGATTTTTGTGACCTACAATGGTGTTGCCAGGGGAGGTATTGTGTTATTAAACAGTAATGGAAGCGTTGACACATCGTTTAATCCGGGACAAGGATTTAATAATAGTACTGTTTGCTGTATGGCTCTTCAAACTGACGGAAAAATTCTGGTTGCCGGAAATTTTACAAGTTACAATGCGAATCCGAAAAACAGGATTCTAAGATTGGGATTTTGTGCTGCACCGATTGATAGAATCGAAACGGTTTCTGCTTGTAATTCTTACACCTGGCATGGAACTACCTATACATCTTCGACGAATACACCTACTTATTTGATCCCTGGTGTCGGAACCTGTGATTCACTGATTCACTTAAACTTGACCATTAACAACCCATCAGCAAATATAGATACACATACGGCGTGTAATTCCTATACGTGGATTAACGGAGTTGCCTACACAGCCTCGACGAATGCACCGACGGTTACATTGACAAATGCAGCGGGTTGTGACTCAACGGTTACTTTACATTTGACTATCCAATCAACTACCGGAACGGATATTCAAACGGCATGTAATAGCTATACCTGGATCGATGGAACCACGTATTATGCTTCAACGAATACACCGACTTTTGTCTTGCAGAATGCAGCGGGCTGTGATTCGACAGTCACTTTGAATCTCACG